>JAVBVD010000058.1:0-3906 GCA_031554635.1 Bacteroides sp.
AATTTGAGAAAAGCAGGACTACTCTGAAATCCTCCAAATCCACCAAATCATCGACATCTGTCACTTCATTGAGAACTTCGAAAAAACTATAGCGTCTCGACAATGGAGATGTTCAGCAGACGGAGTTGGCCGATGGCTTACGATTTAATAAGCAATATGTGTTACATAACCGGTATGAGTCATCTACTATCAGGATGGGACAAAATTAACCAGGTGAACCACGGTGAAGAATGCCTTCTTCACCCCGAAAGACCAATAAACAAAGGAGTGGCGAAAGGTTGAAGAGTGCAGAGTGGCAAAAAATATTTCCATGGTATTATTATGGTGCGCCGTTGTAAACTGTTTCCAGTGTATAGGAACTATCTTCGGTGAAAATAGCTTTCTTCATCACTTGTACAATTTCTTGTCCATTGTTGATAAACTCTCCGGTTGCGTGGTTTATCAGGCCGAAGCATTCTTTACCAGTACCCTCTGCGCCATTATCCCAATAGAAAGGAGCCATGCCGTATGTTTTGGCAGCTTTGCAGACATATTCCAGATAATATATACGGAAAGCTTCATCGCTGCTGTTGCTTCTGTGTACGCTGCCCATCTCACCTATGTAGACAGGAATACCCTTGTCGATAAAAGCAGATTTCAAACGTGCAAATACAGCCCGTACATTATCTTCGTCTCCACCTGCGACCTTCTTCCCTGTAGCTCCGGTGTGTCCCCATTCGGAATACTCAGCGGAAATGGCATATGCATAGGGATCGTAGAAGTGAATGGCCACCATCATTCGGTTGGCCGGATCAGTAGGTAGTACCAATTGTTTGATGGTTAAGTCTACGTTGGTGCAGTATCCGGGAATGCCCAGGTAGCGGCTACTGTTCTGCCCACCCACGCCACGTACGGCATTTACAAATACTTGGTTCCATTCGTTCAACACTGCATACTGCTTGCCACCGTCTTTCAAATTATCGCCCCAACCCCAGCCGCCGTCGTGTATCTCATTCATGCTTTCAAACATAAGGAAATCTCCTTTCGTTTTAAATTTCTCGGCAATCTGTTCCCACATCGCTTTCAGTTGGTCCTTTATCAATTGGTTGGTGGCCGTGTTTTGGGCAGCCCCTTTTATGTTCAGCCAATACTGGCTATCGGCTCCATCGTGATGTATATTAATGATGGCTTTCAGATTGGCTTTTTCGGCGTAATCTACGCATTCTGCCACACGATTTAACCAGTCTTTGTCAATCGTATAAGAAGGTGCAGCTCCTACTTTACCCAACCAGGTGATGGGAATTCGCACAGAGGTAAAACCGTTTGCAGCCAACTTATTGAACATGGTTTGTGTGGCGGGTTGGTTTCCCCATACTGTTTCGTTCGCTATCCCGTTACTGTGTGCATCCAATTGGTTTCCAAGATTCCAGCCTAACCCGAGGCTTTTGGCTAAGGTTCTGGCATCGCTCTCGTTTCCACCGGAGGATGTGGCGGCTTGCTGCGTTACCGGGATCTTCTTTTCTGACTCACCTGATTTTATAGTGATCGAAGCGTTACGTTCTTCGTTCTTCTTGTTTGGCTCAACAGTTACCTTGTATGTATATGTGTTATCGGTGGTGGTTGAGTAAACAACGCTACACCATGTTTCGTTACTGCTTGCATTCGGCTTCAATGCGCAATTTACGACAAAAACCTGTGTGCTTTGTTCGCTCGAGAAAGTAAGTCCTTCGCTCAATAACTTTTCCGAAATTATAATCTCGGGAGTGACTTCCCCAGAGTCAGAGCCAGAGCATCCGACACAGACAATGATGGATAAAAACATTGTCCAGATAAGTTGCATGTTCCCAATTCGGGCTGTTGATGATTTCATGGTAATACTAGCGTTGATTATTCTGTTTTTAATTTCTCCGATTTACTACAATGTAAACGGCTGGGCAAATATACCAAGTTCTCAGCTTCTTATGTGTGGTAAATGTTTTTCATATGGGGATAACATGTTAACTGTGCCTTTGAAACAACTCCTACGTTCCCTATTTTATAAATAAGTATTTCGGTCTCGCATGAGTGCAGTGGAATTTACCGTTCTTTGAAGCGTACGAAAGATTATCAAGAAAGACCAGGCACGAGTCATTACGGTATATCAGTGGCTCGGCTGGAATGTTGGCATAATCATCGTACTGTGTCATTTGGTCGAAATGTGTATTCATGTATTCATCAATATCATATCGAACCATCAGGTGTTGATCTTCTTTTCGGCGTATGGTGAGTATTCCCTCATCTAACTTATCAACGTATTCATTGTTTTGATATTCGATGCCTATGTATTTTGTATAGATGGTAATGTCAATCGCACTATTGAATTGAAGACTGAGCTGGCGGTTTGTTTGCCGTTCATTGACGACGATGTTGCACGGGCCGTAATCGGTCAGCATTTGTTCTTTGCCCCGTTCTTCTTTCAAATAATAATAGCATTCTTTTAACTCTTTGTATTCTTTCGCTTTAATGGAATCTTCTTCCATGGAGATGACAATACCGGTTTTCAGTTTCTGGGTGGAATCGTTCAGCATGTCGAGTTTCCGGATGTATTTCTTCAAACGATGGGTTTGCGCCTGGATGCCGATGTTCTTGGCGCTGATGCCCGGAACAAACGTCAACACACCTATGAAGATGATGCTGATAAGCGCCATAAGCTGATATGTTCCGAGTAGTTTGGAGAAGAGGAACAGAATATACATGGTAGTGAGTATACCCGAAACCAGTAGGTATACCCTTGACTCGGTGAGGCTATAGGTGTTAATGCGTTCAATGCATCCTACCCAGAATAACGCCAGCGGTGGGAGGGCTATCCAGTTGAGCCGGTCGTAAAACCATTGGAACAAAGGTTTGGCGACAATGAGTTGTGCCATGCGTCCCGCCATGGCTACGGCTATAAAGGCCAGCACCATATAACCGATGCCGCCTTTAGGAAGTTCCCAATGCACAACGATGACTATTATATATAGGTAAAGAATACCTGTATAGATCACTACTGCAGGCGAAAGAATATAGTTGATGATGATTTCAATGAAACGAGGTACGGTATATTCTGTCTTCTTATCTTGCAGATGGCAAAACATTAATGGAATAAATACGAACAGGATGGATACATACAAGTATTCCATCAGATGGCCCCACTCAAAATCGAAAATGTACACCACCGACGCATAGATAGCAACGGTGGCAAGTGCAAGCACATGACCGATGAAGAAAGCAATAATCATATCGACACATGTCTGTACGCTGCTGTCGGCAAATTCCCGGTTGTCCCATCTCCGTTTGCAGGCGAGCAGTACGAAGAGCGATAAGACTAGTGTAAATGCGTGAGCGATGGTAAGAGTGAAGTGTTCCAGATTCACCACAAACAGGAAGGGGAGGAAGATATAGGGAGATAACCAGTATAGTATCCTTGTCTTGCCTTTGCACACCAGATTCAGGCTGTAGGTAAGTACATAGAAAGCAGGAAGTAACGGAAGTAAGTCATTTATCTCTTTTCGCCACGTGTCTTGATAGTCCAAATTGGCCTGAATAATGTACATTGCTAGGAAGTAAATGCCAAGCGATGCTTCCGCCGGAAACTTCCGGATGCAATCGAGAATCCCTTCTCCGATTTTGCTTAAATTGATTTTCATAATATGCGGGGTTAAGATAATATATACGGATGTTTGCCACAAACTTACTAAAAAACGATAACTGTTGGTCTTCTTTCTGAGTTTTTTCTTATATTTGCACCCAAATTATCTGTTGATAATGAAAATCAAAGAAATAGTAAGCGCCCTTGAACGGTTCGCGCCTCTGCCATTGCAAGACGGTTTTGATAATGCCGGCCTGCAAATCGGACTGACAGATGCGGAAACAACAGGGGCTTTGTTGTGTCTTGACGTGACCGAA
>JAVBVD010000017.1:0-36372 GCA_031554635.1 Bacteroides sp.
CACTACTGACCGGGTAAAAAAATAAAAAGGGCTACTCCCGCTTTGCGGTTTCGCCCAAAGGTGTATTTTTGTTGTACCACCAACAAATTCACCCATGGGCAAAGATAGTCATAAAAATTTAGTCGGTCAGCCGGTATTCAAACAATTAGTGGATTTTGTTCCACGCGAGCTCTTTGACAGATTGGTTCTTGAACATAAATCTGACCGGTATTACAAGACCTACGATTCTTGGACGCAGTTCTTAACATTGCTTTTTGGCATATTAAGCCGCTGTGATTCTACTACTGAGATAGCTTGTGGTATGCAAGCTTTGCAGGGCAAGCTCAATTATTTGGGGCTACAGTCTTCTCCTGCCAAAAGCACGATAGGAGATGGTTTGCGTAATCGTGATGAAGCATTCTTTCGAGCCCTCTATTTTGACTTGATCGACTATTTTTCCCCTCTTTTGTCGGTCAGCCGAATTGAAGGCATCCCTTTCGAGCATTTTTTCGCCTTTGATTCGACAACGATAACGTTGTTTACGGATATCATGAAAGGTGTTGGTCGTAACCCAAAAGGCGAAGGAAAGAAGAAAGGTGGTTTGAAGGTGCACATGATGATAGATGTCCATTCCGATACAGCCAAATTTGCTCGTATCAGTGAAGCCAAGATGCATGACAAAAAGTTCTTGCAGTATCTTTCCCTTCCCAAGGGGAGCATGATTGTCTTTGACAAAGCTTATAATCATTATGCCCAGTTTGCCCAATGGACTCAGGATGATATCTATTTTGTCTGTAGATTGAAGGACAATGCTGTATATGAAGTTCAGGAGGTTCTTTCCCAAGAAGAACTAACAGCAGGTTCGGCAGGAGTGATGAAGCAAGAGCATATACACTTGAAGTATTCGGCTTCTAACTCAAAAAAAAAGTGCGGATTGTGCTTACGAAAAGTTACCTATCGGGACGAACAGGGGCGTGTCTATGAATTTATCACCAATAATTGGGAAATAAGTGCTGAAATGGTCGCTTTTATCTATAAAAAACGTTGGGATATTGAGCTGGTATTCAAAAAATTGAAACAAAATTTCCAACTGCATTACTTCTATTCGGAAACTGTGAACGGTATAAAGTCACAAATCTGGTGTACGCTTATTGCACAGTTATTACTTACTCTCTTGAAGGTAAAAGCTAAGACAAAGAAAGCTTTTTCTACTGTGGCTGCAGTAATACGGATTCATTTGATAAGCCATTTGGAAATATACTGGCTGATTGAGAACTGTTCAAGAACCTATTCTAAAAAGAAAACCAAACGGAACAAAGGACCAGGAACGCAATTATCTCTGAGTTTTTAGGGAGGTAGGTTTAAAAAAAATGAATTGTTTATAAATAAACAATTGAATAATAACGAGTTAAAAATAAAGACCGACTAATTTTGATTTTAGTCGGCCAATAGTGTAAAATTATATTATTTTTTGCTGCATAATAGACATTCCAAAGAATGCATTTGCAATGTATTGTTATTTTTTTAGAGAACAACACCTTTTTGGCTTCTATTTTACATCTAGTGTAAAAATAGGACAAGAAAGCCGCTCCGGAACCGTAATCCCGGATATCGGCTTTCCACCTGATAGTAGCTAAGGTCGTGTTTGTTTCTCGTATGCTTCCCGCAGCTTTCTATCGTACTGGTTTTGCTCATAACCCGGACCGTTATAGCGCATGGCAAAACCGGCCCAGTCTTTTTTTTCCAGATAAGGAAGCATCCCCGACTTGCGAATAAAACGGGCAGTGAGCAGTAACTGGCGGAGTTCGCTTTCGCACATGCTACGGACGAAACTCTCCACGCTTTCCTCGCCACAAGCGGCATGGTTGAACCCCATGATCTGGAACATGCCCCAGGAGGCTGAGGCATCTGCTGCCCGGCGGTGAATGCTACGCGCCTTTTCCAGCCGTTCGTATTCGGCCAATCCGCCTTTGTAATGCTCCTTTGTCCACCGCGGGTAGAGGATATCCTCGTTGCCTGCTTGCACACGTACGGGGTCGATGCCTGCAGCGCCCAACTGCCTCCAGAAGATATGCCCTTCGAAGAGGATGGCAGGCTTTCCGGGGGCGAAGAAGCCACCGCGTCCTGCCGTTTCTACTTGCTGCACTGCTTTCAGGGCGGCTTTCTCTACATTGAGCAGCAGGGCGGCAAGGACAAAGTTTTCTTCCGTCAGCTTTTCCCCACCTTTCGCCCCGGCAAACAATAGCGCTTCCCAGGTGTCGAAGCCCACGATGCCATCGGGCGTCAGTTTGTGAAGTTTCTGGAAGTGCATCACCATTTCTTTCAGCTCCGGTGTAAAGAGGTCGCCGGCCGTCACGGGGTAGCCGTGTAAGGACAGGCGGCTGCAAAGGAAACGCACATCCTTGTCTTTGTCGTTCATTTTAATTGTTTTCATCACTCGATTGGTTTTTATCTGTTAAACTTACTTTTCTGTTCCAGGTTGCGCTGGGCGTTCTGTACCTTGCGCAGGGCATCGAAGGCGGGTCGTGACTTGGTACGGTCGATGGACAACCGTAACCGGCACGACGGGCAGGCCAGCGCGCTCGAGGTGAGCAGCTCGAAGATGGAGGTCTCGATGAAGGCACCGCATTGCGGGCAGTTGAGCCCTGCCTTCCGGTCGGCCGCAGGGGTAGGGGTGTTGTTACTGCTCATCATCGCCTCCTTCCGTTGTTACTTCTTCTACCTCTTCTACCTGGGTGTTCGAGGCCGTGAGGTGCAACAGGTTCGATAAGCCCGCGGGCATGTCGGCCTGGCGCATTTTTACTTTCACCTTCATGTTGGCCGAAAGGCTTTGCTGTACGTTTGTCGAGCTGCTTCCTTCTCCTTGCCGGGGTGCCAACGAGGCGCGGAGTTTGAATCCTCCGGCTTCCTGCGTAGCCGGCATACTCTTCCCGTCTTCCAGCGAGAACTTCTCTTCGACCGATTCCGAAAGGGCATCCAATATCTTGATCTCGAAATCGAAATCGGCTTCCTGTACCTGCAACAAGGGCAGGGGGACCAGCGTGAGCACCGGGATGCTCACCGTCTGCACACGGTTTCCATTGACGTCGCTGCTCCGGTAGTTGAAGCTTAGCATGCGCAGCTTTCCCGTTTTCCCCGTTGCCGGATCGTACGACTCGAAAGCGACGCGCAGCAGGTAGTCGAGATACTTCTGCGAAGATAATGAATCGGCTTCAATAGTTGCTATCAATGGGCCGGCAATAAGCTGCTGAAGCTCCATTACCTGGCTACTGGCTGTTATTTTCTTCTGTTTTTCCATCTGTGGGTGATGTGTTTATCGCATGACAAAATCTTCCGTCAGATCGTCTTCTTCCATCTGGCTGATGGAGTAGCTTCGGGGGCTGAACTTGATTTTGAAACTGTGTATCGCCTCTTCGGGCATGCTGGTGAGCTCGTCGGCGGTGATGGCCACGTCGAGCTGGGGGAACGACCGGAGCCGCTTGAAGTTGGCGTCGACGGACTGTTTGTCGACCACCGTTTCCACCGCTTTCTGGATGTTCTTCTCCACCAGGGCGCGGAGCTTCTCGCCATCGGTGTCGGCAAAGAGGTCGTCCAGATCCTGGTCGTACAGAAAGTTCTTGCGCGCCACCTCCATGAGTTGGGCCACTATCACCTCCTTCTTTACCATACCGGTGTTGCTATCTACTGCGGCGTAGAGGTTGGACCGGAATGCATTCCGTGCATGACGGCTCAGGAAAGCACAGAAATCCTGATGCAACTTCGCCTCGCTCTTCAACCGTTCGAAGAATCGCCGTCCGCCGTTCCCGTCGTCCGTTTCCGAGGAAAGGACCGTTGCCGCCGAGCTGTTGATGATTGCCCGGGCAGCTTGTATACAGAGTTCTTTGAGGAAACGACGGAACTTGTCATACTTGATGTTAAACTGTTGCTGACTGTCCGACGCGTTCTTCACGCCGTACTTCAACTCCAGTTCCATGTCGCTCACCACTACGTTGGGCAACTGAAAGTCTTTCGCTTTTCCATCCTTACCGTAGGTGTCGCTGAGGGTCAACGAGTAGAGGTTTGCCTCGTGCTGCGCCGAAATGATATCGCGCAGGATGGATCCGATTACTGCACTTAACTGAGCCATACTTTGTTCTAATTATTGAAATGAAATGAATGCGTTTACTTCTTCGCCACTACTATACGTGTGGTGCGTTCGCCGGCTTTTACCTCGTAGGTGCCTTCGGCCAGTTGCACCATCAGGCTGTCGCCGCTGATCGTCGCAGCGTCTATCGCCTTGCTCATGTCCTTGGTATCGAACACCTTGATCTCTTCGGGGGCGAACAGACCGTTCTTGTTCTTATACGTGGCGATGAGCTGGGCCTGGAGTGCGCCGTTGGCGTCGGGTATGGCCAGCAACTGGTTGTTGTTCACCTCGAGGATGCCCTTCGGGTCGGAGATGTCGAGCGAGTTGCCCAGAAGCTCCAACACCTTGGCCAGACCTGCCGGCATGCTGTCCTGCCCGGCCTTCACGGCGATGTCCATGGTGTACTCCACGCTGTACTTCGACTCCTCGGTAGCCTTGGAGTCCTTCTTCGACGAGTAGTTGGCACTCATCTTGGCATCCATGTGGAACGGTCCCACCTTGAGTCCCGCCGTGATATCGGCGCTTCCACCCATCGACGTGCTCTCGGTGTTCTCCGATACGCTCGACGACGAAGCCGAGATGCTGGCCTTGAAGTTGATATCCACGCTGTGGATGGCGATGTAAGGAATCGGGACGATGGTGAGCAACGGTACATTGAGCTGCGTCATGCGTCCTCCCTGCATAAACGAGAACGAGACGTTGACCGCCGATTTCTCGTGTGTTTTCGGGTCTTCATTCAAACCCACCTCCTGGATAAAATCCCAGGTTGTCTTTGCCGCCATGGCCTGTGCTTCGATACAAGCTTTGAGCGGTCCACCAATCATGCTGCTGAATGGTATGGCTTGTAGCGCGTTGGTCGCTACTTGCGAAGGGGCTGTACTAATAGCCATAATTACCTCCTTTTTTTAAATGATTCATACTAAAATTTGCTGTAAGTTCACGATGCAAAGCTACGTGTATGGGGGAGGCTGTGCCACTTTATTTCCCGGAAACAGTGGTGGTGCATACGAACGGCGCCTTTGTGCGTTTCACCGGTCGTCGCCGTGGTTCCTTGTGTGTTTCACTGGTCGTCGCCGTCATCGTGGTTCCTTTTCCGTTCCAGTACATCGAAGCACGAGAAAATCTCTTCCCTGTACGTGCGGCTTACATCCAGGCGTTTCTTGCCGATATACACCATGTTGCCCACAAAGCGGTCGATGGCATGTATATTGACGATATGCGAACGGTGGATGCGTATAAAGGTACACACGGGCAGGAACTCTTTCACCCTGAGCAAAGGTTGGATGACACACAAGGTTTTTCCATCGCACAGGTGCAGGTAACTGTAATTTCCATCGGCCTCGATCCAGAGTATATCCCGATACAGCACTTTCCGGTAATAGCCGTCCGCCATAAAAAAGAAACCATCGCCGACATGTCGTTGCGGTTTGTTGTCAACATCATTCATAGTAGTCAAATTGCGTTTCATATTGCAGTTGTTTAAAGTTACTATTTGCAAAATTAACGGCTTTCCCGGAGGTGGAAAGAAAAATGTACCAAACCTCATTCTGTCTTCCTGAAAAAACGGCTGGTGTGGATAAACGGCTCACCGGCACATACAGCGTGCCTGTTGGGACAATAAATAACGGCCGGCGGCGGCAGCCCGTTACCTTTGCCGGTGTAAGTTCACACAGAATAAATGTATTATTAATTTTTTAAAACAAAAAGTATGGACATTCAATCAATGAAAGATGCCGTGAAACAGTCGCCCCTGTTCGGCATTAACCAAGGCAGGGGAACAGCCTTCGACGATCAGCCGGTCAATAGCGAAAAGGGTTTGCCGTTCCCGCGTAAGATTATCATCCGCAGAGGATGCATCATCGACAAGATCAGTTTCGAGTACGAGTCGCACTCCACCCCTCACGGTGGAGAAGGGGGCTCACTGTACACGCTGTCCTTGAACGAAGGCGAATACATCGTCAAGGTAGCCGGTACAAGCAGTAGCTTTGACAGCCAGATGACCATTCAGGATCTCGTGTTCACCACGAGCAACGGACGCAACCTGGGAGTGGGCAGTCCGTCGCGCAGCAACAGCAACTACTTCGAGTACACCGTTGAGAAGGGGTATGCCATCTGCGGATTGCACGGACGTGCCAAGCCTTATGTGTACAACATCGGCTTCCACGCCCGGCAGATCGAGATGGATCCGTCCGGCTTCCTGCCGAAGGGTAGCTCCCAGGGCGGTGGCTTCCCGAAGGTCGATTTACCGGGAGGGTTCAACAAATAAGTACGGCTATGAGAATCGAAGATATCAGAAGCAAAGTACTGGAAACTCTGAAAAAGGAGTTCCCGACGACGTCAACCCTCTACCCGGCAACCGACGACCAGATCGAGAAAGCGCATTTTATGCGCGCGAAAGATGCGAAAGCCATCCGCGAATGTTGTGCCAGACACCAGTTACAGGTATCGTTCCGGGCAGCCGGAGCCGATACTATTACCCGGATTAAAGATGGAAATCCTTGTAAAGGGCACACCATCATGGACAAATCCATCAAGCAGGCGGGAGACGGCAGCTGGACATACGTGGCCGCTGCGGACAAGCTGAACAAGCTGCGGGGATTTATCGGCCATAAAGATGACCTGCCACCGGAAGATGCCAATTACAACCGGCTAACCGGAGTATGGATGCTCGAACATCCCCAAAAAGAAGTTTGTGTAGCCCCCGAGAGAGTAACCGGCACGGAAAAGACAGCTTTTACCGGAGATTACGACATGCACGACTTGTTGTTCAAATGGAACCGTATCGTAGCCGGAACACCGGACGAGCACAGCTACGTCGAAACCCTGAACAATGCCTTGCTGGCCGGGGATGCCGATCGTAAAGCCCATGTGGTAGCTACTCTCGGCGGTACAGAACGGAATTTCCATTCGCCCTATGCCCTGATACGTCACGGAGCACAGACTTCGTACATGTCGTTCCTGCTGTCCAACGAGAAGGAACTCGCGAAGTGCCTGGAGATAGTGAAAGAGCAGGAAGCTCAAGGAAAGATATGCCTGGTAGCCGAACAATCGGTCGTCAACATATCCGACTCTATCGTGATGTTCGAGAGCGACGGGAATGCCTACATCCTTTCCGGACTGAAAGAAGTGTACAGCTACTATGCTTCGCGCGGTTTGCTGCAACAGATTCCGTTCTATTACTTCTTCAAGTTCCTGAAGGGGACTCCGGTGAGTGGCGAGATCATTGGTTTCATCAATGATATAAACCGGTTGCTGGTGTGGTCGGTTGATCATAGATAATAAGCGCTCAGACTGATAAACTGCGTCACTTTGTGGCGTTCAGACAGAGGGCGTGTATAATAAAGAAAGTCCGGACCTGGCAAAGTTCGGACTTTCCTATATTCCCCAGAGAAGGAGTGTAGTAATGACAGAACCGTTTGTCTTGAATTTTGTTTAGAGATAAATCTATAGAAATAAACAATGCGCACCACTATACATTCAGCCCTGCTGACCTTATTCATTTTATCAGTAACCGGTTGTTACCTCAAGCCGGAGGAGATAATCTATACTGGCCCCGGCACCCATGTCACCGTAGTGAATATCGTGCTCGACACGAGTATGACTCCTTATGAGCCTTTGCTGAACAACACAAAGGCCGAAGGGACCTCGCTTCCCGACAGGAGATTCGTCATAGCCGTTTACTCGCCGGATGGGGAACTGCAAGACCGGAAAACAGTAACCACAAGCGACATCGGCCAACACAGCTACCAGGTCAATGTCAGTTTCCAACTTCCGGGCAAGGCGTATCGCCTGGTCTTCTGGAGCGATTACGTGGCCTCGGGATCGACCAGCGATTGGTATTACAACACGCAGGACCTGATGGAAATCGTGCCCAATGGCAGTTACGCGGGAAACACGGATTGGAAAGACGCCTTTACAGCCTATAAAGACATCGACCTGAGCACACCCGCCCACGGACAGGTAGATGAAAACATCATACTCCGACGCCCCTTTGCCAAATACCAGGTCCTGTCCGACGACCTGTACGAGTACGTTAAGAAAGGGGATAGCAAACCGGAAGATATCACAGTCAAGGTGGCCTATCAGGGCATTACGTACAACAGCTACGACGCCTTCGAGGGATATCCCGGTACCATCGGTCAGGGACAATCATTCACCGGAAGCGCCAAGGTGCTATCGGCCAACCGGCTTTCCATCGCCTGGGATTATCTCTGGGCGGAAGACGACGCGATGAAACTCAAAGCCACGATTATGATGTACAATAGTGCCGGAAAGATCGTCAACACCATCACCAATCAGGAGATAGCCTACGTGCGCGATAAGCTGACCACCGTCACCGGTAATTTCCTCACCGAGGAACAGAGCTCGGGAATCGGAGTGATTACGGATTACGAAGGAGACATTGAATTTCCTTTACCGTAACCAGCGTAGTATCTGTAAGGATTAACAAATATTACGCACGGACAGTAAACCTTTATACCCGGGGCATAGTTATTCACCCATCAGTATTAACCGTAAACATAACTAAAAATGAAAAAGAATCTATTTGTAGCCATATTTGCTGTGATATCGGGCCTGCTCTCTTGTACAAACGAAGATGTAACGGCAGTAACCCCGGAAACCGAAACCGTTACATTCAATATACAGCCCGATGCGAAAGCAAGCACGCGTGCCGCCGCTCCGACGGTTGACGGCAAAGATACCCGGTATATCGTAGAGCTGTGGAAGGCCGATAAATCGGAACGTATCGAACGCCATGTGCAGCTGAACGACCCTTCGTTCTCCCTGTTGCTGGATAGGGCGGTTTCTTATTATGTAGCCGTATGGGTGGACTACGTGACCGATGTAGACGATACTACCCCCGAACCGGACGATTATTACTACGTGACGACGAACCTGAAAAGCGTCACGCTAAACACGACCGACCAGACCCCGGGGGCTTTCGACACGCGTGTGTACCAAATGAGCAATATAGCCGCGAGAGATGCCTTTACAGGAGTATTCTCGTTTGCCTCAGGACAGCCTTACCCGACAAGTCTTCAGGTAACTCGTCCGCTGGCGCGTATCAACGTCATAGCCACCGATGCAGGGCTATGGAAGAACAGAACCGAAACACAGGGAAAAGACATCGTTATACGAATCACCAATCCGGGATACTACACGTACAATGTATTGGAACAGAAAAGCGTGGCAACGGGCATCAACGTGGAGTTCGACAATACCATCACACCGGCTACGTACGGAACTTATGCCGATGGAGTAAGCCAGACGGTGCTCTCGGGGTTGTACTTCGCCGATACCAATACAACCGATGTTTTACTGAGCACCCGGACCTTCACTCTTCACTGGAAGGTGGGTACGAACGATGAATTGGCTCTACCCGCCATTACCTCGCTTCCGTACAAACGCAATTACAACACCAATATAACCGGTGGGCTGATATATAACTCGGTGAATTTCGAGATCGATACCAACAGTAATTACGAAGCTACTCCCATCAATACCAATTTGTGAACATACATCCATGGCGGGGTAATCTGGAGAAACTTTACGTATAATTTATAACGAATTATCTCAATTTATTTGCATCATAAATACTTTTTTGTAGATTTGCGGTGCCCGAAACTAAGGAAATACAGCACTTAGAAGAAAGAAGCAAACTCTATAGAAAACAACAAGATTTTTTATTATAAATGAATACAATTGAATACACGCCTGAAATAATAAGTCTCCTGGAAAAATCGGCTCGTATCGGATGGTGGCGAGCCGATTTTGGCACACAGACTTTTTCTTGTTCCAATTACCTGAATAGTTTGCTGAGAATAGACTCCGGCGAGGTTCCGCTTGACGTATTCTTTGGGAAACTCCCTGATTTTTTCCAGGAAAGGCTCCGGGCGGAAGCTTCTCTAACCGACCGGGAAATAGGCTTCTTTGAATATCGATTTCAAATTGAAACCACTATCGGCAAAATATGGATGTATATGCGTGTGTGCAAAACCACACAAAAAGAAGATGGAAGCTTTATTGCAGAAGGCTTCGCCCGCTGTCTGGACGAGGACGAACAAGCGAAGATGCCCGGACGGCTCACCGAAGAAGTGGCGCCGATGCTCCATTGGCAGGCTGTTTCTTCCAAATTGGCACTTCGAATTATCTATGGCGAAGATTCCTCTTCGGTATTCTCTGATATCCTGGATGTTGTACGCAACCGCTACAAATGCGACCGGGCATTCATGGTGTTATTCGATAGTAAAAACAAGAAATTCAGTTGCATACACGAATCCAGAACCGAAGGTCTTATCCCGTCGTCGGATTTAGTCAATGATATTGATTACAGCCGCGCTTCCTGGCTGATTTCTACGATTACCTCCGGGCAACCCATCTTTCTCGACACACTCGATAATATGCCTCCCGAAGCAGTCAAAGAGCGCGCTTTCCTGACGGGAAACGGTACCTCTTCGGTCATCTTCCTGCCCATGGTATCCGAAAACGGCGCCTGGGGATATTTCGGTATTTCGTCCAATACACCCAGGTTGTGGAGCAGCTTTGAACGCGAGTGGCTGGTGGTGATGTCTTACTCTATCAGCGCATGCTTCGAGTTGGACCGGACCCGCAACGAATTGCAACGCAGCGAGCAAATGCACCGCATGGTGTACAGCAATCTTCCCATCGGAATTGAATTGTATGACAGGGATGCCCGGCTGATTACCGCCAACGAGGCGGCATGTTCCATTTTCCAAACGAAAACAGAGGACAACATCGGATCGTGTATGTTCGACTGGCCTTCGTTCGCCTCCCATCCGGAGATGATCGAGAACGTACGGCAAGGACAGGATGTATCGTTCGACAACAGCTACGATTTTCCCACGGATGACGGCTCGGGAACGAGCACCAGGCATCTCTCATTCCAGTGTACCACCATACGCGGTCGCGACGGACAGATAGAAAACTACCTGTTGGTGGTTATCGACAATACGGAAAAGATACAAACATACCTCGACCTGAAGCGTTTTCAGGACTCGCTCGACTCGATCTCGGAATTCGCCCAGGTAGGCATCTCCGAAATGGATGTGCTGAAAGGAGAATTTACAGCCACCGAACAATGCTATAAGAATATAAACTTGTGGCCGGGCGCCACGCTTCAAGATATAAAAGAGGTAGCGCATCCCGAAGATATGCATGATTTAATCGAATTCATGCATGAGGTTAAAAAAGGGAATGCCACGCGCTTCTCTAAAGAAATCAGGGTACGCGACGGGAATAACTGGAAATGGTTGCGGTTTATGAATCAGGTAACCAAATATGATCCGTCTAATGGGCATATCAATATCTTCGGGCTGAACATCGACATATCGGCCATGAAAGAGATTGAACACAATCTGTGGCAAGCCAAGCTGAAAGCGGAAGAGTCCGACCGTGTAAAAACGGCCTTCCTATCCAGCATGAGCCACGAGATACGGACCCCCCTGAATGCCATCATCGGCTTTTCGAATCTGCTGGGCGATATTCAGGAGGAAGCGATGCGGAAGGAGATCGTAGGGGCCATCGAAAATAACAATCGCCTGTTGCTGCGGTTGGTTTCCGATATTCTCGATTTCTCGTCCATCGAAGCCGGGATTATGAACATCATTCCTACCGAAATAAATGTAAACCAACTGCTAGAACATGTGGTGGATATCCAGATGCCCTATGTCCCTGCCAATGTACAGATGATCGTGGCTCCCCACGAAGGAAATGTGTTGATACATAGCGACAAGGACCGTATTCAGCAGATGCTCACACAGTTTGTAAGCAATGCCACGAAGTTTACACGCCAGGGATTCATCCGGATAGGCTACACGGTTTGTACCCCCAATATCGAGTTCTGGGTACAAGATTCGGGCATCGGCATGAGCACCGAACAAGCCAAACTGGCATTCGACCGCTTTGTGAAATTCAATGACTTCTCGCAGGGTACAGGCCTGGGGCTTTCCATCTGCAAAAGCATTATCGACGTGATGGGAGGGCAAATAGGAGTGGACTCGGAACCGGGACAAGGCTCGCGCTTCTGGTTCAGGGTGCCGACCACCATTCATTCTATCAATGGGAATCCGGAGGCTCCCCAACAGCCGGAAAACGACACAGTAAAACCCTTGATTCTTGTTGCCGAGGATGCCGATTTTAACTTTCTGTTGATATCGTCCATCCTTAAAAACGAATACCGGCTGGTACATGCCATCGACGGATCTGAAGCGGTGGACATGTATCGCCAACACCATCCGGATTTGGTATTGATGGACATCAGTATGCCGGTGATGGACGGGTTACGGGCTACTCAACTCATCCGCCAGATGAGTCCCACGGTACCGGTTATCGCCCTTACGGCGTATGCCATGGACAGCGACCGCAAGGCTGCTTTCGATGCCGGTTGCACGGGCTTCTTGTCGAAACCTGTTATCTCGAGCGAGATTCGGAATGCTTTGAGGAAGTGTTTGGCTGAAAAGAGAGCGTAAAACCTTTTAGTTTCTTTGTCCCGACTTGGGGCCGCTACCAGCTTTGGGTATAGATCCCGCCGTACGCATCTTCCACATCAATGGAGAATGTTGTTTCGCCAAAGAAGATAGAGCCGGTAACAGTGGTGACGCAATTCCGTTGGATGGGTACATAGATGTCGAAGTGCTCTACTTTGCTCACAGTAGGTGCCATAATCTTACCAGAAAGGTAGAAACTAATGGTCGTCGTGCTGTTATTGGCGAAGTAGAGTCCGGAAATGACACATTCGGAATGAACATCGGCAAAAGAGCTATAGCCGGGTTTTGTTTCGTTGCCAGGCTCGAGGGTGTTCAGATGCTTGAGCCAAAGGTTGTCGGGACCTTCGCTCACCGACCGTTTCTGCGCCTTTTGTGTCAAAACATCGAACTCTTGATAGAAATCCCAGCCTTCGTTCGAAAAATCGAGATTGTAATATCCCGAACTTCCATTCTTTGCCTTGGATAAATTTTTCCATTGTCCGGCATCACTTCCTACGATGTCTACCCGGGCAAAAGGACGTTTCACTATCAGAGCGCCACTGGGGGTACTACCGGCTGCAAATGGAAAGCATCCGGTAAATGCGTCCAGAATGCCTATATCGCTTGTATCGTACCAATACCTGGGACTGCCACTCGGGTTCTGCCCATATTCGTGCGAGGGGAGGTTCATGTGGACTCCTTTCAGGCTTTCGGTGGAGTAGAAATTGTCGTCTGTGGTTCCTTGTTCTACGTAGTCTACCCATACGGCGATGTTGTAGGCCACTTCTTTACCGATGACAATGGTGAAAGTAGTTTTGTTCATCTGGGTGATACGGTCCATCAGCAGAGCCGAGTTATCGGAATTCCATACTTCGATGATGTAGCGTGTATCGTAACCGGCAGGGCGTTGATCAGGTGCTCCTCCTGCCCGGGAGATGGTGGTTCCCGTAGAGATATCGAAAATGACAGTGTTGGTATCCGAAGGTATAATGGATGTTTCCTGGGTGCAAGCACTCAGGAAACATCCTATGATGAAAATGTATATCCAATAGACTTTGTTAGCCATATTTGAGTGATTAAAGTTATGGCAGAGTGGAGTTTGAATGATTAGAAAGAGCCTGTGAGCCCGGTCCCGGTATAATCTTCGTCGACTTCAATGCTGAAATTATTGACATTGAATAACAGAGCTCCGGTGACCTTGGTAATGTAATTGGGCTTGAAATCCAACCACGAAGTCTTATCATCGAAAATGTAATTAGTAGGAGTCTTAGTAGGAGAAGAGTAAGTGGCTTTTACTACCATTCTTCTGTCTGTATTCCCTCCGGATGGTACGAAATAGAAAGCGGTAACAACGGGAGCAGGGTTTGTTTTATCGAAATAGTTATTGGCTGCATTGATGTAGTCATCATAGCTTATAATATTGCTATAAATGATATTGAAAGTAGTATTATCTACGCTCGAATCAAATACATTATATTTTGAATTTGCATTCGAATTAATACTAAAAGTTATATTAGGTTGTTCGATCTTTAACTCTTCTTTCCAAACCTCAGCATCCGATGCATAAAGTTCAATACGGGCCAAGGGCCGTCTTGCTGTGATCTTGTTTCCGCTTGATTGCATTGTTCCAAAACTAACCATCGTAGCGAAAGCATCACGAGACCCAAAATCTACATTAGTATAGTCGCGGGTTGCAGTATTTACATAAGAAGTACCATCACTTCCGAGCATATAAACATCTGTAAGTCCTTTATTGTTGTTATTGGTAAGATAGTAGCAATCCTTTTTTGGATCATTTTCAGCGCTTTTCACATAATCTACCCACACAGCGATTCTGTAGTCCGCAATATTAGTGATTGTCTTATCTATCGTCAGCGTGAAACTAGAACTGAATTGCTCCATACGTTTATCATACGTTGTAGGGCTGTCGCTAGCAGGTTTCCACAACTCCACAATATAACGGGTTTTATATCCGGCAACCGTGGGTGGAGTTCCAGCACGCGAAATCTTATCGACAGGTGTGCCAATACTAAATGATATTGTACCCGGATTAGAGGTAAGATCGAGAGAGTCTTCCTGAGAGCAGGAAGTGAGAAGCAGTACAAACGCAAAAATCGCTAACAGAAGTCCATTTTTTTTCATAAAAATACTCGTATTAAATATATAAACTTGGTGTATGTAAATATTCTATTTTTTTACTGTGTTTTTCCGATGCAAATATAGCGGATATTTCTTGTGTCAACCCATTATAATGTACGATTTTTCATCACAATTGTACTATTTCCATATAAAACGAGTGAATTCTGTCGGCTTATACCACATATGCGATGTTTTTGCAGATGTATTTTAACTATTTGAAATCAAGCGAGTTAGAATTTGACCTCAATTTCGCCTTCGTATTCAGTGATAACACCGATGCCTCCACCGCTCTCCTCGGAGAATCGGCCTGTGAGGAATTCGCCTTTGATAATGGTGAGTTTTTCGCGCACATAAGGAATTTCGATGTTGGTAAGAGTGTTCAGAACCTTTCCATTCTCGTCGCGTATCTGTAGATTGATTTTGGTTTTCGACTCTTGGTTGCCGGCCCAAATATAATCCCACCCCAAGAGTAGTTCGTTGGACGAGAGGGGAGTGCTGGTTCCCGTGAAATGCCACCCCGAAGTGGTACCGGTAGTGGTAGCCAGGAAAGGATTGAAGCCGTTATAAACAAAGCCCGGATAGGCAATAGTGGTCTGAACTTCATTGAGATGGGTCTGCTGGAATTTCTCCCGGTCGGTAGCAATTACCTGGATCCGGGCGAAAGGTCTGCGCAGACTGAAACTCTTCTCAATGTGTTTGTTGCCCTGTCCGCGCAGGTCTATCTCCTCGGTGATGGTATAGGCATCTTTTAGATGGGTATTCCCCATATAGGCTCCGGCAAAGGTTATTTCTTCCGGATAGGTGGTGTGGAAATAGGTATCTTCCTTCGATCCCGGAAGCACATAGTCCGACCAAAGCACGAAACGATAACGGTTGGCGGGTAGGCGAAAGCGAGCCTGAACGCAATGGGTGGTAGGAATCAGATCGGTGGTGGTGATTACCTGGCTGGTAACCCAACTGCCGTCGGTGGTATAAACGTCGATAATGAAGCGCAGGTCGTAATTCGTCGCACGGGTTTGTTGTACCACTTCAGTGTGATGGAGGTCGCTCTGCACACAACGTTCGATATCGACTATCGTAATATCGGCATACACTCCGGAACTCTCTTCAGGGAATTCGTGAATAGAGTCCGTGCATCCGTAGATGAACAGCAGAAGCAGAGTGTACAAACCTTTTCTCACAGAGTGAATGTTGAATTATAAGATTCCGTTGTAAAATCTAATGCGTTTTTTTACTAGAATAACACAGCGCAAAATACGTAATAATTTTCTACTCCTGCAAGGTTTTAACAGAATATGCCATTTATGACTATATTCCGGGTTCACCCATATACCTCACGATGAGTTGCACCTCCAGCGGGGTATAGCATCGCCGGAACTTGTTATACCCCACCGCCTGAAGCTCGCACATCAGGGGCCGGTTGAGCCGCATCCAACGGGAGAAGTTGTTCGTGGCATTGGTAACACAGTCGTTGGGACAATAGAGCATAGCCAGTTCGGCTTTGCCGTAAAAGCGGATGGGGAAGGGGCGGTCTTCGTTTACGTTCGTGTGCATATTACATTGCTTTATTGGTTTTTATCTTGCTTAAAGATAAGAAAAATTACTGGAACGCAGAAAGAATGGATGCTGTTTCTTCTGTCCGCATCACTGATTATCAGACTGTTTCCGATTGTAACTCATTCTAACCCACGCTAACTCATCAGAACCCACGCTAACCCATCCGAACCCTTCATCGGCCCGGCCGGCTTGCCGTATCTTTGTTTCAGCAAAAAGAAGGAAGAACAGAGCTCGTCTACACCTCCGATTGCCCAATTATTTAATTATTCATCTTTAATTCTTAATTATCATGGCAGTATTTTACAAGAAAGTGTTGCGAAAAAATCCCACCAAAGCCTCCGATCCGGGTGCATATCACCCGATGCTGGTTACCATGGGTCAGAAGGTAGACATCTACAAAGTGATTCACCTGATGCAGAAAAACAGTGCCCTCTCGCATGGCGAAATCGAAAACGTGATCATAGGCTTTGTCGACGTGATGCGTATGATGCTCTACAACGGCCATGCGGTACACATCCGCGACTTCGGGGTGTTCAGCCTCTCGGCACGCACCACCGGGTCGCCCACCGCAGAAGAGTGCACCACGGCCAACATCCAGGAGGTGCGCATCAACTTCCGGGCAGCCAGCAACGTGAAACCGTTGATGGGCGCCACCACCCGTACACCGGGCGAGAAGATCGACTTTGTGGATCTGGAAAAGGCCAAGGAACAGGACACCAAACCACCGACACCCGATGGCGAGGAAACGGTTGATCCGGGAGCTTAATTAGTTTAAGCCGAACGCTGTTTCTTAATTCTTAATTGACCCGAAAGGAGGTGTTGATACGATGAAGAAGTTTTCCTGGACTACCATCTTGAAGGTAGTGATTGCAGCCGCTACGGCGGTGCTGGGTGCTTTGGGACTTAATGCAATGAACTAGCAGAGCGAAGATAAGAAAGGCTGTCAGACCGATGAAAGGTAGGACAGCCTTTCGGCTTATTATACTTGCCATCCTTACATCTGATATAAATAAATCCTCACAAGCATGATTAACTTCATCCTCGTTTTATTTATAGTTAATAAAACAAAACAACAATATTTTTTCTATTGACTATTATTGAATTACGAAATAATCGTAATATATTTGAAGCAAACAATCAATACATACACTCTTATGAAAATAAAATTTATAATCCTTTTGTTCCTGGTACCGGCAACAGTCTTAGCCGGCAGTAAAGAAGATAGCGACAGGGAATACCTGAAAAGAGTATTAAGCAATCTGGAAAAAATTAAGTCGGCTACCTATAAAGAAATTACCGAGAGCTGGCAGCCTAGCGATACGGTTGCTTCTTTTGTTAATACCCAGTATGTACAAGAGTACGATAACCCGGCAGATACCACCATTGGCGCCTGTTGTGTGTATTTCGATGGAGCCAATGGAACAGAGTTTACACGTGGTTATAACGGACAGATAAAAGCGAATACGAATAAGGAAAAATGTGAAGTTGTGCTCGATGACTTTACGGCCCGGAATCTTCCTTTCCGGTTGATGTCTCCTATCTTCTTCAATCATACCAAGAACATTCTTAAGTATGCACTTACCACCACCGACAATACGGAAATGTTGCTCAAAGAGGAGGGCGACCACTATTTCTTCCGGCTTACCATCAACGAATCCAGGCAAGTGGAATTCTTCGGTAAAGCGCATTACATACCCGAGAACCCATTCAACTCGGATACCACTTCCATTTATGAATTATGGATAAGCAAGTCCAATGATTTGCCTTACAAATGTCGACGTGAAATGTCGCACGATGTGAGCGTAAGAACCTGTACGGATGTAACGTTCAACAATTTGTCGTTGAAAGATTTCGATTTATATACTTATTTCCCTGAGGGTTATGAAACAAGGAAGCGCTCGGGAGCCAGTAAAACTACCGCCCGCCCCAAACAACCCATGGAAGGCGAGCAAGCTCCAGCATGGACATTGAACGATACGAACGGAAAACCGGTTTCACTAATCAACTTAAAAAGCAAAGTGATACTGCTAAACTTTACCGGCATAGGCTGTGGTCCGTGTGCAGCCTCAATACCTTTCCTGAAAACGCTCAAAGAACGCTTCCCAGCTGAGGATTTCGATCTGATAGCCATCGAAAGTTGGAGCGGTAGCCCACGAACCATCAAATTCTACTCAGATAAAAACAAACTGAATTACCAGATGCTGAATGCCACCAATGAGGTCATTACGCAATATAAAACCGGTAATGCTGCTCCTTTCTATATGATACTGGACGAACGACGTGTAATCAGGAAAGTATTTCAAGGATACTCTGAGGATAATACGGATAAAGAAATAATCAAAGCTATTCAAGAGCTGCTCTGAGAATAAAGCCAGCTAAGCGGGAACGTTCTTCTTACCTGTATCGCAAGAAAGGCTGTCCTACCGATGAAACGGTAGGACAGCCTTTCTGCTTATATGCTAAATCAAAACTTAAACCGATGCACACCCGATCCCACGGTATGCGCTCCATTCGCATAAACAGTAGCCGTGGCACCGACAGGAATCTCCACCACGAGCGTCACCCGGTTACCTTCTTTTTTCCATTCCGAGCGTATCAACCCACGCACAGAACGGTATTCGCCTTTAACCCATTGCAGATCCTCCGGAAAATAAGGACGGATAACGATGTGACTGAATCCCGGCTGAGCACTGTCATGGTTGATACCTGCCAACACCTGCATCATCCAGGCACTGACATCGCCCATGAAAACATGGTTGAGCGAGGCATCGTGAAACTTAGGACTGAGCGTCCATGTTTCGGCAAGGGTAGTATATCCCTGTGTCTCCACCCAATAGCCCCAGGAAGGCGCCTCGGTCTTTGTCACCATTCGGTAGGCATCTTCTATATAGCCGTATTTAGCCAGCATGGCGGGTACGGATTTACTTCCCAGCAATCCGAAGTCCAGAAAATAATTATTTCCTGCTACTGTTTTGTGCAGATTATCGGCTACCGGCTGCTCATGCTCCGAGGGAACGATACCGGCGTACAAGGCAATGGCCTGGGCCGTCTGCGTACCATTGGCGTAGATGCCGGTCACGGGATCGAAGAACTTCTGATTGATCAACCGCTTCAACTCTTCGGCTTTCTGCCGGTAATGGCTGGCATCCTTGCCCAGCAGGGTAGTGAAGCGTTCCATCAGGCGGTAGTCGAGGTAATAATACACAGTGGAAGTATAGTCGACAGGGGTTTGCGACTTGTAGAACACCCAGTCGCCCAGACCGAAGGTGAGTATTCCATCTTTCTCCTTCGCTTTCAGATAGTCCAGGTAACGGAGCATGGTAGGGTAAAGCCGCTCAATGCTTCGCTTATCGCCATAATAGTTGTACAGGGCATTGGGGATGATGAACAGGGCGGCATCCCACACGGGACCGGGCCATTCGCCATATCCCCAGGCATCAGAAGGGACGATACCGGCTATGCAACCGTCGGGGCGCTGGTTGTCGATAAAATCGTTCATCCATTTCTCATACAGCGTAATGCCGTCGAACATAAGCAGGGCTAGGTCGATGGCGATGTGTGCATCGGCCGTCCAGCCATTCTTCTCCCGCTGCGGACAGTCGGTAGGAATGCTGTGAATATTGCCCCGGTAACTGCGATCGGTAGCTTTCCATATTTTATTGAGCAGGGGGTTGGAGCAAGTGAATTGTCCCACAGGAGCGAGATCGGTGTGCAGGAACAGCCCTGTCAGATTGTCGGTGGTAAGGGTCACGTCGCGGTCGGATGTTACCTCCACATAGCGGAAACCGTGGTAGGTAAATTGCGGAGTGAAAGTCTCTTCCTGGCCCGATCCCTTTAGTGTGAATACATCGGTTTGAAATACCTCACCGGGCTTCTCGGGACGATAGTACACGTCGATATTGCCCGGTTCGAGGCGTCCGTCGGTTTTCAGCAACTCGCCGTGGCGGAGGGTGAAGGTGGTACCTGCCTCGCCCTTCACACGCAAACGGCAGACGCCTGCGATGTTCTCGCCCAGGTCGAACACATGAATGCGGGGACCGAACGAACGGACGGCAACGGGTTTCAGCTCGCGTGTGGAACGGATGGGTGGCATCTGCTGGGCTACAAGCAGAGGGGCGGGAGAGGTGGTGAGGCGTGCTGGCGTCCAGGCGCGGTCGTCGAAGGCGGGCCGGTTCCAGCCTTCTTCTTCCAAACGGGCGTCGTAGCGGTCGCCGCTATAGATGTTGTTGTAGGTATACGGACCGGTGTGGGTCTTCCAGGAATCATTGGTAGAGATTATGTCGACGGTTCCGTCGGCATATGTGAGACGAAGTTCGCACAGCAACCGGGGGCGATCGCGCCAGCGGGCTTTCTCAAAGTCCCATACGGCCCGGCTCTGGCAGTTGTAGAAACCATTTCCCAGGGCCACGGCTACGGCGTTAGTGCCTTGTGCCAGCAAGGAGGTGAGGTCGTGCGTGACGTAGAGTATACGTTTGTCATAATGCGTGTATCCCGGATCGAGGTAATGATTGCCCGCACGGGTGCCGTTGATAAACATTTCATAATAGGCAGTGGCGCTGATATAGGCGCGTGCGGAAACGATCGGCTTGCCGGCGGTGAATTCTTTCCGGAACAGGGGAGCGGGTTCGAACTCCCGGTCGTTTGCATCGGTAATCCAGCGGGCTTGCCAGTCGGCCGGGGTCATTTTACCTGTTTCGAAGGTGTGTACTTCGGAGGTGTAACAAGTGCCTTTGCTACTCCATACGGATACGTTCCAGTAGTAACGGGTATGGGGTTGCAGAGGTTGAGAGCCTGTATAAATGGCTTGCGGTATGCCCGATTCGATGGAGCCAGAGGTCCAGATGATGGGTTCCTTTCCAGAATCGGCTTTTTCAGAGTTGATCTTTCCTGAATCTACTTTCCCGGAATTAGTCTTCCCAGAGTTAATCTTTCCGGAAGTCAGCAAGTCTGGGTCAAGAGCAATGCGAACTTCATACTTCTGTTGAACAAAGTTCTTGAGTTTTCCTTTGAATTCCCAGGTGAAGCGGGGATGGGGACTATCTATCCCGAGAGGCGATTCCAGGTATTCGCAACGGGGATTAATGATGGTTGCCTTTTGGGGAGCGGTGGCTACCCGAGCCTGTGAGCAAGGAGCCAGGAAGAGAGCACAGGCACAAAGAAGGAGCAAGAGATATTTACGAGAGTTGTTCATAATGACTGCATACAAAGGGTTCATATCGTTGTGGCAAAAGCAAAGTTTTATATTGCAACAAAAACAAATTTACCCCTTCTGCAACGCAATAGCAAAAAGGGGTAAATTCATTTATAAGAGATTTCCGTCTATCCGGAAAATTATTTTCCCATCAAAGCCACCGTACACCACAGATAAGGTGCTTGTCCGTGGAAATCGCCAGCCAGGCGGGGACGATCGTAATAATACTGCTTGTCGTTCTTCTTACCCGTACCGATACAGATCTCGGTCACATTATTACGTGCATCAATGTACGACACCAACGACGTCCATGCTTTGCGGGCAGCAGGAGCATAGGTAGCGGCATCGAGCCATCCTTGCTTCACACCCACGATAAAGGCATATGTAAACATAGCCGATCCGGAAGTTTCCGGCCAGCAATCGGCTTCGTCGATCAGTTGGTTCCACATGCCGTTGGGGCGTTGGAACTTCAGCAGGCTTTCCATCATAGTGAGGTAACCCTTCATGATGCGTGCGCGATCCGGATGATTCTCGGGCAGGAAGCCAAGGATATCGGCCATACCTACAGCCATCCAGCCGGCTCCGCGGCCCCAGTAATAAGGAACATCGGGTGCGTGGTAGAAGAGTCCGTTGGGACGTTGCAATTCCTCCAGATACATCACCATCTCTTTGGCGGCACGGTCGATGTACTTGGCATCGCCGGTAGCCAGGTAGGCTTGCGCCTGTACGGAAGTGATCATATACATGTCATCGATCCAGAGGCGGGTTTGCCAGGAGTATCCTTTGTCGGCCCATGCCTTTTCTTCGGCTTTGGCATTCTTGGGCAGTTCCCACTGAGTATCGGCATAGGCCAATCCCATGTCCAGGTAACGTTTGTCCTTGGTGATTTGATACAGACGCAGGGCCAATCCGCCAAACATGTTGTAATCCACATGGTTCATCGGCGGAAGCAGTGCTTTCTCACGGGTGAAGAACGGTTCGAACCTGTCTTGCAGCATTTTCACCAGCTTCTGATCTTTTACCTTCAGCGCATAGTCCAATGCTCCGGTCCAGGTGCATACTTCGGCATAGTGAATGTACCGTCCGGCGTAAAGATCGTGCCTGTCGTCGACAACATGGTAGGCCAAACGTTTGCCAACTTCCTGAGGTGTAGCACCTTTAGGGAATTTAGTCAGTTCACTTTTCTGAGCCGACATGAATGTAGCCGGCAAAAAGAGCAATGATAATAACAAAAACTTTTTTCTCATAATAATTTTTTAATTAAAGAGGTTGTACATGATTTTAAT
Organism: Bacteroides sp.; assembly: GCA_031554635.1. Lineage (GTDB taxonomy): Bacteria > Bacteroidota > Bacteroidia > Bacteroidales > Bacteroidaceae > Bacteroides. The sequence continues at coordinate 22,765 of JAVBVD010000017.1, forward strand.
TTCGCTTATTCATACCTGCTCTTTTCGCAAGGAGCTTCCTGGTATCTGTATTGATAAATTAATGAGGCAAAGATAGTATTTTTTTGTTATTACGCAAAGTATGTTGCTGTTGCTTACTTTCGAAGTAGCAACAACCTTATTGAGAATAGATGATGTATGGAACCGTGTGAGGGTGTATGCTAATACACCCCCCTGATACGATCCTCGAAAGCCGTAAGAGCTGCTTTTGCCCCTTCGCCCATCGAAATAACAATTTGCTTGAAAGGAATATTGGTCACATCGCCGGCAGCATATACGCCCTTGCGGCTGGTGCGTCCATGGGTATCGACTTCGATCTCCCCGAAACGATTCACGGTCACAAAGTCTTTGAACACGGCACTGTTGGGCGCCAGACCAATCTGCACGAACACCCCGTCGAGTGCGATGAGCCGGTCTTCCTGGGTGCGGCGGTCCAGTATGCGCAGACCCGTTACCTTCTCGCTGTTGCCAACCACCTGGGTGGTTTGCGACGAACAGAAGATCTCCACGTTGCGCAGCGTCTTCACTTTTTCCTGCAATACCTGGTCGGCTTTCAGTTCGTTCATGAACTCCAGCACAGTGACACGGCTACAAATGCCTGCCAGGTCGATAGCCGCCTCGATACCCGAGTTTCCGCCACCGATGACCGCCACATGCTTTCCCTTATAAAACGGACCGTCGCAATGGGGGCAGAATGCCACACCGCGACCGATGTATTCCGCTTCGCCGGGCACGTTCATCCGTCGCCAACTGGCGCCTGCGGCAATGATCACTGCCGGAGCCTTGAACACTTCGCCGCTATTGGCGTGTAGTACCTTCAGGTTATCTTCCTCGCCGATAGAGTCGAGGTTGCGGTGTTCGAAGAGCTCGATGTTATAGTCCTGAATATGACGTTTCATGTCGTCCGTTAGTTGTGCACCGGTGGTGTAGGGGGTTCCGATGAGGTTTTCGATACCCACCGTGTCCTTCACCTGTCCACCGAAGCGGTCGGTGAGGATGCCCACTTTGAATCCCTTGCGGGCAGTATAGATGGCAGCCGCAACACCTGCCGGTCCGCCTCCCGCCACCAGCACATCGTACGTGCGTACGGTAGTCTCGGTAACAGCGGCTTCTGCCCCATAGTGTTCTTCCAGCTTTTGCAGGAGTCCGCCAAAGTCCGCCCTGCCGCTATGCAGCAACTTGCCATCGGCAAAGACAGCCGGCACGCCCTGCACGTTCGCCGCTTCCACCTCCTCGATGTAGATAGCTCCATCGACCATCTCGTGACGGATGTTCTCGTTGAGCAGTGCCATCAGGTTGAGCGACTGCACCACATCCGGGCAGTTGGTACATGTGAGCGAAATGTATGTGGTAAGGTGAATGGGACATTTCAGTGCCTTCACACGCCGGCAAATGGCTTCGTCGGGGATGTTCTTTCCCTTGCCGTCGGCGTTGAGAATGGCCAGTAGGAGGGAGGTAAACTCGTGCCCGTTGGGTGCTGCGCGAAACTTGATGCGGGTATCTCGTCCGTCCTTGAGCAACACGAACTCCAACCCGGATCCTTCGCGCGTGCGACAGGTGATCTTGTCGGAGCACGAAGCCACACCGTTGAGCAGTTCCATCAGTTCGTTCCGTTTCTCGTGTGCCGATGAAACGGTTATGTCGAAGACATAATTCGCCTCGAGTGAGGCGAATATGTCTTTCAGTTGAATAATCAAACCTTGGTCGAGCATACGCGTACGTATTATATTTTCCCTACCAGGTCGATGCTGGGCTTCAGTGTATCGCCGCCTTTCTTCCACTTGGCCGGACATACCTCATCGGGATGCGCGGCAATGAATTGTGCGGCTTCTACCTTACGCATCAGCTCGTCGGCATTGCGGCCGATGCCGTTGTCGTTGATCTCGGCAATGACTACTTTCCCTTCGGGATTCACCACGAACGTGCCACGATAAGCCATGCCTTCTTCTTCGATCATTACCCCGAAGGCTCGCGAGAGCACACCGGTAGGATCGGCCAGCATCGGATACGTTATCTTACGGATGCTCTCCGACGCATCGTGCCAGGCTTTGTGTACGAAGTGCGAGTCGGTACTGACCGAATACACCTCTACGCCGTATGACTGAAACTTGTCGTACTTCTCGGCCATGTCCACCAGTTCGGTGGGGCAGACGAACGTGAAATCGGCCGGATAGAAGAAAAAGATTCCCCACTTACCCAGCACATCTTGCGTGCTAACTGTTTTGAACTGTCCGTTCTGGAATGCCTGAACACTGAATTCAGGCAGTTGTGAATGAATGATTGGTTGCATAATACTGTGCATAAAAAGGTTTAAAATCAGACTCCATAGATGGCTTGAAAAACAAGCCTATGAATTAATGGAACAAGAAACATCCCTCAATTGTTGCCACGTTATTGGTTCTAAACAATTACGGGAAGAGTTGTGAAAATATCCTCTTGGGATAATTCCATAACCTCTTAGGATAATGCAATATCCTCCTAGGATATGGAATTATCCTAAGAGGATATGAGTGTATGTCCTGCGATACTGAATTCTAATAACTTATCTGAAAGTCCACTTCGCGGCCAGGGTGGGGAATACATAGAAGTCCGAACTATAGAAATTACTGGTCATCTCCACCTCGCTTCCCAGGGAAAGGTTCTGCGTGGCGTTGAACCAGAATTGCGGCTGGGTGTGGAGGATGCATTTCTTGCCCGACAAGCCCGTAGTGGCATCGCCCGTCCGGTTCTTGTTTTCGGTATACAGGTCCATGTATCCGCAAAGGGTCAGCTTGCGGTCTAGCAGATCGAGGTTCCACGTCACCGTCCACTGAATATCGTCGCTGTGCTTCTGGAAAGCGTTGTACTTGTAGGCCAGGTAGGTTCCCATGATGGCTTTGCCCAGCATAACATTGTACGAGGCGCCCAGCAGGTAAGCATTGGGAATGGCGCCGGGAACGCCATCGACCACACCGCCGTTGTATTCAACGTGAGCGGCAAAGGGCGCTTTCCAGAATTTCAGGTCGCGCGCTATCTCCCAATAAGCTGTGTTTACGGCGCCTTTCGCACCGTCGTACGTCATATCGATAAAGGCGAAAGTCGATCCCCATTTATCGGGTTTGAAGAATTCCACCGTGGTGAGCATAAAATTGTGCTCCATATCATTAGGCGCCAAGGCATGGCGTGGAACGTAGTGCAACTGTACATTTTGAGAAGACACAGCCAGTGCGGGAAGCAGCAGGCACACGATAACTAAGATTTTTCTGAACATAGTATTTTATAATTAATGCGAATCAGTACGTTGATTCATTGTTTAATAATATGATCTATTATATTAAATGTGAGTTATTTATTATTTAACCGCCGTCATCACATTCACAACGGCCAGCACGATGAAGAACGCCCCGATGACATACACCGCCAGCGAGATATCCTTGAAACGGAAAGTGAACATTTTCAGCAGGATATAACTCAGGATACCGAACTCAATACCGTGAGAAATGCTGTAAGTAAACGGCATCATGATGATGGTGAGGAAGGCAGGGATCGACTCGGTATAGTCGCTGAAATCGATCCGTAGCACCGACGAAAGCATGAACAACCCCACGATGATCAGCACCGGAGCCGTGGCCTGTGCGGGAACAATCAGGAAGATGGGTGAGAAGAACATGGCAATGATGAAGAACAACGAGGTGCTGACGGCTGTCAACCCGGTTCGCCCTCCGGCAGCCACGCCCGACGCACTTTCTACATACGACGTCACGGTACTCACACCGATGATAGAACCGGCTGCCGTTCCCAACGCATCGGCAAACAGCGCCTTGCGTGCTTGCGGGAAATTGCCGTCCTTGTCGATCCATCCGGCTTTAACGGCCACACCGATGAGTGTACCCAACGAATCGAACAGGTTCAGCATCAGCAGGGTGAACACTACCAGCAGCATGTCCCACGACCAAACCTGGCTCCAGTCGAACTGACAGAAGATAGGTGCAATGCTGGGCGGAGCACTGACCAGCGCTCCTTCGGGTATATGTGCCACTCCGAGCAACAGGGCAAATCCGGTGGATCCCAGAATGCTGATCAGGATAGCTCCCGGAACGTTGCGGGCAAGCAACACTCCCGTGAGCACCAGTCCCAACAGGGCTACCCATACCTCTTTGCTGCCCATATCGCCCATGGAAACAGCAGTAAAGGGATTGGTCACTATGATCCCCGCCTGCTTCATACCGATGAAGGTGATGAACAGCCCGATACCTACCGGGATGGCATTCTTCAAGGTCTGGGGAATGCTGTCCAGAATCACTTTGCGCACATTGGAAAAGGTGAGGGCGACAAAGATAATACCCTGAATGAATACAGCCGTGAGGGCAAACTGCCACGAATGTCCCATCGTCAACACCACGGTAGTGGCGAAGAAACTATTGAGTCCCATACCCGGAGCCTGTGCCACGGGAATATTGGCCAGAAAGGCCATCAACAATGTCCCGATGACGGAAGCCAGCGCGGTACCGGTAAATAATGCCGCCTTTTCCATTCCCGCTTCGCCCAGGATAATGGGGTTAACGAACAGGATGTACGACATGGTGAGAAATGTGATAAGTCCCGCTATCATCTCCTTGCGTACGGTGGTTCCGTGGGCATCGAGTTTAAACAATCTTTCCAGCATGATGCTACGTTTTTAAAAATACATTTTTGTTAGAGGGCTCAAAAGTATTAAAATCTCTTGACATAAGATAAAATTCTCTACTAATTTCGTCGGTGAAGAATAAACATTTCCAGGTATTGAACGTTATTTATTATTGGCGTATCTTTGCAGCCGATAACCTATAGATGAAAAAACGATCCTCATGAAAAAGATTCTGCCTCTCCATAAACGGCTTCTACACCTCAGAAGATGGCTTCTGCTCTTCATGAAATGTTTTCTGCCCGTACTCTTCGTATCGTACATGGCGGGAATCACGTTGTTCACCCACTCGCATGTGGTGAACGGGGTGACGATCGTGCATTCGCATCCATTCAAGAAAGGTGCCGGGCATAGCCACACCACCAACGAAGTGCAGCTCATTCATCATCTTTCGCACGTGTTGGCTACCGATGCAGGTATCGCTCCCGTTTCGTTTTCTTATATACCTATATATATTATAGTACTGGCAACTGCCGTCCTGTGTTTCGGCCATACCCGGCGATGTGCAGGGCTTATTCATCTTCGTGCTCCCCCTGTTGCTTCGGTTGCTTAACCGAAAAACTTTCCATCAAAAATTATAATCGGAGTGATCATTTCTTTTGATGATCATCGCTCTATTTTTACTAAACCCAGGGATGCTATCTGTCGATACCGACGGAAAATGCATCCTATAACCAACCATCAACGAAGATGAAAAAGATTCTATTTATATTCATTAGCTACTGCTACATGATAACCGCAGCAATGGCTACCAACCCCATTGAATCCACTAAGATTATACTGAACAAAACCGATGCCAACCTCATCGGCCATGTAATCGATGTCAAAACCCGCGAACACCTGCCTTATATCACCATAGCACTCCGGGGCACCACCATCGGAACAGTCACCGATGCCACGGGACATTATTTCCTGAAAAACCTGCCCGAAGGCGACTTCGTACTCGAAGTAAGCGCCATCGGCTACAAGAAGCAAAGCCGCCCCATAAAACTAAAAAAAGGATCGACGCTGGAAGAAGATTTCGAGATAGAGGAAGACCTCATAGCCCTCGAAGGGGTGGTGGTATCGGCCAACCGCAGCGAAACCACCCGTCGTATGGCTCCCACACTGGTGAATGTGCTCGACCTGAAACTGTTCGAGAAAACCAACTCGTCGACGCTCTCGCAAGGGCTCAACTTCCAGCCGGGGGTACGCGTAGAGACAAACTGCCAGAATTGCGGATTCCAGCAAGTACGTATCAACGGGCTCGACGGACCGTACACCCAAATACTGATCGACTCACGTCCCATTCTCAGCGCACTCTCGGGGGTGTACGGACTGGAACAGATCCCGGCGAGCATGATCGAGCGGGTAGAGGTGATGCGGGGAGGCGGATCGGCATTGTTCGGCTCGTCGGCCATCGCAGGAACCATCAACATCATTACCAAGGAACCGTTGCGCAACTCCGGACAACTGTCGCACACGTTCACCTCCATCGGTGGAAGCTCGGACTTCGATAACGTGACGGGGATAAACGCCTCGCTCGTGACCGATAACCACCGGGCGGGATTGTACGTCTTCGGGCTGAACCGCCACCGTTCGGCATATGATGCCGATGGAGACGGATATTCCGAGATTCCCAGGTTGAAGAACCAGACGGTGGGTTTCCGCTCGTACCTCAAAACGAGCACGTACTCCAAACTGACCTTCGAGTACCACCACCTGGAAGAGTTCCGGCGGGGAGGCAACAACCTCGACCGTCCGCCACACGAAGCCGATATTGCCGAACAGCTGGAACACTCCATCGACGGGGGCGGGTTGAAGTTCGATCTCTTCTCACCCGATACGAAACACCGGCTCGGCCTCTACGCTTCGGCTCAAAACACCGACCGCGACAGTTACTACGGAGGCGGCAAGGACCCGAACGCATACGGGAAAACCACCGACCTGACCTTCGTGGGCGGAGCGCAGTATGTATACCACTTTGACAAGTGTCTGTTTATGCCCGCCGATCTTACCACCGGAGCCGAATTCTCGGGCGACTGGCTGGAAGACGACATGTGGGGGTACAACCGCTACACGAAACAACAGGTACGCACCGGCAGCTTCTTCTTCCAGAACGAGTGGAAGAACGAGCATTGGGGCATCCTGCTGGGCGGACGCCTGGACAAGCACAACCTGGTGGATCATGCCATTTTCAGCCCACGGGCCAACCTGCGCTACAACCCGACGGAGAACATCAACTTCCGGTTGAGTTATGCATCGGGCTTCCGTGCCCCGCAAACGTTTGACGAGGACCTGCACATCGAGAATGTGGGCGGTACGGTATCGGTAATCGACCTGGCGGATAACCTGAAAGAGGAAACGTCGCACAGCTTCAGCGCTTCGGCCGATGTGTACCAACGATTCGGTGCCTGGCAGGCGAACGTACTGGCCGAGGGATTCTACACCCGCCTGCTCGATGCCTTCGCCCTGGGTCCGGCGACGGAGGAAGATGGAATTTACCATAAGCTGCGCTACAACGGTCCCGGAGCCAAGGTGTACGGAGCCACACTGGAAGGAAAGCTGGCCTACCTTTCCCTGCTCCAGGTACAAGCCGGATTTACCTGGCAACGCAGCCGCTACGACGAAGCCCTGGCGTGGAGCGAAACAGCCCCGGCAGAGCAGAGAATGTTTCGTTCGCCCGACCGTTATGGGTACTTCACCGCCACGTACACGCCCTGGAAACCTTTCACGGTAGCCCTCTCGGGAACATATACCGGGTCGATGCCCGTACAACACCTGGCCGGGTACATCGCCGGGGACGTGCTGGTAGATACCCGCGATTTCTTCGACATGGGCGTCAAACTGACATACGATTTCAATGTGCTCAACGCCGTGAACCTGCAAATCAATGCAGGGGTGCAGAACCTGTTCAATGCCTATCAGCAGGATTTCGACCAGGGCCCCAGGCGGGATTCGGCATATATTTATGGACCGGCATCGCCCCGGAGCTACTTTGCAGGGCTGAAGCTGAGCTACTGATCATTTTAGTTCCATTATTTGCTCATGTCCTGTAATCTGATTATGTTTGCAGATAAGATGTGGTAGAATTTTCTGCCACCACACCTCATTCATATGATACAAATAAAACTTACCCTGTGGACAGTCGCACTGTTACTGACCAGCTCATTCTGCGGAGCCAAAACACTGAAAAAGATCAAAGTAGAAGTGAATGCCGGAGCCATAGAACGGGTGAACACTGTCGCCTCCATCGACCTGACACCCTACGAACTCCCCGCCGGATGCTCGATACAAGTAACAGACGTAGCCGGCCATTCGCTATGTGTCAGCCAGATAGATACCCGAAACGGCCAACAAACCCTGTTCTGGCGCATAGACCACCGGATGAATTCCGGTGAAACCCGGCTATTCCTGATCGAGCCGCTTCCTTCAGGAAACAAGCAGGAAACACCCGTCATGGAACTATCCGAAGACAAAGCCGGTAACCTGACTTTCCTGATCTCCGGGAAAAGCATCTTTCGCTACAACACTGAAGTCAAGAAACTACCCGCCCCGGTAGACCCGGCTTACCAGCGCAACGGCTATATCCACCCTGTCTGGTCGCCGATGGGTTCGGTACTGACAGCCGTTAATCCACCCGACCACGTACATCACTATGGAATCTGGAACCCCTGGACCTCCGTCCTGTACGACAACCGGAAATACGATCTCTGGAACATCGGCGACAAGACCGGGACCGTTCGTTTCGATTCGCTCTATTCCACCGCCTCGGGAGATCTGTTTGCTGATATACTTGTCCGCCATCGTCATCTCATTTTCCAGGAGCAGCCGGAACAGATCGTAAATACCACACAAGGCATTTACAAGTACATTCCCAAGAAAGAGATTGTCATCATGGACGAGAAACAAGGTCTGCGTGCCTGGAATGCAGGGAATGGACTATTCGTATGGGAGCTGACTTCCGACCTGCTTCCAGCCACCAACCTCCCCGTGCGGATGGTGGCCTACCGGTACGGAGGTTTCTGCTTCCGCGCTACGGCCGACTGGCAGCGGGAAAATTGCCGGATGCTGACCTCCGAAGGCAAACCCCGTCCGGAAGTGGACGGCTCAAGAGCCCGCTGGATTTTCGTTACCGGTGACAATGCCCAAGGTCCGTCGGGCATCCTGTTCCTGGCCTCTCCCGGGAACCACAGCTTTCCCGAACCCCTTCGTGTGTGGGATGCCGACGGAAACGGAGGCCGGGGAGACGTCATGCTCAACTTCGCCCCCTCCAAGTTCGACGACTGGTTGCTGGAACCTCAAAAACAATACCGATTGCAATACCGCATCGTCACGTTCGATGGTGATATGACTGCCGATCGGGCCGAACAACTATGGCAAGAGTATGCCCATCCGGTGGCGGTGCGCATCTTATAGTATGAAAATAAGAATAAGTTTATGAAAAAAATAACTGTAAGATATTATGAAAGTCTATTTGTTTTTATTTTAGAGGAAGAGTCAGAAATTTATTTAAAAGGATTTCTAGAACTGAATGAAGAAGATAAAAACCGTTATCATGAAACCATAAATCTTCATGAAGAGGATATTGATGATTGGTATTTAGATAAAAATGGGAATAGACTTTGTGATGAAGAATTTTTTGCTAAAAGTCCTTGGACTATGATAGAAAATGGAAAAATGACGCAAATAGTTCAACGATTTCTCAATATAGATAATGGTGAAACTATATTTGCGAAACAACCATGGTTTAGAATTGGCGACATTATGTGATTATTTACCATAAATAAGAGGTCTGTTTTCAGTGGGCAACAGAATATTGTAACTATTATAAAACCCGTTGGCGCTATTTATTTGGAGAAAGACCGATATAACGAAATTGTTCATGGCTGTGAGCCTGAACTTGAAGAAACACCATTTAGTTACCGGATATTTGAACCAACATTTGCTCATATTCATGAACCTGATTATATTTGTCAGAATAAATAGAAATAAACCCAATATGAGATTCGCCATCATCGCCACCAAAGAACGTTTCACGGAAGAAAATATAGATGACTTTTCCGTCACCTATCAACTCAACAAACTAACATTCGACCGGGAAGTCGGCCTGAAAATGAGTCTGAAATTCAACTTCGACGAACAGTACATCGACTTCTTCACCACTCCTCAAGGCACGCTCGCCTTCTTCTCTTCGCCCGATATCCTCGAAGATGCAGAACTCGAAAGAAGCTCTTTTGAGAACATGAACGGTGCGTTCTGGATAGACGAAGCCTCGCACTGCTGTCGTGTCAACATCTACGAAAACCTCCGTCTACTGGTGAATCGTGTCGAAATAAACAGTCAGGTTAAGCAAGATCTCTGGCAGAATTTCGTCCTTCCTCACAAAAGCAATCGGGAGATGGTGGTCAAAGGTATCCGGCACATAACCGGTATTGACTTCCAGGAGCTAAAAGACATCACCTTGAAACGATTTGTCCTAACAAAGGAGAAACCCGCTGTGTCCTCGCGTATGGAGAAGATTCTCCAACAGGTGAATTCCTTGACTGATATATCTCAAGACGCCGAACCCATTGCCAAAGTTTTGAAACTAAACAACGACTCAGACTATACCGAACAAGTCTTTCTCCGATTTATCAGCGAAGACGATGCTGCTGTGCTTGCTGCTTTGGACAGTCTATCGAACAATGGAATGAACGATATCATTCACAGCTATCTCCAGAATCTTGCCTATTTCCACCGCGATAAGAAAGTGCGCAACAAAGCCAAAAAGTTGCTCGCCGCCTGCTACCCGCCCGAAACAATCACCTTGCTGGATGAACAGTTCAAACCTGCTAACCTCAAAGAACAGGACTATTACATCAAGCCCGTCGTTTATCACGAACGGATGAGGGTGGGAGAGTATGTCCTGCTGGGTTCTGTCACCCGCCGTCACTATTTTGAAAAGTACCAGGCAACCGCTTACAACCTTTACATGGACGGCCGGGGCGATGATATCAGAAACGCTCTCAACATCTCCATTCCCTTGGACGAACTCCCTGACAAAATCGGGCACCTCGGCTATCTCGACTACGTGTATATCGCTTTGCAAGACAGCCTAAACCTGCCCGACCTGTTCAGTAGACTCTCCCTGCTTCCCGCACTGAGAACCCTCAAACTCAGAAAGTGCAACGTAGAGAGTATTCCCAAAGACATTTACAAACTGCAATCCCTCGAACGGCTTGTCTTCTCCGGTTGCCCCATCACAGAGTTCTCTTTCGACGGAACATTTCCTTATCTGAAAGAACTCGAAATCAGCGACACCCGGATTCAGCAACTCGACCTTAAAGGATTCCCTGCGCTCACCACGTTACGAGTCTCCGGCAAAGAACAGACCGACCGACTGAAAATACGTAACAACCTCAACGAGCTATTGATAACCAGCGGTAAATACTACAGCGAAACACGTCCGGCATCTTTGTTCCTGGAAGAGGACGATACATGCCCGGAATCCCCGGTTACGAAGGAGACCGGAAGTTGTTTCCGCACACTGTTGCGACGATTGAAAATCATACGCGAATAATTTGCATAAGTCATCCGTCGTCCCTATTTTTGTATAAATATAGCATTGTCCATACAAAAAGAGATACATATGAAATCGTTTAACGAATACATGTCCCTGTACAGAAAGCTAATGGCAGAGGGAGAGCTGCCGACGGCCTACCGGAAACTGTTGGAATATATATCCGGGATGAGAAACCATTTCGCCAATAAATATCCATCGGACTATCTCTGTGGTCCGATTCATCAGGGACAGATGGATATCACCTTCTTCACATTCACTCCCGAGGCGCTGAAAAGAAAGAATCTGAAAATAGCCATCGTATTCAGTCATGCCGATGTATGTTTCGAGGCTTGGTTGGTGGGAATCAACAAACAGGTACAAGCCACCTGGTGGAAAGGGCTCAAAGACCGCCACTGGTCCAGGCATCCGCTTCCGGTATGGCCGCAAGATTATGTCACGAAAACGTTGCTGGTGGAAACCCCCAACTTCGATTATACGGATGCCCTGACGCAAGAAATAGAAACCCGTGTATTGTCGTTCATTAGCGATATAACGGAAGTTTTTACAAGCAATAAGACCGAAGAATCATGATCATGCCTTCTGATAAAGAATACCGGGAAACCAAGCAAATCATGCTCGGAAATGCCGCGATGAAGCCGGAATTCCTTCCCCTTGCCCAGTGGATAGACCATACGTACGGCGTCAAAACCATCAATATCCTGTGCTATACACGGGATGTAGGAAAGTCGCCCTACCTTGAAATCTGCTTTGAAACATTCCGGGAAAAACTGCTGTTTAGCATGCAGAACGGCATTACGTACAGCGAAGAAAAGCAACTCAGCGTAGCACGGAAATTCCTCCAGACATTGCAGGACCAGGAGTTCACCGCTTCTTCCATCTTCAGCCATCTGAAAGAACAGATGAAGCAAACGCCCAACTTGGCTCAGGATATCTGGGTGGTGTTCAGCGCTTTCGAGCCCGTGGCACGGATAGATGCCAATCTCAGCATTCCACAGGCCCAACTGGACAAACTGGTACAATCTCTTCGCAACAACGACCTGTGGGATATATCACGAGGCTTTTCCGAAGCCACCTTTTTCGTGTACACCGACGACCAGGTGAAGCAATATGAGAACAGCGATACACACAAAGAATGGGCCGATAAGTATTTCGATTTGCTGGAACCCTACAACGTATTCGGCTACTTCAAGAGAGAGAATTTCTCTGTTCACTTGGATAGCAAAGAAAACTTCGATAAAAATTATCAAAGCAACTGGTACTATTATTATAAATAGAACAACCGGTTTTGCAGTAAGCAATATTAAAATAATCCACAAACAAAAAGGCATCTCCCTCATACGAAGAAGATGCCTTTTTGTTTGTTTATGCGGATTCTAAAACTTGTACCCTACGTTTAATGATACACTAATGTTGGTTACATCACTATTATCATAAAGATCTATCAAGCCTGATTGTACTTCCATACCCAATACCAGTTTATTTAGTTCGAAAGCCACTCCGGTAGCAATACCGGCATCAAACCGATTCATCAATTCTCCAGCCTCTAAGCCTAATTCGTTTGGATCGAGGTCTATCGATTGTCCATTAGCTTTGGCGGTCACTTTGTCCAACTTCCCGAAAGTATTGAATTCTATGCTGTACTTATCAGTCCCATCGTAGAAAGAAGCTTTCGTTTTTCCACCAATTCCGTAAGCGATGTATGGTCCGGCACTTACAACGATATGCTTGTTATTGCCGACGCGGAAACGTGCTGCTCCCAGAACAGGCATCTCCAAATAAACCTGATTGAAAGTGATATCGCCCATACCACGGACCGATCCTGTTACCCCTTTGGTAGATAATAACAAGGAAGGTTGTATGGCCCACATTTTACAGAAAGTATATTCCATTCCTCCACCTATGCGGAAGCCCACTTTGGGATCAGGTCCATCATCCGCGTCTTCCGACCAGCTACTGATGTTCATTCCGGCTTTTACATTCCAGGATACCTGAGAGAAAGAAGTTAGTGCAAAAGTTAAGCACAACAAAGTAAAAATACATTTTTTCATAAGTAATTGTTGTTTAAAAATATACCACAAAAATACTCTTTTTTCTCAAAAACACTAATAAAATGTTATATTTAAATCGTTTATACGTGCATTCGTCGTTAGCCCAATGTCATCAAGTTAAGGCCAACGGCCTTTGAGCATTAGGATAGGGCAACGCCCTATCTTTTATTCGGCATCTCACTCTCCAGCCCTGTAAGGTAGGGTGTCCAGTAAATGACGTTTATTTCAAACTGCTACTTTGAGTGTATTCACTCGCTTTGTTACTAGGTTTTCCGTTAGGTTTTCTTTAGTCCACTCCTGTATTTGTCGCAGTCTAACATTTTCTAGATGTTTCT
>JAVBVD010000024.1:0-129438 GCA_031554635.1 Bacteroides sp.
CTCTACCCTGCCCTACAAAGTGGCAGACATTACGCTTGCCGACTTCGGTCGCAAGGAAATCGACTTGGCAGAACAAGAAATGCCCGGCCTTATGGCTCTTCGCGAAAAGTATGGAGAATCAAAACCGCTCAAAGGCGCCCGTATCATGGGCTCGCTGCACATGACCATCCAGACGGCTGTACTGATTGAAACGCTCGTGGCTCTCGGAGCTGAAGTGCGTTGGTGCTCATGTAACATCTACTCTACACAGGATCATGCTGCGGCGGCTATTGCTGCTTCGGGGGTAGCTGTGTATGCATGGAAAGGCGAAACACTGGCCGAATACTGGTGGTGTACCCTGCAAGCGCTGAACTTCGAAGGCGGTAAAGGACCGAACGTAATCGTGGACGATGGAGGCGACGCTACCATGATGATTCACGTTGGTTACGATGCTGAAAACAATGCTGCTGTACTCGACAAAGCTGCATCGGCCGAAGACGAAATTGAACTGAATGCCATCCTGAAACAGGTATTGGCCGAAGATAACAACCGTTGGCACCGGGTAGCTGCCGAGATGCGCGGCGTATCGGAAGAAACGACTACCGGCGTACACCGTTTGTACCAAATGAAAGAAGAAGGCAAGCTGCTCTTCCCGGCTTTCAACGTGAACGACTCGGTAACGAAATCGAAGTTCGACAACCTGTACGGCTGCCGCGAATCGCTTGCCGATGGTATCAAGCGTGCTACGGATGTGATGATTGCCGGTAAGGTGGTTGTAGTCTGCGGTTATGGTGATGTGGGTAAAGGTTGCGCACACTCCATGCGTTCATACGGAGCCCGTGTACTGGTAACCGAGATCGACCCGATCTGCGCCCTGCAAGCTGCCATGGAAGGTTTCGAAGTAATGACTATGGAAGATGCCTGCTCGGAAGGTAACATCTTCGTGACTACCACCGGAAACATCGACATCATCCGTATCGACCATATCGAGAAGATGAAAGACCAGGCCATCGTGTGTAACATCGGCCACTTCGACAACGAAATACAGGTAGAAGCCCTGAAACGTTACGAAGGTATTCGTTGTGTGAACATCAAACCGCAGGTAGACCGCTACTACTTCCCGGACGGACACAGCATCATCTTGCTGGCCGACGGTCGGTTGGTGAACCTCGGTTGCGCTACCGGTCACCCGTCGTTCGTAATGAGTAATTCGTTTACCAACCAGACATTGGCTCAGCTCGAGCTCTTCAACACCAAGTACGAAGTGGATGTATATCGTCTGCCCAAGCACCTGGACGAAGAAGTAGCCCGTCTGCACCTCGAAAAGATCGGCGTGAAGCTCACCAAGCTGACTCCCGCACAAGCCGATTATATCGGTGTAGCGGTTGACGGACCGTACAAAGCTGATCACTACAGATACTAAAAACCAAAACAATATGAAGAGAATCCTTCCAGACCTGATCGCCATCCTGGCATTCATCATCATATCGTTTGTCTACTTCTTCCCGGCAGACGTTGAAAACCGTATCCTGTTCCAGCACGACACCGTAGCCGGTGCAGGTGCCGGACAGGAAGCCAAAGAGTTTCACGAACGAACCGGCGAACGGACGCGTTGGACCAACTCCCTCTTCGGGGGTATGCCTATGTACCAGATTTCGCCCAGTTATGATTCCAGCGAACCGGTGAGGTTTCTAGGAAAAGTTTATCAACTCTACCTGCCCAGTTATGTATGCCTTATCTTCATTATGATGATCGGGTTCTACATCCTGTTGCGAGCTTTCGGCCTGTCGCCGGGGTTATCGGCTTTGGGAGGGGTCATGTGGGGATTCTCTTCCTATTTCTTCATCCTGATACAGGCCGGACACATCTGGAAGTTCGTTACGCTGGCCTACATACCACCTACATTGGCAGGTATCGTGCTGGCCTATCGCAAGAAGTATCTGCTGGGCGGAATACTCACGGCCCTCTTCCTGGCCTTGCAGATTATGTCGAACCACGTGCAGATGTCGTACTACTTCGGATTTGTGATCCTGTTCTTTGCTGGGGCTTATTTCGAAGATGCGCTCCGTAACAAGGAACTGCCTCACTTCTTCAAGGCGAGCGGGGTATTGATCATAGCTGCCATCATCGGCGTGTCGGTAAATCTGCCCAACTTGTACCATACGTACGAGTATAGCAAGGAAACGATGCGCGGCAAGAGTGAGCTGAAAAGCGAAACGAGCGCTGCCGACCAGACAGACAGCGGACTGGAACGCAGCTACATCACTCAATGGAGCTACGGCATCGGCGAAACACTGACTTTACTTGTGCCCAATGTAAGGGGGGGTGCTTCTGTACCTCTGTCGCACAATGAGCAAGCGATGAAGAAGGCTAACTCAACCTACATGGGCCTATACTCGCAGTTCACCCAATACTTTGGCGACCAACCGATGACCAGCGGACCGGTATATGTGGGAGCTTTCGTGCTCTTTCTCTTCTTGCTGGGATGTTTCATTGTGAAAGGTCCGTTGAAATGGGCGTTAATCGGTGCTACCATGCTCTCCATCCTGCTTGCGTGGGGTAAGAACTTCATGGGAATGACGGACTTCTTTATCGACTTCATACCGATGTATAATAAGTTCCGCGCCGTATCGTCCATCCTGGTGATTGCTGAGTTCACTATCCCCTTGCTGGCGATCTTCGCATTAAAAGAAATCATCGAAAAGCCTTCGCTGTTGTTGAAGGAGAAACGGAATTTCACCCTCATCAGCCTGGCGTTGACTGCCGGTGTGGCGTTGATTCTGGCGATAGCTCCGGGTGTGTTCTTCTCCGACTTTGTAACAGTACATGAGAAGATGGCGTTACAGAACGGTTTGCCAGCCGAACACCTGGCTCCGGTGCTTGCCAACCTGCAGGAGATGCGCATGAGCATGGTAACGTCGGATGCATGGCGTAGCTTCTTCGTGATTGCGATCGGTTGTGTATTACTCGCCCTCTATTGTTATGGTAAAATGAAAGCTGCCTGGATGGTAATCGGGGTGACGGCTCTCTGCCTGGTAGACATGTGGGATGTGAACAAACGATACCTGAACGATGATATGTTCGTACCCAAATCGGAGGAGACAGCGGCGTTCAATAAAACTCAAACGGATGATTACATCCTGCGCGACCAATCGTTGGATTACCGGGTATTGAACTTTGCCACCAGCACTTTTCAGGAGAACAACACTTCGTACTGGCACAAAAGTGTGGGCGGTTACAGTGCAGTGAAGCTGCGTCGTTACCAGGATATGATCGATCATCACATTTCGCCGGAAATGGGCGACCTGTACAAGTCGGTAATGGCTACCGGCGGACAGGTAGACAGCCTGGATGCCAATAAGTTCCGGGTAATAAACATGCTGAACACGAAGTATTTCATCTTCGCTACCGGCAAGCAGGGACAGACGGTACCCATCGAGAATCCGTATGCTTACGGCAATGCCTGGTTTGTGAATAAGGTGCAGTATGTAAACGATGCCAACGAAGAGATCGATACTACCGGCGAAGTACTCCTTACGGAAACGGCTGTAGTGAATGCGAAATACAAGGAGGTGCTGAAAGGCGTCACTGAAAGTTACAAGGATTCGCTTTCTGCCGTGCAGTTGAAGAGCTACGAGCCGAACCACCTGGTATACGAAACCAATTCGGCCAAAGACGGTATCGTGGTATTCTCCGAGATTTACTATCCCGGCTGGGAAGCCACCATCGACGGTCAGACGGCACAGATAGCAAGTGCGGATTACATCCTTCGCGCCATGTATGTTCCGGCCGGCAAGCACACCATCGAGATGCGCTTTGACCCGAAGAGTGTACATGTGACCGAGAATATCGCCTATGGCGCTATGATTCTGCTTATGGCGGGAATCGTGGTACTTGTGGCGATAGTTGTATACCGAAAGAAACAGGCAAAGCCGAAAGAGTAACTTAAAAGCCGAATGTGTATTCATTCATATAATAAGCCATCGCCCCTTGTAATCATGTTATTGCAAGGGGCGATTTTTATATACAAGAACGCTCTATGAATAAAAAAAATATCTACATTTGTAGAAACAATATTCAACCTTATACAAATAACAAATTCTTATGAAGGCAATCCAATTTTTTATTGCTCTATTGTTGTCTCTGTGTACAGTTTCCTGTACAAGTTCCCTGAAAGATGACGAAGAAGAGGAATTAGGCCTGTCACTCACTTTTGAGAAATCAACTTACAACGCCATGATGAAGGTCAGCACCTCTATCCCAATTCTGGGTGGGAGCCGGGATTATGAGCTCACCGTTGCTGATGCTGAAATATTAGATGCATCCATTAACCTGACAAGTAATACCGGAAAAGGGAACATATATGTCCGTGGAAAAAAGAAAGGAGAAACAACGATTACCATATTCGACAAAGTGACCGGCGAAACAGCCACGTTGAAGATAAAGACTAACGATCTGTATATCAGCTTTTTCATTCTAAAAAGCAGTTATCCGGCTATTCCGCAAGGGAGTCAACTGTTTCTGGTCGACAATGAGTCTGAAGATTTTTATGTATACGAAACCCAGTCAAGCGATCAGCAAATCCTGAGACTGAAAGGGAATTACCATTTCTATGCCCTGAATGGACAGCCTCACGCCACACTCGCCTATCAGGAAGATGGCCAGACGAAGACCTATATATTCAATCTATCGCAGTCGAACAAAGGGACTCTCAGTTTCATTTCCACCTATCTGACGCGCAGTACAGAGAGGGAGTACCTGATCTTCCAGGAAGTTGATTCTTCCAACTTAATAACGGCTTCAGCCACTGGTGCAACGATTCCCGAAGGAGTACTGGACTGATCTACAATGCCACAAAGATAACTTCACAAGGCGAAGATTTACCATCCTTCGCCTTTTTTATCCTCCTCACTGAACAGAACACCCTTCTTTTCCATTGTTAAAGAAAGTACCAACTCAACAAACAGTAAAACAATGAAACAGATCGTATTGATCGGAGCCAGTGGATTCATTGGTTCCGTTCTGCTGAAAGAAGCATTGAACAGAGGTTATCAAGTAAAAGCCGTTGTGCGCAATCCGGAGAAGATTACCATAGCCAGCCCGCAACTGGAGGTAGTGAAAGCCGATGCATCTTCGGCAGACGTGGTTGCCGGCATTGCCAAAGGGGCCGATGCGGTAGTAAGCGCCTACAGTCCCGGCTGGACAAATCCCAACATAGCCGAAGATACGGTACATGTATATGCTTCCATTATCGAAGGAGTAAAGAAAGCAGGAGTAAAACGTCTGCTTGTAGTCGGTGGGGCCGGAACATTATTCGTATCTCCCGGTGTACGTGTAGTCGACTCCGGCGCTATTCCGGAATCTTATATCGGTGCTGTGAAAGCGCTAGGCAGTGTGTATCTGGATATGCTTCCGAAAGAAGAGGAACTGGACTGGGTATTCTTCTCCCCCGCCGGAGTCATTGAACCGGGCACTCGCACCGGCAAGTATCGCCTCGGCAAGGACGACCTGATTGTTAACGACAAAGGCGAAAGCAAAATCTCCGTGGAAGATTATTCCAAAGCCATGATTGACGAGCTGGAAACCCCGGCACATCATCGCGAACGATTTACCATCGGATATTGAACGAATACAGTGACCGTACCCGCAAGGAATACAAAAAGAAGTTAATTATCATTTCCTATAAAATATTTCCCTCTCTTGTCAGTCTTCAAAAGTAGAGAATACAATCTCGAAAACAAAATGTATAACATATAAAATGAAAACGTTATGAGAACAAGAGACTTTGGAATGGGATTCTTTGGAAGAGAAGCCATGCACAATCATGAACATGGCAAAGGTTTCGGCAGACATGAACTCACCGTAAAAGCAATGGATAAACGTTGCGAAGAATGGATGCAGAAGACACCGGAAGAGAAAGAAGCGTTCGTCAAAGAACGGAAAGAGATGATGAATGACTTCCACAAACATGTGCACGCCTTCTTCGGACATGGAAGAGGATTTGGCCATTGCTTTGGAGAAAGAGAAGAAAAGTAGTGCTGTGCATTATAAAATGCAGTAAAACCGATTGCTTTACTTAGTATAGCAATCGGTTTTCTTTTTCTACAAATGGGCTGTCCAGAAAGTCGGGCAGCCCATTAATTTCTTATCGTCCTCCAGGACCACCTCCCGAAGTGGTTCCCGCAGTAGTCACCATGGACGAAGTGGTAAACGTAGTCTTACTTGGACCCTTGGTATACGTCGCCCCGGTATATAATCCGTGGAAGTCGCTACCACCTGAGACACTCCCACCGGTATAGATGGTGTAAGTTGTACCCGATGCCAACTTAGGACTACTGAACAGCATGGTACTGCTTGCTTTAGGCAGTTTCAACGTCAACGCCTCGGTACCCGAGCTCGACTCAATGTACAGAATACTACCCGAAGTCAGACTGGCACCGTAAACCAATGAACGCTGTGTACAAACGTTGGAAGTAGGATTACTGGTAGCCCCACCAAGCCCAACAAGTATACCACCTGTAATTTTAAACTGATTCTGGTCGCAGTCGAATCCATCTTCCGGGGCAGATGCTCCACACGAAACAATCACACCACCCGATACCGTAAGCGTACCGTTGCTATCGATACCATCATTGGTTGAGCTGTTACAATAAACATAACCATTGGTTATTTCGATGTGCTTGGATGCATTGATACAATCGTCATACGCTTCCACTTCTATCGTTCCGCCGTTAATGGTAAGCGTGGCTTTACTTTCGAGTCCTTCGGCTTCCACGCCCGAGGTTTTTATCGTTACCGTGCCGCCGTTAACAGTCAGATTTCCTTTGCTTTTTATCGCTTTGGCAGCAGTGTCGTTGCTACCATATTTAAACTGGCCGCCACTTGTAGTTACCTTTACCGTACCGTCTTTCATGACAAACGTACCGTCGGCTGAGATGCCTTTTCCACCGCTGCCGGAACTGGTAATGGTTAGTGAGCCGCCCTCTATCAGCACATTGGCGTCGCAGTTGATACCTGCCGCGGATGCGATATCCGAGTCGGAAGTATCGTAGAAAGCGGCACCGGTAGTGACCAGGTTCAGCGTACCTTTGGTAAGGGTCATATCACCTGTACATTTGAAAGCTTTCGATGCTTTACCCGATACTTTAATATCGACAGTGCCCGTGGTGTTGACCGTGGTGTACGTCTCGCTTTTAACACCGTGCGACTTATCCCCGGTGGTGACGATATTGATGGTTCCTCCGTTCAACTCTATATACCCTTTTTCGCAGTCAAGCCCTTCGCCTGTCGATTTCACGGTCAGCGTACCGGCATCGATACGTATGTAATCATTGGCATGTATACCATCAGAAGCGGCCGATGCTATGGTTATATTTCCTTCGTACATGCGAAAATAATCGTCTACACAGATGGCGTGCTTGTTATTCCCGTATACCTGTAGGTTTCCGGTGCCGTAGAAGTTGAGTTGTCCTTCGCTAAAGAAAGTTGCCTTCATATCCTCACCGGTGGTATAGGTGTAAGTCTTTCCATCCTTGAGACGATTGTTGGTTTGAGCCACCACGGTCACAGTTGTCTTCTTGCCGCATTGATTATTGATGGCTGCACCCTTCGGATTGGTTATGCTTGTACCGTTGAGTACGATGCCAAACTTATAACTTCCGTAGATTTTCAACGAACCGTTACCGGTTACTCCTGAAAGGACATAGTTCAGTTCCTTGTCGGTGATGGTCGATGTTATAACAACGTGCGCCCCGCTTTGGGTAACGGTAACACCGGCACCATCAAAGGGATTCTCTACAGTCGCCTCGGTTCCATCGAAGGCGATTGTCACAGCATTCTCAAACGTAACAGTTTGCGAATTGGTTACAAAATCATCATCGTTCTCATCGCTGGTATCATTCTCCTCCCCGCTCCCGGCATTTTCTGTTTCCCCGGTACTTCCGGTTTCCTCGGTGGTTTCGGGTTCATCGATGAATGGATCGTCCTCTGAACTGCACGAAGCGAGGCCAAACATGATCATACCTGTCATACATATGGTTGCAAGAAAAACTCTTATTCTCATATATTCCTGTTTTTAGCTGTAAATACTACAAATTACATTTAGCGTGCAATGATACGGTTATTTCGTTCATTCATAAAACAGATTCAGCAAACAAGCCTAATTTATCAACATAACAGAACTTTGGGCAGGTATAACCTGAATAGAAGAGAGAAGAAGAGGAAAATAGCGTCCTAACTGTAAAAAGTTTAACGTTTTGATATTTATTCAAAAAACATTGCTACATTTGCACCGAAATATTGAGTACAAACCCCAACAACAGAGAAAGGGTTTACTTATGCTGGAACAACAATAACATATCGCCCCGGGATTAACTTCTGAAACACTTACATTCAGAACATAATTCTTATCGGTCGGTCCACAGTGGACGGATCGCGTTAATCCTACCCCATCATTTTATATTTTAATTTTGCAGCGGCTAACACGCCGTCGGACTCGTCGTGCGTATCAGCGCGCTGCCTAACAATTGCTGTCCTGCCATGTGGCACAGGCGGAATCATCCGCCGTGTACTTAGACAGGCAGGGGGCACACATATCCCATTGTATGAACATACGAATGAAAGAACTGAGCAAACTGGGCTATACGGACAACGTATCGCGCAGTCTGGCAGTGAATATTATTGCAAAACATTGCAAGCACGATACCAAGGAACAAGTGGTCCGGGTATTGGAACTACTCATGGAAGAACCCCGGAACTTCCTTACCAATGAAATCTGGGGAAAACTGGCGGCACATTTCTGTCCGCAGGAAATCACCCATGCCTTTACCGTGTACGAACTGCGGGAACAGGCGATGGCATTCAAAACCTATGGCGGAAAGTACATTGAATCGTCGGCCAAACAACAGATGACGCTGGCCATGCGCCTGCCCATCACCCTGCAAGGGGCGTTGATGCCCGATGCACATGCCGGGTACGGATTGCCTATCGGCGGGGTGTTGGCGGTGGAGAACGCCGTCATCCCTTATGCCGTGGGGGTAGACATTGGTTGCCGGATGGCGTTATCGGTCTTCGATGCGTCGACTGCTTTTCTGAGTCGGTATGCATACCAGATCAAAGAGGCGTTGAAGGAGCAAACGCACTTCGGCATGGAAGGCGGACTACCATTCGCTCAGGAGCATGAAGTGCTGGACAGAGCCGAATTCCGCGAGGACGAACTGTTGCGTACGTTGCACGGAAAAGCCGTCCGTCAACTGGGAAGTTCGGGTGGCGGAAATCATTTTGTGGAGTTTGGCGAGATCGATTTGATGGAGAAAAACTGTCTCGGATTGCCGGCAGGGAAGCACCTGGCATTGCTTTCCCACTCCGGTTCCCGTGGATTGGGCGCAGAGATAGCACGCCGTTACAGTGATATCGCCCGTGAACAGTGCCGCCTGCCGCGTGAAGCGGGACATTTTGCCTGGCTCGACATGGATTCGGAAACGGGACAGGCCTATTGGATGAGTATGAATCTGGCAGGCGATTATGCCCGCGCCTGCCACGAACGTATTCATCTGAATCTATCGAAGGCACTGGGCTTAAAGATACTGTCAACGGTGGACAATCATCATAATTTCGCCTGGAAAGAGACGATTATTGATGATAGGGAAACCATCTTTGGCAGCAATGAGCCGACACCCAAAAGCCGGGAAGCCATTGTCCACCGGAAAGGAGCGACACCGGCTCATACAGGCGAAGCAGGCATTATCCCCGGAAGCATGACCACTCCCGGCTATCTGGTGCGAGGCCGCGGCGTGGCAGAAGCGCTGAACTCCGCCTCTCACGGAGCCGGACGTGCCATGTCGCGCCAGAAAGCCAAAGAGTCGTTCACCCAATCGGCACTGAAAAAGATGCTGAGTGCGGAAGGTGTTCACCTCATCGGCGGAACGGTGGAAGAAGCGCCTTTGGCTTACAAGAACATCGACCGGGTAATGGATTCCCAAAAGGAGTTGGTAGACATCCATGGAAAATTCATGCCCCGTATTGTACGAATGAATAAAGAATAAAGCGTTATGGAGAAAGCATATATTCAGATTACATCAGGGCGAGGCCCGGCCGAATGTTGCCGGGTAGTTGCCAAAGTAGTGGAATTGATGATGAAAGAAGCCCGCATGCACAACATCTACGCTGAGTTGGTGGAACGCGAGGAGGGAGAGATGAACCGTACATTACAATCGGCCATCCTCTTTCTGGCAGGCGAATCGTTGGACGAGTTTGTGGAGTCGTGGGAAGGGACATTGTTATGGGTTGCCCAAAGTCCCTACCGGAAGTTTCACAAACGGAAGAACTGGTTTGTGGGTATCCAATGCATACCAACCATCAATGTCGGGAGCGGTTGGGACGAACGCGAGGTGCGTTTCCAGACGTTGCGTGCTTCCGGTCCCGGTGGACAGCATGTCAACAAGACGGAGTCGGCTGTACGGGCCACACACATTCCTTCGGGGATTAGCGTGGTAGCTTCGGAAGAACGTTCGCAACCGCAGAACAAGAAGCGTGCACTGGAGCGTTTGCAACTCCGGGTGGCGGCTTATGAGCAGGAACGTTTGTTGGCTGCCACGCAGCAGTACTGGCAGAATCACAATGAGTTGGAGCGGGGGAATCCGGTTCGCACCGTTAAGGCCGATCTGGACAGGTAATGATACTTTCTGTTTCACCCTTTGGAGCTGACTGTTTCATACCGTGGTACAGATAGTTCCATCCTATGAAACTGAGTGTTTCATGCCGTGGCACAAACTGTTTCATCTAATGAAACAGACTGTTCCCGACTATGGAACAAGCTGTTTCACCCTATGAAACAAATGCCGTCTTCAGGGAATGACTTCACTTTGCCCAAACAGAGCGAAGGACGAAAGAAAGCGTGACGGATACCCCCAAACGTGCTGGATCCGTGCTGGATAAAACGGGGATCCAGCACGGTCTATATGATTAATTATTAGAATATTGACTCGAAAATCGTGCTGGTGTGCTGGATATTTCTCAAAATTCGTATAGGAAGAGAGAAAAGCCGAAGAATACATACGGCACTAATAAAAACAAGAAATTATGTCACAGAAATATGGAAGAACATACCATTATCCGTTTTCACCCGGGACGACAAGCGACGACCGGATCAATCACGGTTACTGGGAAGATATACAACAGATAGAACATTTGGTGCATACCGAGAAACTGGATAGGCGACCTGCAACAAACGGAGCAAAACCCCGATTATCACGGCGAAGGCAATGTAGCCGAACACACCCGCATGGTACTTGAGTACCTCACACAGACGCCTGCCTACCATCAGCTGGATGAACAGTCACAGGAGATTCTGTGGGCAGCAGCTTTGCTACACGACATCGAGAAACGTTCGACTTCCATTCAGGAAGCCGACGGGGGTATCTCCACCCACGGTCATGCCCGGAAGGGAGAATATACCGTTCGCTTCCCCGCATGCCCGCTTCCACTACTTCCACACGGAGGATGCTTACCCTGATTATGTGCCGTTCGACCGTTTTAAGAGTGAAGTGATTCTGCTGTCCGGTCTGCCTGGTATGGGAAAAGACCATGTATTGAAACAGCGGTATGCCGATCTTTCGGTAATCAGCCTCGACGATATCCGGCGGAGGCACAAACTGAGTCCAACGGATAAATCGGCTACGGGCTGGGTGGTGCAACAAGCTAAAGAGCAAGCTCGTGCCTATCTACGGAAAGGTGAATCGTTTGTATGGAATGCCACGAACATCACCCGGCTGATGCGTCAGCAGTTGGTCGATCTTTTTACCACATACGATGCGCATGTGAAGATTGTATATATTGAGAAGCCGTACGCGGTATGGCAGGAACAGAACCGTAACAGGGAATTTCCCATTCCTCAATCTGCGTTGGACAAGATGTTGCACAAACTGGAAGTTCCTCAACGTTGGGAAGCGCACGAAGTGGAGTATGTCTGCCGGTAACATTACTAAAACACGTACCCCAACCCAATCTTATTCTCAATCACCTGATACTCCACATTGGGATGATACTTGTAATAACTGTTGCGCATGTAGTATGAGGTTTCCACCGAGAAGGTAAACTGTTTCTTGAAGCGACAGTTGAAATCCAAGGTCAGGATGGTCAGGTTGGCATTGCCTTTGTCGCCTTGGGCGTTGAGGTATAATTGCTCCTCGTGCGTCAGCTTGGTAAGGTCCACATTCGGATCATAGCCTTTCCAGGTAAAGAGGCGGTAGTCTTCCACTTTCAGCCCGAAGTTTAGGCGTGTTTTGTAGAAGAATGCCAGATTCGCTTTGGAACTGAAACCGCTTCCCATGTTGTAGTCGCGGTCGATATTCTGATAATGATCCGTGATACTACCTCCCAGCAAGATACCATTGAGATGAACAGTACCGGCGAAACTCATCTGTTTTGTCAACCGGGCGGCATACATGGCACCAGCACCGAAAGCGGCAGCTTCGGAGATGCGGTAGGAGTTGATCTTCTCTCCATTGAGCACCACATCGGAGTCGTAATAGTCGAAGTGCTGGAAGATACCGACGTGCAGTTTCCGGTTACCCCGTTTTAATGGGATATTGGTGCCCCACAATTGGCCGATGGCATTGACGCTACTGATGATGGGTTGCTTGGAGAACATATTGAAAGTAGCATGAAGCGAGAATGCATCGTACGGTTTATCATTCTCCTCATCGAAAAGATTGCCGTAGAGCAGATTGAAGTCCACGTACATACCGTTGTCCAGTTCACGCTTGATTTCGGAGTCTTCGGCCAGGGCACGGTGACCGGCAGTGACATAAAACAAAGCCGGAGTACTTCTGAGCGCGCGTCCACGAATGTTACGGTGGCGCCATGCATCGCCGCTCATAATACGGTTCAGCCCGCGCATGGGTGAAACGAGGGTAGTGAGAAACTCCCGCCCGAAACGTTGCCAACCTCTGGTACGATCGTCAATAATCAGATCGGACAGGCGGTAAGTAACTTCACCCAGGCAGGCTCCGCCGATAGAGGTAGCAATAAAGTCGTTGATGGCAGGCGGTTCGTTCTCCATCAGGAATTCCCACATCAGGCTACCGCCGAGAGAATAGGGTACGGATTCCCAGAAATTCATGCCGTTGCAACGGGCGGTATTGAAGTACAGTCCACCGTGGTAGGGGTGTGCGAAAAGGTTAGTAGAGAACTGGTCATTGTCCCACACGAAGCCGTGCTTGATGTTGCTCTTCATGGTGTTCCAACTGATATAGGCAAAGTCACCTTTCAGGGCATAACGGTCGAACGCCCATACGCCTACGTTCAGTCCGACGGTCTCGATACCGGCTTTCAACGGGCTTCTACGGGGCAGCAGGATGGAGTCGTTGTGATGATACTTCAGCAAGCCCAGTTTGGTAGCTGCTTCGCGCATGGTGATGGTATCGGTTTCTGAGATGTGTTGTGCCGAGAGCGGAAACGCAGTTCCTACTGTCAGCAACAGTACAAAGAATCGCAAAGCAAGCAGGCATTTGCCTGTCCGGATGGTCATAAGGTTCTTCATTATTATTCTCTCTTTATCTATCAAAACTGGGGCAAAGATAGTTAAATTTTGGAAACAGATAAACAGATTACGCAGCTCTTATAGGGTGACGACTCGGTTCAGGTTCCCAAGCAAGCTACGCAATCCGTCTTATCTATTGCCAAGGTTTATGTGTTATATTTCTTCGGTCATAAACTTTTCTTTCAACTTCTTGATGGCACGGTTCCGGCGAAAGTGCCGGAAACGGGCAGTGATCCGGTCGAATATATAGTACACTACTGGCACTACAACCAACGTCAGTACCATGGAGCTGGCCAATCCGCCGATGATAACCCATGCCATACCATTTTTCAGTTCGGCGCCGTTGCCCGTAGCCATGGCGATGGGAAGCATACCGAAAATCATGGCGAACGTCGTCATCAGAATGGGACGGAGTCGTTCTTTACCTGCTTCGATCAGCGCATCGAACGTATCCAGACCCTTGTCGCGCATGTGGTTGGTGAAGTCCACCAACAAGATGGCGTTCTTGGCTACCAGCCCGATAAGCACAATCAATCCGATGATACTGAAGATATTCAGCGTATTCATGGTCAGCGCCAGCGCAAGGAACGCGCCGATGAACGACAGCGGGATGGAGAACATCACAATTACCGGATCGAGCAACGAGTCGTACAGCACTACCATGATGAGGTAAATCATCACAATAGCTGCCAGGAAAGCGAACCCCAGACTACCGAACGCATTGCCCTGCTGTTCCATCATGGCGCCTTCCATCACACTCACACCTTCAGGAACTTTGCCTTGGAAAGCTGCCGAGATCTCCGCTCCCACCGTTCCCGATGGACGACCGACAACGTTTGACTTCACAATAATGGAAGGAATACGGTCGGTACGCTCCAGTGCCGACGGCCCCAGGCCGTAAGTAATATCGGCAAACTGGTCCAACCGGATCAGTTGTCCTTGCTTGTTCAGGAACGTAAGACGTGATACATCCTCAGCTTTCGTGCGGTCGAAGTTATCTACTCCTACCCGTATCTTGTATTCGAAATCGCCTTCGTTGTACTTCGAGTCGTCGTTACCGTTCAATGCCACACGGAGCGTTGAGCCTACATCAGATACGGACAGGCCCAGCGTGGACATCTTCTCGCGGTTCAGCCGCACTTGCACTTCCTGACGCGGGTCGTCGATGGAGTATTTGGCATCGCTCGTACCCGGCGTATGGCGCACAGCATCCAGAATCACGGCGGCTGTCTCCTGCACCTTCTCAAAATCGGTTCCCTGAACAATAAACTGAATGGGCTCCGAACCTCCGCCGCTGATCGACTTCGGACTTACCCGGGCGCGAACGCCGGGAATCTCCATAATCTCCACTTTCAGACGCTGAGCCATGTCTTCCACACTGATGTTGCGTAGCTTCTTGTCTACCATCTTCACGGTAATGGTGGTAACGTTGTTCTTGGTAGTCGACTCCGACAGTCCGACATTGGTATAGATACGCTCCACTTCCGGATGGCTGCGGATGATCTTCTCCACCTGCATCGTGAGTTGGTTGTTCTGATACACCGTCACCTGCGGATTCATATCGAGCGATACATCCAGTTCGCCCTGGTCGGTATCGGGGATGAAAGTGAAGCCGATGAATCCGGCCGGAACCAACGCCACAGAGCCAACAAGCAGACCAATAGTAACAAGCAGTACGGTAGCTTTGTGTTTCAGGCTCACGGTCAGCAATTGGACATACGTTTCCTGCACCAACTTGAAGATACGTTCTACAGTACGCGAGAAACGGGCCGACAGCGTGGGACGCGTATCGTCGGGCAACTGGCCGAAGCGCGACATCAGCAATGGGGTAACGGTAAACGAAACCAGCAAGCTGCACAACGTAGCCACAATGATGGGAACTGCAAATTCTTTCAGCAGCCCGCCGATAAGTCCGCCTGTAATGGCCAGCGGCAGGAACACCACCACAATCACAATGGTAATAGCCAGACATGTGAACATAATCTGCTTGGCGCCTTCGAGTGCTGCCTGACGTTTGTTACGCCCTTCCTCAAGATGGCGGAACATGTTTTCGATCACCACGATGGAATCGTCCACCAAAATACCGACAACGAGCGACAATGCCATGAGCGACATCATATTGAGCGAAAAGTCCATGAGATACAGGACGATAAACGCCGGAATGATGGATAGCGGTACGGATACCATTACAATCAGGGCGCTACGGAGGTTGTGCAGGAAGATGAAACACACCACAGCCACAATAAGAATGGCCAGGATAAGGTCAATGACCACCGCATCGGCCGATGCGCGGGTAAAGACGGAGTCGTCTGTGGCTATCTCGAACTTCACCTGATTGCCGGCGTATTCCTTTTCAACAGAAGCGAGTTCGGCTTTCACCATGTCGGCTACTTTTACGGCATTGGCATCGGATTGTTTCTTGACGGAGATACCGATGGCATCGCGCCCGTCGATACGATTGATAAGCTTCTGGGTGGCTACACCGTCTTCTACTTCAGCTACATCCATGACCTTGACTTTACCGCCGGTGGGGGTGGTCATGATGACGGTGTTACGCAGTTCGTTCAGGTTGGAGAACTTGGCTGCCAGACGAACGGAATAGATCACGCTGGTATTCTCCACGTTCCCGGCAGGGATTTCCATGTTGGCAGTCTGCACGGCCTGAAGTACCTGCAAAGCAGAGAGGTTATAGGCTTTCAGCTTGTTGGCGTCGATGTTGACTTTGATTTCGCGCTCGTTACCTCCCGTCATCTGTACGGAACCTACCCCGGGAATTTTGGCCAACCGCGGTTGGATACGGTTCTCTACCAGTTTGTAGAACTCGGTGGACGACAAGGATGCCGATGCGGCAATGTTCATGATCGGCATCTCGTCCATCGAGAATTTATCGATGGATGGGTCGAGGATTTCCGTAGGAAGGTCGGACTTGATCGCGTTAATTTTCCGCTGGGCATCCTGTACGGCCAGGTTGGCATCGGAACCTTCGTTCAATTCGATGGCAATGATGGATATACCTTCCATCGATGTGGAGCTGATCTTCTTCAGATTCTCCAGGGTGGATAGGGCATCTTCCATCTTCTTGGTGACAGAGGTTTCTACTTCCGAAGCACCTGCTCCGGGGTACACCGTCTGGATGGTGAGCATGGGGACATCGAACTTGGGCAGCAGGTTCAGGTTGAGCATGTTGTACGTGATCAATCCGCCGAGTGCCAGTACCGTGAAGACTACAAGAATCAGCAACGGTCTCTTTATGGAGGTCTCAACTATGGAGGACATATATTATCGTATTATAAAGTAATTAATTGGTAATAACTGATATCCTAGCACCATCCATGAGGTTGATCTGTCCGTTGACAACTACCTGGTCGCCCTGTTGAAGTCCGTGAAGCACTTCGATGGAATTAGCATGATCGCGCCCGGTAGTAATCTTTACCAGATGAGCAGTGCCGTTCTCAACACGATATACAGAAGGATCTTTCACACTGCTGACGATGGCATCGCGGGGGATGAAGAGCATTTCCTGTGTTTTGCCCATGTCGATGGATACATCCACATAGGTGCCGGCTTTGAGCGGATATTGCTTACTATTGGGGAGCGCCACCTCTACCGGATAGGAGTGCGAGCTATCGCCTTGCGGACTGATGTTGGCTATCTTTCCGGTAAACGTTGTCCCGGGATAGACCTGTGTCTGGATCGAGACCGATTCCCCTTTGTCCAAGGCATAGGCACTGGATTCGGGAACCGACAGAAGTACTTTCAGTTCCGATATATCGGCCATGCCGGCGACGGTAGTGGCTACATTGACATACTTACCCAGATCGACTTCACGGGAAGTAATATATCCGCTGAACGGAGCCCGGATGTAGGTGTCGTCCAACTGCTGCTGTGCCTGTTCCAGTTGTACCTTAGCATTCTCGTATGCCACGCGTATATCTCTCAGTTGAGTATCGGACACAGCATCGCCTTCGCGTAATGTCTGGTAACGCTGTACGTCGTCCTTACATTTGGTATAGTTGATCCGGGCATTCTCCAGATTCAGTTTGGTATACGTATCGTCCACCCGGGCCAGTATCTGGCCTTTGGCGACAAAATCGCCCAGTTTGAAGTGGATGGCGGTAATCTCTCCATTGGCTTTCGAAGCCACCATCACTGTTTGATTGGCTTCGGTAATCCCTGTGAGGCTCAAGGTAGTTTCTGCCGATTGTTTTTGCACTTCGGCTACGGTTACGGCAATGGCTTCGGTGGTTACTTTCACTTCGGCTTTGCTATTGATTTCTTTTTTGTTGGCAATCAATTTCCAGCTTATCAGTCCGGCGACCACTAACAGTATAGCGATGGTGGTGATTATCTTTTTCATCTTTTTATTCCTGATTCTTAATTCATAATTTCTTTGATTTCCCCATTGAGCGACAAGATATCGAGCTCGGCCTCTTTCAATTTGTACAACGCATTCAGGTAACCTGATTGTGCATTGTTCAGTCCCATCTCATCCTGTAACAGATCGCTCATGGTCGACAAACCTTCGCGATATTTCAGGGCTGTTTCCTGATACACCTTCTGCGCCAGCTCGATGTTATTTTGTTGCCGTTCCACCGTGAGCTTATTATTCAGATAATTGTTCAACGCATTCTTGTAATCAGCGGAAAAACGTTCCTTGGTATTATCCAGTGTAAGGCTTGCCGTCAGGTAATCATTCTTGGCACGGCGTGCTTTCGAACGTCGCTGAAATCCATCGAAAATGGGAATATTCAATTGTATGCCGATGTACGACGAATCGAACCACTTGTTCATCGGTCCGCTACGGAAATAATCCTTGAACTGATCGCGCATGCCTTGATAACCATACTGACCAAAGAGCGACAGGCTGGGGTAGTATTCCGCTGCCACTACTTTCCGGTACAAGGAAGCAACATCTTTCTGGGCTTCGAGCAACTGAATATCCGTATGGTTGTTAAAACCGATCTCCATGCCGGGAAGGCTTTTCAGCAGCACCATATCTACACTGTCGGTCAGTGCGATGGGCTGGCTGATAGGCATCTCAAGCGTATATTTCATCATATTGAGTTGTTGCTCATACAATGCCCGGTTGTTGTCCAACTGTGTTTGCAGGTTTTGCAGACTCACCACGATGCGATCGTAATCCACCCGCTTGGCAATGCCGTTGTCCACCTGCTTCTTGACGATATCCGTCATCCGCTGTGTACGTGTGATGTTTTCCTCCACCAGTTTGTTCTGCTCAGCAGTGGTTTGAACCAGGAAATACAGTTTGGCCACTTCCTTGGTAATCTCCTCTTTGGCTTTCTCTACCCCCAGCGTGGCGGCATATTCGGCTTTCTTCGATAGTTTGAGAGCCGTCATTGCTGTTTGGTTGTAGAGTACCTGGTTGGCAGAAATATTGGCCGACGTGTTAAACTTTGTCCCCATCGCCAGCGGAATATACGTTCCCGGTTCACCCATGATTTCGCCCGGAAGAATGGTCATCGCCAGCTTGGTATTGTCCTGAAACGTCCCCTGGATATCGATCTTCGGGTAGAGCGACGCACGCGCTTCATCGGCCTGGTGCCGGGTGTTATCCTTATCCAGCACTGCTTTGGTGACGTTGATGTTCTTCTCCACCGCCCGGTTGACACACTGCTGAAGTGTCAGTGCCGTCGCGCTGGTTTGCTGGGCGAAAAGAGCGGGAAAGCAAAGCAATGCCAATGCTGTAGCCATTGTCCGTGTAATCGTTAGTAATTTTCTTTTCATTTGACTGATCTATTGTTGTTTCTTATTCGGCTGCAAAGATGAATTAGAAAACTAAATCAACAATAGTCAGTTTTCCGCATCTATTCGTCCAAAACGTGCAATATCCAGAGACAATCAATGCACTTTAGTCTATTCCCTGCAAAAACTCGTCTATTTTTAGCATATTGTAAGTGGAAAAGAAATATATTTGCGGACTAATTCAAGCAATGTATGGAAGTTATCAATGTAGCTTTTGAGGATATATTCAGTGTAAGTATAAAGGACAGCAGGGCACACACGCTGGCCAACGATATCATCGTATACGACCATGAGTTTCTGAGCAGTACGGAAGTCTTCTGCCCGGACGAGATGCCGCCTGTCCGTTTGGATGCCATGGCTTTCTTCCTGTGCAGTTACGGTGAGCTCTCTCTCCGGGTGGATTACCAGACACACCGGCTAACAAAAGGTATGGTGCTGTTACTGGACAACCGGCATATTCTGGAAACCATTTCTATCAGCAACAGCTACGAAGGATATACGCTGATTGTCTCGCGGGAGTTTTTGCTATCGTTCATCGAATCGGCTCCTGATGTCCGCAAACTGATCACCAAGGGGACTCCTGCCGAGCCTATGACCAAACTCGAAGATGATGAATTGCGCCGGTTGGTAGACATTATCCTCCGCGTCAAAAGGCATGTGCAAAACACGGAGCATACTTTCCAAAGCTACATGGTTCGGATGGAGGTAAATAGTTTCATTCTGGAGCTGGCCGATATCTTCTTGAAAAAGACTGCCGACGGAACGATTTTTCAACGAAAGGAGGGCCGCAAGGAGGATATTCTTCAGAAGTTTATGCAGTTGGTCCTCACGTATTGCCGGAAAGAGCACGAAGTGGCTTTTTATGCCGGGAAGTTACACATGACGCCCGGTAATCTTTCGCGTGTTATGACTAATTCGACCGGAAAATCTCCTTCGAAGTGGCTCAATGAGGCGTTGGTGGCGGATGCGAAGATTTTGTTGCGGAAACCGGATACGAATATTCAGCAGATTGCGGAGATGTTGCATTTTGCTGATCAGTCGTCGTTCGGAAAATTTTTTAAGAAGCATATGGGAGTTACTCCCATGGAGTTTCGGGGAAATGTACAAGGAGGGAAATAAAATCGAAACTCCGCAGCTTCTTGGTGGAAGCTGCGGAGTAGAGTTCTAATAGCTCGGACAGTTAGTTTCCAAGCAATGAAAGAAGATAGAAATCTCGGTATAGACTACCTACTAACTGTAATTTCAACTTTACGATGAGAGGGTCCAGATACATTGCTTGCATCTCCAATAGCTTTGGCAGACTGAATGCGAGCTCCGTCGACACCATTGCCTGCAAGAATAGACACCACATTAGCCAATCGCTTTTCACTCAATACCTGATTCTTGGCAGCATTGCCTTCGGACGATGCCTCACCTACTATATTGATAGTAACTTGTTCGTCAGCTTTCAATGCGCCGGCAAATTTATTCAGACGTTCTATATCAGCATCAGATAGCTTTGAACTATTATTCTCGAACAGAATAGTGAGCCCCTTACCTTCCGTTTTTTTGCTTTCGCAATCGGCCACTGCTTTAGTACAATCCCTGAGCTGTTGTTTCAATTGTTCATTTTCAGCATTGGCAGCATCAAGTGCTTTCCGGCTCTCTGCTTCCACTTCACGAGTTCTGGCGACTTCGGCACGCAGTTCATTACATTTGTCCAACGTTTCTTTGTACAGTTTATCGCCAGCACACGCACCTTTCTTAGCGCCTACAAAATTGTAGCGAACCACAACGGCGGCAGCAGCCAGCCCGTCAGGCGCAAAATCGTCCGAAGAGAGCAACGCCTTGTATTGCCCCTTCACACCCAGTGTCAATCGTGGCATTACATCATACTCGGCCGACAGTACCATAGGTACATAAACCGAGTTATAATTATGACGGCTGTTTTCCGCTTTCACCCAAGTGTAAGACGCCCAATTGCCTACATTCCCGGTAGCATTGTTCGGATCTATCCATTGCTCATTGCCCATACCGATGGTATACGTGTTGCCCCGAGCAAACATCATACCTATACCGGTACCTGCATAGAGGTTGAACCGATTACAACTACGATTCGGCCAAAGCTCCATGATATTGAACTCAGCAGTCAAATCAACATTGTGATACATATTCCACAAATTACGGTAAGCTATCCCTCCATTGTTAACCGTATTTTGGGTAATCCCGGAAGCGGTACCATCAAAAGAAGTCTTTACTGCCTCAAAGTTCTCCAGACGCTGTTCGCGTTTGTACTTAGAGAATTCATAGTTCAAACCGAAACGTATCCATGGGCGTAAATTGTAGTTTACGCCAACTCCCACCTCCGGAGCCATCGAAGTACCTGCGGCAGGATTTACGCTCTTGAACTTCAACCCGGTAGCCCATGACACACCTCCCTGGGCATATACACTCCAGGTATTGGTGCGTAAGGCTTTATATTCTAGGGGCTTATCATCTTGTGCGTTCACATTCAGAGTATTTCCCAGGAATGCAGCCAAACAAGCGCATATTATTATTCTTTTTTTCTTCATTTAAAATCAAAAATTAGTTAGCGCATTATAACCTGAACATGACCTTCTGATACGATTTTTCCATCTTTAATAAATGTAAGAGTAACATCGCCTCCATCACCACCATTGAAATTATATTGTTGAACAAGCGTTCCACGGGCATCTGTTATATTTATTTCATAACAGCCTAAAGAACAATAACCCTTATCAATAGTGTATATAAGACTCGTATTCATGTATGATACACGTACCAGTTCTTGCTTGACGCCACCTTCATCGATAGTAGAATTATCCCATGTTTCAATAATAGTAGGGTTACCAATTGATTTTTGCACAATATCAATCACACAAGAGTGTGAAGACACCTGTGATGTTGTAACAACAGGACTCATCGCCGTCAATGTATTTGTGAATAGATCATATGCGCCTGGAGTAGCCTTTATAGCCGCCAATACATCGGGTTTTACAAAAACACTGAATTCATCTGTACGATAAACACCATCGTTAGAATTCATTGCTTTGATAGCCGCTTCGAGAAGGACTAATTTCTGAGCTTGAGTGATGAAGCCATTTGTTAAAGCTGTATTAATCAAATCCAACTTGGTTGTCAACAAAGTGTTTTGAGCGGTCATAACCGTTGTCAACGCATCCATCTTGTTGCCAAGAGCTTCCAACGCAGTTTTCAGAAGCGCTGCATTCGTTGTATCATTGATGATTCCTGCATCTAGAGCAGCCTTCAGTAGATCCATTTTAGCAGCCAATGATGTCGTTTGGCTTGTAATGGCCGCTGTGATAGCATCTAACTTACCACTGGCTGTAGTACTTGAAGCGTTGATAGCATCTTTAACAAGACCTAATGCTGTGGTCTGGTCGATAAAACCTTTTTCCATAGCAGTGGTCAACAGTGCCATCTTGGTTTCCAGTGATGCAGTTTGGCTTTCGAGAGCCGCTTTAATAGCTTCCAGTTTATTGCTAGAATTATTGATAGCTGCTTCAATAAGAGCTAATTTCTGAGCTTGATCAACAAAACCTTTTTCGATAGCCACTTCCAGCAATTCCAGCTTAGCTGCCAATGAAAGCGTTTGGTCGTCGATAGTTTTCTTGATAGTACCCAATTTGTCGCTAACACTGTCGAGAGCCGTTTTGAGAAGATCCAACTTCTGGGCTTGGGTGATAAGTCCTTGCTCCAACGCAGTTGTCAATGCATCCAATTTCTGGTTTAAAGTCAGAGATTGATTTCTAATAGCCTCGTTAATGAGATCCAACTTCTCCGCCATTGTCTTGGACTGATCCTTAATCGCATTAATAAGTGCTGTAAAATCTGTAGTGTGTGTTTCTACATTAGTAAAATTAATAGTAGGAGCATCATTCTCACAAGAGGTGAATGCTGTTACCAATAACAGAACTGTCGCAATAATTGTAGTAAGTTTCTTTTTCATTTGGTGTTTAATAAAATAGAGGGGATGGTAATGTGTTTGGCAATTCCCTACAGATATCCCCATTCATCTGTAGCAAATTGCATAGCATGCATTCTAAACTATACATTTCATTGAGAGTCGAAAACTCAATCGATAACCTTTTCTTTCCATAATTGAAAAAAGCGAAGTGAAAGTGAAGTAGATATTACTTTATATTCCTCTCCATCCTCTACAATCTGGTATTTATGGAGCAAAGCCTTTAGTAGAAAATCCGGTACATCAATCATCACACATCGTTTGATGGGTATACATGTATAGTTGATTACCGAAACGCTATGATCGAATTCGAAATTACTTTCAACCAGGCAGGCCGATTTTTCGAATGTCACCCATCTATTGCCAGCATTGTATATATGAATCATGTTCTGATTTCCATCCTCTTTTTGGATAATCGACCCTATTTGGTTTTGGAGGAGATTTACGATCTTGTTCTGACATGTCGTCATTGTATTTCTCATAAATATTGGTAATACAAGTATTATTTTGTTGTGTATAAATACCCTTGTAGCTTTGATTCACTCGTTTTTATTGCAAATTCATTAACTATATTTTTCTTTTTTGCAAACATCTACATGTAAGAGAGTCTGTATAGAAAACATTTTGTGAATCCAATAAATCTTCTTATATATTTGATGATTTGTATGTGTGTGGCACAGTAATATTCTTACTTAATATGGGGTAAAAGTAAAAATATCATCTGGAAGAATTTTTTTTTGAAAGAGGTTTCTCTTGCCACTACGTAAAATGATTTAGCAAAGCGTAAAATCAACTTTGCAACTTACTGAGAGATAGACTTCTGCCATTCGCGGAATGTGATTCCTGTTTGCCTCTTAAAGGTGCGGCTGAATGAAGAAGCGTGTGTAAAACCTGATGTTTTGGCTATTTGTTCGTGCGAGAGGGCTGGATTTTGGATGGTTTGCTTTTGGGCAAACTCAATTCGTTTGTCATTAATATAGTCGTGAAAAGTACATCTGAATTCGGAGTTAATAACATTAGAGATGTAGGTACGGTTGGAATTAATGAGTCGGGCTATATCGTTCAAAGAAATATTGGCTTGCAGGAAAAGCTGATCTTCGTCCATGAGTCTGTTAAGTTGCCAAAGCACCCGCTCATATGTTTTGCTCTGTTCAGCTGCATTTGTATAACTTTCATCGGTTAAGTCAACTTTATCGACGGGAACAGACTCTTCATTTTCCTCGGGTTCATTTTCCTCGTCCATATTCTCGGCTGTAAACCGGAGTTTAGACACATGATAGCTCATATAGTAGATGACGGCCGCCGTAGCTATTATCAACAGGTGCCGGATAAAGTAATAGCAATCGTAGTTCCAACCCCACATACATTCGACTATTACCCCAATGCCTAATAAGATAAAAAGACCAATCAACACTGCCTTACTGTTCTCAAGGGATTTTTCCTCGAGGTTGGAGAATAAATTGACAAGTCCTTTCCGGTAACGGATAAGGCTCACGGTAGAGTATATCATAACGCCTACTATCTGAAAGAAAAGGACTACAACGAACATGTACACAGAAATCAGGTAATTCCACCACGGCAGGGAACCGGTCTCAAAATGAGAACCAATAGGGTTATCGACTAGTTCGCGGATAAAGCCAACAGACTGTTCTTCACCCATCAAAGCATAGAGAGCGCCTGAACCTGCTCCCAGGACGAAGCCTGGTAATAACCAGATATATTGTTTCCAGGTAAAATTCCTTGAGCTGATTAGCGAGCGAAAGAAGAAGTAAATAAGCGGGAAGACCTGCAGAGTAAATACAAGGTCTATGACATCCAATTTATAATAAACACTGTAGTCTTCCACTCCACCAAACAAGATTCCCCATACTACAGAGCACAGATTCATGTTCACCAAAAAAAATATCCAGACATTTTGTGGTTTGGAGTTGGTTTTTCTGTCATATAATAATGTAACAGCCCAAAATAACGAAATAAAACATGGTAGGAACAAAATCGAATCGTAGACTGCATCCATAAATATATTACATTTTCTTAAACAAACGTAGTTATTGACTGTATTGTTGATTACTCATTGCACAGTACCAATAATGATAGTTGTAGTTTTATTTAATAGTACCATACAAAAGTAAAGATATAATATTACAACGCTTCCAAAAAGAATAATTCTTTTGTTGTCAATTCGTAAAAATAATTAGCAATGCGTAAAAACACAACCATAATTAACTGAATGTAAAGACATTAAAAGCCAAGTGAAAACAGAACATCGGCGAACAGGGAGAAATAGATGTATGGCTTCTCCTAAGGGGAGCTTGTTTACTCGCCGACCAAATTTATGTTATTCTACGAGCAAACTACTTTCTCTTGCCGACCAAAGATGTACGAGATGTGCATCTGACACTGTACGAGATGTACATCTTAGGCAGTACGACATGTACATCTCATACAGTACCAGATGCACATCTCGTACAAGGTATCTCGGTGAGTAAAACTACTTCCCTCTACTAGTAGAACTATTTTATTGCTCACCGCAGCGGCTTTCGTGTTATCGTCTTGCTACAATACCAGAGTATATGTAGGCAATCCGACACCTTAATCTATATAAGCTTTATTCAGAATATATCCTCCTTTTTTAAAACACATTATCAGTTGCTAATCAAAATTTATTTAATCACACATTCTTTAATACGCAACTTTCCTTTTAGGCAAATTTATGTTTGCATTGGACAACCACAACCACTCCGGAACCTCGCAACTTTGCAAACTGGAAACCAATTAAAACACTGAGAATGAATATCAACTGTGCAATTTATCACGCCAAGCAGCCGGTTATCAGCCAATTGGAGGATTTTGTCAACAAAACTCCGTTCCTCACTTTGTACGGCAGTTACCAGAATCCGATGGACGCACTGGCCTCCTACCGGAAAGAAAAGGTACAGCTCTACTTCATCGGAATAGAGCATCCGGAGATGAACGGAATGGAGTTTCGGCGACTGTTGGAGTCGTCTACCCGCATTGTGTTCATTACCGACAGCAGGGAGCATGCCGCCACCTGCTTCCGGCTCGACGCACTCGATTACCTGTGCACACCTATCTCACTTCCTTTGTTCCTTGAAGCGGCCAACAAAGCTTTCCGATGGTTCAAAACCATGCAGGACTCCACACCGGAGACTGGCGTCACACGTACCGAATCACGAAAAGAACGGTACATTTATGTGAAGTCGGAATACCGCACTTTCCGCATCGACATGCAACGCATCGACTACATCGAGAGCCTGGGCGACTACGTAAAGATTTACTGCCAGGAGGAAGACAAGCCAATACTGTGTCTGTATAAAATCAGTTCATTGGCCGAGAAGTTGCCTTCCGACAAATTCATCCGGGTACACCGCTCCTTTATTGTCAGGAAAGAGAGCATCGACGTATTCGACCATAATCAGGTTATCATCAACAAAGCCGCCATTCCTGTCAGCGGAAGTTACCGTATGCAATTGGAAGAATACCTGAGAAGCTTTTCCGTCTCCTAACAGGCTTCCCCCATATAGCGCTTATCTATTAACAGGGTTTTCCTTAATAGAGTTTGGCACGTGCCACCCGTTCGCGGAACGTGAGGTTGAAGTTGAGCAGGAATGTACTCACTTGCATCTGGTTCTTCTTCGAGCTCACCGAACGGCTCCAGGTGCCTCCTACGGAAAGAATGGAACGTCTGAGCGGAATCAGTAGCCCGGCATTTAGATCCATGTTGTATGTCTTTCCGCCTTTAATGCTCAGGTAAGAGTTGCCATACCCCGCTCCCATCATCAGTTCCACCGACCGCTGGTTTCTGGGCTGAAGGGTGTAAATACTTCCTACGCTCAATTTATGCTGGTTCTCGTAGGTAACCGATTTCACGGGTGACTCGTTCCGGCTCCATTGCGACCAGTCATAATCGCCTGTCAGCACCCACCGGTATGTCTCCAGGGCTAGCCCCACCGCTATGTATTGCGGAAGGTACTGTTTCCCGTCATAGAAATTATCAACGTAACTCTCGCTGGTGCTGGAACTGGCAAATGACATGGTATTCTCCTGCAAAAGCTTAGTAGGGAACGCATACGTAAGTCCCCAACTCAATGTCCGCTCCTTACTCAGTGGTTGCCGGTAATGCAATCCCAGATCCGCATAGAACGCACCTTTGTGCGATTCCCGCTGGACAGCCGTACTCTCCTGGCTTTCCGATTGGTGTATATTACCCGATACATAACCCAGATTAACTCCTACCGACAATTGTTTACTCAACGAAAAAGCATTACTGGCATAGAACCGGTAAAGTCCGCCCGTTCCTTTGAACAAAGAGGGAACCGTTGCTCCGTCTGTTCCTTCCACCTCCTGGTCCATACGTATCAGATACCCCACACTACTGTAAGGAGCCACACCCACCATGGCAAACCAGTGCGGCATAACCCGTCCGCCCAATGTTACCCGGTTGGGATTCCCCATGGTACTTGTGCTCCGGTCGCTCAGCATGGAATATTGCGATTGAGACGCTGCCAGTCCGAAATCAAAGATGAAACATGTACTGTCCAGCTGGGTGATAGCAGCCGGATTCCGCGTATTCAGGAAACTATTGCGGTTCAGCGCCACCCCTACGCTTCCCATTCCGGCATACTGTCCGCCACTGGTTGGAACCAGTTCGCCCAGCCCGTACATGGAAGTGGGAACGTTTGTTGTGTTCTGTGCCGATACCGTGCCAGCCAGCCATACGCAGGCTATAACTATGATCTTCTTCATTCTTTATTGTATGTTTTATATCTCACATCGAGCCGCACGTATCCCCGCTCCTGCGAAGCATCACAATCGAATATCACCTGGGAGAAGGTTTGCTGGAAATCCGTATCCTCCATAGACAGCAATAAGTTCTGCCGTTTCATGCCCCAGGTACCGAGGTTGCTTTGCATATACGAAGTAAGGTCGAACGAGTAGTACGTTTCCCTCTTGCTCGTCTCATCGATCGTGAGGTTTCCGTTCTGTACCGTACTACCCGATGAGTCGTACACATTATCCTCCGCCATGTTGTTTTCATTGGCCAGGTAGAGGCGCAAAGTCTCGGGCAACTGGTTGACTGCACCATAAGATCCCAGTTTGGGATAGAGGTAAAGCACGGCACTCTGAATGGAGACGATATCGCCATCGACCTGCAAATCGTTCAGGTAAGGAAACTCTATCACATTGTAGTATGCACCCATCCCTTGCAGAAAAGCCTGCTTGCCCAGCTTGGAAGCGGTAACCGAATTCACCCTTCCCCCCTCAATCGTTCCGAGTGCCGTATGACGGTTGTAATCCACATAATTGTATGCATATTCCGTATTCACGGTGAAGCTGAGTGTACGTTCCTCGCGCCAACTGCCCGATTCATGGTAATGAAGTGTCATCACCATCGACGAGTCGGCCACAGCAAAGCCGGTAACACAATTGCCCGACCGGTCGGGGATAAAAGCCAATCCATGCAAGTATGCTTTGAACTTCTCCTGACTCTCGAACACCTCGCTTTCGGCTACAAGCAAATCAAGCAACTCCTGTCCGAAGGTATCGGGCATACGTACCGTCACTGATTTATTCTGTAAAGGCCGCGGGGTGTACATAAAGGAAAAGAGAGGCTCCGCCGTAACAGGAGTCTTCGTATGGCTGTACAGTGTCTCGTCGTTCACCAACGTAATGGCACTTACCAACGGATACACCCCGATGCGTTGAGCCGTGAGTGTATCGCCCCAATAATTTCCGGAAGGTTTCAAGGTGAGCACCAGGGAGTCGAGCGAGTATGTATATCCTTCTCCGGGGGTAAAACTAGCC
Organism: Bacteroides sp.; assembly: GCA_031554635.1. Classification (GTDB taxonomy): domain Bacteria; phylum Bacteroidota; class Bacteroidia; order Bacteroidales; family Bacteroidaceae; genus Bacteroides. Next base: position 29,094 of record JAVBVD010000024.1, read on the forward strand.
TTTGAGAACTCTGCTATATAGGCCGAAAGTACCTCCCCCCAAACCGGATCGTCGATGTACCCGATCTGGCAGACACTCTGTCCACGTGTCTCCATCGAGTCGACAAAGATGGTGCTCATCTTCACGGTACAGGTATCTGTATATACATTCCTGAACGAACTCACCACCAGACTGTCGCCCAATGTCGAATAATCATCCTGACAGGCGAACAGGCAAGCAGCCATTAACACGATTAGTAACCTTTTCATCATTCTGTTACACTATTATTTCTGATTCTCCGGCAAAGGAACATGCTTATCCGCTCGTAGCCTACCGAAATCGACCATCACCGGTTTTTTCTCGTCCACTTCACTCAACGAGAGAAACGGGCATTTGGTCGGTATCTCTTGTAACGGTTTCTGCTTTGCCCTACTTTCGCACCAGATTCTTAAAAACAAATAGATATGAATATCAGAAATCAATCAGTATTAGGATTTGTATTGTTGTTGCTTACCATGCTGTGCAGCTGTACCGACGATGAGTCGGAAACACAGGGAGTATGGGAACGCCGTTCGGACTTCGACGGAGTGGCACGCGCACAGGCTTGTGGCTTTACCATAGGAGAAAAAGGATATCTGTGTTGCGGCTACACGATGAAGAAGCATTTGAAAGATATGTGGGTGTACGATACGGAACACGACTATTGGATGCAGTGCGCTTCCATGCCCGACGAAGCGCCGGCCCGGAAAGATGCCGTTGCCTTCGCCGTTAACGGCAAAGGATATGTGACCACAGGCGGAACCACCGAAGCACCTTATTATTATAAAGATACCTGGGAATACGACCCCGATACCGATAGCTGGACCCAGAAAGACGATTTCATGGGCACCGCCCGCATCGACGCGTTGGCATTCTCCATCAAAGGGTATGGTTACGTGGGTACCGGTTATGACGATAATTACCTGAAAGACATCTACCGCTTCGACCCGAGTGCCCCCGCCGGCAGCCAATGGCAGATCGTAAACGGCTACGGAGGCACCAAACGCCGCCGGGGAAGCGCCTTTGTCATCGACAACGCCGCATACATCTGTTTGGGAAGCAACAACAGTAGCTATGTATACGATTTCTGGAAGTTCGACGGAACCACCTGGAAACAGTTGCGCGACATCAGTAATACCGACGATGACAACGATTACGACGATGACTACAACATTGTACGCGAATCGGCCGTTACGTTCGTGATCGATGGAAAGGGATATGTCGCACTGGGTACTTCCGGAAGCTTGCGCACCGACTACTGGGTATATTATCCCGAGCAAGACTTGTGGTATGGAGATACCGACGACGACTATACTCCGTTCGAAGGAAGCTCCCGCCAGAATGCCGTATCGTTTTCCACGGGCACACGGGGTTTCATTGCCACCGGCAAGAGCGGTAGTTATGTATTCGACGACGTATGGGAGTTGTTGCCTTATGAAATGCAGGATTAGCGCCGGGATTCTCCTGGCAGCCCTGCTGCTATCGGCTTGTTCGGGGAAAAAGAAAGAAGCGCAGACAAAACAGGCAGTGTGCCACGCAGTAGAAGTAAAGGGAGGGTTTGGCTATTGCATCCTGAGTGGAAAAGACACATTGATTTACCAGCCTTTTATTCCTGCCATCGGAGGAAAACGGCCTTTCTCCAGCAAGAGCGATGCCCTGAGAGTAGGAGAAAAGATTTGCAACAAGCTCAATCAGGGGGAAATGCCCGTTATGACTAAAGAAGAAATAAGTTGTTTGTTGAATATTTGATGATGAAGCCGCCCGGGACTCTGATCTTTAATTGGTCATGAAAGAGTTCCCGGGCGGTTGTTCTTTTTGCGGTACTGCCCGGGCGACATACCGGTATGTTTCTTGAAGAACTTCGACAAAGACGACTGGTCGGCAAAGTTCAGTTCGTCGGCAACCTGCATCACCGACCGTTCCGCGTCTTTCAACAAACGGGTAATCTCGCTCAATAACACATGGCTCACCCAGTAGTGCACCGTTTCGCCCGAAGCCTCTTTGACCACCCGAGCCAAGTGCTGGACAGAGATGCACAGAGCATCGGCATAGAATTTCACCGTCCGTTCCTCGCGGACATGTTCGGATACCAACTCGGTAAATTGCAGGTAGATATCATCTTTCCGGTTATTGTCCGCCTGAGCAACCTCCTTCCGGAAACAGGGAGCATGGTTGGCTACCTCCATGGAGAAGCTCCACAGCTCGTATTTCAGCGCTTCCATACGGAAAAGGTATTCCTGATTCCGCAGAATGCGCTCCAGATACTCCAGCTTGGTTATGAGCAACTGCATCACCTCCTGATCGATCTGATACAAAGGTTCGGAACGCAACCGAAGGACGTACGAGAACGGAAACGGTGGACGTTCCTTGAACATCACCGATACGCACGACGTACTCATCAGTAGCAAACTGGCCTCCAGATCGGGTGAAGCGGAAATGACACGTATCTCATTCGGTCCGGGGAAGTCAATCATACAATTGGCTTCCAGCCTGCACGGAATGCGGTTTATCTCCAGGCACAACACACCTTTGCCCACCAGCACAAACGAGTGGGCACTCCTCAACACGCAAGGAAGCACAGACGTAGGGCCGGCAGGGCACAGTTTCATAACGGCCATGCCATTATCGGCAACGGCGCACAGCGACTCGGGAATATCTAATTCTTCAGCGGGCATATCAGAGTTCAGGGCGTTCAGGCCGTTCCTGACGTTCGCCTTGCTGACGCTCCGGTCTCTCGGGATGTCCTCCCTTCGCAGGTCTGGTAAATTCTGCGGACATGTTCTGCCATTTCTCATATTGTTCGTTCGTAAGTATTTTCTTGATTTTCTTTTCTTTTTTGGCAGCAGCTTTCTGCAGGTCTTTTTCCGTCTTCTCTTTTGCAGCTCCACCGGGCATACCCTGGCCTTCACCATCCATAGACGGGCGTTGTCCTCCACCCATCGGTGGCTGTCCACCACCCATGCGTCCACCGCCCATGCCACCGCCCATCTGACCTCCGCCTCCGGGCGGACGTCCACCCATGCCTTGCCCACCGCTACGAGGACCTCCTTGTCTGGCTTGCTGTTTGTTGCCGAACAATTCTCTCTGCTCCTTGAGATTCAGTTTATAGAGCTTGTCGTACTGCTTGTCAGTAAGACTGAGTCCTTTTTTCATCGCATTGGTTATCTTGCGGGCATTCCCTTCAGGTGACGGAATTTCGCGAGGCAACTGAGAGGTACTACCGTCGGCATTGATAGCCGAAGGGCGGTCCTGTGCCGACAACATGGTGCAGCAACACAGTCCGATAATCAAGCATCCTGTTTTGAGTTTCATATTTACATTGTTATTAAGTTTGCAAAAATGAGAGGTTGCCCAAGCATCTATCCACCTGGACAACCCCTCTCATCATCAAATATTCAACACCACATTGTTTTAATCTTCATATTTCTGTCATTTAAAAGTTGGATACGAAGATAGAAGCAGGAGAGCATATACGAAAATAAAATCTACGGAAAGGAGATTTTTATCGACTAAACCTTTTTTAGTAATCACTGCACATATTTCTTGCATAAACCCTTATTAATAATGAAAAATTTGTTCTAATTTTGCCTCTAACAAAGTATACCACCTTTAATAACTAACAAAATGAAAGCATTAGTAAAACTCCGTCCCGAACGGGGGCTCTGGTTGGACGATGTTCCGATGCCCTCCATGGGAGTCAATGATGTATTGATTAAAATAAAGAAGAATGCCATTTGTGGCACCGACCTGCACATTTACCGTTGGGATGAATGGTCGCAACGCACCATTAAAACACCTATGGTCATCGGCCATGAGTACGTGGGCGAGATCGTTGACATGGGACATGGGGTAGAAAACCTGAAGGTGGGCGACCGTGTGACAGGCGAAGGACACATTGCCTGCGGACATTGCCGCAACTGCCGCCGTGGAAAGAAGCATGTGTGCGAAAATACGATTGGCGTGGGTGTAAACCGCGACGGCGCTTTTGCCGAATACTTATCACTTCCCGCCGAGAACGTGGTGAAACTGGATCATCGCATCCCGGACGAGATGGCCGCTATCATGGACCCGTTCGGCAATGCCACCCATACAGCTCTTTCATTCCCGATTATCGGCGAGGACGTACTGATCACCGGAGCCGGACTGATAGGTTCAATGGCTACCGCCATCTGTCGTTTTGCCGGTGCACGCTACATCGTGGTGAGCGACCTGAGCGACTACCGCCTGAATATTGCCAAACAGATGGGTGCCACCATTACCGTCAACCCCACCAAAGGCGAGAGCATTGCCCAAGCCATGAAGCAACTGCACATGAGCGGGTTCGATGTGGGTCTGGAAATGTCGGGATCGCCCAAAGCATTCAATGAACTGCTGGACTGTATGTACAATGGTTCCAAGGTATCGTTGCTGGGTTTGCAACCTGCCGGAACCGGAATAGATTGGGACAAGGTGATATTCAAAGCACTCACCCTGAAAGGTATCTACGGACGTGAGATGTGGGAAACCTGGTACCAGATGGAGCAGATGCTCATCAGCGGCATTAACCTGAGCCCGATCATCAGCCACCATTATTCCATCGACGACTTCCAGAAAGGATTCGACGTGATGGATGGCGGCGAGTGTGGCAAGGTAATCCTGAACTGGGACTGATAATCCTTCTAACATATATAATCAAAAGGTATTCTGGACCGGGAATCTCATTTCCGGCAGAATACCTTTTTAGGTTTAGGTCTTATCAAAGCTAAGACTAACTAGCAACTTCCTAGCTACATTCCAATATACTTTTTCTTATCAGAGCTTCGAGAAAATAATAATCGGCATAGTTCAACGGCACATCAATCTCCGCACCGTGAGGAATGCTTCCTACCGAATGCATCAGGATAAAATTACCGTTCGTACCTACGATGGCCCGGTAAGCCGGACCGGAAAGCGATGTTATAATCTTATCGGCTGTTTCCTTATACTCAGGCTTATAGGCGCTCAATTCGTACAAAGCAGATGCCGTGACGGCGGCAGCTGAAACATCGCGCGGCTCATTCGGAATATTCGGCGCATCGAAATCCCAATACGGAATCAAGTCGACAGGCAGGTTCTTATGTGTAAAGATGAAGTTATAAATCTTCTCTGCCATGTTCAAGTAACGCGGGTCTTTGGTTTCGCGGTAACACACAGCAAATCCATACAATCCCCACGCCTGCCCACGTGCCCAGGACGACTCATCGGCATAACCCTGCGCCGTGCATTTTCTTCGCACACCCCCTTTTACCTTGTCGTAATCCACCACATGATAACTGCTGTAATCCGGACGGTACTGATACCTCATCGTCGTATCGGCGTGACTGATGGCGATTTGCCGGAAAGTACTGTCGCCCGACAGTTTCGAGGCTTCAAACAACAACTCAAGGTTCATCATGTTGTCGATAATCACCGGACACATCCAACCTTTGGTGGCCTGCCAACCCCGGTCCTCGTCCCACGATTGGAGCACCCCCGCCGCCGGACGGAAACGGGTAGACAACGACTTCGCCGCTTCGATCATCACTTCCTTGTATGCCGGATTCTTCGTCACCCGGTACGCATTACCGTAGCTGCAATTTATCATGAAGCCGATGTCATGATGCCACTTGAGAAACTTCACAGAGTCGAGCGCTTCGGTATATTTCACGCCGGCCTTTTGCCACATATCATTTTTGGTAAGGTCGTACATATACCACATACTGCCGGGGAAGAAACCGCTCGTCCAGTCGTCGATTGGAACATACTCTATCTTATTCTTGTATGTTGTCCTTGGATTCAACACTTTGCCCGACTCTTCAATCAACTTCACCTGATATCCGAGTTGCTGGGTGGCAACATTTACATCTTCTTCAATCATCCGGCAAGGCTCCTGGACAACTGTTTTATTCGCTGGGCTATGGCAAGCCGACAGGCAGAATAATGTTCCTACTATCAGAATCAGTTTCTTCATATGCTATAATTAATCGATTACTTTGATAACCACTTCCTTTATCACATCGGAAGTCGATTCGAAATTGCTGTTGGTGCCGATGAATGTCACCACATAAGTGCCCGCTTTGTTATACTTATAGGTATAACTATCCAACCGGTTGCTGATGGTCTTAATGCCCACACCGCGGTCGGGTGTACGGGCGTTGATGATAAACGGATTGGACACCAGCCAATCGCGGTTCAATGCTGCTCCGGTACCCGACGAGTGCATACGTATCCGCGGGCTGGCGGCGGCAGCGATGTTACTGAGGTTCCAGATACCGGAGGTGTTGTTGCTCACCGTATTGTATGCTTTATCCGGGGTGGCATACATGTCGAGCGGGGTAAATCCCATCGTACTGGCGGCAATGGACGATTCGGTACCATCTTCTTTATTCGTATTGACCACCTTCAGTTCGTATATCTCCCACACAGGCTGGGAGCTTGTGTTATTGGTGGTGAAGTACTCGAAAGCAATGGTAAGACGTTTGCCCAGATAAGCATCCAACGGTATATTGGCTACCGGTGAAGTCTTGTTCGGGGCATTGGGAATTTCCGCGGCTTCCGAGATATTAATCCAGGCTGTCTTATCGATGGCAGTCGAATCGGCAACCTTATTATTCTTCATCATACCTGTAAATTCGGTAGACAAATAAGCCCGCAAGGTATTTTCGACTGTTGCTACCGTACCGTACTGGTTCTTGGTATAGAATTCCAGCCGGGAGGTAATTTGATCTACCGGCGATTCGGTAAGGTTGCGCTTGCTGTACTCCCGTCCGTTTTCACCACTGAAGAAGGTGATGAAGTCCGGATTGCCCGAGAAGTTAAACACCACAGCTTCCGACTTCTTGACTACAAATGCATTGTCGGCCATCTGCATGCTTTCCGAGGTGACATTCACGTCGAGCTGCGCTTTCTCTTCCAATCTGTCGTCACAGCCGGCTATCAGCGCCCCTGCGACAATTGCTGCTATATAAATTCTTTTATACATGATTTTTCGGTTTTAGTTTGGGGTTAACAATTACCATCCTGTGTTCTGGGTAGCTTCTTTGTTGGCTGCCCGTTCGGCATCCGGGATCGGGAAGTATACGTATGCGGGAGTTACCTTGTAGTAATCGGCGGCATAACGGTGTCCGGTGTTCCAACCGTCGCGTACGGTATAGCTTACCATGTCCAGCATTTTGGTATAGAACTCTCCCCAACGTATCAGGTCCCAACGGCGCAAGGCTTCGAAACAGAGTTCCATGGCGCGCTCGTCTTTTATGGCTTCGCGGAAATCGTCCTTACCAAGCGTCGGCAACGGATCGAGGTGAGCGCGTGAGCGTACTTTGTTGATGCATTCGTAGGCCAGTGTGGTAGGTCCGCTTATTTCATTCTCCGCTTCGGCCAACATCAGCAGTACATCGCTGTAGCGCAGGATGGGGAAGTTAATGGGGGTATAGTTTTTATTCTTGGGGGCTACAGCCTCATACTCCCGGTTGAACTTGGCAGCGCAACGGGTTTTGTTCTTGTTCGCATTGTCCGCTTCGGGATAATCCTCGCAAGGCATACCGTCAACACTGGTGAGCCCTACCGGACGTCGGCCCCAGTAGTACAACCGTCCAATAACCGGAGTCGGAGAGCCTGTGCCGTACTTATACTCGTACGAAGCAATGTTCCAGTTAGCACGTGCCGTGTCACCGGCAGTTTCGTAGATATCATACAATTTCAGCGAAGCGAAAGCAAACCGGTAACTGTAACCGGGGTTCTTCATACCCAGGTCGTTCTTGTAAGTCGAACTCGAATGGTCCACCGTACTGCCGAAACCATACACGTTTCCGGCACGGCCGGCGGTAAAGTTGGGTGAACTGATCCGGTTTCCTGCCATCTCTACTTCCCACATACTTTCTCTCACACCCGTGCTGTTATACTTGTCACTGCACATATCGATGAACACCCTGTGGTAAGGCGTTACCAGGTCGTGCAAGCCACTCTTCTTTACCTCATTTGCCCAATACTTGGCTTGTTCGAAATAATCCTTCACTTCGGCTCCGGCAGGTTTATTGTCGCGGTAATGTTCTCCGGCACGGAACAAATAGACACGTGCCAGGACACCTTGCACAGCCGATTGGGTGATGGTTCCCGTGTAAGCCAACTGGTCGGCAGTAGGAAGTCCCGAAATGGAATTTTTCATATCCTCGATGAGTTGGTCGTACACCTTCTGCTTGTCGGTACGCACAATGCTCAGCCCTTCTACAGTCTTGGTCGATTCCAGACGGAGAGGTACATCGCCCCAACCCTGTACCAGGTGGAAGTAGTAGAATCCACGCAAGAACAATGCTTCCGCCTTTGCGCGGTTGCGTACGGCTACATCCAGCGCCGGGTTCTTATCGGCACTTTCGAGCATCATGTTCGCCCGGTTGATACCTTCGTACAACACTTTCCAGAATGTCATAATATCGGTAGTACCGCTGTTGGCGTTGGCGCACATAATACTTGTAACGGGGGTGGAACGCTGATAGAACGTGAGGTCATCGCCCCCGGCCAGCGTAATAGGGTAACTGTTACCGTAGAAGAACTCCTGCATCAAAGGGCTGTACACGCCCAGCAGAAAATTATTCAGTTCGGTTTCGGTGTTGAAGTAGGTTTCCGGTGTCAGCTTATGTGGTTCCTTATCCAGAAAGTCGCTACAGGAAGTGGTCCCGCACAACACCAAGGCTACTAATATGTATTTTATTGTTTTCATATATCCGATGTATTTACAGGTTAGAAAGTAAGATTTAAGCCGAAGTTAAACGATGCGGCCCGCGGGTAAGCCGAGAAGTCGAGTCCCGGATTCAAAGCCGTATTCTTAATGGAGACTTCGGGATCGTAGCCCGAATAATTGGTGAACGTGTACAGGTTCTGTGCCGACACATACACACGTGCCCGGCTGATGTACAGATGCTTCAGTATATCCTTCGGCAGGGTATAACCCAGTGCGACGGTCTTGATACGGAGGTACGAACCATCTTCGACTATGTGGGAAGAGATCACCAGGTTGGAAGAAGAAGTGCTCATCCTCGGAATATCACTGTTGGGATTGTCGAATGTCCAGCGGTCGGCATACGAAGCAAACTGGTTGAGGTCTTTCTTCTTATTGAACCCGTTCTCGAACATCAAGCGGTTGGCATTGAGAATGTCGTTTCCGTAGCTCCATTGCAGGAAGATGCTCAGGTCGAAACCTTTGTATTCAAAGTTATTGGTGAACCCGCCGATGTGCTTCGGGTCGCCCTGACCGATGATGGTACGGTCGTTCGAGTCGATAATGCCGTCCTTGTTGACATCCCGGTATTTAGGATAGCCCGGTTGTGTATTGGCTTCGGACGAGTAGGTTGCAATACCCGGTTTGATAATGTAGTTCCCACCCACATAATCGAACTCATCCAATTTATACGTACCGTCATACAACAAACCGTACATCATGCCGATGGGCATACCCGTCTTGGCAATGTAGTTGGGGGTAGAGTTGAAGTTCTGGTCGAACGTGGCAATGCTGGAATAAGATTCCACATCTTCGTTCAGTCTCAACACTTTGTTCTTATTGAAGGAGATGTTGAAGCTGGATGTCCATCGGAAGTCCTTGTTCTGTATATTGACGGTATTGACGGTAAACTCCCATCCGGTATTCTTCACCTTACCGATGTTGCGCATGGCTTCACCGTAACCGGCGGAGATGGGCAGCAAGGACTTAAACAACAGATCATCAGTGATCTTGTTGTACCAATCCACCGTCAGGTTTACCCGATCGTTGAGCAATACCAGGTCAAGTCCGACGTTGGTTTGCTTGGTTGTTTCCCACTTCAAACCTTTGTTCGGCAGCGTGATGGGTACCACACCGACTGCGTTGAGGTTGTTGTTCACCGGATACACACCGTGCGATATACCACTCTGGGTGGTATAGTTACCCGATGTACCGATCAGCTTGTCGAGCAATGCATACGAGGAATAAGCGCCTACGCGGTTATTACCTGTCGTTCCCCAGCCTACACGCAACTTACCCGAATTCAGTACCGGACGGAGACTCTTCAAGAACTCCTCTTCGCTGAATGTCCATGCTACGGATGCCGACGGGAAATATCCCCACCGGTTGCCCGGGGCAAACTTGGACGAACCATCGGCACGGAACGAAGCTGTAAGGTAGTATTTCGAATTGTAGTTATAGTTGACACGACCCAGATAGGACATCAGGGCTTCTTCTTCGATAGTAGCGCTGGAGGCTCCGGGAGTACCCTGATATATACCTGCCATACCGAGCGATTCGTAAGGAATCTGGTTGTATGCGAACGTATTGTACTTATAATCAGATTCCTGCAACGTAATACCGGCTACGGCGCTGACATTGTGTACCTTCTGGAAGCTTTTGTTGAACGTCACCGTATTTTCGTTCAGCCAGGTGATTTTTTCGGAAACACCTAATGAGGCATTCACCCCGTTGGTAGAACCGGGATAGCCGTAACGCGTCTTCGAGTTGTTAAATGTTTCCGCACGACGGTTATCGGTGGTGTATCCGCCGGAGACTTTCAGTTTCAGTCCTTTCATGAACTCATACTCGGCGAAGCCGTTCAGCTGCATGTAAGTAATGGTGGACTGCCTGTAGTCATTCTCCAGCGACATAATGGGATTGAAACGATAGTCGCTCACGACTTCGATTCCCGAATCGAGGATGTTATCTTTCAGGGTACTCAACGGTACATTCGGTTGAGTCACCGGACGGTAACCCCATACGCTGTAAAACAGGTTGTACATACCGCTATATATGTTTTGCGACGGACTATCGCCCGAAGATTCGGAACGGTTGTAGTTGACGTTCAGGCTGGTATTGAGTTTGCCCTTACGGACATTCAGCCCCAGACGTCCCTGTATCTTGTTGTAGTTGGACCGCATTACAATACCGTCTTGGTCATAATAAGAGAGGGATGCGTTGTAACGCGTGTCCGGTGTTCCTCCTGTGAGTGACAGGTTGTGGCTTTGTTGCCAGGCGTCGCGGAATATCATGTCCTGCCAGTCGTACTGCGGCACGTTGCGGTAATCCTCAGCCGTGTAGGTTTTCCCTTGGTACGTTTGATAATAACCAAACTCGCCGCTCATATCGGCAGCCGTATAGGTTTCTTCTTGCAGCTTGACAAACTCATAGGCATCCATCAGCTTAATTTTGTTGGACAGCCACTGCACACCTCCATTGAAATCGTAAGTAATCTGGGGGGTGCCGACCTTACCTTTCTTTGTGGTAATCATAATTACCCCATTGGCTCCACGTGAACCATAAATGGCGGTGGCAGAGGCGTCCTTCAAAACATCAATAGATTCTATATCGTTAGGGTTAATAGTACCACTGACAGCAGGGTCTTCCACCGGGAAACCGTCTACGACATACAGCGGCGAGTTGGCCTGTGTGATGGAGTTGTTTCCACGGATAACGATGTTCATTGTACCACCGGGTGTACCTTCAGAGGAAGATACCTGTACACCTGCCAGACGTCCGGCCAACGCTTGGTCGAAACTAGCTACGGGCGCTTTCAGCATGGTATTGAGGTCGGCTTTCCCTACCGAACCGGTCAGGTCGCGGCGGGCTACATCCTGGTATCCGATAACAACTACCTCGTCCAGGAATTTCGTATCTTCATCCATACGGATAATCATCGGTTTGGCTTTGTCCACTTTTTGTTCCACAGTAGTATAACCGATATAAGAAAATACCAATACATCATTTGGCGAACTAACCGATATGCTAAAGTTCCCATTCAAGTCGGTAATGGTGGCTTTGTTTTCACTGCCTTTGATCATCACTGTGGCTCCGATAAGTGCTTCTCCGGCAGCATCTACCACAGTTCCTTTGATTAAAATCTGCGCATGTATGGCATGCGTTGCCAACACAAATATGCCCAGAAAAAGAGATTTAAGTACAAGTCGCTTCATATAAGAGATTTTAAGTTAGAATGTTATTCACTGGTTACGTTTTTCTCACTGGTTACGTTTTTCTCATAGAGATCTTGATTTATAAAGAGCGTATACTATATTCATAAACCGACTTCGCATCGATGTTTTTGGCTTGTAGGGTAAGGCGATAAATCGCCTTACCCCAGACGACAGATAATCTTGCATCTTTCAAGTCAATAGTTTCCAATTTAGGTTCAAATAGCTTGTCATTATACAACAGTTCCATGTTTATCTCATTTATACCTATTGTTACTTTTCCTTTCCGGCTGATGTCTACGTCTCCCCAAAGCATGAAGTGCACTTCATTGGGGGTCGTTGCCTTTGACAGGGTGAAATCATCCTTTATCAGTAACTCGTTGTTTTTCAGTTGATAGGAACGTATCCATCGGGTGGCATTCGCCTCGCCGGGATAAGCCGTGGCTATATTTACCGAAAAGGATTTATTGTCCGGGTTGTACTTCACCTCCGAGGCTTTGTACTCACCTCCGTTCTTTTGCTCCACCCCATTGATGGTCGGCAAGTTATGATAGTTACTCCGCATGGTCCAGATGGAATACCGCTCCGGTCCGAAAGTCTGACGAGTATAGGTACCTACCCCGGCATCGATGAATATAGGAGTTTCCTTGTAATACAGATTGAATGTTCCCACGTCGTTGTGGTTATGGCTCTCGGCATTGTGTCCTCCTTTGGTGGCCAGGAAGAAACCATTCTTATTCTTAAGGTAGTAAAACTGCGTTTCGGGATAAACCACTTGTTCGGGGGTAGTAAAGGTGGTATTCCCATTACGTATCCGGGCGTCGTATTCAATCGATTCCAATTCCCGGAAAATATCGATTCCGGTACTTATCGAATTCTTTCCGCCCTTTACCAGATAAGAGCCGAAGTCCTGCATCTCCTGACTCTGGATGGCATCTCCATAACGGTATATCAATCCGGCATCCGAGGAGAACTTGGCAGACGCATCTGCAAAGTTGACTACCCAATCGTTGCCCACATAGGTTCGTGGCATGTACTCGCCCATCTTTTTTACCAGGGGGATATCGAATAAGGAAATCTTGTCATGGGTAGCCAGCGAAAGTACCTTCAGGTAGTCATAGAGCTTCCCGGCGGCATGTCCCCAGTATGACGGACCTTCCTCGCAGGCACCATCGCTCTTCACATAATTAATGAACTTATCTACCGATTGCATGGTGCGGTACACATCCTTGCTCAGACAGGCCGGGTCGTTCTCGAGCAGCAACAGGGTTTGCAGCACATTGAAGTTGCACCACGGATTCCAATTGTTCACCAACTCGCCTTTTTTCAGATTGAAACCCATCCACCAGAACGAACCATCGGTGCGGTACGGAAGAATGATGCGATCGTAAAGTTCCTTGTGCAGGCGTTTTGAAATAACCGGATCGACTTTATCGAATTCCTTGTGCAGGAAATAATACGTCCATGCCAGGAGTCCGCCCAAATCGGCCGAGCCGAGGTCGATAATCTGTTCGGTATGGTCGGGCAGGCTGCGTTTGGAAGTTTGCCGGGGAAGATGCGCCGACAACACCCACGAGGTGCGCTCGCATTGCATAAATACTCCATTGATAATCTGATCGATGAAGCGTCCTTTTCCTTCGGCCAGTTCCGCTACGACAAGATCCGACAATGCCAATGTATTGCTTGAATTCGGGTTTTGCATGATGTTTCGCTCACCGGTACGTTCGTACTCCAAGTAATCGGTGGCTTTCAGGATTTGCCACTGGTAGTTCAACTTTTTCTCCCCCCGGGCTATAAGCACTGCTTTGTTCTTGCTTGTAAACAAGTCCCATCCTTTCCTATTATAATAATCAGGAAAAGGAACCCATTTCTGGTCTGTCACCAAGCAGTTTCGGAGTATTTCCGGGCTTGCTTTTGTGATCAGCAGGTCTTGTCCTTTCATCTCTGGGAGTAAGAAAGTCAGGCACATCAAAATCAGGGATACTTTGCTTTTCATGATATAAAATGCTTCACAGTTCGAAGGCAAATATAGACAGAAAGGAGATAAAAGAAAGGCCAAAAAACAACTAAAAAAGTACAAAAAAATACTTTTTTGCTCCATGCATAGATCGAGAAAACACATACAAAAGGCGTTTTGCCCATCCTTGATAAAAAAAACTGCTAAAAAGTACAATTTCTCGCTAAAAACGGCTAATATTGTCCTTTCAACTGAAAAACCAGATAAATTACAGCATATTTTCCCTTTTAAAAAGAAAGGAGGGGCATTGAAAAAAGCGTTAAACGTACTTCTATTAACACCCCTATTTTGTGTACTGAATACACTTAGTGCCCAGAATATAACTTTCCATCACCTGACAACGGACGATGGACTGTCGCAATCGTCCGCTCTGGCGTTGCATAAAGATAAATTCGGTTTTATATGGATAGGCACGCGTGACGGCCTGAATTGCTACAATGGGAACGAGATCAGAACCTATAAACTCGAGAAAAGCAATCCCCATAGTTTGTTTTGCAACACCGTCACCCAACTGGAGGGAGATCAGCACAATACCATTTATGTGCTGACCACCGAAGGATTGGCCGAATACAACCTGAATACCGACCAGTTCACTACATTGTGGAAAGACGTGCACATAACAAGTATGCATTACAATCAAAAATTATTCGTCGCAAGGGGACATGAAATCTACATCCATAATACCGAAACATCTACATTCGAGCTTTACTACCAGTTACCTTCCTCCAAGCTCTCCATCACGGCTTTGTACATGGGAAACAACGGTGACATCTTTATAGGTACATCTCAGGATGGGGTGTTCTTGCTGAACAATAAAAAAGAGTTCAGCCAGCCCATAGCGATCAACAGTAGCATCATCAGCATCTATCAGGACTCCCAGGGAGACGTATGGATAGGCAGTTGGGAGCATGGTTTGTTCGTTATCTCCGATGGTAACGTCAGGAATTACGTCCACGACCTGCTCAACAGCCGCAGCATCTCCTCCAACTTCGTCCGAACCTGCTGCGAAGACGATGAAGGAACTATCTGGGTAGGAACATTCAACGGGCTCAATAAGTACAACAAGCAGAAAAAAGACTTCACCCTATACAAAGCAAGCAACAACCCGGGCGGGTTGACTCACTCTTCCATCTGGTGCTCCCTCAAAGACCATCAGGGAACCTTGTGGCTGGGTACCTATTTTGGCGGAGTCAACTACTTTAATCCCGAATACGAAATCTATACCCGGTATAGACCCTCCACCCATGAAAAAGAAGGACTCAGCTCGCCCATCATCGGCCGGATGACGGAAGACAAAGACAAGAACTTATGGATATGCACCGAGGGCGGAGGAGTGAACGTGTACAACAAAAAAACAAAAACATTCAAATGGTATCTCCCGGAAGAAGGCACGAATAGTCTTTCGGGCGAAAATGTAAAAGCCATTTATTACGATGAGAAAAAGAACCTGATGTGGTTTGGGACACACCTGGGAGGGTTGAACAAACTGGATCTGCGAACCGATCAGTTCACTCATTACAAACATGACCACCCGGCCACCATCACTGTTTTTGCCGATATAGTCAGGGACATAGAACCTTACCGGGAGAAGCTGATTCTGGCAACAGCCGACGGAGTATTCGTATTCGATCCCAATACGGGCCAAAGCCAGCCGCTATTCAAAGACTCTACCAACCGGAAATTGTTGAGAGATGTGTACGATATATGTGTCGACCATCAGGGTACTTTGTGGATATCGGTATACGGTGAAGGGGTATTCGCCTATCGTTTTAACACCCGGAAACTAGCCCACTATAAACATGACCCGAAGAATCCCAACAGTTTAAGCAATAACAACGTCAACAGCATTACGCAGGACAGCCGGCATAATCTCTATTTCTGCACTTCCGGCCGAGGATTGGACGTGTTCCGGTACGAAAGAAGCGACTTCGAGAATTACGATGCGAAAAACAACGGGCTATCGAGCGATTGCGTGTACAATGTATTGGAGGCGCGCCCCGGCGAACTACTGGTGATAACCAATCAAGGGTTTTCAACATTCTTTTTCGAAACGAAGCGGTTTCATAATTACAACAAGCAAAACGGGTTCCCCCTGTCGGCCATCAATGAAAATGCGTTGTACCTCACACAGGATGGGGAGATCTTCCTTGGCGGCATGCAAGGCATGGTTTCTTTCCGCCAGCAGGCATTGAGTTTTACAAGGAAACCCTACACCATCACGTTCACGAACCTATACGTCAACGGGATACAAGTGAAAGTAAACGATGAGACCGGTCTTTTGACCCAACCTCTCTCTACTACCCCTTCGCTTACCCTGAAGAGTAGTCACTCGAGCATTGCCTTCGAATTTGCCGCATCCAACTACCTGCCCACCAACAAAGACGAGATTGTATACCAACTGGAAGGATTCTCGGAAGAGTGGACCCCTACACGGGATGCCAAGTTCGTTACGTATACAAATCTGAACCCCGGCAAATATACGCTCCGGATAAAAAACAACAACTCGAACACCAATCTGGTCAATGAAGCCCGGTTGGACATCGAAGTATTGCCTCCTATCTATAAAACCCCTATCGCCTATCTGCTGTATCTCGTGCTTATCTCGGGACTGCTATACTACTTGTTCCGTTCTTACAAGCAGCGAATCAAGCTACAGGCATCTCTGGAATATGAACAACGACATCTTCAGGACATCGAAAACCTGAATCAATCCAAGCTGCGATTCTTTACCAACATATCGCATGAGTTCAGAACCCCGCTCACTCTCATCCTGGGACAACTGGAAATGTTGCTCACCATGCAACAGTTCACGCCTCAGCTATTCCATAAAGTATTGAAAATTTACAATAACAGCCTGCAAATGAAGGAGCTGATTACCGAACTGCTGGACTTTCGCAAGCAAGAAGAAGGGCTCATGCGTATTGCCGTATCACCGCACAATATCGTAGATTTCCTGTATGCCAACTACCTGCTTTTCGCAGATCATGCGGAAACCAACCAAATCCATTTCACTTTCAGCAAGAGTGAAGATGAAATCCTGGTATGGTACGATGAAAAACAAATGCAGAAGGTGCTCAACAATCTTCTGTCCAACGCCTTCAAATGCACCCGTCCACGAGACTCCATCTCTATCCGCGTGTGTAAAAGCGAAACCGAAGTGGCGATAGAGGTAAGCGATACGGGCATCGGGATCGCCCCCAAGGACATCGAACATCTATTCGATAACTTCTACCAGGTAGACCGACCGGAGCTGGCGGAAACAGGTACAGGTATCGGGCTGCCCCTTTCCAAAGGAATCGTAGAGTTGCATCATGGCGAGATCAGCCTGGAGAGTATCATCAACGAAGGAAGCACATTCAGATTCACCCTCCCGCTGGGCAACAGCCATTTCTCTTCAGAGGAGATCAGCCGGGGAACAGAGATGGAAGCCATTCTGAAAAATGAGAAGAGCGAACTCTCCCCTGTTCTGCCCGAAGAAGAAGATGAGTTGGACAGCGAATTACCCCATCAGGAGGTGGCACATGGAACCAAGATGTTAATCGTGGAAGACAATGACTCTTTGCGAAATATGCTGGCCGAGACTTTCGAAGTGTTCTACGAAGTCAGCACGGCATCGGATGGAGAAGAAGGATGGGAGAAAGTGAAAGCGGAAATGCCTCACATTGTATTGAGTGACATCGTGATGCCGAAGATGACAGGAACGGAATTGTGCAAATCCATCAAGGCAGACATCGATACCTGTCACATCCCGGTGGTGCTCCTCACCGCCAAAGGTTCCATCGAGCACAACATAGAGGGCTTAAAAATCGGCGCGGACGATTACATAGCCAAACCATTTAACCTCCAATTGCTGATTTCGCGCTGTAACAACCTGGTAAACAGCCGCATCGTATTACAAGAGAAATTCAGCCGGCAACCACAAACCACCCCGCAAATGCTGGCTACCAATGCATTGGACAAGGCTTTGCTGGACAAGGCAGCCACCATCGTGGAACAGCACATGGATAATCCGGAGCTTTCCGTGAACGAGTTGGCCGTGGAGATGGGAATGTCGCGCACGAAGCTGTTCACCAAGTTGAAAGCCATCGCCGGGCAAACACCAAATGACTTTATCTCCCTCGTTCGGTTGAAAAAGGCAGCTTTCTTGTTGAAGAACCATCCGGAGCTGAGTATTGTCGATATTTCTACGATGGTGGGATTCAGTTCACCGCGCTATTTCAGCAAATGTTTCAAGGATATGTATCACATTCGCCCATTGGATTACCGGAAAGAATAAAATGACGCCTTTGCCAAAAACAGGAACGTGTTTTGTGCGATTTCGCCATTAGTAGGAATCTGGAGCACGAAGTTGCCAGAAAGCCACGGCAGCAGCAGCGGCTACATTAAGAGAATCGACGCCATGCGACATAGGGATACGAACCACATAATCAGCTTCGGCAATCGTTTCGGGTGAAAGCCCGTCGCCTTCGGTACCCATGACTATGGCCAGTTTGTGTTCTGCCATCAGGACCGGGTCATCGATAGAGATAGAATCATCGGTAAGTGCCATAGCGGCAGTGCGGAATCCCCAATCGCCAAGTCGGCTGATAGAGCCGTCCATCCAGGTCCATGGTACAAGAAATACCGATCCCATGGATACTCTGATAGCCCGGCGGTTTAGCGGATCGCAGGAAGAGGGAGTAAGTAAAATGGCATCCATACCCAAAGCGGCTGCCGAACGAAAGATAGCTCCAATGTTGGTGGTGTCGACAACACCATCTATCACCACGATACGGTTTGCACCCCGGCATACTTTCTCCATGCTTCGGGGCTCGGGGCGGCGCATGGCACAGAGAACACCGCGGGTAAGGGTATAGCCGGTCAGTGTGGCGAGCACGTCCCGCTCACCTGTGTAGACAGGAATATGGGCACAACGTTCTATGATGGCAGCTGCATCACCAGTGATATGTTTCTGTTCGCACAAGATGGCCAAAGGTTCATAGCCCGCATCTAAAGCCACCTGGATAACCTTGGGGCTTTCTGCTATAAAGATACCTCTGGCAGAATCAATATGAATGCGTAACTGAGCCTCGGTGAGGGTGCTGAATATCTCTACTCCGGGGTGAGACAAAGATGATATTTTTATGATCGGCATATTCTTTCTATTAGCCTAACGGCGACAAGATACAAATATAGGCAACTTTAAACGAAGCACGAATTTCCGATCCGAATATTTTCGCCGCCGCGAAATTTGCAATAGCCCATGACTCTTTATTTCAGCAAACCATTCACACAACAAGGCACAGGAAAAGACAAACGCCAACACCTGCTATTTCCACACCAATTCGTAGAAATGCAAAATGTCCTCGTTTGTCTTTTCCCAGCAAACCGATAATATCACCGTAAATGCTAACACGCCTGCCCATGAATAAGCAGCGGCATCATACAGAATACTGTTCAATTCGCCAGCCTTGTTATCCCAACAATCTAATCACCTTTAATTTATTCCATTAACCATTAATTTACCAAGTCGATTCGAGCAATTGTTTTCTGCCCTGTAGCACTCACTGCATATACCGCAAGGTTGGTCAGAGGCGTTCCGCCAGGCAGTGTAAATTCAGTGTGAGGCGAAACAAACACCAGTGCGCCCGCATTATACACTTCGAAAGCCGCTACATTCTTCCAGTTTTTCAGGGTGAGCTTCCTGTCTTTGCGTTCACAGGTGCCCGATACGACATCCAGTTTTTCTTTAAACGCCTTGATGTTATCTTTCTGATCGGTCAGGCGCCAGAACTCTACATCCGGTTTCGCATATCCTTTGGCTTTCACATAACTCTTAACCTCGTTGATCATGTTCAGTGTAACATTGAAGTTGGTCGTTTCACCACTATCGGTAGGTGCATTGGTAACCGTCAGAAACCCGGTATGTTCGAAGAAGTCCAACAAATCCAACTGCGATATATCGCAAAAGATACGGATCACTTGCATCTGGGCTGCACCATTCGTTCCCTCATAGGCTTGAGTCAGCAGTTCCTGATAGTAATCCTTGAACCAGTCCTTTCCCAACACTTCGTATGAATAGAGGTAAAGTTGCCACAGCGGAACCAACTTGGTCAATACCGTGCGTACCCCATTCATATTATAGTTATGCGCCCTCTTCTCGGCACCGTAATAAGTCATGGCACGTTCGAACTCCGATTGGAAAGAGGTGGTTCCTTTACTTGTGATCTCATTGAACAACCGGGACTCACCACCAAATTGCAACTGTGTATAGATGGACACCAGGTTGTTCGTCACCTCCAACATGCCCTGATAACGCTGACGTCCCGGACGAGGTTGCAACTCGTGTCCCAGTTCATGAGCCGCACCCCATATATTCACCTTAAAGGTAGCCGCCTTTACCGCAGTCGGGATACTGACACTCGTCGAATTGTTCCAGTTAATATGATTCTCGGCCGCACTCATGGCGCCACCAGTACCGTAGTGATAATGAACATACATGCGGTTGGTGAGCGGCCGATTGTATTTGTTCAAACCAACAAACTCTTCCTGTAAGTCGACCATTTCATCGTAAACCGCCATCAACTCGAACGGGTCGGGGCAAAGCAACTTAAAGTCACTGCTGGAAAATGTAATATGCGAACGACGCCCTATCATGTCGAAAAGTTCGTAAGTGCTATTGTTTATGATATCCTTCCACTGCTCCTTAGTGTGCTTGGCTATATCGAAGTAACCATTGACCTCACCGGTGGCAAAGTGGACCTTGACCGGTGCCAGCGTTTGGTGATTTTCGCTGTGATACATGAGGTAAACCAATCCTTTATCAGTTACCTCAAACTGATTAAAACCTTTCAACAGCGGGAATATCTGCTTTCCGTTGTTTCCATCCTTGTCGCCCCAATCCAACACTTTCAGACTCAGAAACTCCCCCTTGGGAATATCACCGACGAAGACGGTCAGCTTGTCATCCGGTTTCACACTGATACCGGTCGCATTTTCATAGAGGCTGAATCCATTGATCAGGTTTGCCTTGGCATGTACGGCAGGATGCGGATTAGCGGAAAATTCCTGTATGCGAAACATGCGTGGATAGGTATCTTTATACATAGCCATCGCCATCGTTTTATAGAAGGGATTATCGCAGGCGTTTATTACCGCTTCGGTAATGCCACTTTTCAATTCGGAACAGGTTGCATCCTTGAACAGAGTCAAAGGATCGAAAACCGAATTGACCCGACGGAAGAATTGTACCTCGGAAGCGCCTGCCCAACTCTGTTCGCCGGTTCTGACAGCGAACTTAACAGCATTGATCTTCTTCTTTCCTTCGAAATAGAAGGTTGCCGGAAGATTGGCAAAACCAAGATTCTTGTCGGCTACCTTGATGAAATCATAACTCGCCGCACCCGCTTCACGGATATACACCTCTACTTCGCCCCAGGCACCATAATACCCGCCTGCAGGTCCGTAAGGATAATAAACGCAGTAATCCATGATCTCGTCTCCTCTGAACTCGTAGAGAAAAGTGGCCACAACACTTCCCATGGAAGCCTTATACTCTGTTTTTCGGTCGCCGTCATAACTTAACTTCAAATCAGTTTCATTGGCAGCTTTGTTGTTCAGCATGCCACTGGCTTTGATCACTTCTATCTGCAAATCTTTCTCGCCGGTGATTTCGTTATCGTTCTCATAGCCCGGTTCCGTTGGAGTAATGGGATTAGGTACCGACTCGTTGTCGGAACATGCAGCGATCAGGGAACAAAAGCAGCACATGGAATAAAAACAAAACAATCCGGTAATCAGTTTCCAATTCTTTTTCATCGTTATTTTCTCGTTTATTTATGAAGTCACCCTTTTGAATGAGTACACAGCATCGTTAGAAGGAGAACTCTCCCGAGAGTGGGGAATTCTCCATCTTATCAGCATACGGATATTATTTACCGTAAAGTTTCAGTTCAGAGATAGAAGTAACCGGCCATCCGGTGGTACCCGCCGGTTTCACTGTTTGGTCGTAAATACCGGTTTGCTCTGCAAACGTCTTGCCTTTGTATGTTTTCAGAATAGCAATACGTATAGAAGCTATGCTCATGCCCTGCAAATCGATATAGCTTTGTTCTACTTCACTATGCTTATATACCGTTTGGTTGGTATTAGTTCCGATAGCGCTATCCTCTGCTGTTGTAGGCTTGCGCAACTTGCTTCCGATTTCCATTTCACCAGTAAGGGCTACCCAATCCGATGATCCTACTGCCTTTCCGTAGACTCTGATCACATGAGGTTTGCAATCACTCCAGTTGGTTTGCAGGAAGATATCCAGTTTTCTGGAAAGATTAAAACCGGCATTTTTCACATGAATGTCAACATACTGTCCGTACACCGGATCATTATAGGGTTCATCAACCGGATTATTATAGGTACCCGCTTTGGAACCATGAGTTCTCCATGTCCAGGTAGGAGCATTGTCAAACAGGCGATAGGGCAGATAGTTTCCATTTCCATTAGCGCCTTGGTCGTAACCGCTGGCAGTGACGATATTGTCATCGGGTGCGGATAAAAGAATATTGAGATAAGGTAATATATCCTTGTACTCCAGATGAATGTAACAGATACGTTCGTTGACATTGAACGGTTTGCCTTCAATCTTATCCAACATGATGGGAAGCAGATAGTCGCCCTCCGTCAATCCATGGCCTTCTTCGATGGTCACAGACAAGCTCTTTGAGGATTCGCCCGGGGCAAATGCAACGCTGATCGGCATCTCGTAGTTAGCCGTAGGAAGCAATTGATAGGTTATTCCTTCGCCCACATTATCTGTGTTGTATTTGTCTACCAGTTCCTGTAACTTAGCCTGATCGTCGATTAGCTTCGCTGTAAAATTCCATTCGTTGATAAAATCGAACAGCAGGTTCGTAGTGAAAACTTTGGGATCATCGGCAACACCCAATTGTACGAGCTGTGCTCCGGCATGCTCCAATGATACCATTGGAACAATGATCTCGGGACGCAAGATCAAAGTGCCGCTGAACGAATTGACAGAGTGATCATCACTTAAAATGTGGATGGGCAATATATACGACCCTCTCAGATTTCCTGTTTCTTTTTTCAATATCACCTCGACAGGAGCATATTCCTGGTTCGGTTCAAAAGAAACCTTGTTGGTTACCGTATAACAATTGACAGGGAGCATTTCGTAAGTGGTCCCGTGGTCCGTGTTATAATCATTCAATTCTTCCGCAGTGAACGGAACAAGAGTCACCTCTCCTGTCAATGCAGGGTTTGTTCCACCCCGGCATACCGCTGTTTTATAGGAAACATCCTGATCGACATTGTAGAAAACGATATCTACCAATCCGCTTTCCTTCAGATAAACCACCGATTGGTATTCCTCCTGGCCGTAAGTAACCTGATCGTCACAAGCCGTTTGAAGCGCAACTATGGCGGCTAATAATGAAATAAAAAATATCTTTTTCATGTTTTTCTAATGCTTAATTTTCAAGTATTCATTGTTTAATATCCCGGCGCCTGGACCAGATTCAGGTTCTTGGAACTCTCCTCGAAACCGAGCGTAGCAAGATACATACGGTTGCTCCAACTGAAAGGTTGGTTAACCTTCACACGCTTGTTGAATATCTCGAACGACGGATTTTCCATCTCTTCGGCATTCAAACCTTCGTGCTTACCCGCCGACAAATATTCAGGTCCTTTCGCCCAACGATGTATGTCATGGAAGCGCTGGCCTTCTCCCCAGAACTCACAGAAGCGTTCATTGCGTACCCATTCCATCAATGAATAACCGGAAGTGGTGATGTCATCTTGAGTGATGGCAGGCAGCCCCGCACGTTGATGTACCGGGTTCAGGTACTCAAGCGCTTTCGTTGTATTGTTTTGTGCAGCATAGCATTCGGCCAGATTCAAATAAAGTTCTGCCATGCGCATGAGGGGGCGCGGATATTGTTTCAGATTTTGCGATCCTGTCAGGGTACGTGTATGGCTCGGACGCATGAATTTCTGGGCCAGGTAACCTGTCACACAGTGGTTACGGTTGAAAGCGGCCTGGTCCCATCCTTGCTTGCTCTTCACTTTCAGTTCGACACGAAGCGGAGAACCATCTACATACATGGTCGAATAATCGCCCTGATCAAATACCAGCCAGGCATAAAAGCGTGCTTCACGATTGACATTCATCTTAATGATATCCGGTCGGGCAGCATCGATACCGGATCTCTCGAACAGATCGGTTCTTTTGGTATCCAGACGTTTTCCATCCGCCATATAAAAGCGCTCTACAGTGTTTAACAGAGGAGAAATGCCTGAATACCCGTTCACCCAGTTACCGTTGTTCTGTTGCAATACGCGGTTGGGCATGGAGGCAGTGAGGAAAGAGTCGCCACTGTCGTTCAACCCCCAGATGAGTTCGGTGTTCCCTTCGTACACACGGGCTGTCAGCAAGTAGCGCAACATAAGTACCCGTTCTTTGAATTCGTTGCTAGCTCCACCGGGAATATATACATTTGTCAAAGGTACTTTTTCCGATTCGTACATCTTCATTTGCGCATCGGTAGAACCATACAACATGTAGTCTTCATTCAATGCCGTGTTCAATGCATCTTCACAGGCCACACGTGCGCGCTCCCATTTTTCCGGCGAGTAAGTGGCGCTAACCAGCTCTTTGCCGTAATTCTTGCCACGGTATTCCGTATCAACCTTATTTCTCCATTCGGGATAGGGGAAGCTTCCGTTCCACAAGGGAGAAGCAGCATAAAGCAGCACTCTGGCTTTCAGAGCCTTGGCAATAACGCTTGTGACACGTCCGGTTTCATTGATATTGCGGATAGACCGAAGAGACTTGCAGGTCAGCACTTTTTCGTCAATCGTATCAACGATCCAATCGACTGCGGCATCGTAATGCCAACGACCTCCATATTGGTCGGGAGTAGTATCTTCACTCAGCAGTGTCTCGGTGATGGGACACGGGCCGTTGAAGCGGAGTATTTCGGCATGATAGAAAGCCAACAGAAAGTAGGCCTCAGCCGTCCACTCCTCGCGTTGTGTCTCCGTGATGCCACGGGCATTAGGAAGCTCTTGCAGAAACAACAAAGTCTGTCCAATGTATTTATAGGTGTTTGTCCAACGCTCGTCGGCCGGCGCATTCTGGTTACTCAAGTCATAAGAGAGTCTCTGCCCGGCATTTCCCCATAATTGGGGACATACGTATTCGTCGACTGACGATTCGCTGGCAGTATATTTTACAGGATTGCCGATTCCGGCGTAGCAGGAACAAAGAAAGCCTAATGTGGCATCGGCATCTTTGGTGGCATCGGCCAGGGTAGCTTGCTCCGGGGGCACGATATCCAGGAAGTCACAAGAAGTCACTAAGGTCCCGAGTGAGAGAACCATTGCCCCGCTTACTGTTTTTATATGATTTAGAAATTTCATGTTTTTCGTTTTTTAGAAAGTTAATTGTAATCCGAGATTAAATGTACGTTGTAACGGATAAGAGTTCCAGCTCAATTCGGGATCCCACTCTTTGAAGGGACTGAATACCGCAATGTTGTCGCCGGTAAGGTAGATGCGTCCGTACTTGAATGAATATCCCAGTTCTATCTGCTTAAAGCGAAGGAAACTACCGTCGCGTAACCAATAAGTACTGCTTACCGCATTATTGGCGCTGTTTTCGCCATACAAGGCCAAACGCGGATATTTGGCATTCGGGTTGGGGTTGGCTTCGCTCCAGTAGTCGTCTGCGATAAACTGGAAAATATTATACTCATTCTGTCCGAAAGGATGGATACCGCTCACCATAATGTCGCGCAAGGCCGATCCGTTGAAAAACACACCAAAGTCAAACTTCTTCCAGGTAACGTTCACTCCGAAACCATACTGGATACGGGGATAGTCGCCGTTATTGGTGATGATTCCTTCGTCATTCTTATCGATGATACCGTCACCGTTCAAATCCCTGTACTTGATATCACCTACCATCGGAGTACTTCCCAGGTCCTGACGGGCATGCTGGTCGATTTCTTCCTGACTTTGAAACAAGCCTTCGGCTACATATCCGGTTTTCACACTGCTTGGACGACCAGTAGCTATCTTCCAATCGTATTTGTAGTAGGGTTCATCTTTATACACATACTCGTTGGCTGCATACGTGAAGTTGCCGCGAACATCTACCTGCCAGTCTTTATTGATCCGATGTGCATAATTGGTGCTGAATTCATATCCCCAGCTATCCATGGCTCCTACATTGGCCCAGGGCACAGCGGAACCATACCCCAGCGCTTTGGGCCAGGCAGCACGCTGCATCAGGATCTTATCACGTTTCTGGTAGAAATAATCGAAAGTAAGATTCCAGTTTCTGAACAAGGTAAGATCGATACCTGCATCGAACTTCTTGGAGCGCTCCCAACTGGGGTTGGTAACAGCGTATTGACTGATAACGGGACCCTTGGGAGTAGCAAGCCATTCGTCACCGGTATTGAAACCGATAGAGGCCAGAGTCACCTGATCGATGTAAAGGAAGTTTTCCGGATAATCGCTGGCATCACTACCCACAAGACCGTACGTGGCTCTTATCTTTAAGTTGTCGACGGTATTTCTGAGTGGTTCAAAGAATGCCTCGTTACTGATAACCCAGCCCGCAGAAATTGCAGGAAAGAATTCGAAACGGCTGTTCTTGGGCAAGCGTTCGGTACCATTATAACCGAAGTTGAATTCGGCCAGGTAACGGTGATCGTAGTCATAAGTAAAACGTCCGGAAATACCTTGGTTGCGGCTGGGCAACACATCACTCCGGTATTCGCGTTGCATGTATTGAAACATACCGCTTACATTGTGGTTTCCGAAACGACGTTTATAGTCGGCCTGGAACTGCAACAGGATGGTATTATCGCCTGTTTTCGAGATGGCCGACTGGGCGATATAATCGGTTCCGGAAGTACCTAAACGTCCCAAAACCAAGGTAGGATCACCTGGGTTATACGAATTGAGAGCTTCGTAGTAGTAGGGTTCAATACTACGGGTATAACTACTAATGGAGTAATTCTTGAAGTTGACAAGCCCGTTTACGGAGAGTCCTTGGGTAATGAAGGCCAAATCCTGATCGACACGTACAGTTGTATTCAATGTATTTAAGTTGGATTCCTTGAACGAAGTTACCATGTCCGCATACGGATTGGTTCGTAAGGTATTACCGCTTAGGGTTGCGTTGCCGAACTTAATATGACTGTCGCCTTCCTCCTCCGGATAATACGCCGGGAAATTAACGGGATTAGTAGTCAACACCTTGTTGAACAAACTTGCAGTGGTGTAGTTCGGCCCTTTATTCTTCCGAACCTGCGCATTCATGTTCAAGCGGATCTTAGTGGTAGGAGTTACCTTCACCTGAATATTATTCTGGAAGTTGTACGACAAGTTATTGATGTTGTTATCCCAGGAGTAAATCTTTGGCGAATCAAGTAAACCGGTATCATGATTCAGATTCAAACTCAGGTAGTACGTCACTTTCGATCCACCTCCCTGTACGTTGATATTGGCCCGTTGACTCATGGTCATATCTTTGAATATCAAATCGCCCCAATCCACATCCGGAAAGAAATAAGGATTGGTTTTGCTCCGGGTATTTTCGATCTGATCGGTGCTATACCGTTTCAAAGCCGACGGGTTGCGCGTGAGCAAAGCCTCGTTGTACATTTCCATCCAGGTTGCTCCATCCACAAAGTCAGGGAAGTTCATCGGAGAATGGATGGCATTTTCCACCAGGATGTTCACTTTGGCCTTGGTGTTTTCTTTTCCCGTCTTGGTCGTAACAATCATTACCCCGTTGGCACCCCGCGCACCGTAAATAGCAGTAGCCGAAGCATCCTTCAGGATAGAGAATGACTCGATGGTTTCGGCGGGAATGTTGTCCAGGTCACCGGAAGATATTTCTACATCGTCCAGCAAGATAAGCGGAGTTGTACGCCCGCCGAAAGTAGAGATACCGCGAATATAGAAACTGGAGGCCGATCCGGGCTCACCGCTGGTTGTCTTCACAAAGACACCGGCCAGTTTTCCTGCCATGGAGCTGGTCAATGAAGAACTGGGGGATTTCAATTCAGCTCCTTTTATGGTAGAGATAGCACCGGTAACACTGACCTTCCTCTGCGTACCGGAACCAATGACCACGACTTCGTCCAACAGTTCATTATCCGATTGCAACTGCACGTTGATAACGCCCAGATCTTCGACCTGTACCGTACGTTCTTTATACCCGATGTACGATACCACAAGAATATCCCTACTATTGTTTACCTGAATGGAGTATGCTCCATTCGCATCTGAAATAACACCTGTAGACGTTCCTTTCAATTTGATAGTAGCTCCGATAATGGGGCTATTGTCTGCCGCATCTCTGATTGTACCTGAGACAACCCTTTTCTTTTGCTGTTGAACCGACGCTGTTTCGCTGACTTTATGAGTACCTTCTTCTGCCATCACCAGCTGATAACCAAAAGTAGGGACCGTCAAAGACAAAAACATTGCGCAGGCAATTTTACTGGCATGCTTCATTTCCTTGATTTTTTAAATTAGACCTTAGTTAACTTGTTCCCGGAAGAACGGCTCAAAAGTATTTATATCGAATACAAACAACTTTGCTGTATGTACAAAAAGGTTTGCTATTCGTACACCGGAACAGAAAACAAAAAATGGACGGAAAACAAAGTTTCCATCCATCTGTTACAAGGCCCAAATAGCGTCCAAAGGACACGTCAGGAATTTACATATTGCCTCTTGTAGTCCGAAGGAGACATTCCGAACTTTTGTTTGAATGTTTTAGAGAAGTGTGAACTGTTGACGAAGCCTACCTCATACATGACCTCACTGATATTCATCTCCGAGTTCTTCAATAGATGGATTGCCTTCTCCAATCGCACATTGCGAATATAGTCGGCAAGTGGCTGTTCGCTGATCTCTTTCACCTTATTATATAACTTGGTGCGCCCTATGCAGAGTTCACCACACAAGAATTCGACAGTAAAGTCCGGATTACCCATGTTCTCTTCAATGAGGCTAGTCAGTTTCCTTTCGAAAATCTGTTTGCCGTTTTCGGGAACCTCCTGTTTTTCCGGAAGAGGAAGTTGCTCCTGCCTCAACCACCGTTCTTTCTGAGTCAGCAGTCGTTTGATATTGACCTCCAGCAGCTTGATGGAGAAAGGTTTGGGTATATACAAGTCGGCACCGGATTCGTATCCTTCTATCTGACTATCTACATTCCCTCTGGCTGTTAACATGATAATAGGGATATAAGCGATGGACAAATTGTCGCGTATCCTTTTACACATTTCTATCCCATCCATTTCGGGCATCATGACATCACTGATAATCACGTCCGGATACAAGGTTTCACACAATTTCAAGCCCTCTTTCCCGTTATCCGCCAACCGAACGTTGTAACGAGACAGCAATTGCTCTTTCAATGATTTTTGCAGTTCTTTGTTGTCTTCCACAATCAGAAGGGTGGGAAGATCTGCATTCGTTTTCTCTGCCGAAAACGAGTTCTCCTCCTCGTCGGAAGGAGTATATTCAATGTATTGATTCTCTATGAATTCCCTGATACTGAAAGGAGAGACATGAGCGGCAGGCTCCTCCGTCTCCGACGCACTCCTGACAGGCAGAATAACAACAAACTCCGTACCTGTACCTCGTTGGCTGCTGACAATAATACATCCCTGATGAAGCATCACGATGTTTTTAACGATAGCCAACCCAATACCGGAACCCAGATGCGTAAGGTTAGTGTCTTTCACCTGGAAGAAACGTTCATAGATATACTTGATAGATTCCGAAGATATACCTACCCCGGAATCTTGTATGGTCAGTATACAAACCAGACCTTCAGCAGGCATCGTTCCCTCATGGTAAACAGTAGCATACAACGGAATGATATCCGCCGGCACCCCTTTCCTCAAGCTAAGTTTCACGTTTCCTCCTTTAGGAGTGTACTTAATTGCATTAGATATCAGATTAATGACCAGCTTGCTCATCTTCTCATTGTCAATATCCATATAAATATCTCTTTCATCCGGCTGATAGCTGAAGGTGATATCTTTCTTTTCCGCCCAAGGATTCATTTCCGCATACAATTGCTCCACAAGTTCGGACATATTCTGAGAAGAGAGCGACAACTGATTGAGCCCTAAATCCGTTTTTCGTATATCCAGCAATTCGGTGATCAGCGCCAGCATTCTCCGGGAGTTGGAAAGTATTGCCATGCACTCCCGGGAGAGATTAAAGTCCGCCAAACGCTCGGCAGCAAGCATAATTAAGGTAAGGGGTGTCTTTAACTCATGCGAAATATTCATGAAGAAACGCATCTTGGACTGGTATTTCTCTTCATCGTTAATCCGTTGAATCTCTTGAATATGATTCTCGCGTCTAAGCTTCTGTTCTTTGTGATACTGGTAAATAACCACAGTAATAATTAAGGAGAAAAGAACAAAATAAGACAACTTGGCCCATGTCGTCAACCACCAGGGAGGAAGAACGGATAGTTTTAACATTTTCCCCGGCTTCATCCAGGTGAGCCCCCGGTCTATGGAGGCTTCGAGTTCAAACCGGTAATCGCCGTATGGAAGATTGGAGTAATAAACCCGGTCGGTAGTATAGGCCACCTCCTGCCATTCGTTGTTGTAACCCACCATCCGATACCGGTACATGATCCGGCTGGAAAGGTTATAACTGAAAGCCGAAAAAGAGATAGCAAAATTGTTCTGGTTGTGTGTCAGTTTCACCTGCTCTGTTTTATCGAGAATGGCAGACAAAGTCACATTCCCATCGTAACTGGTTTGAGGAATCACCAATTGATTGTTGATGTACAACTGGCAGAAACTGAGACTGGCGGGAAAGACCCCATTGATAAAGTCGCGCGGATGGAAATAGTTGACCCCATCGATACCTCCCATGTAAATGGTTCCATTAGCGGTCCTGGCACCCACTCCTATTTTGAAGGAGTTGCTCAGCAAGCCGTCTGCCTGTTCATAGACAGCCACCTGATTGTTTTTTGGGATAAGGCGGGCAATATTCTTTCCACCTACCCACACGTTTTGTTCATCATCCAGATAAACGATTTCACAGTCATTATTGGGTAACCCGTTCTCTTCTGTATAGGCAATGGCCGAATAATCATTGTCTCGTTCCGAATGAATGGTCACCTGATTCAATCCGCCTCCAATAGTACCCACCCAATAAATGGAATCGTTCTGGCGGTCGATGCAAGCAATATAATCAGACGAGAGGGTACGAGGAGCGTTCTTGTCTGCTCGATACGAAGAGACACGACGAATCTTTCCCTGCTCATTCAAACATACCTTGCTTATCCCCACTGTGGTACACAACATAATAGAATTCCGCTCTACATACATATCGGTAATGAAGTTAGAGTTAATAGACGGTTGGGACTGGGCATTCAGCGAATAAACCACTTCCGGATTGGACAACGGATTCTGAATACAGCAAATGCCTTGTCCCCAGGTAGCTATCCAAAGCCTGCCGTAACAGTCTTCCACTATTTTGGCAACACTGACACTCTGGTTGAGAGAAGACTTCCCTCCCCTACCCATGAGCCAATAACTCTTTCCGGTTTTTATTTCATAAACAATGAGCCCACGCGCCATACCGATATACAATGTTTGCTGGTCGGCACTCAACGCCAAAGTCTGCAAACCATCGGCAGTACCTTGAGCAGTTAATGAGATCAGCTCAAGCTTTTCTTTTTTCATATCATAACGAAGCAAACTTCCTTCTACTGCTATCACCCACAGGGCAATATTCTCTTGCACGGCAATGGAGGATATCTCACTCCGGGAAAACCCCAGATTAGTGAATTGTTGACTGGGTAGGCTGCGAAACGGGGAAGAGGATAGAGAACGGTAATACAATCCTTTGTTCATCGTCGATAGCCACAGGTTGTGATACGAATCGATAAACAAAGAACTGACTCTAAGCCGCGAAAAATTCACATTCTTGGTGTTTCCCAGATAAAGATGAATGGCTGCCTGGGCAGTAAAAGGATTGGTTACTTCAAATACTCCTCCGAAATAACGGCACCAAAGCGCACCATTGCTGTCAACAATAAACATTCCGTCCGTACTAACAGGTATATGAGGATTCGTTTTATTAAATTCCTGATAAGAGAAAGCCTGTACATTGAGTTCGTTGTTAACAAACGGGATTCTGTAGCATCCCTGAGGAGAGCGAAGGTATAAGAACCCGTCAGATACAAAGAGATTATTGATAGACGTTTTCTCCCCAAAGACTTCATCCGCATTGTATTTCTTCCCGATCCTTACTTTATGACCGGAAACCTCCAACCGGGCAAAAAAATTACCACCGGACACCCATGCATCTCCACAATGTATCTGGGGTTTGGAGTGCCTCCACGCAATCTCACGTCCGTCGTCACTTTCCCAATCCAACAAGAACAGGGTACGGGTCGATTCATCGATCTGAGCAACACAAAACCTGCGCAAAGTACGTATCCATAATCGGTTGTTGACATTATCGATGGCCATCTGCAGAATGTTTTCATTCAGAATAGCACGATCATTTTCATTCACCTCATAGGGTATATACAGATGGGTATTCAGGTCCAGGCAGGTCAAACCGCTACTTGTTCCGAGCCATAAAAAGTTTTTGCTACACCCCATCGCATTAATACGGTTGTGCGACTCATAGACTTTCTGATTGGCCGGATAGTAATTGATGGTTTGCAACAGGTAACCATTGAAGTTCTGCAAGCCGGAATTGGTTCCAATCCAGATGAGTCCGGTGCTATCCTGCACCACACAGTTGGCATCCGTATGTGCCAGTCCGTTATTGATTGTCAGGTTCCTGAACGTATCATTGGCAGAAACCGGTGTAGATACCAGGGTGCCACTGACGATAAGTATAAATAGTGCTACTTGTGTAATTCTTAGCATTGGATATGAAATCATATAGGGTTACTTCGTTTTAATTGGCTATCGCAAAAATAGATAAAAAAGCAAGAGAATATGTTAAGCCTCCACTAAAAAGTGTTAGTATGAACACACAACACAGCATTATGAACAAACAGCACAGCATTGCGTATAAATAACACAATTTCATCGAACCATTACCCTTAATTTTGTATGAGATCGTATCTCATTGAACTAAACACCTATTTACTGATCATAAAAAATACAGGCCATGAAAAGACAAAGAACCTTTTGGCGGGGAGTATTCCTCGCGTTCACATGTGTGTTGCTTGCCGGATGTTCCGGAGATAAAGAAGAGTCGGGCGGAAACCCGGACGGAAAGTTCACCATCACTTCCAACGATATGGACTGCTCCGGAACCGGACAAAGAATACCTGTTCCGTTTGAGGGGGAAATATACAAACTAGATGTAACATCTACTTCCGGTGTTACCTGGACGGTAGCTGTGGAAAACGTTTCACCAAGCGACTTCCTGACTGTCACCCCCACAGGAAGTCAGCACAATACGGGCAGCATAACCATTACTGCGAAAAAAAATCCAAACAGGGAAGAGGGACATACAGGCACCGTACTTATTACAAATAGCATCAATAAGGTGGTTATCAGATTCATCTTCGAACAAAAAGAGAAAGAATTGCGCATCCCGGACGGGTTGGACTTCATCACCCACCAGGAATTCTTTCATCCTGACAACAGCAGGAACTACAGTTTCGAACACATGATAGAAGGCCCCAATACGGCTGTCTTGTGGGAGAAATCATTTGGGAAAGATCCCCGAACCGCCGCTCCCCGTTTCTTTGACCCCGAGAAAGTGCTGCAACAAGCAGAACTGTGTTACAACTTCATGATCGACGAGGCAGGATTTGCCGACAGGACCAAATCGCATGCCAACAAATATAAACTGTTGGTTTTCGCATTGGATGATGCCAACGGAACCGCTGTGGGCTTCGGGAAGCCCAATGTGGGTGTTGTCAGAGTTAGTTGCGACCGCCTGAAAGCTTTGAATAAATATGGAATAGCCGGTGTACTGCACCATGAGATATGTCACAGTTTTCAGTACATCACCCATTTTGACGGAAGTCCGAACTACGGATGGTCGGGCCCGATTTATGAAATGACTTCACAATGGTCGTTACTCAAGAAGTTCCCGGACTGGGCCGACCTGGAACCCGGGCATCTTCAAGGCTTCGTAGAACACTCTTTCCGTGCCTTTATGCACAAAGACAACCAGTATCACTCTCCTTATGTACTGGAGTATTGGGAGATGAAACACGAAAAGATGGTCTGCCGAATCTGGAAAGAAGCCATAGAAAATGACCAGAAAGACCCGGTAGCCACTTACAAACGTCTGACCAACATCAGTCAGGCAACATTCAACGATGAGATGTTCGATGCCGCATGCCGGTTCGTATCCTGGGACATTCCCCGTATCAAGAATGCGTATGCCAAATACATCGATACGCATACCTATAAGGTAGAACTTGCGAGTGGAACCACCTACCGGATCAGTAAAGATCATTGCCCGCAAAACTACGGGTACAACTGTATCAAGCTCAAAGTTCCTGCTGCCAATACTACCGTACAGATCGCTTTCAACGGCCGAACTTCGCTCGAAGGATACAACGTTCAGAATATGGCTGAGAAAGGCTGGCGTTGCGGATTCGTTGCCATGAAGACCAATGGGGAACGGATGTACGGAGAGGTGCTGAAGGCTAATTCAGGTAATTTATCGTTTACTGTTCCGGCCGATACCAGATATCTCTGGTTTGTAGTGATGGGTGCTCCCGCCACACATTGGAAATACGACCAGAACAAGGAAGACAATCAGTGGCCTTACGAGTTCACATTATCGGGAACCACGCTTGCCGAACCGACTGCTTTTCCCAAATAGACAGATTCATCAGCACGTTGGTTTAAAACCTTCGGTGGTTTGGTTTAAAACCAACGACCCGAAGGTTTAAAACCAACATACCGAAGGTAGTACTGTTTCAAGAAGGGAATAAGGTAAGCGTCGCGACCAATAAGCTTCTCTCCTGCTAAAACGACATGACCATGGAGGATAACAAAACGGCGCTAACGACACATGGTATTTTCATCTTTCTTGAGTGTATAAGTAAAAAGCGACTTACCTTTTTTGGGGTAAGTCGCTTTGCGATTTATTATTCGTAAATAAACTGCCCGCTAGCCACACAATCCCTATCTGCCGACAAGTAGGTCCAATGAGCGCTGAACCCTTCCGGGAATATGTATTTCACCTCTTCTCCGGCTTTCAGATTGAACTCTTTATAAGCTACTTTCTGTTCCAGATAATGGGAAACATTTACCCAAAGTGTTACCGTTGCATCCTTATCAGCCTTCAACGTCAGCGTTTTCTTGTCGTAGCCGGTCATCAGGTATGGGTCGCTAAGTTCATCCTTGCAGACAGATGTCTTCTTCCACGGACCGCCTGTTCCTACAGGTTTTCCCAACTTCCATAAATCGTCGATCGCTCCGAACCACAATCCTGCAGTCTTATCTTTGTTCACATAGATATGCTCTGATCCCTTAACGTTCTGTTGAATGCCCGATAGAACCAGCAGCCCGTTCCACGAATTGAAATCGTCGATAAATTTGTTATGAGAAGAAACCGGGCGCATCATGGTAAACAGAGGCTCTCTACCTACATGGATGAGCGGGAGTTCATAGAAAGTACCGTGTATATTAGCCAGTTCACGTTCCGACTCCACTTCGCGCACACAACGGCTGTTAGTATGAGTATCGTACGCACGATTTCCTTTGGGAAGCCGCAGGTTGCCGACGGAAGTGTGTAGGATAACCGACGCATCGTCCACACTCCACAATTGTTTCATTAACTTTTTATCCACCGTCCGGGCATTGAACTGCACCGTCTCGGAATAGTGTACCTTCGTCTCCAAGGCTCTTGTCGCCAGTGAGTCCGTAATCCCAGGGGTGAAGCCGAAAGCCTGTTTAGTAAACTCGTACTCTCCGCTCTTGCTGGTTTGTCCATTCTTTTGCACGCCCGTAAAACAAGACAAGTTCAAGTTGGAACGGTTGCTAAACAATTTGGCGGTCAGTATCGCATCGGAAGTATCAATATCGGCCAGACCTTCGAACAATGAGCTAAACCGGGCCGGATCCTGATAACGTTCGGTCGTATAATGCAAAATAAAAGAAACCTGTCCGTTGTTCAGCGACTTCAACCGTATCCATTCGCCTTTTGCTTGTTTGGAAAAAATGTAGTTCCGGTATTCTCCTCCCGAAAGACGGATGGTTTCATAATCCCTCCACTGGTTATCACCCTTTTCATTGACCTGTATTACCAGAGAGATAGGGGTCGTTTCGTGATTGATGAAGTGAGCAGCACGGCGTTCGAAGCCGGCAAACAGGTAAGGTTCGCTGACATCGTTCTTTTCAACCTTATCTTCTAGCCAAATAGCACCGTAACCGGTGGCCGGGCCCCAGTTCTGAAACTCGTCGAACGTACCGAACCATAAGTTGGACTGCGGCTGCCCCGCCAACGGATTTCCTTGAATACTTGTTTCATCGGTTGCCAATACGATTTTACCATCCCAGGAGCAGAAGTCGGGAATATAGCGTAAGTGAGAAGCGATGGGGCGAATGCCGGCAGAGTTTCCGGAAGAGAATGTTGCCGGGAACTGGAAGAACATACCATGCATATCCATCATCATCCGGTCGTTTCCTATTTCCCGGATACGGGGCCATTCCGTGAACCAGCCATGCGACGGATCATTGTTATAAGCTGCCTTAGGAAGCAAATAGGTAGTCCACTTACCGTTCTCCATCACTTTCAGGCGAATGGATCTCTTGTCCCATCCCATCGACCACAGGGGAGACTGATCGTTCGGTACCGCCTGAATGCCGTGACGGGTGGTTACATCGGTAAACTGTCTGCGTTCTACCACTGTGAACCTCTTACCATCGTATTCGGCCAGTACGCCATACTTCTCCGGACCCGTTTGTTCCTTTACCGGCACTTGCCATTCACTGGTCGCTTCGGCAGCCTCTCCGTTATTGGCCATAACGAGTTTGCCCTGCGCCGTGTAAGCACCTTTCCCATGCCATCCCGGGAGTGGGTTGTTAAATAGCTTTTTGACTTCCAGTGTGTGAACATTGGCTTCATAAAGCATTCCTTCCATGTCGTAATAATAGACCTTATTTGTAGGATCCTCCAAGTGCCGGGCAATAGCTGTTATGCGTCCCGGCATGGTTAGAATAGGAATCGTTCGAATGCTTCCATCCCTGGCAATCAGGTAGTGACCTATCAACAGTTGATCAGACTCGGCATGAATCATACGGGCAGCAGGTGTTCCTCCCACACTTCCCGGATAAACCGTCATCTTCTTATTCTTATCTATTATATACAATTTATGCTCGCTGCCTTTGGGCTTATGCGCTGCATAATTTACCATGTACAATTTGTCGCCCCACACCGCCAGGGCACCGATACCACATTCGTCGCCCGACCCATACCGGCCGTTGATTCTGCCATGGGCATACGTAGTTAAGTGAGGATACACCCCACTGATCAGGTTCTTTCCCGAGACAATGGACATCTCTCCATTGCTCTCTTTAAAAGTAGTCTGTGCATTGCATAGTACCGGACCAGCAAGCGCAAGTCCGAATAGCCATTTGTTAATCTTCTTCATACAATCTATATTAATAAACATTGAATTACATTCTACACAAAAGTACTCCACTCAATCTACAATCACCGAGAATTCAGCACCGCCGGCATAATCGGCTCCATTCTGTGAGCTTAAAGCAGTAAAACGAATATAGCGTCCCTCCACTTTTTCATTCAAAAGTACTCTTTTCGACTTTTTATCCGTATTGAAAGCTCCTGCCGACACCGCATCGCCCCATTTTTGTCCGTCCACGCTCACTTGCAGGGTATAGTCTTTAATGTTGCCATTAGTCATTCCGTTCTGGCGGGGAAAATAAACAAACCCTTTAAGTAGTCTTACCTCGCCCATGTCTAAGTCTACCCAATGAGGATATTTGGCCATGGTCACCGAATACGCACTGTGCCAGAAAGTTCCCGGGTCTCCATCTACCAGATAGAAAGCATCATATTTGCCTACTTCCTCACTGGAGGCATAAATTACTTTCAATGGAGTACTCTCCAATTTCTCGAAAGAGAAAGCAGACAATATCGCTTTATTTTCCTTGAAATAAGCCTCAACGGTTCCTCCTTTATGCAAACTAAAGGGGGTGGTATACTCCATCACCTGCTTACTTCCATTCAATGTATAAGCGATGGGAGCATCCGCCTTTTGTGAGTGAATGGTCACCTTTCCTCTATTATCGCGAGTAATAGCCAAAGGCAACTCTCCCGCATTCGACACATGGGCAGTTTCTGTAAAAGCAGCTTTGTGCACCGGCCGGATAATAAAGTCCATCGAATGGCGGTCGGCCCTGACACGATCGTGCCCTAAAGGACCACCCTGTCCGCAACTGTTACCTCCCAGTCCCGTTACAGCCAGATCAAGATGCAGATGAGTGGCTGACGACCTGGGCAATTGATACGGATGAGGCGCAAGTGTCATTTCCATAGCCGACCACGGCAATGCGGAAGCAGACATCCATCCATTCGCCACAAACTCCACACCGTTGCCTTCTTGATCGGTCAATGCACACCAACATACTTCCTCCCGGTTACCCATACTTTGCGGCTTAGGGAAGTTGACGAATTGCTCCTTCACAGTGCTTTGATAGATCTCGATAAACGAACCCGTTCGACGGTCGTTATAGTTGTTCCACGGTCCGCGGCCATAATAAGTATACTGTTGCAACTCACCCGGAACCTGCATCACATATCCCAATCGCGCCAGTACCACCGTAGCATCGTTTGAAGTGATTTCCGAGCGCAACTCAATGGAGCCATCCGGATAGATCGTCCATATTTGATTCGTGATAAACTTAAAGTTCTTCTCACCAAACAGAGAGTCCTTCCATTCGATTACGCGATTTCTTCCGGAGGTTCCTCCTTCCAATACAGCTTCATTAGGAGCTTGCGATTCAACGGTGTACATGAGTTGTACCGTATTGTCCGGTTTCTTATGGGCATTTATCCATGAGTAATACTTCACCCGATGTTTTAAGTTATGCAAACCTTTCTCAAACCAACGCAGGTATGCCCAGTTATCATTGTCGACCGGGGCACGGTAAGCATCGATCCGGGGACCCATCCCATCGCACATCACTTTCCTGTTATTATATTCCAAACTATAAATAGTTCCCGACTGATTATCGAACTTTACAGAGAATCCATTGCCTTTAACAACTACATAGTCCTTGTTCTCCTCCACTTGCGGTTTATCCATCGAGGCGGTAACGAGCGACATAGCCGGTTTGGCTCCGGCATCTTTTACTTTCAGCTGTTCTTCCATTTGCACAAAGCCGGCCTTTGCCCAAGGCATTTCCTGTGCCAACTTGAATTGCACCTTCACAAAGTATTCGCTTCCGGCTTTTAATTGATTGAATGCATAAGGAAGGGCATAGAGGGCTTTAGCACGCGGACCCACCTGCTGGGCAGCCAGCGTACTTTCCTGTATCATCTTGCCATCTTCATAAAGCGACCATACCAGGTTGTATGCGTCCAGAGAGGTAAAATAGTTCTTATTGAACACCTCTATCTGTCCTTTTTGCATATCTACCGCACGCACACCTACATTCTGATAGACCTTTCTTACTTCATAAAAAGCAGGTTTAGGCAAGTGTCCCGGAAACAGGATTCCGTTCATGCAAAACATGCCGTCATTCGGTTTATCGCCAAAATCGCCGCCATAAGCCAGATAGCGTTCACCTGTCTGCCGATCGTAATAGTACAAACTCTGATCGACCCAATCCCAAATGGCAGCACCGCAAAAGAAATTGGTCGATTCGATCGCTTCCCAATAATCAATCAGATTGCCTACCGCATTGCCCATAGAATGAGCATATTCAGAGACATGAAACGGGTATTTAATATTATAGGTCCCCTTTACTGCCTCGCGCATCCATGCGATAGCGGGGTATTGATTGGAGCCCATATCTACAATCTTATTATTACGCTCGTACTGTACAGGGCGTGAAGGATCGAAAGCATGCAAGGCTTCATAAGCTGTTACAAAGTTCTTTCCCGGTCCGGCTTCGTTACCCATCGACCAGATGACCACAGAAGGATGGTTGACGTGCGAATGAGCCAGTTCCATGACACGAGCCACGTGTGCTGCCTCAAATTCGGGGACGTGAGACAAAGAAGCGTCTCCATAATAATACTGATGGCTTTCAATATTAGCTTCATCTTCCAGATAGATGCCGTATTTATCGCACATATAATACCAATAAGGCTGGCAAGAGTAATGCGAGTTGCGTACATGGTTGATATTACCCTGTTTCATCAGCATGATTTCCTCTTTCATCTGTTGAGGGGTAATGACATTGCCTGTTTCAGGATGAAACTCCTGACGGTTAACACCTTTCAGTTTTACAGTCTTTCCATTAACATAATAATAGCGTCCCGCCAATCCGAATTCATCCTTTTCTGCCGGAGTATCTTTAATTTCAACCTTGCAGAAGCCCAAGGCTGTTGAGAAGGTTTCCACAATTCTTCCCCGTTTATCTTTCAGTTCCCCCACCAACGTATAGCGGTAAGGCTCCTCCGCCGACCATTTTTTAGGTTTATCTATACGAAGGGAGGTCGTTACGGTGGCTGTTTCTTCTTTTCCCAAGGCAGCAAGCGCAGTGGTTCCTTCCACTCCGTTTA
Source organism: Bacteroides sp. (assembly GCA_031554635.1). Lineage (GTDB taxonomy): Bacteria > Bacteroidota > Bacteroidia > Bacteroidales > Bacteroidaceae > Bacteroides. Next base: position 69,790 of record JAVBVD010000024.1, read on the forward strand.
CCAACGTATTCTCGTCCGAATAGAGTTTATTGGCATAGAGAGAAAAAGAAAGCGTATAGTCTTTCGCCGTTTTCTTATCCAGATTGCGCATCTCGGTTACTATACGTATTGTACCATTATTATAATTGGCATCCAAATCCGGGAATACGCGCAAATCACGCACCTGTACCTTAGCGGTAGAGGTTAATGATACGGAACGAAAGATGCCCGGCAAACGAAACATATCTTGTGTTTCAAGGAATGAGCCATCTGAATTGCGGTATACTTCAACCGCCACTACATTCTCCTCCCCTTTTTTATTCAAATACGGACTAACGTTGAAAGAGGCTGTATTTCGTGAGTTCTTTGAAAAACCCACATAATGCCCGTTTATCCACAGATAGAAGAAAGAAGAAACGCCGTCGAAGTTGAGGTACACCGCCCGTTCTTTCCATTCGGCGGGTATGGTAAAGGTGCGACGATAGGAACCTACGTCGTTACGATGCTTGTAAGTAGTCCAATCCTCAGGAGGCGTACGCATCACCCCACCCTTCCAGTCGCCTACAACTACCTGATGCTGAAATATCGCCTTTTGATTGACATAAACCGGAACCCCGTATTTCAAGCTTCCGTCTTTCTGAATACCTGCCACATTCCATTGCATAGGCACACTTACATTGTCCCAAGCCGATACATCAAAAGACGGCAGATAGAAATCCGCCGAACGTTCACCTGGATTACCCACCCAATGGAATTTCCAGCTACCGTTTAATGACTGGTAATAACTGCTGTATTCCGGCAGTAAACGTCGCGCACTTTCGGTATCTGAGAAATGAAAGAACCAGGCATGAGGTTGCTCTTTGTTGAGAGCCAACTCTTGGGGCGACTCCCATTCTTTTCCGGTAGGAGCCGTCATCGCGGCATAATTAAATCCTTTCAATATAGTTTCTTGCGCATGTACCGCCAGAGTGGCCGCAAAAAAACAAAGTAAACAGATTTTCTTTCGCATAAAAGGGGGATTGATGTGGTTACCAAAAAATATTACTCCGGCAAATCTACCCAAGAAAACTAGAAGTCACTTTGCCATCCATCCATAATGTTGTGCTTTTCGTCCCACATCATTACTCTATCCGCATATTTTACGTTTTATCCTAAGAAATATCCCGAATCAATACCTTGAGTTGAATAACACAAGCACTTTTGCCCCTATCTTGAAAAGAAAGAATCCATCACAGAGAGTGGGTAGTTTATCCTTACTCTGTGATGGATCTTGGGAACTAACAAATTTAATTAACCTTTATAACGGCTTAGGACTGCTATATTCATTTGTTTTCTGCAAATCAATCCGGGTTGAGCATTACGATCTAAAAACCGGATATTTAAAGTTCATCAGGGTGATATTTCTTATTGGTTTCGATGGTTCTATTTCTACCTTTATAGAATACCGGGCAGGTTTTGTGCATGGTGGACCTAACAGTGATTTCCGTCAGGTTCATAGTCTCCCATTTCATATCCACCGTATATCCTCCCCGTGCTACCAGTCCTGTTATTTCTCCGGTTGACAAACTTAATGGCAGTGCCGGTAATACATGCAGTCTGCCCTGATGCGACTGTAGCAGCATTTCAGAGATAAACCCCGGTGTACTCATGGATGCGTCCACCTGCATATTGTTGCTTTGCGATCCCATGAGGTTCTCGAACCCTGCGTTGGCTACCAGGTGGTTGAATATCCTCTCAACCTTTTCACCATTTCCGAGACGTGCCCACATCCATATCCGCCAGGCACTCGACCAGTTACCACCAGCGTGAGGCCATTTTCTTCCATAAAAACCATCTCCCCTCATATCCAATGTTCTTCTGGCGGCATCAGCCAGTTCTCCGCCGTGGGATATCCGGTTTCCGGGAAACAGCAAGTACAAGTGTGCAATATGCCGGTGGTGATCACGAGGATTATCCACATCGTAATACCACTCCTGCAACTGGCCAAACCGCCCTGTTTTTTGAGGCATCAGCTTGTTGCGGGCCGTATTTACTTGTTGCGCAAAATCCTGGTCGGTTCCCAGAATTCCGGTGGCTTCTGCCACAATGGCAAACAGGTCATCTACCATTTGTATGTCCTGAAATGCCGGCGCACACAATATCTTGTTACGAGTATCCTCACCGTTTGTTGTGGGATATGGTGCGAACCCGTTGCCCAACAATTCAATACCATGTTCGGCAGATACAGAAGGTGCAATGATATATTGTCCCTTGAATTCCACTAGATTTTCAAGCCAAAATTGCGCAGCTTCCTTTATAATCGGGTAAGCTTTTTGCGCTAAGAATGTCTTGTCCATGGTATACTGGTAATAGTCCCATAAAGAACGGCAGTGCCATGCGGCGGCCGAAGGGAACAATCCCCAAAGGATGTCATTACCCGGTGCTGCATACATCCATGGATTACCGATAGAGTGGCTTACCCATCCTTTGGTACCGTAGTAGTTTTGAGCCACTTTCCGCCCCGGTTCCACCAACCGGGCAATCCAGTCGTTGTAGGCTTGCTGACACTGCGCCAGGCCTGTCGGGCCGCACCCCCAGTACATCATTTGCAGGTTGATATTACTCTGGTAGTTGCCATTCCATGGTGCCGAAGCAAAAGTATTCCATACCCCCTGTAAGTTTGAAGGTAATGTGCCCGGACGTGACGCACTGATGAGCAGGTATCTGCCGAGATTGTACAGCAAAACTTTCAGGCCGGCATCGTTCGTGTTCCCGTTTTTGAGTTGTTCCCACCGTTGGTTGGTGGACAATTTTTCCAGTCCGGCATCGCCTGCAACAGAGAACACTGTTTTCGCATACAGGCTCCTGTAATCGACCACATGCTTTTCCTTCGTTTTTAGATAGCCGGCTTTGGATACTTCCTGTATTCTGGCTTTTGTTTCGGCAACGGGGTCTCCGCCTCTGAACAAGGGGGCATTGGGACGATATTCCGTGGCAACGGTGTAATAGATAGTGATCTCATCGGCCTGGGAAACGTTGATATGATCCGTCATTCCTTCCGACCGACCTCCTTTTTGTTCTATGGAAAGGGCTACCGCGTATTTCATTCCATTGCCCTTGATCCTGCCCACAATATTCATCGACTTGCCGGTGACCGACATCTCGTCAACGCCATGTGTCAATTTATGACGGAGCGCAAAAGAGAGTTTCCCGGATTGCCCGGCAGTGAGTTTGACAACAAATACCTTGTCGGGATAACTGCAAAAATAAGTACGCTTGAACGCGACTCCTTCCCTGCGGTATTCAACGGTTGCCTCCGAGTTGGAAAGATCGATCCTCCGGCAGTAATCGGTTACTTCGCCGCTACCAAAGTCGAGTAGCAGCTTTCCGACCATGGAAAAACCCCCAAAACCCTTCCCGTCGCCTACCATGTATTTGGCAGCCAAACGGTCGGCTGTTTTGATGTCTTCGCGAACAACTGCATCGCGAATCTCCCCGATGTGTTCCGCCCCACCCGGTATGATGCCATAATTATAACCAGGATATTCACCCGGTCCTCCAGTCCAGAATGTTTTTTCGGCAATATCGAATTGTTCCTGCTCACAGCCTCCGTAAAACGATACCCCCAAATAGCCGTTTCCCAGATGAAGCGCCTGCGTCTTCCAATCCTTGGCAGGATAATCATACCAAAGTTGTTCGTTGGGCAACTGTGCTCGGGAATGCAAAGCGAACAACATCAGGAAAAAAGCAATAACCAATTGATAAGTTTGTTTATACATGGTAACTATTGTAATAATACCTATTGAAAACTTCGTCTGTAAAAATGAAAAGTGCAGTTATTCTATTTTTGCTTGTACCTCAGCTCCGGCAGGTACTTTGATATCCACGTATGAAACCTTGTTTCCCATAATGTCGGTACGTGTCAATGCAGTTTTCTTCTCTCCATTGACCGTTATCTGGCTCGCCTGTCCCATATAAGCCGCTTGCCAGGTCAGTTCGTCCGGAGTATTGTTAACGAACTTGCTCTTCTTGTTTCCTTCATGACGTACAGTGATGTATCCCTGTAGCATCGGGAGGTCTTCTATCTGCAAATAGTCGCTTTCTCTTGACAGCTTGGGTAAAGTTATCACCTTTTTCTGCGAAGCGCTGGGAACGATTCCCATCGCTCCACTGATGATTCCTTCTATCATACCGTACGAAACCTCCGGGTAAGTAGAACGGTTCATCGTAGAAACGGTAGTAAGAATCTCATAGGCCTCCTGCACATGATTGTATCGATACCACAATAACGGAAAGTGCGAGACATTTTCGATGTTCCAATTCTTACGACTCATCATCTTGGCGATTGTCCCCCGGATGCGGTCGGTCTGCTGGGCTGCATTGAACCAGAGCATATAGGTCAGCCCCTCTCCGTCGGCAAATGTACTTTGAGCTGTCCAAAAGGTATGATACGCATTGATCCCGCTGTTCCACCATTTCTCTTCTAACAGCGTCCGGTATTTCTCGGCTGTTTGCAGGTGCTTCTCGCTTTCACTTTGCTTCCCCAATGCCGCCTGCATCCGGCTGTAAGCCTCGAAGCCTCCATAGATAGCGGCAATCAAATCCGAACTGGCTGTCAGGCCCGGATAATTCTCTACGTAAGAGGGAAGTCCACGGGTTTCCCGGTATCCGCCGGTAGTGGTCGGTTTGGCATTCATACTTTTGGGACGGTTCATGATCTTCTCGGGTTCCAATTGCCAACGTTCCACATATTCATTGACGGATAACTTGAAGAAATTGGTGAGTTCCGCATCTTTCAGGTACTGTTCGTTACCCGTCCATTCGTACAGGCGCCAACACCCGAAGATCACATCAAAATTAGCATTCAGATTGTACCAGAAATTAGCATCGTTTACATAATCGGCTGAACATGGATTGTTATACTTGTCTATCTCCCAATGCGTACACCAGTCCTTGGGCTCACTGATATTTTCGGCAAAACGCTTCATCATATTGAGGTTGTGTTTGGAAAGCCCGAGTATTTCTGCCGCAATGCTTTGATGGGATGCATCGCGCATACAGAAAGCATTGCGTCCGGGAAGTGCAGCTTCGTACCAATACCCAACGGGGTCACTGCCATCATGCGCATAGGACAGGGCTGTCTTTTTAGCCCAGTAGAATGTACGCTCCAAACTATTATCAGACGAAGTAAAAAGCATGTTTCTGACTTTATCTTTCCCTCCTTCATTATCAGGATTATCATTGGATTCTTCGCTCCCCGAACAACCCCAGCATCCGCAACTGAATACTGATAAAAACATGAATATTGAATATTTGATATACATAAGTTGATTTTCTAGAAGTTGAGTTATTTAATATCGATAGCTATCCGGTAGATCGATTTTCCACTGATCTTATCCTCTCCTTTGTCCTTGATACCTTGCGAATGTACTTCGTAATTGGTAATGAACTTATAAGCTTTGTTTCCTGTCTTTCTATTGATGACCTCCATCAGAAAAAGATCCTGGTAAGTCCACGGGTATTTTTCCCTATAATTGTAATCGTATCCAGTCCAAAACAGATTGTAGGCGTCCACGCGGGCAGTGTTTCCATCTGCGCTTTGCGTCAAGGAAATATCGGAAGTTACCGAGCAAGTGCCGTTCTCCCGTTTTACTTTATAGAAGTTCAATGTGTATCCGCTTACATCCTGGCCTTTCTCGGTGATAGTCACTTCTATGTTGTCGGCGAAGTAGTTATTCATACATTTATAAATGATACGGAACTCCTTCTTCGCTCCGGTCAGATTGATGACCTGGATCTCATAATCGCTCCAAGCGCAGTTTTCAAGGGCCGGATAGGGATTGTTCATGTTCCCGGCTGTCGGCGTGAATGCTTCGTTGCTGATGGGGTTGTTGCTTTTGCTGACCACATGTGTGTAGATATCAACGTTTCCGCGAAAATGTCCCAGCTCGTGTGTTATGGCGGCTGCCGTATTGGCGCTGGTGCTGAAATGATCGTAGAACTTACCAATGTTGCTTGTCCCGGCATTGATCACCAGAATGTTTCCCATGCCGTCATAATCACCAAATCCTCCGCCACCCTCACCTTCTTGCACGACGAAGTCATAAACCACCATGCATTGATATTTTGTCAGATCGAGTTTTCGTTGGGCATAGAATTTTTCGGGTACAGTCCAATGGCTATTGGAGTTTTCGTATTCGTATACCAGTATATCGTCCAGATCCGGCACAAATATGTAATTGCGCTTCAATGCTTTCTTTTTGTCGAGCCCGTTGAAACGTTCGTTGATTTGTTGCCATTGAGCTTTCAGCCTTACCTTGAAATACTCCAAATCTCCGTTTCTCATTTCCAGCCCTTCTTTATCGATGGCCAGCTTCACGTGGAAGATAATGTTCTTACCGTCATCGTATTCTATTTTCACCTTGCTGTAATCGATCTCGTCTGTATCAGTCGGGATCTCCGGTGTTTCCTTCTTCGGAACGTCGTTTTCGTCCTCACCGCCCGAGCAGCTGATACAAATCAGAGCTGCCAGCATGAATAATGTGATGTAGATTCTTTTCATCATAACAGATTGCTTATAAGGGTTAATTTGTTGAATTGTTAGTTCAAAAGGCAAGGAGCATTACCTAAATAGCAAGCCCCTTGCCCGAAAAAATAATATTTAATCTGCGTGTTAATAGCCGAACAATTCGATTTCTGCCATACTGACGTTCTTGAGGTACGACCAGCCACCGCCTTCGCTATAGTAAGTCAGACTTCTCATATCAGCACCTTCGGCGCTCTTTAACATGGCAATACGCACCATCGTTATTTTACCAGTTGTGAGTGTACCGGTTTCTTCCAGTTTATTTGCGGAGAAATTCGGATAACAGTTCTCGTTGCTGTAAATCATTTGTAGATTCGCTTCTGAAGTGCCTGCATAAACTTGGATAAATACGGGCCGGTTTTTTTCCTGAGCAACCGACATCTTCAAATTCATTACCTGTGATATACCCGTGATATTCTTGATATCGATGTAGACACCATACGTAGGATCGCATGGTATTTGAGCCGGTTTACTATCCGTTGCATAGTACCATTTTGATTGCCAGGTATCTGACGTCGAGCCATCGACCAGTTTGTTTTCACCTCCATCGCTGTTATTCATCGACAAATCGGCTAGTGCAATGGTTTGCTTAACCAGATCCTGCGTGATCGAAACATGAATATAGTACATACCAGTTGCCACATCAAACGGCATACCTATACATTCCTTAAGCCTAACCGGCAGCAAGTATTGTCCGGCTGGAAGCGTTTTGCGATCAATGGAAACAGTTAGTTCCTTTTCGTTCTCATGCCCTGTAAAACTGACGGTTGACAAATCGTAATTGCCGGCCGGAAGCAATGAGAAGATAATACCGCCTCCTGATGTTGCCTGATATTCCTGTACCAAAGTACTCAATATGCTTTCGTTTGATTCGAACTCCGCACCGAAACTCCATTCCGCATTCGGCATATTCAACCAAACAGGGATGGAAACCGAAGCAGTGGTGACTTCTGCGTTTTGTGCGGCGAAGCTAATGAGAGTTTTGCCGGTTTTACCCAGTTGAATCTGTGGAGTAATCACGGTAGGCGAAAGTACTAGTAGGTTCTGCTTCTGATTCACGCTGCATTGAGCACTGGAAAGACGAATAGGCAATACGTATTGTACACCATCACTCAATGATCCGAGTTCTTTCTTCAATATAATATCCAGATTCTGACTGTTTTCTTTCGAAGTAAATGTGTATTCCGTAGGGAATGAATAACAGTTTGAGGGCATCACTTCGTAAGTTGTTCCATGTTCCATATTGTATTGATTCATTTCTTCATTGGTCAATACGGTTAATTTGGCATTTCCCGGTGCGTTGGGATTGGTTCCTCCTTTACCAATGATAGTTGAATACGTTATATCTTTATTTACATTGTAAAACTCAATGTTTACTTCACCGTCATCCTTCAAGTAAAGGATGGAGGAAAATTCACCATTATCGAACCCGGTTTCTCCACTGTCACAGGAAGAGAAAAACAGGGCGAGTCCACATAGCAACGATGCTAAATATATATATTTCTTCATGTCTTTTTATATTTAAGAATACTTGTTAATAGCCAGGTGCCTGAACCAATTGTTGGTTCTTACCAACTTCACTCTGGTATGCGGGAGCGATGTACATACGCCGGGTCCATTTGTACGGCTGATTCACTTTGATTCGCTGGTTGAATTGTTCGAATGTCGGGCCGATAATTGTCTCAGCATTCAAGCCTTCACGTTTGCCGGCCGCCAGGTATTCCGGCCCCATTACCCAACGACGAACGTCGAAGTAACGGTGTCCTTCTCCCCACAATTCCACGAAGCGTTCATTGCGTATCCACTCCATGATTGGATGTTGGGCGTTCAGGTCCGACTTTTCGATCGGATCCAGTCCGGCGCGTTCATGAACTTTATTCAAATTAATGAGCGCATTATCCGTATCGTCCAACATGGCATAACATTCGGCTACGTTCAGATAGAGTTCGGCCATACGAATCAAAGGACGCGGGAATGATACCCCATTGACGTTTCCGCTCTTGTCATACGTTCTTTCCGGACGTATAAACTTTTGCGACAGGAAACCAGTGATACAGTGGTCGCGCATATGACGGTCGGGCCAGTAACCTTGTGTCTCTTTGTCTTTCATTTCAATGCGGAGCGGCTGGCCGTCTTTACACATCGTAGACCAATCGCCTTGATCAAATGCCATCCAGGCATAGAAACGAGGTTCACGCCCTACAGCCAGATTGATGATATCCGGACGGCTAGCGTCTATGCCCGATCTTTCCAGTAAATTGCTCTGGCTTTTGTTCAGGAGTGTACCGTCGGCCATGTAGAAACGTTCCATTGAATTGAGGTAAGGCGAACAACTTTCGTATCCTTCGATCCAGTTGCCATTACTTCTTTGCAGCAAGCGGTAAGGCATTTGGCATTCGAGCATCCAGTCGTCGTTCTTATCTACACCCCAAACGATTTCTTTGTTTCCTTCATTGGACCGGGTGGACGACAAGTAACGGAATAGTAGCACTCTTTTCTTAAAGTTATTATCAGCACCCCCCGGAATATATACGTTGTTCAACATATTCGTATTCATGGTTGTGTAAAAGTCCAGGTCCGTTTCGTATCCTTCGCCTCCATACAAGTGATGACCAGCGCTATTTGCCTCGGAAATGGCAGTTTTACAAGCTTCGAGGGCACGTGTCCATTTGTCTCTGCTGAACGTCTTGCTTACCAATTCTTTGCCGTAGTCTACACCCCCGTAAGAGCTTTCTACTTTATTGGTCCAGTCCGGATAGGGGAAACTACCATTCCACAACGGAGAAGCTGCATACAGCAATGCCTTGGCTTTCAAGGCACAGGCGATAGCATGAGTTGCACGGCCTACCTCGTTCGTGTTACGTTCGAAAGGAAGTTTATATCCTTTGATCACATTGTTATCCAATACATCTACGATCCAATTGGTAACAGCATCATAATGTGAACGTCCGGGGAACTGGTCATTGGGGGTACTGTGTGCCAGATAACTCTCGGTGATAGGACACGGTCCGTAGAAACGCAAGATTTCAAAATGGTAATAAGCCAACAGGAAGTAAGCTTCGGCCTGCCACATCTCATACTGTTCATTGGTAATGCCTTTGGCTTTGGGCAATTCTTGCAGGAACAAGTGTATCTGCCCAATGAAGTTGTAACAGATATTCCAACGTTGTTCCGTACCATCCTGTGGAATATTCAGGTCGAACGCGAACTTATGCGCGGCATGATTCCATACCTGGGGAAGCGCATATTCGTCGGCCGATGCTTCGGGACGGGTATAAGTGATCGGGTTCTGGATGCCCGCATAGCAGGAATACAGGAAACCCTCCGTTGCATCTGCATCTTTGGTTGCATCTGCCAGTTTGGCTTGTTCGGGAGGTACGATGTCCAGGAAGTCACAAGAAGTAACTAATACTCCCGAAGAGATCATCAACACTCCGCTAATATTCTTTATATATCTGAGTAATTTCATAATGTTACATTTTTAGAAGTTCAATTGTAGTCCGATATTAAATGTACGTTGCAATGGGTAGTCGTACCAATTCAGTTCCGGGTCCCACTCTTTGAATGAGCTGAATACGGCCAGATTATCACCTGTCACATACACGCGTCCGTATTTAAAGGTGTAGCCAAACTCCAATTGCTTGAATCTCAAGAAATCACCGTTCCGCATCCAGTACGTACTGTTCACCCGGTTGTTATTAGTCTCATTGCCTGTTAATCCTAAACGTGGATACTTGGCATTGGGATTCGGGTTACTTTCGCTCCAGCGGTCATTGGCAATAAACTTGAAGATGTTGTAGTCGGTCTGTCCGAACGGATGAATACCGCTTACCATGATCTTGCGCATGGCCGAACCGTTGAAGAATGCACCAAAGTCGAACTTCTTATAAACCACATTCAATCCGAAACCGTATTGGATACGGGGCTGCTTGCCATAATCGGAGATATAAGCCTGGTCATAAGCACTGATCACACCATCACCGTTCAAGTCGCGATACTTGATATCGCCCACCATAGCCGTACTACCCAAGTCCTGACGGGCATGGCTGTCGATTTCTTCCTGACTGGTAAATAATCCTTCGGCTATATAACCGTACATGGTGCTGAGCGGACGCCCGGTTTGTACCTGCCAAGGGTATTCATTCCATATTTCGTCTTTATAAACATATTTGTTTTGTGTGTATGTGAAGTTTCCACGGAGGTCGATCTTCAGGTTTTTTCCGATGTAATGTGTATAGTTGGTACTAAACTCATAGCCCCAGTTATCTACCTTTCCGATGTTGCTCCAGGGAATAGCTCCGTAGTATCCCAGAGAGTTCGGCCAGGAGGCGCGTTCCATGAGGATCTTGTAACGTTTCTCATAGAAATAGTCGAAGGTCATGTTCCAATTGCGGAACAGGGTGATATCCAAACCTGCATCAAACTTTTTGGAGCGTTCCCAACAAGCACCGTCTACAGCATACATATCCATCAACGGACCGCTCTTGGTTGTATTGTAACTGTCACCTGTAACAAAGCTGATGTTCTTCAGCTTCACTTGGTCTATATACATGAATGTGTATGGGTATTCGCTACCATCGCTACCTACCAGACCGTAAGAAGCGCGGATTTTCAGGTTGTCTACCTTATTGCGTAATGATTCCATAAACGCTTCATTACTAACCACCCAACCCAATGACATAGCCGGGAAGAATTCGAAACGGCTTCCATCTGCCAAACGTTCGGTCCCATTATAACCGAAGTTAAACTCAGCCAGGTAACGTTGCCCATAGTCGTATGTAAAACGTCCGGATACACCTTGATTGCGGCTGGGCAATACATTGTATTTATAGTCACGTTGCATGTACATCAACATACCTCCCACATTGTGATAACCGAATTGGCGCTGGTAGTTCATCTGGAATTGCAGCATGATGGTGCGGTCGCCTGTTCTTGTAGGATCGGAAGTGGTGATGTAAGGAGTACCTGAGGTGCCAAGTCGCTCCAGGTCATACGTTGTCGGCTCAACCGGGTCATAACTATTGTCTTTCACACGATAATAGTAGGGCTCGATGGTACGGTTGTAACCGTGGTACGAGTAATTCTTAAAGTTGAGCAAAGCGTTCACTGTTAATCCAGGGGTGATAAATTTCAAATCCTGATCGATTTTAACGGATGTATTTAATGTGTTGATATCGGTTTGTTTGAATGAGCTGACCATCTTGGCATAAGGATTTTCACGCAATGCGTTTCCCGTAAGAATAGCGTTACCGAATCGCACATGCTCATCGCCTTCCTGTGTCGGAAAATATGCCGGGAAATATACAGGATTGGTGGTCAATGTCATATTGAACAGATCCGAAGTGGTATAATTAGGCCCTTTATTGTTACGTATCTGGGCATTCATGTTCATGCGAATCTGGGTAGTGGGTGTTACTTTGATTTGCATGTTGCTTTGAAAGTTATAAGCCAGGTTATCGATGTTATTATTCCACGAGTAGATCTTGGGAGAATCCAGCAAACCAGTGTCGTGATTGACATTTAAGCTCATGTAGTAAGTCATCTTCGAACCACCTCCTTGTATGTTGACGTTAGCCCGTTGGCTCATACACATGTCCTTGAAGATCAGGTCGCCCCAATCGACATCCGGATATACATACGGGTTTACACCGTTACGGGTGGCGTCGATCCGATCCTGGCTGAACTTTCTGCTTGCACTCGGATTACGCGTCAGCGATGCTTCCTCGTATAGTTCCATCCAGGTGGCTCCATCTACAAATTCGGGGAAGTTCATCGGACTCTGGATCGAATTTTCCAGGGTCACGTTGATTTTCGTTCTAGAGTTCTCGGCACCCCGTTTGGTAGTCACCAACATCACACCGTTGGCTCCGCGGGCTCCATAGATGGCAGTTGCAGAAGCATCTTTCAGGATGGAGAACGACTCGATGGTTTCAGCAGGAATATTGTTCAAGTCGCCCGAAGAGATTTCTACATCGTCCAGCATGATGAGTGGAGTAGCGCGTCCTCCGAAAGTAGAAATACCACGGATGTAGAAACTGGAAGCCGATCCCGGCTCACCGCTGTTGGTGTTTACAATCACACCGGCCAGGCGTCCGGCCATGGAATTGGTAAGTGAAGAACTGGGCGATTTCAGTTCCAGTCCCTTGATTGTCGAAATAGCTCCGGTGACGCTCACCTTCTTCTGAGTTCCAGACCCAACTACGACGACCTCATCCAATATTTCATTGTCGGAATGCATTTGGATATTGATCACGCCCAGGTCTTCCACCGGAACTTCCCGTTTCTTATAACTAATATAAGAAACGACTAGAATATCCTTTCGACTTGTGACCTTGATAGAATAACGGCCCTCCATGTCGGAGATCACTCCCGTTTTCGAACCCTTTAGTGTGATACTGGCTCCAATAATCGGCAAACCGTCAGAAGCATCGGTAATCGTTCCTGTAACTACTCGTCCCTCTTTTTGTTGTTGGGTCGACATGACTTCTTCATTTTTGTTTTCCGTAGTACCGGCGAATACCGAATGGATGGATCCGGAGATGGCCAGAACAATGAAACAAAATGAAAGCAGTTTGTTTGAATGTTTTTTCATTAAAAGCTGTTTTTAAATTAGACTTAGCTGTTAACCACACAAATTCTTTTTGTGCAAATATCGAGGAAAGTCTAATGGCGCATTTTGTTTTGCGTGTCTATTTTTACTCTATCCGTCCCACTGATACGGAAAACAAAAAAATAGTTTCAGTATGCCTGTTAAATGCTTTTTTGAAGCTGTTTTTTGTACTCGGAGGGAGCAATTCCATACTTTAGTTTGAATATTTTAGTAAAGTGCGAACAGTTAATAAATCCGACCTCACCCATCACTTCCTGTACGTTCAGGTTGGAACTCACCAGTAGGGATGCCGCTTTTTCAAGCCGTACATTGCGGACATAATCCGACAATGACTGGCCATCAATCCGCTTGACCTCCCTGTACAGCTTCGTTCGGCTGATGCCAAGCGCATTGGATAAGTGATCGGGTGATAAATCCGGGTTTTGAAGGTTCTTTCCTATGATTGTTTTTAGTTGATTGATCATGGCTTCGACCTCCTCGGTACTTAGTATCGATCGGGATATCTCTTTGACGGGTTCGTCTTTCTTTTCCGGTTCGTCCATGGCGACAGGAGTGAACGTAGCTGCTACATTCCCTTTGAACCATTGCTCTCTTTGGGCGAGCAACCGGCGCAGGTTTACCTCCAGCAGTTTGAGCGAGAAAGGTTTGGGAAGATACAGGTCGGCCCCCGACTCATACCCTTCTATCTGGCTTTCCACATTGTCCCTGGCCGTGAGCAGTACAAGGGGAATATGGGCAATGGAGAGGTTGTTTTTGATCTGGCTGCACATCTCAATGCCATCCATTTCGGGCATCATCACGTCACTGATGATAATATCCGGGAAAAGAGCCATACATTTCTCCAACCCGATGTGTCCGTTATCGGCAATATGCACATTGTACGTAGATGAGAAATGCTCTTTCAGGGCCATTTGCAGTTCTTTGTTATCTTCTACCAGTAAAAGAGCCGGCAGTTCCGGGCGGACAATATTTGCTTCCTCTTCTGCTGCAATCGTCACTTTGTCCATTGGCTCGAACTCATTGTACTGTTCGCTAATAAACTCCTCGAGACTAAATGCCGGTTGGCCATTGCGTGTTGTGGTTGCGCAAAGGTTGGAAATGGGCAGCGCGACAATGAACTCGGTTCCTACCATGCGCTCACTGCTCACTGTGATCATTCCTTTGTGTTGAAGCACAATGCTCTTAACAATAGCCAGTCCGATGCCCGAACCCAGATGAGACGAAGCATTGCCTGCTACCTGAAAGAAACGTTCGTAGATCAGACGGATAGATTCCGGCGAGATACCTACCCCCGTGTCTTTCACCGTGAGTATGCAAGCCGCTTGCCCGGGCTCTATGTCTCCCTCTGTATAGGCCACATTATAGCAGGGAACGATATCTTTAGCGGTACCTCTTTTGAGCGATATCTCAACCTGTCCACCCTCATCGGTGTACTTTATGGCATTGGTAAACAGGTTGATAATCAGTTTACTTATCTTATCTTTGTCTGCATCCATTTCGATATCTTCCTTTTCGGATATATAGTTGATGGAGAGCTGCTTGTTCTCGGTCCAGGTATTGATCTCTTCGAACAGCTGATGGGATATTTGTGAGAAATTGACGTGAGTGAGATTCATGGAATTAAGTCCCAGATCTACCTTTCGTATGTCGACCAGTTCCGTAATCAGCGAAAGCATTTTTCTGGCGTTGAGCAAGATGGCTTTACACTCCTTCGCTAACAGGTTTTCACCCCTGAGCTTTTCTGCTGCAAGCAGTATCAGAGTCAAAGGGGTTTTCAACTCATGGGAAGCATTCATGAAAAATTGCATCTTGGCCTGATACTTCTCCTCGTCTTTGGCTATGATGATTTTCTGGATTTCATTCTCCCTTTTCAGATTCTGCTCTTTGGTGTATTGGCGGAAAGCAATGATGGTAATTAATACAATCAGACACAGGTAACTCGTTTTGGCCCACACGGAAAGCCACCAGGGAGGCAAGACGGTAATTTGTAAGCTTTTCGCAGGTACATTCCAGGTATACCCTTTGTCGGTAGAAAGCTGTACCTCCAGTTCGTATGTACCATAAGGAAGGTTTGAGTAGTAGATTTCGTTACTGACGTAGCGCAATGTATGCCATTCTTCCTGAAAGCCCTTCAGCCGGTAGCGGTACATGACTTGCTCGGATAACTCGTAACCTAATGCAGCAAATGAAATCATAAAATTATTCTGCCGGTGATCCAGTGTTATCTCGGATGTCTTGTCCAGGATTTTGCTTAATAACGTACGACCATTGTATGTTGTGTTGGGGACAATGGGTTGATTATTAATAGATAAATTGGTAAATATCAATTCTTTGGGGTGATCGTTGCGGGTAAGTAGCACCGGCTGGAAGTAACTCAACCCATACAGTCCTCCCATATAAAATGTGCCGTCTTCGTTCTTATACGAAACGTTTATTTTGAACGCATTACTTCGTAATCCATTAGCGGATCCATACGTGTAAATCATGTTTTTCTTTGTATCCAGTTGAGTGATTCCGTTTCCGCCGATCCAAACGTTTCCGATACTGTCGAGCAATACAATTTCACAGTCATTGCCTGTCAATCCATCTTGAATAGTATAGCAGCTAGCCGTATAATCGTTGGTGCGGTCGGAATGCAGAACCAGTTTATTTAAACCTCCACCAATGGTCCCCACCCAACAGATGGAATCGTTCTCACAGTCAATACTTGCCAGATAGTTGCTCGACATGGAAGTTGACGACCCAGCATTGGCCTGATAGGCTGTAATACCCTTCAGTCTTCCGTTCTCAGTCAACTGAATACGGTTCAATCCGTTAGTAGTACACAGAAAAACAGACTTGTTCTTGATAAGCATATTGGTTATATTATCGGAAAGAATGCGCGGATCGGTCTGGGTATTCAATTGAAGAGTAATGGAAGGTGAAACCAACGGATGACTAATACAAAATAGCCCGTCGCCCCATGTTCCCACCCATAGTTGTCCGAATTCATCTTCCGTCAGGTAAGCTATGCTGCCGGCTATTTTATTTGCCTCAGGAGAACCGGCGGCAAACAAGGGCTTCAGAGTTTGTGTCTGGGTATTGAAGACGAATACTCCGCGGCTCATACCTATATACAAATGCTTCTGATCGCTACTAGCACATAAAGCCTGATAGTAAACCGCCTCGGAACTTGTTTTCTGTAAGGGCACAAAAGAAAGATGTTCTGTGTGTGAATCGTAACGAAAGAGGCTGCCATACTCCACGATCATCCAGATGGTACCGTCTTTCTGACCGGTGATTGCCACGATTTCATTTTGTGAGAATCCCATTTCCTGAAAGTCGGACTGGGAGATGTTTTTGAACAATGATTTTGACAAGGTCCGGTAATACGCCCCCCAACTCTTCATTGTAATCCAAAGGTTTCCATATTTATCTATCAACAAGGCGCTGACCTTTTGCACAGACTGATCATTTTTCCAGGTATTCTTCAAATGGATTCGGGCGAAAGGTTTCTGGGAAAATGGCTCTTGCATTTCAAAAAGACCTTCTGAATAAGCGCACCATAATGTCCCATCGTTGTTGACGATGAATTCTCCATTGGTCAACTTGGGTATTCCCGCAAAAACCTGGTTGAAACACACATAGGTCCGTGTGGATTTATTTAGTTGTCCGTCGGATATGGAAAAGCGATAACATCCGCTACCGGTACGTATGTACAAACACTTCTGGGAGGAATAGACCGATTTAACATCCTCGCCTCTCCCTAACAACTCTCTTGTGGAATAATAGGTTTGCAGATAAACGATCCCATTACGTATATTGAGTTGCAGAACATACCAACCATTAGATGCCCAAATGTTGTCTCCCTGATATTGAGGAATGCCTATGTTTTTGGAGAAGATGCGTTCCTCTTCATTATTCCATTTCAAGGCGCTGATCGTATCGTTGCTGGTTTGCATGACAGTCATTCCTTTCGAAGTGCCGAGCCACATATAACGTCCGGAAGGATCTATGGATAAATGTGAAATGTTTGTTTTAAGAAGATCGGAATCAATCTCTTCCGTTATGTGATAAGGGATGTAGCGATGGGTACTCAGGTCAAAGCAGGCCAATCCGCTTTCGGTACCTACCCATAGTTTTTTTTTGTTGCAGGCCATAGCATTAATCCGGTTGTGCGATTGATAAATTTTATGCCCTTGCGGATAATAATCGAATGCTTGCAATGTATATCCGTCGTAACTTTGCAGACCTGCATAAGTGCCAATCCAGATCATACCGGTGCTATCTTGCGCAATACAATTCGCATCAGTGTGAGCCAGTCCGTTATCGATTGTCAGATGTTTGAATATTTCACTTGCGGATGTTGTTGTCAGACTGGAAGTGATCAAACAAAAAAGGGTGGAGAGTATAAATCTGCAGGCGGTGTTCATAGTAATTTCGATTATGATTTGGCCGCAAATATATAATAATAGGATAGGTTTACAACACAAAAAGAGGTTTTTAGCATTTTTCTTTTTATTGGAGGCTATTCGCTTGCTCTTCCTTGATACATGTTGTTGCCATACCCTTCCCTGGGAGTTTAAAAAAACCTTTAACGCACTGCATCCAGCCAATTATCATGGCATCGTGGCCGAAGGAACAACGCACCAAATCATTGATTTCCAAGCATAAAAGCCTTGTTTCTTACTATGTTTCAAAGTCAACGTAGTCGGAGAGTCTTCTCTCCATCCGGATGTACGCCCCTCTTAGACCCGGGTGGAGAACGGTTGCACACCCGGATCTAAGAGGGGCGTACATCCGGATGGAGCAAGAGGTTTCCAAGTTCGAAAACCAAACGTAGACACCGTTAAAAAAGCATATGATGCCTTGGAAACAAAAGAGTGCAAGAGTCTTACAATCAAGCATATACTACATTAGAATACAGTTATAGTGCGTAAGAGGTGTGTAAGAGAAACAATTCCTCTTACGCACCTCTTACGTCGATGAATAAAGGGTTTCAGACAGGTGCGTCAGTGCGTAGGAGATTTTTCAAACTATATGTATGGGGAGGGGAGGCTACCTTGGTATTATTCATTCGTCGGAATAAGACATAAAAGCCTGCGAAATTCAGCCAATAAGTGTTAAATGGACGGAAAGAACAATCACTGGGACGAATAACAAACTATTGTGGACGGAAAGCAAAAATGAATTTCATGTTCCGGCGTAGTTTTGTACACAGAAATGCCGAAAGCCATACACAGAGATGGCAGACGGTTAAAAACGCCCTGAATGAAAAAGAATCTTTTACCATTTGTCTCCCTGGCTGTATGGAGTGGTGCAACGGTACAAGCCGAAGCTAGACAACCGGAAGTGAAACGCACCAATATATTATTCTGTATTGCAGACGATGCAGGGCACATGAGCGCGTACGGCACTCCGTGGGTACATACTCCTGCTTTTGACCGTGTGGCGCGCGAAGGTATATTGTTTCAAAACGCATATACCTGCAACGCCAAATCCGCTCCTTCACGGGCGGCTATCATAACCGGACGTAATTCCTGGCAATTGAAAGAAGCCTGTAATCATTGGCCTGTATTCCCCAGTGAATTCAAGTCATATCCCGAAGTGTTGGCGGAAAATGGTTATTATGTGGGGTGCACAGGAAAAGGCTGGAGCCCGGGAATTGCCAATGATGCTCATGGAAATAAGAGGGAAATAACCGGAAAGTCGTGGAATCAGAAAAAGTTAATTCCTCCCACTAAGGCTATCTCGAATGTCGATTATGCCGCCAACTTTGAAGAGTTCCTGAAAGAACGTCCGCAGGGAAAGCCTTTCTGTTTCTGGTACGGGGCATTGGAGCCTCATCGAGGGTACGAATATGGTTCATCCATCCGTATGGGCAAATCAGTCAATCAGATTGATTCGGTTCCCAGTTACTGGCCGGACAATGATATTGTGCGTACAGACATGCTCGACTATGCCGTGGAAATAGAACATTTCGACGCTCATCTCGGACGTATCCTGGATCTGTTGGAAAAAGCCGGTGAACTGGACAACACCATTGTAGTAGTGACGTCGGATCATGGGATGCCATTTCCTCGTTGCAAAGGGCAAGAATACAATAATTCCAATCACATTCCCATGGCTGTACGCTGGGGAAAGGGAGTGAAACAACCGGGACGAACGATCCATGAATACATTGGCGTGATCGATATTGCCCCTACATTACTCGAAGTGGCTGGAATCGGCCCATCGAAATCGGGTATGCAAGCCATCACAGGTCGGAGTTTCCTGGATATACTGAAAAACAAGAAATCAGAGCTGGACCGAGGCTATATGATGATTGGAAAAGAACGGCATGATGTGGGACGACCTAATGATCAGGGTTACCCGATCAGAGGTATGATTCGGGGGGATTACCTGTACCTGAAGAATTTTGAAACAAATCGATGGCCGGCAGGTAACCCGGAAACCGGATACATGAACGTGGATGGAAGTCCTACAAAAACAGAGATACTTAAGGCACGCAGGAATCCGGCGACTGCCTGTTATTGGCAACTGTCTTTCGGGAAGCGGGAGGCAGAAGAGCTGTATAACATAAAGAAGGATCCTAACTGCATGGTCGATCTGGCAGATAGACCGGAATATGAAACCTTGAAACGAAAGATGGAAAAGGAAATGATAGCCCGGCTTGTGGAGCAGGAAGATCCTCGTGTTTTCGGACGGGGAGATGTATTCGACCGGTATCCCGATGTGAGTGGGGCGCATCAATTCTGGAATCGCACCCGTGCCGGCGAGAGAGTACCGTCCGGATGGGTGAATGAGACCGACTTTGAACCTACTGCCAGTGGTTTGGAGGTGTCGTGGGACGATTAATAAAAATAGATAATTATTAAATTGAAAATATCATGAAACTGATGAAATGGTTGCTGATGTCTGTGCTTTTACTAGGAGGTATGACGCAAGCAATGTCTAAAGACAAGGAAGTATTTATTCCTGAAAAGTCACTCAAGAAACACGGGTTCGATCAACCGGATGGTCAATTCGGCTATGATTACATGGCAGAATCGGCCAACCTGATTTTGGTCTGGGATAAGTCGTTTGGTAAAGACCCGACACAATATTCGGATAAGTCCAGACGTTTCTATCCCAATGAGATCTTGGAAGATGGCGAACGTATTTACAATTACTATGTAGACCGGTTGAAGTTTTCAGACCGGAAGAAGTCATTTGGTAACCGGTACAAAATGATTATCTGGATGTACAATGACGAGGAGACCTCGGCCTTCGGATGGGGAGAGGACAATGTGGGTATGATGTGGTTCCGCCCATGTCGTATCAATTCTTATCCGTATTGTGCACTGGCTCACGAAATGGCCCATTCTTTCCAGTATCTGGTGAAAGCCGACGGGGCACGCGGCTTTCATTCTTGTCCGCTGGTGGAATACAGCGCCCAATGGATGTTGTGGCAGGTCTATTCGGACTGGCCAACGATCGAGTACTACCACCTGGATGCATATATGAATCAGACACATTATTCATTGATGAACGAAATCAACATGTACCATGCGCCGCAGGTGATGGAATACTGGTCGAACAAGCATGGCGTGGATATTATTTCGCGTATATGGAAAGAAGCGGAAGGAAAAGAGGATCCCATCCTGGCTTACCAGCGCTTGACGCGCGTGAATCAAGAACGGTTTAACGACGAAATATACGATGCCGCCACTCATTTTGTTGCCTGGGATATCCCCCGAATCAAAACCGTTTGCAGCAGTTATGCCAATGCGCATCGATGCCGGCTCGAGAAAGTAGAAAACGAATGGTTTCAGATAGCCGAGTCGAACTGCCCACAGAACTATGGATACAATGCGATCCGATTAAACGTTCCGGAGGCCGGTAAAACCGTTACACTTGATTTCAACGGTATTGTCGGCAAGGAAGGTTTCCGTTCGGCACCTCTGGATAAAGCCGGATGGCGATATGGATTCGTGGCTTACCGTAAAGATGGGAAGTGTATCTATGGAGATATGCACAAAGGCAAAAACGGATTAAACAATACCATTCGGTTTAAAGTACCTCAGGAAACACAGTTTTTGTGGCTGGTAGTCACCGGCGCACCGACAGAGCACAATGATTACCTGAAGAATTGGGGCGAGTTGTCCAAAGAAAAAGGGAAAGAGGCCCAATGGCCTTATCAGATCCGGCTGAGTGGAACGGTTCTTCACTCCTCCGTATTGAAAACAAAAAAATAACAGTTCAATAAACCTGATGAATATCATGAAAACAAGACTCTATTTATTGTTGGCTTTAGGAACCTTATCGGTGCCTTTGCTGGCACAAGACTATTTAGTATCTACTCCTAATACTTCTTTATTACTTACTGCTACCCCTGGCGAGAAATCAAAATTTCAATACTACGGGAGCCGGATCGGGAAAGAAGACATACCAAGTGTGTACAATAGCGGACTGGCATTCGGGGTGGAAAGTTACCCTACATTCGGTCTGAATACTCCCGGCGAGAAAGCAATGGCAGTGACCCACCCAGATGGTAATATGTCGTTGGATCTGGTCGTCGAGCAAGTGAAGCAGTACACAACCGACGAAGGGGAAATAACAGAGATCCGGATGAAAGATCAAGTTTATCCGTTTGTGTTGAAGCAATTCTATAAGGCGTACAAAGGAACCGATATTATTTCTACCTGGGTGGAAGTGGTCAATAACGCCAAGAAACCAATAACAATGTACCGCTTCGCTTCTGCTTTCTTCCCGATACATCGGGGAGAAAACTGGATGACGCATTTTCATGGCCATTGGGGTTCCGAACAAACGATTGATGAGGAAAGGCTAACCAACGGACAGAAGGTGATTGCCAATAAAGACGGGCTGACAAATACGGAAACAGACAACCCATCGTTTATGCTGACCCTGAACGGACGACCCGGAGAAGAATACGGGCATGTTATCGGAGGAACATTGGCCTGGTCGGGAAACTACCTGATCAAAATGGATGTACGCAATACAAGATTTAATGTGATAGCCGGGATCAATGAGGAGAACTCACATTACATCCTGGAGCCGAAGGAGGTATTTACCACTCCGGAGTTTGCCACGACATATAGTGTACAAGGCAAAGGGGGAGTAAGCCGTACATTTCACCGTTGGGCGCGTCAGTACAAATTAAATCAAGGGAACGTGTTACGCAATATCTTGTTGAACAGTTGGGAAGGCGTTTACTTTAAAGTAAACCAAAAGGAAATGGACCAGATGATGGAATCTTTTTCCGCTATGGGTGGTGAGTTGTTTGTCATGGACGACGGATGGTTCGGAAATAAATACCCACGTAACGGAGGCAACAGTAGTCTGGGCGATTGGGAAGTATGCAAGGAAAAACTACCCGAAGGTATTGACGGATTGCTCAATTCGGCCAGAAAGCATCGCATCAAGTTCGGGCTTTGGATAGAGCCTGAAATGTCGAATACGAATAGTGAGCTCTTTGAAAAGCATCCCGACTGGATCATGCGCATCGGCAATCGTCCGCTTTCTACCGGACGCGGGAAAACACAGGTCGTATTGGATCTTACCAATCCGGAGGTACAGGATTTTGTCTTTAAAGTGGTGGATAATCTGATGACAAATTATCCTGAAATTGCTTACCTGAAATGGGATGACAATTGTAGTTTATTGGATTATGGTTCTTCTTATCTTCCCAAAGAGAAACAATCTCATCTTTACATCGAATATCACAGAGGGCTGAAAAATGTATTGGAACGCATCCGGGCCAAGTATCCGACGGTCATGATGCAAGCCTGTGCCGGTGGAGGCGGACGGGTCAATTATGGTCTCTTGCCTTACTTTGATGAATTCTGGACCAGTGACAATACGGATGCCTTGCAACGGGTATATCTTCAATGGGGAGCTTCCAGCTTTTACCCGGCTATTGCGATGGGATCGCACGTGAGTGCCGACAGGAATCATCAGACCGGGCGCACGCTTCCTTTAAAATTCCGTTTCGATGTGGCTATGTCCGGACGTCTGGGTATGGAAATTCAGCCAAAAGATATGAGCGAGGTGGATATTGCTTTTGCCAAGCGGGCCATTGCTGCTTATAAGAGCATTCGCCCGGTGGTACAGTTGGGCGATTTATATCGTCTTGAGTCTCCTTACAGTAATAAAGGCATATCGTCTTTGATGTATGTCACCCCGGAAAAAGAGAGGGCTGTCTTTTTTGTGTATAAGATATCTCATTTCGTAAACATGACAATCCCCAATGTGCGCATGAGTGGCCTTGATTCCCAAAAGCAATACCGGTTGGTCGATTTGACGGCAGTGAAAGAGGATAAGCCTTGCGAACTTCACAAGAAAGTGATCAGTGGAAAAATACTGATGGAAGAGGGTATTGCTCTACAGCCGTTATTGAAGAGCGAGTATTCCAGTTTAGCATTGGAACTCCAGGAAGTAAAATAATAAAAAGTAAGAGCTATGAACAAGAGAATGAGTGTTTGGTCGATTGCTTTAGTCGCTATTGTTCTCCAGGTATGGGGAAAGGAGAAGTTTAAGCAAGAACATTTTGTGAATATGTTGAATATCGAGGTGGGGTATACTGTGAGCCCACAAGGTTATTTCTTTTCTGACCTGGGTGATTGGCACGGGTATGGACTTAATAATCCTACAGATTTCTCGGCAGCCGGTGGCTTCAGAGGTCCCGCTTTTACAGGAGAACGCAGGCTGCAATTGTCATGGTTGTCAGATTGTTTTGAGAAGCTAACCCTTGTCGAAACAGCAAATGGTCGTTCGAATCCGCTTCTTTTTACAGAGAAGGTAGTAAACGAATACCTGCCGGGGATGCTTCAACAACAACTGGCAACTGGTGATTTGACTGTGCAGTTGCGGGAGATTGCCATCTCGGACAGAAGTACAATGATCGAATACCGGATTACCAATCAGGGAAAGACCGACCGGAACATCGGTGCGATACTGGAGGGTCGTTTGACTTATAAAGAAGCAACCTGTGAAGCGTTCGGTGATCACGGACTCTATGTTGGCATCACCGGCGGACAGTATCACTTTATCTTCTCCTTACCGGAAAACGGACGTATGCAAACTGTCGACTCCAAAGGGTATAAGATGGAGATGGAAAGCTCCGTGCTACGTCCCGGGAAGTCTATCGTATTCCATACGTTTACCACTTTCTGTCCGGCGGCTACCAAAGAACAGACAATGACTGCGCATCAAAAAATTAAAAAATACGCCGCTGATAACTATTTCAAACAAAATCGGCAACGCTGGGAAGGATATCTGAATAGCATCCTGCAACGTCCTACTACGTATCTTCGGGAGGAGCGAAACCGCCAGTGGGCAGTGAAAGCTTTAATGACACTGAACACAAACTGGAGAAGTGCAGCCGGAGACCTGAAACATGGCGGCGTAGTACCCGGAACCGGACATTTTGATGCTTTCTGGGCATGGGACAGTTGGGAACATGCTACTGCCTTGTCTATATTCAATCCGGAACTGGCGAAAGACCAAATGCGAACGATGTTTGATTTTCAGACGCCCGAAGGTATGGTCATCGACCTGGTGGCCTTGATGGAAAAAGATAATAATAAGGTTTGTTCCAAGCCTCCTATTGCCGGATGGGCTACTTACATGGTGTACCAACGTACCAAGGATAAAGCGTTTGTCAAAGAGATGCTCCCGAAACTCTTGAAATACCATGAATGGAGATACAAATACAGGGATCACGACCGGAATGGCTTGTGCGAATACGGAGGTATCAAACCACAGGTTTATATGGGACAGTGGGAAAGCGGTATGGACGTTGCCGTCAAATTCAATGGTGTGAAGATGCTGGAGAATGCTCCGGGCGCTTATTCATTTGATCAGGAGTCCATCGAACTGAACAGCTATTTGTGTGCGGAGAAGTTTTATCTGGCTTATCTGGCCAAAGTAGTGGGCAACAAAGAAACGGCTTCTCGATTGCATGCGGAAGGTAGAAAACTGAAAAAAGATATCCAAGAGAAGTTCTTTGATAAAGAAACGGGTTACTTTTACGATCGCAAACTAGGAACAGGCGAATTGGTGAAGGTGATCGATATCTCAGGATGGATTCCTTTGCTGACACAGGTGGCTACTCCGGAACAGGCGACTGCCGTTAAAAACAACATGCTCGATCCTGAATTATTTGGCACCTATTTTCCTTTCTCGAGCTTGAACCACAAGCATCCGCTTTATCAACCGGATAAAGGATATTTCCGTGGACAAACCTGGATGAATTATACTTACTTTGGCCTTCGTGGTTTCAAGAACTATGGTTTCAGGGAAGAGGCTGATAAATACACTTGGTTGTTGCCCGATCGATTGAAAGGAATTGCTGATCCGGGAGTTCCCATTCGTGAGAACTGGAACTCGGCAACGGGTGAGGGTATGACGGCTATGCATTTTAGTTGGTCGAGCGCTTTCTCTATATTGCTGCTGACCGAGGATTCGGAACGTTTCCCGTATGTCCCGGAGATTATTGACTAATGTGCTGACCAGCCTTGCCTCCCTATGTTGGTTTACGGTTGGGGTAGTGTCGCTGGTTATTTCTACAGATGATTGGAAGTCTTCCCATAGACCGGATAAAAACGGTGCCCGTGTAATATCGGCAACGGCAGAGCACGCAGTAGGCAAAGTACAGTGGCAGATACCTACCGGGAAAACATTTCTTACTGGAGATACGGTTTTCGTTGGGTTTCTTTGGAACGACCGGTACCAGCCGGTACTTAAAAAGTAAATGAAATATATAACAATAGAATAGTAAAGTATGATAAGATTAATTGTAACGATTGTAACTTGTGTATTGTGTCTGGGAGTCATGCACGCCCAACGTTGGCAAATAACCCCGAACGGCGGTATCGTATGGAATGTACAGGATCAGGAGCATGCCGACCACATTGAGATGGCAGGTAAGAAAATGGCCGTCGTTTTGCGTTACGGAGTGAACCGTAATGGGGGATTCGAACTAAATAAGAGTATGATTTGGCCGATGCTGCGGATAAAGCCCAATAATACCCACGGTAGTTTGATGCGTCGTTTCGACTGGAATCCGTTGGACGCCGTAACCGTCAACGGACGTTCGCTGAGTGAAGGAAACGAACGAGTGAAGTCTGTTCTCCTGAACGGGGCCTTGGTGGTAGAAAGTGTGTATTCCAATATTGGTTTGAAACGTACCTATATCCCTTCGACCGAACTTCCTGCATTGGTTGAAATCTATCAATTCACCAATACGGGAAGCAAACCTGTAAATATAGAAATTCCGGCTTCGAATAACGTAACACGTACAGCTGCCGACAAAGGTGCAAACGGAAGTATCTATCGAATCGAGCTATGCACACAGGGAGCGGGATCCTATGCACTTCAGCCTGGCCAGGCTGTCTCGTTTACGGCTTCCGTGGCTGCTTACAAAGAGAATGAAAAGAGTGTAACGGTCGATGCGGAGCAGGAATTGGCGAAACGCTTACAGGTTGTAGCTGAATGGACAGACAATCTGGTATTGGAAACACCGGACCCGGTGATCAATGAGATGTTTGCTTTCTCCAAAATACGTGCCTGCGAGAGTATTTATGAAACCAAAGACGGACCGATGCACGGTCCCGGAGGTGAATCATATTATGCTGCTATCTGGGCAAATGACCAAGCTGAGTATATCAACCCCTACTTCCCTTTCGTTGGGTATGAATACGGAAATGCGTCGTCCTTGAACTCGTTCCGTCATTTTGCCCGCTATATGAACGACCAGTGGAAGCCCATTCCAAGTTCTATCATTGCCGAAGGAGATAGCTTCTGGAATGGAGCCGGTGACCGCGGAGATGCTGCCATGATTGCTTACGGTGCAGCCAGATATGCGCTGGCGCGTGGCGACAAGCAGGAGGCGGAACAGTTGTGGCCACTTATCGAATGGTGTCTCGAGTATAGCCAACGGAAACTGAACGCCGGAGGAGTAGTTGCTTCGGATGCGGATGAATTGGAATACCGTTTCCCTGCCGGAAAGGCCAATCTGTGTACTTCTTCTCTGCATTACGACGCCTTGTTGTCGGCCGCTTACCTGGCCGAAGATTTAGGCAAGGGTTCATCGGTGATAAAGAAATACCGGAACGAAGCCGCTCAGCTCGAAAAGAATATGGATCGCTATTTTTCCGCCAAGGTAGAGGGTTTCGATACGTATGCATATTATGAAGGAAACGATATATTGCGTGCCTGGATCTGTATCCCGTTGACCGTAGGAATTAACACCCGGGCGGCCGGAACAATTGATGCATTGTTCTCGCCTCGTTTGTGGACTGAGAACGGACTGTTAACCCAAGCCGGTAGCAAGACTTTCTGGGATCGTTCTACACTCTATGCTTTGCGTGGCGTATTTATGGCTGGCGAAGTAGATAAGGCAATGACTTTCTTCAAACGTTATTCAGCCACCCGTTTGTTGGGCGATCATGTGCCGTATGCGGTAGAAGCCTGGCCGGAAGGCGGACAGCGTCATCTCTCTGCCGAGAGCGCTCTTTATGGACGCATCGTGACCGAGGGAATGTTTGGTATTCGTCCGACAGGACTCCATTCGTTCTCCATGACCTCTCGCCTGCCGCAGGAGTGGAACCAAATGTCGCTCCGCAAGGTAAAAGCGTTCGGTAGTGAGTTTGATATTCATGTGGTTCGTGAGAAAGGTCAGACGATCAAAGTGACGGTAGAGAAGGACGGAAAGAAGATTCTGGATAAGAAAGTCGCACAAGGAAGTTCGTTAAACTGTAAAATTTGAAAAAGATGCCGGAACGATTGATGAAAAAACACATAGCACTCCTGCTGCTGGCTATCCCTTTATGGGCAAATGCCCAGAAAATACTGGAGTTGAAAGACCCTTCGGGAAAGGTGACGGTTCATGTTTCCATAGGTAATGACATTACGTATTCCATATCTCACGGAGAGGACGTATTGATTGGCGTATCGCCGGTATCCATGACATTGACAGATGGAACAGTGTTCGGTAAAGCGCCCCGTTTGAAGAAGACAAACCGTCGTACGGTGAATGAAACCATTGCTACACCCATATATAAGAGAAAGAGCGTGGTGAATCATTACAATGAAATGGCATTGGACTTCGCAGGCGGATATAGCCTGGTATTCAGAGCCTACGAAGATGGAGCGGCTTATCGCTTTATCTCGCAGTTGAAGAATCCTTTTATGGTGCAGAGCGAACAGGCTGTGTTCAACCTGCCGGATAATCCCAAGGTGTTTATGGCTACTCCGAAAGGCCGCACGGTAGACGGTGAGGAAAATCAGTATCATAGCTCTTTCCAGAATGTATACACGAATGTGAAACTCTCTGAGTGGGATAAAAACCGTTTGGCCTTTCTTCCGGTTCTGGCTGAAGGAAAGAACGGAAAGAAAATTTGTATCACCGAGGCCGATCTGTTGAATTATCCAGGCATGTTCGTCAATACCAGTGCTGAGAATAAAGGGTTGGAAGGTATTTTTGCCGCTTACCCCAAAGATGTTTCCATCGAAGTGAAGGGGTTGAAAGGCGTTGTCAAGTCGCGCGAACCATATATCGCCAAAGTCGAAGGAAAAACAGCATTCCCATGGCGCGTCATGGTTATTTCCGAAAAGGACATGGACCTATTGAACAGCGACATGGTGTATAAGCTCGCCAGTCCTGCTGTCCCAGGAGACTTCTCCTGGGTGAAACCGGGGAAGGTAGCCTGGGACTGGTGGAATAACTGGAACTTGTACAACGTGGACTTCTCTACGGGAGTGAACAATGAAACCTATAAGTATTACATCGACTTTGCTTCCCGGTTCGGCATTGAATATGTCATTCTGGACGAAGGATGGTCCGTTCCCGGAAAAGCCGACCTGCTTCAGGTAGTACCCGAAATTGATTTGAAGGAGTTGATCCGTTATGCCGAAAGCAGGAAGGTGGGATTGATCTTATGGGCTGGTTACCGGGCATTCGATATAGCCATGGATCCGGTGTGCAAGCACTATGCTGCCATGGGGATCAAAGGATTCAAGATTGACTTTATGGATCGTGACGACCAGTATATGGTCGATTTCAATCGCCGTTGTGTCGAAACGGGTGCGAAGTATCAACTGCTGATCGACTTGCATGGCACCTCCAAACCGACCGGATTGCAGCGTACATACCCCAATGCCATCAACTTCGAAGGGGTACATGGGCTGGAAGAAATGAAATGGGCCAAACCGGAAACCGATCAGGTGACGTATGATGTGACGATGCCGTTTATCCGCATGGTGGCAGGTCCGGCCGACTATACCCAAGGAGCCATGAACAACGCCAACAAGGGCAACTTTAAGTCCATTTACACGGAACCGATGAGTCAGGGGACACGTTGCCGTCAGTTGGCCGAATATGTCATCTTTGAATCTCCGTTGAACATGCTTTGCGATAGTCCGACCAATTACCTGAAGGAGGAAGAGTGTGCCAGTTTTATCGCCTCCATCCCTACCGTATGGGACGAAACGGTTACTTTGAATGGAAAGGTGGGCGAGTACTTGGCCATGGCACGCAAAAAAAATCAGACCTGGTATGTAGGAGCCTTGACCGATTGGAACAAGCGGGAAATGGAACTGGATCTTTCTTTTCTGGACAAAGGCGAATACAACGTCGAGTTGTTCGAAGATGGGTTGAATGCAGACAAGGTCGGGAAAGACTACAAACGCAGCGTGAGCCGTATCTCTTCCGACAAGAAATTGAAGATTAACTTGGCGCCAGGTGGCGGATTTATCATGAAAATATGGAAGTAAATATTAGATTTTATTTTGCAATTGCATGCTTTCTATCTGCCTGCCTGTCACTACAGGCAGCGGATAAAGTACTGAGATTGAATTCCCCAAACGGTAAACTGGAAGTTGGTATTTCGGTTGGCGACCAGTTGACTTATTCCATTCAATGCGGCGATCGGTTGCTATTGGATAAAAGCGCCATCGGCATGACACTGGAGAACGAAACATTGGGAACCAAGGCGCGGGTAAACAGTGCTAAAACACGTACGGTGACAGAAGATATTGTGTCGCCACATTATCGTTTTTCTTCGTTTAAGACGACTTACAACGAACTGAATATAAAACTAGCAGGTGATTACGGGGTAATCTTCCGTGCTTACAATGAAGGCGTTGCTTATCGTTTTTACACATCGAAAAAGCAGAATATTGTGGTAAAGGATGAACTGATGGAGATGAATTTTCCTTCGGACTACTCCACGTATATGCCTTATTCTACTGTAAAACGGGGAACTGATAAATATGCGATGGCTTTTCAGAACATCTATACAAAGTCTACTGTCAAAGGGGTGGATACGCAGAATGTGGCTTTTCTCCCAATCACAATGGATTGCGGTAGCGGTGTAAAAATGACTTTGTTGGAATCCGACCTGGAGTCCTATCCTGGAATGTTTGTCCGAGGCAATGGTGCATCGACCTCCTTGAAAGGCTCCTTCGCCAAGTACCCCTCCAAGATGGCGCAGCGTCCACCCCGCAGCATGACTTACGTGGCTGAACGTGCCGACTTCATTGCCCGGACAGAAGGAACACGTTCGTTCCCGTGGCGGGTGTGGGCCATCACCGAGAAAGATACCGATATGCCTGTCAACAATCTGGTATATGCACTTGCTTCGCCCAATCGCATTGGCGATTACTCATGGGTGAAGACTGGTAAGGTAGCTTGGGACTGGTGGAACGACTGGGGAATCTACAATGTCGATTTCAAGGCAGGCATCAACATGGATACCTATAAATACTACATTGATTTTGCTGCTGAGAACAACATCGAATTTGTGGTGTTGGACGAGGGATGGTATGATCCGGGTAAGGGAGATCTATTGACGGTAATTCCTGAATTGAATCTGGAAGAACTGGTGCGCTACGGTAAAAGCAAAGGAGTCGATCTGATTCTTTGGGCTGTATTCAATGTATTGGATAGTCAATTGGAAGCTGCCTGTAAGAAATATTCCGATATGGGTATCAGCGGATTCAAGATCGACTTTCTGGACAGAGATGACCAGACAGCGGTCGAAATGATGTATCGCATTGCTGAAGCTACGGCGAAGTACAAGTTAAGTTTGGACTTGCATGGTTTCTATAAACCAACCGGATTCAATCGTACGTTCCCGAATATTATCAATGTAGAGGCAGTTTTCGGCATGGAGGAAATGAAATGGAGTTCCATCGAGAAAGATATGATGGAGTACGATGTCACCTTCCCTTATATACGCATGATGGCAGGGTTGGTCGATTATACCCCGGGAGCTATGCGGAATGCCAGCAAGAAAGATTTCAAAGATATCTATTACAACCCGATGAGTCAGGGAACACGTTGCCACCAGTTGGCAGCCTACGTTATTCATGATTCTCCATTGACTATGTTGGCCGATAACCCTACCATTTATAGGCGCGAACAGGAATGTACAAGCTTCATTGCCGGTATTCCCAATAAAGGAATCGAAGAAACACGAATCTTGCAGGGAGTTATGGGAGAATCTATTGTAACTGCACGCAGGGTAGGTGCTAACTGGTATGTGGGTGGCATGACCAACTGGAATGCCCGTGAACTCACATTAGATTTTAGTTTCCTGGGCAAAGGGAAATACTCAGTTACCTTGTTCAAAGATGGAATAAATGCTGCCAAGCAAGCAGAAGACTATAAAAAGGAAACATTTACTGTAACTGCAAATTCTTCGAAAACAATAAAAATGGCACCCGGCGGTGGCTTTGCCATGTCAATTATTGCAAGCAACTAGTTTAGCTATTCTGGATACAAAAATCTCTAATTCACAAAGTGAAGACATGTTGCACAACACATGTCAACTTTGAATTGGGCCGCACGGCTGATGTGATATCAGCTGTGCGGTTTTTGGTTTGCCCGGTCCCACCTTGCCCGGAAGTTCGAAAAACGTCTACCCCATAATCACCGACGGGAAGATGCCCAGCAGCACATTCAATGCCATCGCTACAACACCAACCGCCAGATACTCCACCGGAGCCGTAACAATTTCCTCCGATTCCCTTTCCTTCGTGTACATTCCATTGATTACCCGCACATAATAATACACGGCAATGACGGTATTAATAATACCAAAAATAATCAGTAACAAGTTACCCGACTGCTGGAATACAAACAGCTTGGCAAGGAACCCGGCAAATACCGGCAACCCTCCCATCGACAACAAAGCGCAGGAAAAGATAAACGCCAGCACCGGCTGCTTCCGCGCCAGTCCGTAGAAATGTGAAATATCCTCGTCGGTCTTTCCCCGGCACACCGATAGTATCACCGCGAACGCTGCCACGCCTGCCAATGAATAAGCGGCGGCATAATACAAAATCGTACTGAACGAAGTATCGGGATGCAGGAAAGCCATCATCATGAACCCCGTATGCGAGATGCCCGAATAAGCCATCATGCGCTTGACATTCTTTTGTCGCAGAGCCGTGACATTACCTACCGTCAGGGTGAGGATAGCCAATACCACCAGCAGGTGCTGGAAAGGAACCGTCATAGCAGGTATAAAAATAACCAGCATTTTGTAAAGTGCAGCTATAGCAGCTACACGTACCAGGGTACTCATCAATGCCGTAGTCAGAGTAGGAGAACCTTCGTATACATCGGGCGCCCAGAAATGGAAAGGTACGATGGAGGCTTTGAAGAACAACCCGACTCCCATCAATACCATACCCGATTGAAACCAGATGGAGCCGGGGCTTGTCAAAGCAAAAGCGGATATATCGAACGCATCGAAAGATCCGGTTGCTCCGTAAATCAGTGTGATGCCCAGCAGCGTAAAGCTGGAAGCAAAAGCGCCCATGATGAAATATTTCATTCCGGCTTCGTTGCTCCGCAGGTCGCGCGGACTGCTCGATGCCAATATATACCCAGCCACGGAAAGTACTTCGAGCCCCAGGAAGAACATCGCCAGGTTGCCAAACATGATCATCGCAATCGCTCCTGCCAGCAGGAACACCTTGATAGCCACGTAATCGGCAATCTTCACCAACTGGTTCTCGTAAAATCGGGGACTCATGATGAGCAGGAGGATGGTAAGCAGAATAAACAGTGCCGAAAACCCAAGAGAAACAGGTGTCACCCGGATCATATCATACGGACTATTCCCGGCAAGGGGTTGTCCCGAATAGAGTTCGAACAACACCACCCCCAGCAGGGCTGACAGTAAAACAACCGTCACCGGAACCAATATCTTCCTCCAACCAAGGATTTCCAACACCAGGCATAGAAGACCTAACACCGAAACTGCAATCAACGTAATCATACTATATCGTATAATGTATTTAACTTATCAATGACAAAATCTCATTCAACGCCGGAGTGACCAGCTCTGTAATGGGGGTGGAATATACCCCGAAGAACAACAGGATAACGGCCAGTGCCAAAAACACCATAAATTCACCGGGTTTCAGGTCGGCAAAACTTCGTTGTGGCGCTCCCAACATCACATGCTGGTACATACGGAGCATCAGGAAAGCACTCAGGAACAGGGAAGTACCCAGGAAGATACCCCACCACATTTCCACCCGGAACAAGCTATACATGACGGTGAACTCGCCAATGAAATTGAACGTCAGCGGAATACCGATCGAACTGAGTATCATGATCAGGAACAGGAACCCGAAGCGGGGAGTCTGTGCACGGATGCCCCCCATCTCGCTGATCCGGGCGGTTCCCCAACGCCGGTAAATGACTTCGGCAGCAAAGAACAAACCGATGATGCCGCAGCCGTGAGCGATGATGAGCAGTACCGCCCCGTTCAACCCCTCGAAGTTGAGGGCATAGATACCTCCGGCAATAAAGCCGACATGCGCCAGCGAGGCAAAGGCAAACAGACGTTTCAGATTGTCCTGACGCTGGGCAATAATGGTTCCATAAATGACGGTAACTATACACAGCACCACCAGGTACGGTTGTAATTCACGAACGGCATCGGGCACTATCGGCAACTGCCAGCGAATGATGCTGTACAATCCCATCTTGGACATCAATGCCGACAGGATCATCGTTCCCACGGCGGGCGCCTTCTGGTAAACCGGTGCCTGCCAGGTATGGAAAGGGAACAACGGAATCTTGATGGCATACGCCAGGAAGAAAGCCAGGAATACCCAAAACTGCTCTTCGGTAGAAAGACGGGCGTGATAAAGCGCTTCCAATTCGAAACTACCTGTCCGCCAGTAGAGATACACAAAACCCGCCAGCATACACAGCGATCCGGCTATGGTATAGAGGAAGAACGTAAAGGTAGCTTTCCTACGTTTGATTGCTTCGCCATTCCCCCAATTAAGTACAAGGAAGTACACCGGAATCAGCGACAACTCCCAGAAGATGTAATACAACACACCGTTACTGCTTGTGAATACCCCCACAATGGCAAACAGGGAAAACATCAGCAGGGTATAGAATTCTTTTTCCCTCTTCTCGGGACGGGTCATCCTCGAACCGACGATCAGTGTCATAAGCACAGACGACATCAGCAGCATGGCAAGTCCCAGCCCGTCGCCGCGGAAAGAAAGACTGACAGGCGGGTAGTGAATCCATTCTGCGGTATAATCGAGGTTGACACCTTGAAGATGGCTGGCCAGCAGGAACCCGGACAACACCACCAAAGCGATATTGAACAGCAAGGCTACTTTCGATGCCCACCGGTTACCCGATAAATAGGTAACAGGTACGCTTGCCAGCAGGAGAATCAATGGTAGAGTTATATTCATATCCATGTTGTTGATTTTAAAACAGTAAATACCAGAAGATGGCACAGAAACCGACGACGAACACAAACAGGTAATAACCGATGCTTCCTTTTTGTAAGGCGCTGGCAGGGATGGACAGGCTTCTCACCAATCCACCGATGCCGGATACCACTTGCTGGATGGTCGGTTCCACATACGTGCGGAAAAAGGCATCCAGTGCATAAACCGGTTTCACAAACAGCTTGTCGTAAAGCTCATCTATGTAGTATTTGTTATATAATATCTTTACAAAGCCCGTTTTCTTGTCGTCGGCAACCGGTACTTCTGCCCTGCGGATGTATCGATAGTAGGCAATACCCCAACCCAGCAGGGCGATCAGGACCGATATACCCATACCGAAATACTGAATATCGACAGCATGCGATTCGCCACCGGAAAGTTGCGGTAAGACGGGATTCAAATAGTCGTTCAGCCAACTGTGGCCGAAAGGCAGACTGATCACCCCGCCAACAATGGCAAGCAGAGCGAGTACTACCAGCGGCAGCGTCATGCTAACGGGGGATTCATGCAGGTGTTTCTTTTCTTCTTCACTTCCTCTGAACGTACGGAAGAATGTCAGGTAAAGCACCCGGAACATATAGACGGCAGTCAATAGGGAAGCTAGTGCAGCTATCAACCACAGATACGGGTTGCTTTGCAGGGCTGTCACCAGGATTTCATCTTTGGAGAAGAAACCGGCAAACGGTGGAATGCCCGAGATAGATAAAGTAGAAATAAGGAAGGTGATGTAGGTAATACTCATCACTCCTTTCAGCCCGCCCATGCGGCGCATGTCCTGCACACCGCCTGTGGCATGGATCACCGAACCGGCTCCAAGGAACAGGCAGGCTTTGAAGAAAGCATGCGTGATGACATGGAACACCGCCACCGTATAAGCTCCCAAGCCGAGGGCCAGAAACATCAATCCCAACTGCGAGATGGTGGAGTAAGCCAGTGTTTTCTTGATATCGGTCTGCGTCAGTCCGATACTGGCGGCAAACAGCGAGGTCACCGCCCCGACAATGGCCATTAGTAATTGGATATCGGGTGTTGCATCGAACAGGAAGTGCATGCGTGTCACCATGAAGATACCGGCTGTAACCATCGTTGCCGCATGTATCAGCGCCGATACGGGAGTCGGGCCCACCATCGCGTCGGGAAGCCAGGTATAAAGCGGTATCTGCGCACTCTTTCCCATCGCCCCGGTAAAGAGGCAGAAAGCAGCTACACTCAGCAAACCGGTAATATGAGGATGGGAAGTTGTAGCAATGGCTAATTGCAAAGAGCCGAATTCCACCGTTCCGAACAGGTAAGCCAATGTAAAGATCCCGATGACGAAACCAAAGTCGCCGATACGGTTCATGATAAATGCTTTCTTGGCCGCATCATTGTACTCCTGATTCTGGTACCAGAAGCCAATGAGCAGGTACGAGCAAAGCCCTACACCTTCCCAACCCATAAACATCACCAACAGGTTGCCACCCGTGACCAGTACCGCCATGAAGAATATAAACAGGTTGAGGTAAGAGAAGAATAACGCTTGCCGCTCATCCTCTTTCATATACCCGATGGAATACAAATGAATCAATGCCCCGATACCCGTTACCATCAGCAACCACAGCAGGGAGAGCTGATCGAGTACGAAGTTCAGGCTGATGGTGAGATGTTCCGAAAGAACAAACCAATCAAAAAGACAAACCGATAGCGGCGTTCCGGTAGCGTTCACTTGCAGAAAAGCAAGCAGCGACACAACGAAACTCAGCGTGACAGTGGCCGTAGCCAACACACCCGGGAGTGTTTTCCCCAGTTTCTGCCCCCAGAAAAGGTTTACCAGGAACCCGGCAAAAGGAGCCAGAAGAATTGTTAGTATATAGATCATATCCATACGCGTTATCCTCTCAGATTTTTCAGTTTATCGACATCGATGGAGTTCACATTCCTGTACACCGCCACCAGAATCGCCAGTCCTACTGCCACTTCAGCGGCGGCAACGGCCATGGAAAGCATCACAAACACTTGTCCGCTCGTGTCCTGATGATAGACCGAGAAGGCAGCCAGCAACAGATTGGCCGACGCCAGCATCAGTTCCACCGACATCAGCATCACGATGGCGCTCCGGCGGTACATCACCCCGAAAGCGCCGATGCAGAACAGCATCAACGAGAGGTAGAGATAATTGTCCACTCCTATTTGTTCCAGAATACATTCCATATACTATACCGTTTTAGTTCGTTTGGATATCAGCACCGACCCTATCATGGCCGTGATCAGCAGGACGGATGAAAATTCAAAGGGCACCAGATACTCGTCCATCAGTACCTGCCCTAATACCTTGATCGACTGGAAATCGCTGCCCGAAGCCTGATACAACTCAATCTGCGGAGCCGATTTCAGGAACACTGCCAACAGGACAAATGCCAGCAAACAAGCCGACAGTGTTGCCACTACCCTGCTTAATATCTTCTTCTTCGATTCGTGGTTGTCGCTCAGGTTCATCAGCATCAGCGTAAACAGGAGTAATATCATTACCGCACCCGTGTACACAATGACATGCACCACTGCCAGGAACTGTGCGTTCAGCATCAGGAAGTGCCCCGCCAGCGAGAAGAAGCAAATAATCATGTACACCGCGCTGTGTATGGGGCTTTTGGACAAAACCGTCAACAGTCCCATCGAAAGCGTCACGGCCGATAGTATGTAAAATAGTGCTGTTATCATGCTTTCTCTTCTTTAGGTACCAATAAATCTTCTTTCCCGAAAATCAGACTCTTCCGGCTCAAGTCCGGCTTGACCATCTCTTGCGATTTGGTCAGGAAGATGGCTTCTTTCGGACAAGCTTCTTCGCACAAACCACAGTAGATGCAGCGAAGCATATTGATTTCGTATATCTTCGCATATTTCTCTTCCCGGTAGAGATGTTCTTCGCCCGGTTTCCGTTCGGCGGCTTCCATGGTGATGGCTTCGGCCGGACAGGCAAGAGCACACAACCCGCAGGCTGTACAACGCTCGCGTCCTTCGTCATCACGCATCAATGTGTGCCGTCCGCGATACACGGGGCTTAGTTCCCGTTTCTCTTCGGGATATTGCACCGTCACTTTCTTCTTGAAGAAATGACGGATGGTTATCATCAGTCCTTTGACAATAGCCGGCAAGTAGATGTATTCGGCCAGTGACATTTTCTTGTTCACCACCTCTTTCTTCTTGCCCGATAAGGATATATTCTGTAATGACATAATTCGATTCTCCTTTCTTTATTATTTGAAAACCAATACCCCGATGCCCACGAGGAAAATATTAATCAAGGCGAGCGGGAACAACATCTTCCATCCCAGACGCATCAACTGGTCATATCGGAAACGTGGTATGGTCCACCGTATCCACAGGTAGAAAAACAGGAAGAAACCTGCTTTCACGAACAAGGCGAAGAAAGCCAGCAAATTGGCCAGGTTCACGCCCCAATGTTCCGTCACCCATTCCATACCGGGGTAGTTGTACCCTCCGAAAAACAATACAGCAATGAATAGCGATGAGAAGAACATATTGGCATATTCGGAAAACATATAGAATCCCATCTTCAACGAGGAGTACTCCGTGTGATGTCCGTTGATCAATTCCGACTCGCACTCGGCAATGTCGAACGGTGTACGGTTGCACTCCGCAAACGAACAGATCAGGAAGATGAGGAACGTCAGTGGTTGGAAGAAGATATTCCAATGCATACCCGATTGTTGCAGGGTGATTTCGCGCAGGCTCATCGAACCGGTCATCATGATGAGGGCGATGATGGAAAGCCCCATGGCGATTTCATACGAGATCATCTGCGCTCCGGCACGTATGGCGGATATAAGCGAGTATTTATTGTTCGACGCCCAGGCACCGAGTACGATACCGTACACGCTGGTAGACAGAACAGCTACTACATAGAGTACTGCCACATTCACGTCGGCTATCTGCGGGATGATCTCCCGCCCGGCAATAACAAACTTATCCGCCCAGGGGATGACAGCCATTCCCAGCAACGACACCGTCATGGCAATGATGGGGCCTATGACGAACAGCACTTTGTTACCCGTTGCCGGGAAGAATTCTTCTTTGGCAAAGAGCTTGATCCCGTCGTAAATGGGTTGCAGCAATCCGAACCACCCCGCCCGGTTGGGACCGTAACGGTCTTGCAGGAATCCTGCTACCTTACGCTCAGCATACGTCAGGTACAGGGCAGTGAGCATCGTCACGCCGAATACCACGAGGATAAACAGTAGCTTTTCTATGATAAATGACAGTTCCATACTTTTATTAATGAAGAATGAAGAATTAAAAATTAAGAATTGGCTTATTGGACCATTCTTCTATTATCCCTATTCTGCTTGGGTCTGTAAATTCTTCATTCATAATTTTTAATTCTTAATTTATCATTGTTCGTCATACGGAATTTCTTCCATACTTATCTTCTCACGGTCTTGTTCACGCCCTTTCAGGGTAAGTTCGTCCATGCCGAGGTCGACCTTTTCCAAAGGACGGGTATAGTTATTGATGTTCAGCACCGATTGACGGAGGAACTTCCGGGGACCTTCCACCACCCAATCTTCCACATGTTTATGGTCGAAACGGCATTCG
Source organism: Bacteroides sp. (assembly GCA_031554635.1). Classification (GTDB taxonomy): domain Bacteria; phylum Bacteroidota; class Bacteroidia; order Bacteroidales; family Bacteroidaceae; genus Bacteroides. The sequence goes on from JAVBVD010000024.1 coordinate 109,299, forward strand.
TTGCAGATAAAGTCTTCCACTTCGGAATACTTGTCCTTACGGGCCGAGACACGGAGTACTTCATTGCCGAACATCCAGAGGATCACTTTTCCGGCACATTTCGGGCAATCACGGTGGGCGTCGAATTTCTTGGTAAACCATACGCGGGACTCAAAGCGGAAGGTTTTGTCGGTAAGCGCACCTACGGGGCAAACATCGATCATATTACCGGAGAAGTCGCTTTCCACAGAGTTTTGAATATACGTGGAGATTTCCGCACGGTCGCCCCGGTTGATGACTCCATGTACCCGGTCGGGAGTAAGCTCGTCGGCCAGCTTGACACAACGGTAGCAGAGGATACACCGGTCTTTGTTCAGTTCGATGTACGGTCCGATATCTTCGTGCTGGAAGACTTCTTTCTCCTCTTCGAAGCGCGACTTAAAGGCCTTGTTGTTATAGGCCAGATTCTGCAGGTCGCACTCGCCTGCCTGGTCGCATACCGGGCAATCGAGCGGATGATTGATCAGCAGGAACTCGGTCACAGCCTTGCGGGCTTCCAATGCTTTCTCGGAAGTAGCGCTTTTCACCTCCATGCCGTCCTGCGCGGCGGTAACGCACGATGCCATCAGTTTGGGCATCGGACGCGGGTCTTTGTCGCTTCCTTTGGTAACCTCGACCAGGCAGCAACGGCACTTTCCTCCACAGTCTTTCAACTTGGAGTAGTAGCACATGGCGGGTGGGACGCACGGACCGCCAATCGCACGGGCTGCCTGTAGGATGGTTGTTCCCGGCGCCACGTCAATGGTCTGATTGTCTATTGTAATTTTCATCTTTACTACTTATTTAATTATTCACCAAAGCGGGTGAAACGTTCGACATAGGTTCTTTCACGAAATGATCTTTATCCTTTATCTTCTCGGGAAAACGTATGTGGTATTCAAACTCTTCGCGGAAGTGCCGGATGGCAGCAGCTACCGGCCAGGCAGCGGCATCGCCCAACGGACAGATGGTATTTCCTTCGATGTGCCGTTGGATGTTGAACAGCAGGTCGATGTCCTTATCACGCCCCGAACCGGTTTCAATGCGATGAAGAACTTTCTCCATCCATCCGGTTCCTTCGCGGCACGGACTGCATTGTCCGCAACTTTCGTGATGATAGAACCGGGCGAGGTTCCAGGTGTTGCGCACGATGCAAGCGGTATCGTTGTACACGATAAATCCTCCCGAACCGAGCGACGATCCGGTAATGGCACCGCCATCGCCCCATGACTCGTAACTCATCAGCCGGTCTTCGCCGGCGGCGGTCTTAAATATATAAGGTATAGGAAGAATCTGTACGGAAGAGCCTCCGGGTATCACGGCTTTCAACGGACGTTCGTCCATCATACCACCGAGATATTCGTCTGAGTAAAAGAACTCTTCAACCGGGAGTCCCAGTTCAATCTCATACACTCCCGGATTCTTGATATGCCCCGAGGCCGAAATCAGTTTGGTTCCGGTAGAACGGCCGATACCGATTTTAGCGTACTCTTCTCCACCGTTGTTTATGATCCAGGGAACAGCGGCAATCGATTCAACATTGTTGACTACCGTAGGTTCAGCCCACAATCCACTCACTGCCGGGAAGGGCGGTTTCATACGTGGGTTGCCACGTTTACCTTCAAGCGATTCGAGCAGAGCGGTTTCTTCTCCGCAGATATAGGCGCCGGCTCCGCAATGCACATGCAGGTCGAGCGAATAGCCGGTACCCAGTATGTTCTTGCCCAGCCAGCCGTTGGCATACGCCTCAGCAATGGCTTTCTCCAAAAGTTTGTATATCCACATGTATTCGCCCCGGATATAGATGTACGAGAGGTTGGCTTCCAACGCATAACTTGCCACAATCGCTCCTTCGATGAGCAGATGAGGAATGTGATGCATCAGGTACCGGTCTTTGAACGTTCCCGGTTCCGATTCGTCGGCGTTGACCACCAGGTGGCGTTGCTTCCCCGCTGTGCGGTCGATGAAACTCCATTTCATTCCCATGGGAAAGCCTGCCCCTCCCCGTCCACGAAGTCCCGAGGTTTTTACCTGTTCGGTCACTTCGAGGGGCGTCAGGCTACGGAGTACTTTCTCTACGGATGCATAACCGCCGTTCTTGCGGTATACATCGTACCCTTCAATGCCGGGAATATCTATATCCTTTAATAATATCTTTCGACTCATTCCGATGATTTTTATCTTTTATCAATCGCGTTTACTGTTTCGGCCGGTATCTTCTCAACCGGCGTATACCTGCACTTTCCCTGCCCGGCAATCCTCAATCAATTGATCGATCCTGGCGGGAGTCAGATGCTCGTGGTAGAAATCGCCCAGTTGCAGCATGGGGCCAAAGCCACAAGCTCCGAGGCACTCGGTGGTAACTACGCTGAACATACCGTCGGGAGTGGTTTCCCCCGGTTGAATGCCTAGTTTTCGGCACGTGTAATCCACCATCTCTTCCCCGCCACGTAGTGAACAGCAGGCAGTACGACAAAACTCAAGCATGTATTTCCCCATCGGCTTTTGGTTGAACATGGTGTAGAATGTGACCACTTCGTACACTTCGATGGGGGTGATACCGAGTATCTCCGCCACTTTGTCCATCAGCGGAACGCTCAACCAGTCGCCATGTGCATCCTGAACGGCATGCAGCACAGGCAGCAAGGCTGATTTCTTCTTATCAGCCGGGTAGCGGCTGACGAGTTCGTCAATGCGCACTGATAGTTCCGGCGTTATATTTATTTCTTGCATAAGTTTGAAACTGAGGAATTCTTAATTTTTAATTCTTAATTTCTAAGCGTCCAGTTCTCCGGCAATTACATTCAGGCTCGATAGCGTGAGGATGGCGTCGGAGATGGTTTGTCCCTTTATCAATTCAGGGAATGCCTGATAAAACACAAAGCACGGCCGCCGGAAATGCAAACGGTACGGCGCACGCGAGCCATCCGTTATCAGGTACATACCCAACTCTCCATTGGCCGCTTCTACCGCATGATATACCTCCCCCACCGGAACAGGAACCTCGCCCATCACAATCTTGAAATGATTGATCAGTGACTCCATCTCTGTGTACACCTCCTCTTTCGGCGGCAGGTAATACTCCGGCAGATCGGCATGGAAAGGCTGTCCCTTCATGTGTTCCAACTTCTTCAACGCCTGGCGGATGATCTTCATACTTTCTTTCACCTCACCGGCTCGTACACACCAACGATCGTACGTATCACCCGACTTTCCGACGGGAATATCGAAATCGAAATCCTCGTACGAGCTGTACGGATTCATCTTACGGATATCGTAGTCGATACCTGTTGCACGGAGATTCGGCCCTGTTAGCCCGTAGTTCATCGCCTTCTCGGCCGAGATAGCTCCCACACCGATGGTACGATCCATGAAGATACGGTTGCGCAGGAAAAGTCCTTCCAGTTCGTCCCATGCTTTTGGGAATTCCTTTAAGAAGGTATCCAATTTCTTCCAAGCCGCCTCGCTCCATTCGCGTTCGAAACCGCCGATACGTCCCATGTTCGTTGTCAAGCGACCGCCGCAAATCTCTTCGTATATCTCATAAACCAACTCGCGATACTTCATCACATAGAGGAAGCCACTGTATGCACCTGCATCCACACCCAGGATACCGTTGCAGATGATATGGTCGGCAATACGTGCCAACTCCATCACAATGACGCGCATGTACTGTGCACGCTTGGGAATCTCGATGCCGAATGCTTTCTCCACCGTCAGCCACCACGCCATATTGTTGAGCGGAGCCGAACAATAATTCAGCCGGTCTGTCAGCGGAGTAATCTGGTAGAAGGTACGGTTCTCGGCAATCTTCTCGAAGGCACGATGAATGTAACCGATCGTAATTTCAGTATCGAGGATCGTATCACCATCCATCAGCAATATATTCTGAAACACACCGTGCGTAGCAGGGTGAGTAGGTCCGAGGTTCATCACCGACAGTTCGTGACCATCTTCGGGTTCCTGATTCCGGATAAGCTCTTCGAAATACTCGGCCGTATGGGGAGCAAATTGAGACATAGCGAGTGGGGTTTATGAGTTTTTATACTTAATGGCATTCTGTTGCCGGTTACCGGGTGCGCGACCGAAATAACGGTCATCTTTATCCGAACGTCCGGCATCTTCCAGCGGATATTCCTTTCGCAGAGGAAAAGAAACCATGCTTTCCACGTTCAGGATACGCTTCAGGTTGGGATGACCCGTGAAGCGGATTCCGAAAAAATCCCACGTTTCCCGTTCCATCCAGTTGGCCGACTCGAAGACATCCGTTACGGTAGCAAGTTCGGGGTTGTCGCCATCCACATACACTTTGATACGGACACGGACATTGTCCAGCCAGTTGTGCATCAGGTACACTACCGCAAACTGTGCTTCCTTTGGATGATCAGGATAATGAACCCCGCACAAATCGGTCAGGAAGTTGAACTGCAGTCTTTCGTCATTCTTCATAAACCGAATGAGCGCATGCGCCGATTCCGGTGCCACATCCAGCGTAAGGATATCGTATTCCATACGGAAGTTACTTACCGGAGTGCCGAAATGCTCTTCCAACCGGCTCTGAATGTCTTTGGTTTCCAATGCCATATTATTCGAATTTATAAGATTCAAGTAACTCCTGGTATCGTTCCGAAGCACGGCGGTGAACCGATTCGTGCTTCACGATCTCCTGTAACTGTATCAGTCCGTCGATAATCTGCTCGGGACGTGGCGGACATCCCGGAACGTACACATCTACGGGAATCACCTTGTCGATGCCCTGCAACACGGAATACGTATCGAAGATACCGCCGGAAGAAGCGCAGGCACCTACAGCCATCACCCACTTGGGTTCGGCCATCTGCTCGTACACCTGCCGGAGTACAGGCACCATCTTCTTGGCAATGGTTCCCATCACCAGCAGCATATCGGCCTGACGCGGAGAGAAGCTGTTGCGTTCCGCTCCGAAGCGTCCCATATCGTAAGTGGAAGCCATGGTCGACATAAATTCGATGCCACAGCAGGAAGTAGCAAAAGGCAACGGCCACAGGGAGTTGGCCCGCGCCATCCCGATGACATAGTCGAACCGGGTGGCAAAAAAACCTTGTCCCCGATAGCCTTCCGGGGCGGGGACAACGTTTACGTGGGTTTTATTAGACTCATTCATTTCATTCTGTTCTTTTAGTTTTCCCAATCGAGGGCTTTTCGTTTGATAATGTACAAATAGCCGATAAAGAGGACAGCCATAAAGCCACCCATCTTCAACAATCCGCCCAGACCCGACGACGCAAAGTCGACGGCCCACGGATACATGAAAATGATTTCAATATCGAAAAGTACAAACAAGATAGCTGTTAGAAAATATCTGACGGCGAAAGGGTGACGAGCGTCACCTATGGGTTCAATTCCACATTCGAAGTTTCCACTCTTATTCTTAGCGTTGTGTTTGGGCCCTAACCAGTTGGAAACGGCAATAACCAGACACATCATAATCGTGCAAAAAACGATATGTAACAGTATAGGTAAAAAATCCATTTGTGTTGATTCCATGATTGTAATTATTAACGTCAAGTGTTCCTAAGACATAATTACAACAACCGGGAATCGCTTTTGTTTAACATTTGAGAAGGTTTCAGTTATTTGTCAGGAGATGCGGTTCGGAGGGGGAAAAGTGTAGTTCAGCCGGTTAAAGTTACAAAATAGCATCCTTAAGCCAGCGACTCAAAAAACGGTCGTACACCGTGTACCCGTCAGGAGTGATGTACAATAATTCTTTATTGAGTAGCGATTTCAGTGCAACATTCACGCTGCTGGGAGTCTTAAGATTATATTTTCGGATGAACTCACTGGAATTGATGTTTTTCACGCACCCTTCTGAGGCTATCGCTTTCAGAATGCCCACCTGATTGGTTGTCAATAGGTTGAGGTGGTTCTGGTAGATAGGCTCCTGTTCCTCCAGAATCGACTGAATGATGTCGTCCACCTTCTCTTGAGTTATACGCTTCTCGTTCGTTTCGTATAGCCGGTTGAGTATCACCTGCATGTACCATGTATGCCCGTTTACCAACCGGTAGATGTATCCGAATACCTCCGGCGACAGTTCCTGCTGCGCCTCCTCAAAGAAACCGGCAGCAAACCGATAATAAGCATCTTGTGATATTTCCTTCAAAAGAATGAGTTGTGTGCTTTGGTAAAAAGGGCGTTTGGCAGAGGTAAACATCTCTTCCATCAGATGCATCTTGCTTCCGGAGAAAATGAAATGTACATTCGGCATGAATTGGATATAAGAACGTAAAAGCGCTTCCACACCTTTTTCCGGATACTCGGTAATTTGCTGAAACTCGTCGATGGCAATGTAACAACGCTTGCCCGAATCGGCTATGTAGTCAAGAATTTCTTTCAGAGTTTGTTCCGCTTGTTCCGGAACGAGATCGACGGCTACTGTCGGCATTCCGGTACGTTCGTCAAAGCTGAAGATGGGACGACAACTTTTGAAGAAGCCCGTAAGTTTACGCAGCACGTTTTGCGATAACGTGTCAAGCCCGCCAAGAACTGTTTGTGCCAACAATTGGACAAATGCTTTTAAATCGCGGGTGGAGTAGATATCTATGTATAAACATACCGTTTCTTTTTCCTGTGCTTCCATATGGTAAAAGATATTCTTGATGAGGCTTGTTTTACCCATACGACGAGGAGCAATGAGAGTTAGATTCCGCTCGTTGTGCAACGCTGAGATCATCTTGGCTGTTTTCTCTTCGCGATCGCAGAAGTAGGAAGGGCCGTTATAGCCGTAGACTAAGAAAGGATTGTTTGGTTTCATGGATTACGTATTTTACGTTACATAAAATGTGTAACGCAAAACACGTAATTATTCGTTTAAAAAGCAAGCTTTGGCATGAGAATTTTTCGCGGAGTGGACATGATTGGAATAAATCATTTCAGTAGGTTCAGCTCCTTGAACCTGCTCTCCACATCTTTTCCCCGAAGGTCTCTCACAAGAATAACCCCATCGGGATCAATCAGGAATGTAGCCGGAAAGGCATTCAGACCATACCTGGAAGTAATCGACCCGGCTCCATACGATTGTATTTGCGGCCAGTTGACACCATACTTCTCCAGAATCCTGTCTACCGCACGATTAGAGGGCTCATCCACTATGCCGATTATCTCCACCTTCGATTTATCCGCCGTGGCATAGAGTTCTTTCAGTTCCGGAAATTCTTTCAGACACGAGCCACACGTGGAAGACCAGAAATGAACAAACACATACTTACCCTGACAGCCTTCCAGACTCAGTTTCGCTTGGGTCTGGTAATCATTCCCCGAGAAACCGATGGCGCGAAAACCGACCTGCGTGGAGTACAACTGGCTGGCAGGAACTTCTGCCGCTTGCAGACGCAATACATTCTTGCTAATATCTACTCCCAGATTCTTGTAATAGGTATCGTGAATCTTGATGTATTCGTTGATATCGAATACTTCGTTCCAGGCAATGGTAGATGTGTCACCTTCATTCAGTAGCGCAAGGCATGTGTCACCATAATCCAGAAAACGGAATCTTCCGTAAATGCCGATCAGTTGTCCTTCGCATTCGGCGGTAGCGTATTGCGGGAGATTGTAAGCACACCAGCCATTGTCGAGTTCCACCACTGCTACCAGCGTACGCATTTGAATAATTTTCCCTCCTTGCAGCCTTTCAAAAGTTACCGGGACAGCTATTTCCGTCAACTGCTCGTTTACAATTTCAAAACCCGGCATTCTGGTAAGAGTGCATGGAGTGTCATCACTAAAATCACCGTTATTATTCTGATCGATCACGACTTTCTTTTGCCCGGTAGCATCCGTACCCACGGCAACCCCCACGGTGCACTTGATAGGAGTTTTCGACAAGTGAGTGCTATCCGCCGGCCAATGCCGCTTTTGCTTTACCCGTTCGTAAAACTCGGTACTAAGATATCCCGAGTGATAATCCTGATAATACTCTTGAAACATGTCGATAGTTATCATTCCTTTCTTCACCTCTTTCCAATCGGCCGGAACTCCCTTTAATATTTTATGCGGAACTGTCCAGGAGGCATCTTCCAATTTCTCCGGAGAAAAGTGTATGAGGAAGAGCCCACCCTGAAATCGCCCGTAACCATCGTGATGGGTAAGTGGTAACTCAATCAGTTTACTTTCACTGTTCTGGCCAAATATTGGTAAACAGACCATGCAAATAAAGAACAGGGGAATGTATTTTCTTACCATGCTGAATCATTGATAAAACGGAATGTGTTTTTATAAGATACAAACATTGCAAATTTTATTTACTTCAGCAAGTTTTCTTTGATAAAAATCCGAACCTCAATGCATCCACAGGATTAGTTACTAAGCAGATAAACCATATGCAGTCAATCAACTGCCGTAGCTATGCATACCGCCCAATACATAATTCACCCCGAAGTAGGTCATCAACACCGTACTGAAAGCTAATACCAGATAGAGATGAAAGAAAACCGGTCGGCGAAACCAACCCAGACTAGACAAGTGAAAAGCCAGCGCATATACCATAAAGGTGATCAGCGCCCATACCTCTTTCGGGTCCCACGCCCAGTAGCGCCCCCACGATACATTGGCCCAGATAGCACCGATGAAGATACCGATACCCAACAGAAAGACCGCGGGATAGAGCAATAACCGGCTAAAGAGGGTAAGTCGTTCCACTTCCCGGTCCGGAAGCTCACAACTTTGTTTGCAACGAAAGGCTGATAGATACAGAGCAATCAATCCATTCAGCAAGAGGAAACCAAACAGGGCATACGACATCATGATGCACGATACATGCAAGCTCAACAACGGAGACACCAATACCGGCATCAACGGAGTGATGTGCGGATTCATTTGCCCGAGGCTGGCTACCAACAGCGTAAACCCGGAAAGCAGGAAGCCGAACGACATCGCCAACGGGAAGCGGCGGTGGCACAGCAAAGCAACCAACATTACACACCAGGCCGTGAACAACATCGTTTCGTAACCGTTGCTCAATGGGAAGCGTCCACCAATATAGGTACGCAGCCCGATGCCTACCGTATGAAAAAGGAAAGAAGCCAGCAGCAAACCGAAGAAAAGGTATTGAAACACCGCTGGTGAAATGCAGGAATTCGAAGAATCGATAGGAAGGGAAGTTTCCACCTGCCCGTTGCATTTCAATCGCTTACTACGTTTCCATCCGATACCCAACAGGATGAACGACAAAAGCCCCAGTGTAAGATTTATCTTGAACAAAAGAGAAGTAAAAGGAATGCGGTTGTAAAGCAATTCCAGCTGTATTTCCCGGTTGGTCAACCGCCTCACACCACTTTCAGGTACAGGTTTCAGTAAAGTTCCTTCGCGGAGCATGGCAATCAGCGCCACCTTCTCGTCGGCTTCGGTGATGCCTTTGAGCAACCCGCTTTGCTTGCCCGACTGGTGCAATTTATCCCAATACTCCTGCAAAATGTACTGTTTATGATCGGTGAAGAAGTCTGTCAGGCAGGCGTACTCCCCTACCCCCAGAATACGTTGCACACCTTTGTCCTTGATGCGAATAATGGGTTCATGTTGCCACTCTTCGGGATAGAACAGGAAACCGGTAAGTACTTGTTCGGGGGTATAGCCCTTGTAAGATACTTTTCCGGTAATCTTGGTCACAAAGTCGCGGGCAAGGGTGTTGAGCGGTACCACCCGGTCATGATACATCACCTGCTTTCCGGCATACTTGGCTGCTTCTTCCCGGCTGAGCACAGTTGCAGCCTCCGCCGATGAGGCATATCCACATAACAGAAGAATGACACTCGCCTGTCGCAACAACGGGTGTTTCAGCAATGTACGGAAGCCGCTTCCGGGGGCAAACATCAACCACAGCATGCTGACCAATAGTAACCCGTAGCCGGTATAGGTCACCGGTATGCCCCACGGGTCGTAGTTGACCGACAACCAACTGCCTTGCTTGTCGTCATCAAATGAACTCTGGTAGAACCGGTAACCGCGATGGGAGAAGATGTGATTCATCGAAATCTCACTCCCCACCTGTTCCTTACCGACGAGATGAACACGGCTTACATAGTCGGCCGGAGTTTCCGTCCCGGGATAATAATGAATATAAAAGGTATCGAGCACCATCTCGAACGGGATGTGCATGTCCTGTTGTTTATCCGCATCGGTAAAATGGTTCACAAGCTGTCCTTGCCGAAGGTGCATCATACCCTGCTTTCCGGTAATGAAGGTGAGCGACGCCCCGGCAAGTATCACCGCCAAAGAAAGATGAAGCAGGAAAGAAGGTTTCTGCCGATACATCTTCCGGCGGATGATATATGCCAAAGCCGGTAAGGTGATTACTGCCCAAAGCAATACGAACCACCACGACCCATACATGTATTCACTGACAAATGGCGTACCGTTGTACTTCTCCACCACGGTTGCTACTGCCAGCAGCACCATCATCCACACATAAAAACCAAACGCAGCCTTCACTTTGGAATTAAGAATTAAGAATTAAAAAATCTCAAACCGTTCATCTTTTTGTTCTTTCACCGCAATGCACTCCATCTCGATGAGCCATGACGGCCGACAAACAGGCGCCAGTACAATCTGCTTCGGAACATCCGGGAACTGTTCGTCGAACATACGTTTCACCTCCGGATAGTCGGCTACATCACGCAAGTAGATGATCATCTGCGCCACATCGTCGAAACTGGAACCACCCTCTTCGAGTAGCTTCTCCACATTCTCCCACATCCGGCGGGTCTGGGCGATGACATCGCCGACATGCAGCACCACTCCCTTATGATCGATACTGGCCGTTCCACTGATGTACAACTGCTTTCTGTCTCCATATTCCATACTCACCCCCCTTTCAAAAGTCACCCCGTAATCGTACGTAGGGCTCAGGTGCGTCAATGCATATAAATGTTTCATCTGTTCCGTTTCAATACCTCCCACGGCATACGTATCGAGCAGCACATGCACTTCTGGATTGGCATGGCGACCTTCGATGCCGGTGCTGGCGATGTAATGCGTCTGATCTGTCAGTCCCTGCCCGATGAAGTTCTCCTTGCGGGCTTCCACCACCCCGGCATAGTTCACATCCACGTTCTGGACGAAGAACCACGTGCGTACGCAGTTATCGGCAATGTTACAGCCCGATGCTTCGAGGTTCTTCTCGTATTTCTCCAGCAAAGCATACGTCTGCGATTCGGAATCGCCTGAGGCTACGTGTTGCGCACCTGTCCAGTGATGCGTATACTTACCGTGGCAGTAACTGAAGTCGAACGGGGTGTCCATCAGTACAACGATATCGCTCAACAGGTACACCCACAGAGCTATCTTGCTACCGTCTAACGGTGGTTGCTGCACGATGGATACGGCTGCCGGGGAAGGTGAAGAATCTTTCGCCAGTTCCGCTTCGAGCCCTTCCGTCTGGTTGGCGGCATCGCTCAGGAAGTAACGCATCATCACCGGTACCACTCCGGCGGGCAGGCAGGTATCCAGCAACTCGGTATATGCCTGCTGTATATTCAGTAACTGTGTTTCGTAATTGTCCGTGCTGCCATCTACGTGCAGCATGGCATGGTATTCCACCACCTCTCCGTGCGAACGGAAGGTCGATAGTTCAGCATTTGCCTTGTAGGCGGGAAACGCTTTTTGGATTTTGCTTATCATATCTATTGTTTTATTTTATTATTCGGCCGACGCACCGGTATGGATCCATGTATCGATGAGTGTCACCAACTCCGTTTCGGGAAGCACATCGGTATGGTTGTACCGTATGATATCCTCTGTGAGGATGTGATGCAGGTAACTGCCCTGTGCATCTTCCGCTTTCACCAACCACTCGGCAGATGCGGTCGTGGCATGTTTGCCAACCAGCGCTTCGTAACTTTTCCCTTCGGTGAGGTAGAGTCCGGCCGCCGCTTGTTCCCGGCCCCCGTGGCAATTGGCGCAATAGAGGTTGAACACCTGTTTCTGTATGCGGCCAAACGAAGCCACGTTGATTTCGCTCACCGGCAGGGTGATGTCGTCCTCCGTGTGTCCTGCCATCTCCATCCGGTACAGGTGGTGTATCAACGACCGGCCACGGGTAACGATGGAAACCGATACCACTTTCACCTCTTCCGGCAGGGCATTGATGGTGACCGTTACCAATTCCTGTTCCGATGCGGGCATCGATACCACTTTCGATATTACGGGGATCGTAGTTTCGTCGTCGAACCCTGCCAGTACCAGCTGATAGGCTTCCGGCCAGGCCCCGAGTCCTTTGAACCGGGTGGAGAGCGTTACCTTCCGGCCCACTTCTTCCTCGACCTCCCGGGGGTATATCTTCCCGTCGTCGCAGCCGGCCAGCAACAAAAGCAGGGATAGTAGTCCTAAGAAATTCTTCATACCGACGATGGTTTAGAATGAGTATTGCAGCATGATGATACCGGTATGGGTACTTAGTCCGAGGTCGTCGTTGTCACGATCGAGCTGGGTGTCGTGCCCCACGCGACCCATGTACTGGTACATGGCCTGCAACTTAAGGTTGTAGTTCGAAAAGAAATAGTTGAACCCCAGGGCAGGCATGTTGATGTAGCCGTTGGTGTCCATGCCGTTGCGGTTGTAAATGTCGTAACGAAGCGCCGCTTGCAACTTATCGGTCAGGAAGTAACCGGCCTGTGCATATCCGCCCAGGAAGTTGTACGCTTCCGATATTTGTTGCCGTTCGGTAAACTTCATATTCATATAATACACCTCCCCGGCGAGGTAAAGACGGTTCTTGATCCAGGCAAATTCGGCGCCGACACGCAGGTCGTTCGTGCTTTCGTTTTCGCTCTCTACATTGTACGAGGTAGATACGGCGAACAGCATCTTGTCGTCGCGCAGGTTACCGGGGTTTCCTTGCGAGGAGGGCATGATGCCTTTGGGCATGTAAGCCAACCGTCCGGTATAGAGCAATGAGGGGATGTGGTAATCGTCGCTGAATGTTTTGGTGGCAGTGTTCACACCGATACCCGTTCCGTTGAATATACCCAATTGGTAATTCCACTTACCGGCCAACAAACCATGTACCTGCACGCCAAGGTCGAACCCGGTACCCATAGCGGGATTCACCGCATTGAGCGAGTAAGGAACAATGACGGGAGCTGTCAGCGAGGTGGGCAGTGCGGGGAAGAGTGTTTCGCCCAGCGTAGTGAGGTAGGCATGGGTGAAAGGTGTTTTGAACTTACCGGCACGGAAGCGCAACTGATCTTTCATCGCCACATCGAACCATGCCTGTTGCAACAAGGCGCCACCGCTTTGCGAAGCGTTGATAGAAAGGTTGAATGTGACCTTCCCGAAGGCTTTTCCGGTGAATCCGAGGATGGCGTTCGGGATGGAGAAACCGGAGTTGGCAATGTTGTCCTGGTTGTATGCCTTGTCCAGACCTTCGTCGTCGTAGTAATTAAAGTTGGCCGAAGCCTGTACAAGCATGTAGGGCTTGAAGAGAAAATCGCCCTGCTTGGTTTTGAAGGTAAAGCCTTCTTTGCCGGCCAGAGAGACCACGTCGTTCTCCACGTATTTGTCGTCTATCGCTTGGGCAGACAGGGTAACAGTGATGGCCGCCATCAGGGATGTAGTCAGTATTTTTCTTAATCTTTTCATTTTTATAATGGTTACTTAATGATTGATATCGGGCAAGATAATTCGCCTTTTTTTAGCATCCTCCGACAGTCGGCTTCCACCGGGGTTTCAGATACTTGTAGGCCTACCCCCGGAAGGTTTTAAACCTAAGGGTCGAAGGTTTAAAACCTTCCGGCCTTAGGTTTAAAACCTTCGACCCGACCCTTCCGAACCTTCGGGATGATACTTCCGGTGCCGGAGGAAAATCCCTTAAAGCGAATTCAGGAAAACGAGCACTGCATCGCGATCCTCTTTGTTCATTTTTTTGAATATATTTTTCGAAGCTTCTCCCTCTCCACCGTGCCACATGATGGCTTCCGTCAGGTTGCGGGCGCGTCCGTCGTGGAGGAAGTGCGTATGTCCGTTGACCGTCTCCTGCAAGCCGATACCCCACAACGGGGTGGTGCGCCATTCGCATCCCATGGCAAGCCCGCTGACGTACTGGTCGTCCAGTTCCTTGCCCATGTCATGCAACAGGTAGTCGGAATAAGGATGAATGGTTTGTCCGCCGAGCCAGGGAAGCTGTGTACCGTTGAGTAGCGCCGTTCCGCGCTTGCGGGTGTGGAGTGTCACTGTGTGGCACAGGTGGCACTTGGCTTTGTAGAAGTTCTGTTCGCCCTTCTTAACCGTTTCGTCCGTTACATTACGACGTGCGGGGACCCCGAGCGCCTGCAGGTAGAGGTCCACATCTTCCATGTCGCGGGTAGAGATCTGGGCGCCCCACTGTGAGAAGCCCATCATTTGCGCCTGTCCTTCGGCGATCTCTTCCGGATAACGGTCGCTTGTCACTCCCATATCGCTGGAGAAACCGAGTTCCACGGTCAGGTCGGCATGCTGGGCTTTGTTGCCCGAGACGCCGATTTGTCGCACACCACGTTCCATGATGTAGTTCAACCGTCCGCTGATGCCATACTCCGGGTAGTTACTCTGAGCAGCAAGGCGTTCCAGCTCATCGAGATCCAGCGCCATCATCTGCCCCATTCCTACGTGGCGGAGCGGGATGCGCACAGTGATATTCAGATCCTGCGGGCGTATGCTGTCGGCATACCAGTCGGTGATCTCGTAATGCGGCGTGATGAGGGCATACTTTTCGCCATCGGGAAATTCGTACTCCTTCTCGGTATACGTAGCTTTCAGCTTTCCTTCGGGCTTTACGCCGTAGATGGCCTGATCATGAAGTACCCGTCCGTAGTTCTGGAAGAAAGCGCCGTTCTTGCGGGAGATATACACCAGCATGGACGAGAAGCCATAAGCGCCCGAACCACCATCGGTAAAGAGCGTCGGCTTGGTACGCCCGGCGTTCTTGTGGCAACTGCTGCAGGAGAAGCCTGCATAAACCGGTCCCAGTCCACCGCTGTAACCGCTTCCGCTGACACGGGAATCGTCATAGAGCTTGTCGCCCGCCACGAAGCGATACGTATTTTCACCCGTCACCCAACCGGCGTTGGTATCGTACGCTTTGTTGGACGACATGAAAACTGTCGAAATCCCAGCCGATAATTCGGCCGGGAGCGCCACCTTCCCATTGGGTTTGATGATGAGTGTGTCGTCATAACTATCACTCTCGCAACTAAAGCAGAATAACCCTGCTGCAACCAGCAGGGTATATCTACCTATTAAATAGAGCCATGTTCTATTCATTAATATCTATGTGAGAAAATTAATCCAGTACCAGCACACGTTTGATTTTCAGCAGCGATTCGCTCAGATCTGCCAACACATCCTGTGCATATTCAATCTCGGTCTTCTTATGTAGGTTATTACGGAAAGGATCCGGTATACCATTTATAGCATCCATGGCTGTTTTGATAGCAGCCTGTATCTCGGCATCGAGCCCTGCATTGTATTTCTTCACCAGTGTGGAAAGACTTCCGGCAGCATTCCGATCGCCACGACGTCCGCCCATGTAGGAGTTTTCGATGGAGATGATGTTGTTCTTGTAGTCGGTCAGCGAGTTCCAACTGTACCATGATTCTACTTTCAATACAGCTTCACTCGTCTGGCCGGACTTGTAGAGTTGGTAAGGCTCGCCTATCTTGGCGGAACCTACCTCGTCTGAGATAGTGATACAACCCTCTACAATTTGGGCTGCTGCACCATACACACTTCCTCCGACGCGCTTGGATTTGTGCGCCTTGAACTCGGCAGCAAAATAGTCAGTCCATGCACTGTGCAATGTCTTTGTGTCACTGAGCAGCAACTCGGCCACCTTGGCCATGTACGACTTTTCTGCTGCAGTAACATTGGCAGCTGTTTTGTTCTCGCCAGCATCAAAGATCAGGTATTCCAGCGTGTGGAATCCACTGATATCATCGGCATCGATCGTTTCGAAATTCCCACTGCTCAGGATCTGGTCGATGATATCCTTATCCAATGGCCAGGAGTCAAGACTCGGGTCGAGGTCTTCGAAGTCGGCCGGTCCGAAAAGGAAGGATTCGGAAAGTTCCCAGGGTTCACGGGCTGCACGCCACGCTTCGCAAGCAGCATCCAGATTGGCCTGTGTACTGTTGGCAACAAACTTATCCACATTGTTTTTCAGAGTCGTCACCCTTGTTTCCATATCGGCATAGGTAGGAACTACTGTCTTGTCCACGTATGTATTGATGACCAGTTCCAGTTCTTCTTCCGTGGCGCCCAAGTCACTGTTGGGATCCGTATTGTCTTCACTGCAAGCAGTAAAAGTCATCGATGCGGCGAGTGCCAGCACCATTACTCCAAAAAGATTTTTTCTTTTCATATCGTTATATTATTATTGATTGTTAGCTGTTTGATTCTAATGAATCCGCTTATTTCTGAAAGAACCAGGCAATGTAAGCCAGACCAATCGAAAATTCATTTTCACTGTTATACTTGCCTTTTCCTATGCGGCGGTGCGCATAGTCGGCCTTTACCACTAAGTTAGGGAGGGCAAAGTAGTTCATTCCCACCATATACATATCCGTTTGGAAACGCTTATCGGCAATCATGCCTTCTGCAGTTTTTTCCTGTGGGTTGTAGTATTCATAACGAAGGAAGGGGAAAACACGGGGAGCCTTGTCGCCAAAGAAAGAGCCGATATTGTATCCGGCTTCGGCGGCATAGCTGACAGCATTCTTGGCAACCGGCGTGCGGGAGAATCCGGAAGTACTGGACAGGCGTCTATTGGCTTTGTTCAGGGCTACACTCTGATTCAGGTTGCCGTACACCACATTCCCACGGCCGATGAAGTTGGCCGAACGGTATTGGGCATCGGCGGTAAAGATGGTCACGGGTGCATCGATACCGGTAGTGAACTCCGGCTTCACAGCATTCTCGCCTGTTTTATTATAGTAGGCCGATGCTCCGATGCGCAATCCTTTGATACCGCTGTAGTCCAAACGTCCCACGAATGCGGGAGTATTGAAGTTATTGATCTCGAATGTTCCCTGTCTGCCTGAGGCTATCCAGTCCTGACGACTGAAGCCTTGCGGGTTCAGACCGTTGACCACCTGCACCTCGTACTTGAACCCCTTACCGAATTCACCGAAGAACGAGATGCCGTTTTCGTGCCAGGTAGAAGGAAGAATGGTGCATTCGCCTTCCGGTCGGCGGGTGCCGAAGAAGTTGATCGGCTCGTGATGAGAGTTGGTGAGGCCAACGGGTACAATGATATGTCCTGCACGAATATTGAACGATCGATGGATAAGTCGTGTGATGTGGAATTGTTCGAGGGCTACCTCCCCTCCTTTTTCAATCTCGGTTTCGAACTCTCCGCCTTCTTCATAGTATTCGATCTCCTGTGCCACACCGGTACCACCGTATTCGAATTCAATCTCGGCTCCGAGAATCCACTTGGGACTGAACTTATAGTCGAAACCGATGATAAAGCGCGGGATGGAGATCTCCCCCCGGTTTTTCTTGGAAGCCCCCGAGCTGGAACCGTTGAGCCGGTTGAAGTCGTAATCGAGAAAGCTGGCAACCATTTCACCGTATCCACCTACGCGGAACTTGCTATACTCCTCTTCGGAGGATTTGCTTGTTGCTTGCACACCGTTGGATGTTTCCTGAGCCGAAAGAGTATGGCCTAGAGTGAGTAGGAATACCAAAGCCAAGCAGCCTGTTAATCTTTTCATAAATTGCAAAATTTTCATGCCGCAAAGTTAAGGCGACATAAAAAAGTCGGCAATACCTAAAAATAAGTAAACAAACGAGGGTTTCTAATCATCAATAGTTAGCTAAACATGGACGCTTCACACAATAAAAAGGGCGCAATTTATCTTACATACCTATCCTCAGCTTTGTAACTATCTATAGAACAGACCCGTAGATCGATGTAAGTCATCACCATCCCTATCGCTAGTCACAAAATGGTGTTCCACAGCAATGGAACAGCTGTTCCACAGTAATGGAATGGCCGTTCCACAGTAGTGGAACGCCAATTTAAAAGCAGCAAATCACTGATATCCACCTTGCTAATCATTGGTTAATGAAGCGGGATATGTTAGACAACCGGTTTGAGTCAACCAATTTCAGGACGAGACAAAGTGAACCCAGTGAAGAGCGGTGAAGGATGGCAGCTTCATACTGGAATACCAATAAACAAAGGATTGGCGAAAGGTTGAAAAGGGCGGAGGGGCGAAAAATATTTCAATGTATAGGAACAGTGGAGCATGCTATCGCCCATACACCTATAAATATTCCTATTTAGATTCCTTGTGCCGGAGTACCGCTTTCTCTATCAGCAGATAAGCAGCAGTGAGCAACGCCCCGATCAGGTAAGCCAGAATACTTCCGAAGATCCTGCCCGTGACAAAAAACTCCGTCAGAAACACCAGAACAATACCTATGATGCAAAGTCCCAGCAAACGCTTGAACTTCCCGAATTGCGCTCCCCAGCCGAACAACAATACCAGGTAATACCAGAAAGGAATCATCACTACATTGAAAGCGGGGAAGAAATCCCAGCCCGATCTGTTCAGGCCAGGTTGAATGTATTTATCTATCAACGTGCGCAGTATCAGGAAGATCAGCACGGCAATAATGGCTTTCAGATATTTATTCATACTACCTATATATTATCGAATGCGTTTACTCAAATAACGTACTGGATACCATACCGCCAGGAAGCCCACGGCAAGCACAGTGACAAATACAATCACAATGTCCCAGAAATGCACGCTCACAGGATAAGAATCGACCACAAACGTACCTCCGTCTCCCCCCAGGGAAATAACTCCGAAGATTTGTTGGATGAAGCAGAACAACAACCCCAGCACAATACCGGCAATGGCTCCGAAGAGGGAGATCAACCATCCTTCGAAAAGGAAGATCCACCGGATCAGCTGATCATCAGCCCCCAGGCTACGCAGGGTGATGACATCTTCTTTCTTATCCAGGATCAGCATGGAAAGTGAACCGATTACATTGAAGCAGGCAATCATCAGGATAAAGGTGAGGAAGAGGTAAGAGATCAGTTTCTCGATCTCCATGATGCGGAAAACATCTTCCTGCTGTTCATAGCGGTCTTGCACCACGAAACCATCGCCCAATATCTTCTCGATCTGCTTCTTACAGGAACGCACATCGCTTTCCGGCGTGAGCTTCAGCTCGAGGGCCGACACTTCGGTGGTGTACTCCAACAAGGAGCGGATAAACTGCAGGGAGGTCAGAATGTATTGACTGTCGTACTTCTGCTGGTTGACCACAAAAACAACACCCGGCGAGAACAGGTAATCGTCGTTGAACGAAGAAGAAGGGTTGCCCATGTTCACTCGGGCATTCCGTTTGGGAACATAAATCCGCAACGGATCGACAAACTGCAAACCGGTGCCAAGGGTAGAGACCAGTTCAATGCCCATCACCCCATAGCTAACGATGGAATCGTGAAGGATAAAATCGCCCGCCCCGTACAGGATGCTGTCAATGCCGGTTAGTTGCTCGAAGCTGTCTTCCACGCCTTTGAGCATGGCCATCGCCTGCCGGTCTTTGTATTGCACCATGACATTCTCTTCGAGTGTTTCGGTAGACACGGCCACCTCGGGCAAGGCACGAACAGCAAGGACACGTTCATCCTGGGCATCGAATACTTTGCCTTCACGAACGGTAATCTTCAACTCGGGATCGAATGCGGTAAAGAAATCCGCCACCATGTCCTGAAAACCATTGAACACGGAAAGCGTGCAGACAAGTGCCAGCGTTGCCAACGCCACCCCACAGACGGATACGCCGGAGATGATGTTGATGGCATTGTGCTTCTTCTTGGAGAAGAGGTACCGCCGGGCTATGTAGAAGGGAAAGTTCACTTCAGCAGGGAATCAATCTTTTCGATGTAGTCGAGAGAGTCGTCCACGAAGAACTTCAGTTCGGGGATGATGCGCAATTGATGACGCACCCGTGTTCCGAGTTCGAAGCGGATAGACTTCGTGTTGCCATTGATGTTCTTCACCATCTCTTCGCCTTTCTCGGACGGGAAGATGCTGAGGTACACGCGGGCAATGCTCAGGTCGGGACTGATACGTACGGCGCTCACCGA
>JAVBVD010000046.1:0-46216 GCA_031554635.1 Bacteroides sp.
CGAACTTTGCAACCAGGTTGCAGGAAACTCTCCCGACCTTTGTGTCATCAAATAAAACAAGAATGATTATGTCACATAAAGATTCTCAGGTTCAGGGCGCAGCGCAAAGCTGTGGATGCAGTTGCAGTTGTAGCCAATCGCCATCCGCGTGTACCGACGAACGGCCGGCATGGAAAATGTATCTTCCGGTTCTCGTTAGCTCTCTTCTGTTTGTTACCGGATTACTGCTCGATTATCTGTGGAAGCCGGACTTCTTTACCGGGAATATACGACTTATAGGCTACATCGTCGCCTATCTGCCCGTTGGACTTCCTGTCCTCAAAGAATCCTGCGAAGCCTTTGCCCGAAAAGATTTTTTTACTGAATTCTCACTGATGAGTATTGCCACCATCGGAGCATTCTTCATTGGCGAATACCCCGAAGGAGTAGCCGTGATGCTGTTTTATGCCATCGGTGAACTGTTTCAGGAACATGCCGTGAACCGCGCCAAGAAGAACATTAGTGCATTGCTCGATGTCCGTCCCGAATCGGCTACAGTGATAAGAACAGAGTCATCGCTCAGAGAAGGTGCATTTGTAGCTGTTGCATCTCAAAGCGAATCCCATACAAACGAAGCGCGCACAACAGAAGCGTTTGTAGCAGAAACCCGCGTAACGGTATCGCCCGAATCCGTCCGTGTAGGCGAAACCGTCGAAGTAAAACCCGGCGAACGAGTACCCCTCGATGGAACACTTCAAACCCAATCAGCTTCGTTCAACACCTCCGCGTTGACAGGTGAAAGCGTTCCGCGCACCCTCCACGAAGGCGAAGAAGTACTCGCCGGAATGATCGCTACCGACACCGTGGCACGGATCACCGTCAGCAAACCCTTCGGACAAAGCGCACTGGCACGTATCCTCGAACTGGTACAGAATGCCACCGAACGCAAAGCCCCCACGGAACAATTCATACGGAAATTCGCCCGCGTTTACACCCCTATCATGGTCGGGTTGGCCGTGTCCATCGTATTGCTGCCGTGGATATACTCATTGGCCGCAAGCAGTTTCGTGTACGATTTCAACGACTGGCTCTATCGCGCATTGGTATTCCTGGTCATCTCCTGTCCCTGCGCGTTGGTCATCAGCATCCCGCTGGGCTACTTCGGTGGAATCGGTGCAGCCTCGCGCAACGGCATCCTGTTCAAAGGCAGTAACTACCTCGATGCCATCACCCGGATAAACAGCGTGGTGATGGACAAAACAGGAACCCTGACCCAAGGCGTATTCGATGTACAACAAATCGTCCCGGCCAACGGCGTATGCAGCGAAAGCGAACTACTGGAAACCATCGCCTCCGTAGAATCACAAAGCACCCATCCCATCGCCAAAGCCATCGTAGCGCACGCCCGGAAACAAGCATTGCACCCTCTGCCACCCGAAAAGGTCAAAGAGATAGCAGGCCACGGACTGGAAGCCATCATCAACGGAAAAACCGTATTAGCAGGCAACGCCAAACTCCTGGACAAGTACCACATCGCGTTTCCCGCCGAAACCCTGTCTATCCCCGAAACCATCGTGCTGTGCGCCATCGACGGCAGGTATGCAGGCTATATACTCGTAGCCGACGCCCCGAAAGAAGATGCACATGCCGCCATCGAGTCCCTGCAACGCATGGGTATAAAAAACATCGTCATGCTCTCGGGCGACAAACAAGCCATCGTCTCCAAACTGGCTGCCTCGCTGAACATCACGCAAGCATACGGCGACTTGCTACCCGAAGGCAAAGTACAACACATCGAACAACTAAAAGCAGACCCCGCGAACAAAATCGCTTTCGTAGGCGACGGCATCAATGACGCCCCCGTATTAGCCATGAGCGATATCGGTATGGCCATGGGTGCTTTGGGCAGCGATGTAGCCATCGAAACAGCCGACGTGATCATCCAAACCGACCAGCCTTCCAAAATCGCCACTGCCATACGGATAGGAAAAGCCACCCGGCGAATCGTGATGCAAAACATTGCCTTGGCATTCGGCGTGAAACTGCTTGTATTACTGTTGGGTGCCGGTGGTATAGCCACGCTGTGGGAAGCCGTGTTTGCCGATGTAGGTGTGGCATTGCTGGCCATACTCAATGCAGTGAGGATCTTGAAAATGAAGTTTGGGTGACAGCTTTAATACTTATTCCCCTTATTATTCGTGCTCAGAGCATGAACTAGTAGACCATTGAATGATTGTTTTTACATCACATTGCGATCATTTCTACTCTGTTTTGTTCTTTTATTAGAACATAATAATACAGGATTAATGAAAATTTCCCTATATTTGCTCGCCTTCTAAGAAAATAAGCAAGTATTAAGCGTACAATTATATTTAATCCTATGACAAAAG
Source organism: Bacteroides sp. (assembly GCA_031554635.1). GTDB lineage: Bacteria > Bacteroidota > Bacteroidia > Bacteroidales > Bacteroidaceae > Bacteroides. The sequence goes on from JAVBVD010000046.1 coordinate 2,370, forward strand.
AAAAGATGATGGAACTCTGGCGAAAAGAGTTCGAGAACAGTTATTACCAATGGGGACTCACCCCGCTTGTTTACAAATATCTCGATGGAGAAACGGAACATCCTATAGGCCAACTCGTCACCGGACGGAAGTACTACGCCTATTACGAAGACTGGATAGTCAAGGAGCTCGACGGCGAAAACTCCGAACTGGCCCGACGCATGCTTGTCGTCATCTCCAAGATACGCAACGGCGGACTCATCAGCGGCTCATACCGCATACAGGACGACGCAGCTATCGCCCTCCGCATCGGATACGACTTTGAATCGGTAGTCAAAGAATCAGTCAACAAGTTTAACGACATCTCCGCAGCCAATATCAATTGGCTTGCCGGCGAACTGCTGAAATACCACCCGGAGCCCTCGAAAGCTTTTGCCGACCGGCTGTTTTCCGACCAACTGGAAGAAATGGTGGCCAAGCGCAAGTCTACCCGCGACATATACTTGGCGCTCTTTCTGGCCATGCACCTGCTGAAACAGGACCCGACAGCACACCAAAACTATCTTCCGGTGATCGAAAATCTTGCCGAACGTTTGGGAGGGGAACACATCATTGCCTTCCTGTACTTTAGTTATACCCTCTCGCCCCGGTTGAAAGAAATGTTGCTGGAACAACTCCGCACCAACAATCAGGCAGCCCGTGTCGTCTGTTTGCTGACAACAGCCAAGAAGATGACCGACTTCCTCCGGGAGATTGGTGCTCCGCAGTGGCCGTACTATTACCTGGTGATGACTAACACCATTAACGATGTCAACAAACCCGCTGTTATCCGCAAGCTTTATCAGGACGATAAGCCTACCTTTATGGAACTCTACGGACGTCTTACGAAGACAAACAATCCGCAGGAGTTCACCCAAGCCCTTTTCCTCATCGCCACACTGCTTCACAACGGCGAAGGACAAGCCGAACTGGCCGATAGTCAACTGATCCAGTTGGGCACCTTCAAACGCATAACTTCCGAGTATACCGATCAGAAAAATATTGACTTCGCGGCCATTGCCGACGAAAATCTGCCGCTTGCCGAGTTGAAAGAACCGATTCGTTTCAGCCGTGGCATGGGTTGGGGAACGGCCATCGAGATCATCGAATCGTTGAGCATACTGTACGACCATTCGTCGCGCGTGCGCCGCTTCATCTCCTTCCTACTCCGGAACGCGAAGAAAACCCTCTCCGGAAGCAATTACAACGAACTGGAATACATAGGTGGCTACTTCCTGCGCTCGCGTAAGGCATGGCTGGACCAGGCACCCGTGGACAGTCTGCAACTCCTGCTCCAGTCCGAAGGCGACTATACACTTACCGACGTTTTCAAGACATACTGCTTCGCGCAAGTCTCTTGCGGATGGTTGCAAGACAGCCTGGCACAGGCCGTCACCCAGGAACTGGTTGAGGCCAACAATACCACCGCTTTGGAACTCCTCACCAGTGGCAACATGCGGATTGAAGAAGTCATCGTGTGGCTCGACCTGCTCTATGGACAATACAAGAACACGAACGTCGAACCGCTGCTCGACCTGCTTGGTACGAAGTCAAAAATCGTCCGCAAGAAAGCCGAAGAACTGATCAACGACAAGGAGGCCGATATTCGTCCGCTGCTCGAAGCCCGTATGCCGAAGTGGAAAGGCGATGCGTTGGCCGCTGCCAAACGACTCATCAAGCGGTGGGACAACGAACGCAAGTTCGGCGCCAACTTCGTATTCACCGACAACCAGACGGTGATCGAGTTCTGTCAGGACAACTACGATGCGGACAACCAGAAATTCATCTCCTGGATCCCCGAAGACATGTGTACCGACATCCGCTTTGCCGACCTGACAGAAAAAGCCCCTGCCGTGGTGTTGAAATACATCCTCTCCGAATACCTCTCGCTCGAAGAACCGTATAAGATCAAGGTATGCGACAAGGTGGTAGACCGCCTTAATCCGCAAGACCTGCAAGCTGCCCTCGAAAACATCTACCGCCTCTGGATGGACGGCAATGCCGAAGCTAAGAAGAAGATGATCATGGTGCCGTACTGCATCTACGGGTCCGACTCACAGATACTCCGCCTGAAAACACAGTTGAAAGACTGGGCCGAAGCTGCCCGCGGAGCCATCGCCGCCTTTGTGGTCAACGCCATCGCCATGAACGGTGGAAGCGTTGCCCTGATGATGATAGACGGCATGTCTGTGAAATTCCCCAACAACCAGGTGAAGAACGCTGCCAAAGCTGCTTTTGCTTTTGCCGCCAAAGCGCTCGAAATACCCGAAGACGAACTGTCGGACAAGATTGTGCCTACATTGGGATTCAGTCGCGAGGGCGAAAAAGTGCTCGATTACGGCGCACGTACGTTTACCGTTACGCTGATGCCCGACTTCTCGCTCTCCATCACGGATAATGATAAGCAGAAGGTGATCAAGTCCATGCCTGCGCCTGCCGCGAGCGATGATACCGTAAAGGCCACCGCTGCCAAAAAAGAGTTCTCAGAGTTAAAGAAGCAAATCAAGGCCACGGTCGATTCGCAAACCAATCGCCTGGAAAAGGTGTTGCTGAACGGTCGTCGTTGGTCGGTCGCTGCCTGGAACGAGCTGTTTGTAGAAAACCCCATCATGCACCGTTTTGCTACGGGACTCATCTGGGGTGTGTACGAGAAAGACGAATTAGTCGCCACCTTCCGCTACATGGACGACGGTACGTTCAACACCGTCGACGAGGACGAATACACCCTGCCCGCCGAGGCTTCGATCTCACTGGTGCATCCGGTGGAACTGCCTGCCGAAACGCTGGAACAATGGCGCGAACAGTTGAGCGACTACGAGGTGGTGCAACCGCTTCCGCAACTCTCCGCTCCGGTAGTGGCGCTCGAAGACAAAGACACAGACGGGAAGAAGGTGAAGCGTTATGACGGCACTGTCACGCAGTCGGGCAAGATTGCCGGACTGGCAAAGAAGTACAACCTGGTGCGAGGCGAGGTATGGGATGGCGGAAGCTATACCTGTTTCCACTGGGTGGACAAGGTGCTCAACATCGCTGCCCTGCTCAACTTTGAGTACATGTGGATGGGGCAGGAGTACAACGAGAGTGTCACGCTGAAAGAGGTTGTATTCTACCGCCTGGACGAAGAGCAAAACACCAGCGACGAACCGAAGGAAAGCATGATACTGGCTCCGGATGCTGTTCCAGCACGTTTCGTCAGCACCATCATCGGCATGTTCGATAAATTGACCGAAGCATAATGGAAACAAACAAAGTACAGAAACCCTTGATGGAGATGCGGTATGCCGATGAGCTTGCCGCTCTCCATAAACACGATACAGGCGCACGTCCGGCCAACTGGTTATTGTCGCCCCGTGCCGTCCGCTCGTTCATCCTCGGCGAGAAACAACCGCTGGAACTCGATGGACGGGAAATCAGCATCACCCCGAAGTTCTTCGGTGACGATGCGCTGGTAGAACGCTCCATCATCACCCTGGCGGGCAACCGCGGGTTGATGCTCGTAGGCGAACCGGGTACGGCCAAGACCATGCTGAGCGAACTGCTCTCCGCCGCCATCTGCGGAACCAGTACCAACACCGTGCAGGGAACCGCCGGAACGAGCGAAGACAGCATCAAGTACTCCTGGAACTACGCCCTGCTACTGGCTAAAGGTCCGGTACCCGAGGCGCTGGTGCCGTCGCCCGTATATATAGGCATGAAGAAAGGCATCATCACCCGTTTCGAAGAGATCACCCGTTGCCCGCTCGAGATACAGGACAGTTTGATCAGTATCATGAGCGACCGGGTGCTAAATATCCCCGAGCTGGGCGAAGACGGACTGCTCTTTGCCGCCAACGGATTCAATGTCATTGCCACCGCCAATACCCGCGACAAGGGTATCAATGAGATGAGTAGCGCGTTGAAACGCCGTTTCAACTTCGAAACGGTGGAACCCGTACGCAGCGTGGCGCTGGAAAGTAAGATCATCACCGACCAGTGCAACGGGATGTTTGCCGCCAACGGGCTGGACATCGCTGTGCAAGAGGATGTGGTGGATATTCTCGCTTCTACATTCAATGAACTGCGCAATGGTACGTCGTTCGAGAAGGCTAAGATTCAGAAACTCTCCGGCGTGATGAGTACGGCTGAGGCTGTTTCGGTTTATTATCAGTCGGCTCTCGATGCGTATTATTATGGTGATGGCGAGGTGGGCATGCGCTCGCTGGTGCAAAACCTGATGGGCGCGGTGATGAAGGAGAATAAGGACGATCTGCCCAAGTTGAAGGAATATTTCAACGGGGTGGTACGGTTGAAAGCGGAACGTAACGGAGGAAAATGGAAAGAATACTACGAGAACCGGACTTCGTTGAAATAGAAGGCTTGTTTCGGAAGAGCTTTCCGGTTTTCGGGCTGGGTTCTTCTGCTTTAGCTTCCTCTTCTTCTGCTGCGGAATCCTCTGCTGTGATAGGAACCACTGCTTCTCTTGACTCTGCGAATTCTTCGGAAACAGGACAAGTGGTTTACTTCCCGGTACGCCATCACTCCCCGGCGTGTGCGTTGCATTTGCGACGTACCATCGAACAATACGCCCCGGAAATCATCCTGATCGAAGGCCCGTCGGACTCTGCCCAGCTACTTCCGTACATTGCCGACACTGCATCCGAAGCCCCTTTCTGTATCTATTACAGCTTTGACGACAAAGAAGGAAAAGTCAGCGAAGAGCGAGAGAAATACCGCGCCTACTATCCTTTCCTGGACTACTCGCCCGAGTTGCTGGCTATCCGGGAGGCGAAGCAGCGCACCATCCCCGTGCAGTTTATCGATCTGCCGTACGCCCTTCGGCTTATCAATAAAATAGAGAAAGAAGAACCTGATACGCAGTTTTACTACAACGAGAACAAGGAGTACGAGGTGAACCGATACACGTCGATGATTGCCTCTCGTGCCGGATGCCGCAGCTTCTCCGAGTTTTGGGAGAACCGGTACGAGTTGGGAGCGGAAAGCGTCTCGACCGAAGTGTTCGTGCGCAATGTATTCTACCTGGGATACTTTATGCGGCTAGCAACCCCTCCGGCAGAAGTTTCCTTGCAAGAAGACGTTCAGCGGGAAGTGTACATGGCTGCCGAAATACGGAAAGCGATGGCAGAAAATAAACGGGTGCTGGTAGTAGCCGGAGCTTTCCACATCGCCGGATTGATGGAGGAAGTGGCCCTCCCCCGCAAGCAGCAACCGCTAAAGCCCTGCAACCCCGAACATGTGGCCTCCTACTTAATGCCTTACACATTCAAGGAAGCCGATAGCAAATTTGGCTATGCTGCCGGAATGCCTTTCCCCGCTTTCTACCAAGCTGTTTGGGAGAAGGTAGAGAAAAAACAAGAAAAGGCCAGCAAACTTGTATCAGGGAAACCCAATAAGGGTAAAGCTACATCAGCAAAGAACAAAGCAGTAGGCAGTTCGTCGGAAGAACAACTGGTGAGTCATGTTTTCGGGCAAGAAAACAACCCTGACGATAAACCAAGCGTGTACGAATCCACAGTACTGGACTACATCATCAAAACCGCCCGGTACGTCCGCAAAGAACAAAGCATCTCCCTTCCCGACGAAATCAATGCCTTCAACATGGCACGCTCGCTGGCTGTACTTCGCAGCAAACCAACTCCCGGTGTCTACGAACTGCTCGACGGCGTAAAGAGCTGTTTCGTGAAAGGCGATATCAACTCTACCTCCACGTTCGAGGTCGATTTCCTGCTTCGTCTCCTTTCGGGCATGGGAGCTGGAAAGGTGGTAGCCAACGAATTCATCCCGCCTGTCGTGCTCGAATTTCGGGCTTTATGTAATCTGCATCGCCTGAAAACCACCACCGTAGAACGTCAGGAGGTGACACTGGATATCATTAAGAACCCGGCGCACTACCGCAAAAGTCGTTTCCTGCACCAGTTGCAATTCCTCAAAACAGGATTCTGCACCCTGCAATCCGGCCCCGACTATGTGAACCAGAAAGACAAGAACCTTGTCCGCGAGAAGTGGGTATGCCGGTACAGCACCCAAGTAGAAACGCAGCTTACCGATCTGTCGGTGTACGGTACTACGCTGTCACATGTCTGCGCCTCTATCATCGAGAAGGATTTCAAGGATAGTTTGACCGCCGAAGAGTTGGGCAGACTGCTCATCTCCGTACAAGTGATGGGCGTGGATGGCTTCTACACCCAGTACGAAGAAAACATCCGTCAGGTGATAGCCAATGAGAAGAACTTCATCAACCTATGCAAGTTGCTCAGCAGTCTGCAATACCTCTCACACATTCAGCAGTTGATGAATGGCGAGGTGCATCCGCTTATCCCGCAGCTACTCCGCATCGCTTTCCGCGAAGCTGTCAACCTGATTCCGGTCATTAAGCAGGCCAACGAGGACGAAGAACAAGCCATTTGCGAGCAGATGAAGAACCTGTACGGTTTCACCTTTGAGCCGATTGTAAGTGCCGTGACTTCCGCAACCGAAGCAGAGATCCGACTCGACGCTCCCGCCTTCCTGCAAGCCGTAGAGAAAGTCCTCGACGACAGTTTCAGCAACAGCCGCGTCTTTGGCGTCTGCATGGCCATCCTCTACAAAGAAGGCCGCATCGAACAACAAAAATTCTGCACCCAGATATCGGACTACCTCGTCAGTAGCCTCTTGGAACCCGAACAAGCCGCATCATTCATCTGTGGACTGTTCCTCATCGCCCGCGACGTGCTTTTCATGGACAATCGTATCCTCGGAACCATCGACCGGGTGATAGCAAGCGTGGACAATGAAAAGTTCCTCACCATCCTGCCCAACCTTCGTTACGCCTTCACCAGTTTTCTCCCCATGGAACTCGACCGGCTGGGACGTATTGTGGCCGAGCATCATCAGGTGTCGGAAACCAAACTCTCCGGCAGTCTGGTGCTTTCGCAGGAAGATGTGGCACAAGGTATGAAGCTCGATACACTGGCTGCAGAAGCACTGAAGTTATGGTGTATAAATTAAAAAGGAAATGGAAGACCAACAAATAATAAACCGCTGGCGACTTATCCTGGGCGACTTTGCCGAGGGCAGCTTGCCGCTCAACCCCGAAGATGCCGAAGTAGACGGAGCACTCTACTTCCTGTACAACCGCGAGTATGGAGGCGAACAAGGCATGCGTCAGGACAATCCCTCGCGTGGAGGTCGCGGAGGTTCCATGCTGACGGTCCCCGGCTGGCTGTCGCGCGTGAAGAAACTCTTCCCGCAAAAGACCGTAGAGATCATGCAGAAACAAGCGTTGGACCGATATAACCTCACCCAACTGCTGACGGACGAATCTGTACTTCGCCAGTTGGAACCCAACATGAATCTGCTGAAAAATATCCTCACTTTCCGGAATATGATGCCCGATCATGTGAAAAAGCTGGCCTACACCATCGTAGAACAGGTGATACGCGATATCGAGAAAAAACTGGAAGTACAGGTAAAACGCACCTTCTATGGTCGGAAACTGCCGATGTCGAACTCCAACTACCGCATCCTGCGCAACTTCGACTTCAAGCGAACCATCCGTAAGAACCTGAAAAACTACAATGAAGAGTACGGCACGGTGGTCCCCGAACGGTTGTACTTCAACCAGAACGTGCGCCGTTACAACCCTTGGCATGTCATCATCCTAGTAGACGAAAGCGGCAGCATGCTCGACTCAGTGATCTACTCCGCCGTGATGGCCTCTATCTTCGCCCGTATGCCGTTCCTGTCCGTGAAACTGGTGATCTTCGACACCTCCATCGTTGACCTGAGCGACCATATATCCGACCCCGTTGCTACCCTGATGAAGGTGCAACTCGGCGGCGGAACCGACATACACGGTGCGCTGGAATATGCCAGAAAGCTGATCACCGCCCCGCAAAAGACCATCGTCGTAGCCGTGACCGACCTCTACGACGGCAACAATTATAACTACATGTACCGCTCCTGCCGCGACATCCTCGAATCGGGCAGCCGGTTGTTCGTACTTCCCGCGCTCGACTATTCGAGTACGCCTTGTTACGACAAACGTGCTGCCAAAGCGTTGGCCAACATGGGAGCGGACGTAGCAGCCATCACCCCCGAAGAATTAGCCGAATGGATTGGAAAGATTATATCATAGCATCGAGCGATTGCCGCGAGCAGGCAAAAGCGTACATCCCCTTTGCCACCGAAGCCTTTCTGGTAACGATGGCAAACAAGGGGTTGTACAAACGTGCATTTAAGGATCTGGAGACAACGGAGTGTATCGAACTCACCGCATCGGGCAGTCAGATACAAGTGTCACTGGAAGATGTAACTGTTACCCTACAGACCAATGTGTCGCAAAGTACCTGTACCTGTCCGTCTAAAGTGGCATGCAAGCATCTGCTAATGGCTGTTCTGGCAGTAGCGGAGTATGCGCAGGTGGAGGGGACAGAAGGTAATCCGGCAGATAATCAGAAAGTAGAAACAGAATCGGGAGAAGTTCTGAGATCAGAAGCAGAACCGGGTGTGGAAGTTAGCTCAGGCACAGAAATGAAAACGAGTGCAAAAGCTGAAACCAGCACCGAAGAACCGTGGCAGGAACTAAAGCAAGCAGATATCGTCTCCCTGCGTAAACAAGCCGGAAAGAAACTTTTCGAAGACACCCTCCGGCTGATACAGGAAGGCTGGACAGCCGATTTTATTGAAGGCGACTTACTGGAAGCCACCATCAACACAGAGAATATTACACTCTACTTCCCCCGCCAAAACAGTTTGCAACATGCCATCTGCAAATGCGGAAACCCTGGACTGTGCAAACATAAACTCATTGCTATCCTTTCTTATATTAGTAAGGAAGGGCTGCTGAAAGACCAACCCGACGGTCAGCCCACCGTATCGCTGATCACCGACGACACCCGTTCATTGCTCGAAGCGGCAGATGCTTTCGTGATACAGATTCTCGGCAAAGGCATCAATACCTGTGGGGAAAACGAAGCGGAGAAAGCCATCCGATACTCCATTTACATGGACTCCTGCGGCATCGGCAACCTGGCTAACCTATTCCGTTCGCTGTCCACCAACATAGAACATAAACTTGCCAAGCACGTTGGTTTCAATCAGATAACCACTTTCGGAACGCTCTCACGTCTGCACAACACCCTCCGCTTGATTCTGCAACATGCGCAGGACAATGCCCGGCTGAGCCAACTGATCGAAGGTTCGCGCTCCGATTATTACACCACGCCCGTAGGTACCTTCACCGGACTGGGAGCCGCCCCGTGGCAAACCCGCTCGGGTTATTTCGGCGTCACGGCATACTTCTTCTACCACGAGAAGCAAAGCATCTGCACCTACACCGTCAGCCTGGCCGACTACTACGAGCAGACGGGAGAACTGGCTACGATGGAAAACCTCACCCGGCAGTATCACAAATCGGATCATTGGGCAAACGGAGTTTCACTGGCTACCCTGTCACAATCGCACTTCAGGCTACGCAATTTCAAACTGAACCGTCAGAACAGGCTCTCGTCATCGGCTCAAACGCAATGCGAACTGACCGGTAAAACAACCCGCGACGACTTGCACGCAGCACCGGACGCTGCCAAACTTTTCGAACTCTCTCCCGAAGAAGAGCAGGCGTACCAGTACTTCCGCAAACGCCAACCGGACCGGGCGGTACTCATCCCTTTCCGCCAGTTGACGAATACACGCTTCGATCCCGTGGAACAGAAACTTTCTTTCACCATGAAGAACGAAGAAATGACCGGAACGACGGCTACGCTGGAGTACAATGACTTTACAAAAGATGCCATACAACGCTTGGAACGCATGTCGAAGCACCGTGATGACAAAGAACTTCAATATATGGTTTGCCTTGAACGTTCCGGAGAGTACGTCCCTATTAGTATGATTCATGATACCGGAGTAGATAATTTCTTCTTCATTTAATAACAAAAGGATATGGTTATAAACGAACTCTTCAAGGAACTGGAACTTCTGCTTTCGGACATCGCCTTTGCCGGGCTTCATAACATTCAGCCTGTGACTGTGCAGAAGTTGGAGGAGCTGAAACATTGGATGAATGAACTAAATATGACGGAAGGAGTCAGGCTCATCGATCGCTTCATCGAATCGGTACATGACTGCCGTGCAGGGAAAGTGACTGTGGCAGAGGTGGCTACGAATCTTTGTGCATTGGAGTTCTACGAAAAAACAATCTCAGGGAATCTGTAATTGGACATAAACCTATCTGTATTGCTGTCATAACGTTTAGGTAGTGATCATTTGTTCCCGATACTGTGTCGGTGTCATCCCTTTCAACTTCCTGAATACCCGGTTATAATACGGCACATCCCGGAACCCGGAAGCCAGACAAGCTTCCGATACGGTGGCATTCGTATTCAACAGCATTTGGCAGGACGACTCGATGCGGTACTCCGTAAGGAAAGCGAAGAAAGACTTATCCGTCATCTTCTTGAAGAACACGCAGAAAGACGATTTCTCCATGCCCACCACCTGAGCCACTTCGTCCAGTGTAATGTCATACTGGTAATTGTTCATCATGTACAGATACACCTGTTGCAGGCGTTTCGCTTTCTTGTCCTCCCGGATGAAGCGACCTGCATCGCTGGTATTTCTCCCTCCCGGAGCAGCCAGCAATACCAATAGCCGAATCATGGACGAAGCTCTTTCTACGTCAGTCTCTGCAATCATACTCCGGAGGAGGTCTTGCAGTTTCCTCAATGCCTCGTCCCGAAAACGGATGGCATGCCTGTGCCATTGTACATCCGAGATCACTTCTTGCAGCTCCGGAAAGGCGGCTTTGCAATTCTCCAGAAAAATTTCAGTGAAGATGATGGTGATGTTCTCTATCTTTCCTTCCGCATCGGCTACCGATTCATCGAACGACCATCCGTGCGGAAGGTTGGGCGGAACGAGTATCACCTCCCCGGCCGAGAAAGCCTCCATCTTATCGCCGATCACCCGTACCCCACTACCGGCGAGTATGTACGAAAGTTCCCACGTCTGCTGTTGGTGGAGAGTGACCTGCTCGTGCCAGGCCACATGTACATGCTCGAAGATGAATGAACGTTCGGCTTCTTCCAGCCGCTGACAGTATTTTATGTTTTTCTGCATTTTGTAGCTGTGAATCAATTGGGTTACAAAGATAAGACAAAAGAAATAGAATATAAGACAAACCCATATAAAGGATAACGCTTACTTTTGCGGCGGATATATTAATGGGTATTAGTCAATTATAAATGTTATCTTTTCCATGAAACAAACAATGAATCTGGCGGACTCGAAGCCGCATTACGAAATTCTCGACGGGCTGCGCGGTGTAGCAGCTGTGGTAGTTGTATTCTTTCACATTTTCGAAATCCACTCTGGTGGTGATCATGCCAAACAAATCATCAATCACGGTTATCTGGCGGTGGACTTCTTCTTCCTGCTCTCAGGCTATGTCATCAGTTATGCGTACGACGATCGTTGGGGGCAGATGACGCTGAAGGACTTCTTCAAACGTCGTCTCATTCGCTTGCAGCCGATGATCATCGTTGGTTCCATCGTTGGTGCATTGTTGTTCTACTTTCAGGCTTCGCCGGGAATGGGGTGGGACGTTATCTCCGAAACTCCCGTTTGGAAACTGTTGCTTGTGATGGTGATAGGCGCTACGTTGATTCCCGTCGGGCGGGGGCTCGATATCCGCGGATGGAACGAAATGCATCCGTTGAACGGTCCGGCCTGGTCGCTTTTCTTCGAGTACATTGCCAATGTGGTGTATGCCCTGTTCCTTCGTCGCACGTCGAAGTTGGTGCTGGGTATTCTGGTAGGAGTTTCTGCTGTATTCACTGTTCAATACCTGCTTACCTGCCCCAGCGGTGATATCATTGGCGGTTGGACGATAGACGATGCCACGCAGATGCGAATAGGTTTTACCCGTTTGGCTTTCCCGTTCCTGGCAGGTTTACTACTGGCAAGAGTCGGGAAATTGAAGTACAACAGCCATGCATTTCTTCTTGCCAGTGTGTTGCTGGTAGCGTTGCTTGCAATACCCCGTGTGGGCGGTCCCGACCAGAACTGGATGAACGGTCTGTATGAATGTCTGTGTATCATGGTGTTGTTTCCCTTCATTGTTTGGATGGGTGCCGGAGGTAAAGTCACCGGGAAGAAAGCTTCGAAAGTCTGTAAGTTTCTGGGCGATATTTCTTATCCTATTTATATTACACACTATCCGCTGGCATACATCTACATGGCCTACGTGGTGAATGGTAACCGTACGATGGAAGAGGCTTGGCCTGTGGGGCTGCTCACCATTGCAGCAGCTATCACCGTGGCTTACCTCTCCATGCGCTTCTTCGACCTGCCTGTGCGCGAATGGCTTCGTAAACGCTTCCTGGTAAAGAAGAAATGATTCCACGTATGAGGGGATGATTGCAAACTTTTCACCATACGGTTTGTTTATAACTCATAAAACGAAGAAATAAACCGAAACCGTATGTGTGAAATATCATTCCCTTATATCCGGCGTTCCCTGTTGGCCGGAAGGTTGCTTATACTTTTTTTCCTGCTCGTGGCGACGGAAGCATTCGGAAAAGAAACAGTAGCAAGAGATACTGTTTACCTGAAGAATGGAGAAGTTGTCATCGGCGACATCAAAACCATGCGTCTGGGCATGTTGTCATTCGATTCGGACGATGTCGGGACGGTCGACCTGAAGATATCCAAGATAAAAACGATCAGTTCGGCATCCGATACGCTCCGTATAGAGATGGCTAGTAAAGCCATTTACTTCGGAGCGCTGAAGCCTTCGGTGAAAACGGGCTGGGTATACATCGTTACACCTACGTATCGCCATCTGGTGCAAATTGATAATATCAACACGTTGTTGACGCTTGAGCCGAACTTCTGGCAGAATCTGTCGGGCAATGTCTCGGCGGGCTTTAGTTATTCCCGCTCCAGTGACATCGGTCAGTTAAACCTGAGTGCCAGTGCTACTTATACGATGAAGCGGGTTGATTTCTCTATCACCGGATCGGGCATCGCTTCCATCGACTCGGCCAGTTTCTCGCGCGACAGGGAGGACCTTGACCTCACTGTACTATACAATATAAAGAATATGTGGTATGCTGTAGGATCTATTGACTATCAGCGTAACCTGCAACTATCCATCGCCCGGCGTTTTCAGGAAACGGCTGCTGCCGGTTATAAAGTGATGTTCAGTCAGAATTTTCAGCTTTTAGGTGTTGGTGGATTTAGTGTGAGCCAGGAGCGAAGCACTACCGGAATCGACCAGAATTTCCTGTGGGAAGTCCCGATAGGCTTCACGGTCGACTATTTCAAGTTCTCGCATCCCGACATGCAAATCTCATCCGGACATGTATTTTATGCCGGACTAACCCAGTGGGGACGTGTGCGTTATGACTCGAATACGACTTTTGCCTGGCAGTTGTTTAAGGACTTTGATTTCTCACTGAACCTATATTTGAATTACGATAATCGTCCGCCTGATACCAGCTCGTCCGGCAAGATGGACTATGGAATGGTAGTCGGGTTGACATATAAATTTTGAGGACGATGGTTTCGTCCTCTTTTTAACTCTATAAATAGAATGATTATGAATGAATCTAAAGATGAACAGGAGGTTGCCATATTTCCGTTGGGAGAATTGACCTCAGATTATTTCTCGGGTACGGTGCATGTGCAACCGTTGGTAAGTCCCGAGGAGGTGGAGAACCTTTATACGATAGGACAGACAATGTACGAACCCGGCGGCCGTACGTATTGGCACATGCACCCCGTTGGTCAGGTGCTTTTGGTTACTAATGGGAGAGGGTTTTATCAGGAGCGTGGAAAACCTGCCCGCCCGATTGCTAAAGGAGATGTGGTGGTTATCCCAAGGGATGTGGAACATTGGCATGGAGCCACCAAGGATAGTAAGTTGGTGTATGTTGCCATCTCTAATATCTTTGGTGGAACCAATGTGGATTGGGTGAAGCCGGTCAGCGAACGGGAGTACGAGGAAGTACTTAAAACGGGAATATCAGCGGAAGCGCCAGCACCATGATAATACCCATGACGATTTGCATCGGTAAACCCACCTTGACGTAATCCATAAATGTATATCGTCCGGCCGACATTACCAGTGCATTGGGCGGTGTCGAGAACGGGCTGGCGAAACACATACTGGCTCCAACGGCTACAGCAAACAGGAACGGATACGGGCTAACCCCTATCTCTGTAGCCGCATGCATGGCAATCGGTGCAAAGAGTACCGCTGTAGCTGTATTGCTGATAAACAGAGTCAATAGCGAGGTCCCAAAATAAATACCGGCCAGCAAAACTGTTGGCCCCATATCGCCTAAGCCTTTCACGAAACCATTGGAAATCATTACGGCTGCGCCTGTCTTTTCCAATGCCAGCGACATGGGAAGCATGGCGCCAATCAATACAATACTCTGCCAGTTGATGGTCTTGTAAGCCTCTTCTACGTTGCGGAAACAACCGGTAAGCACCATCAAAACGGCAGCAATCATTACAGCTGTTACCGGGGCGATAGGAATACTGTCGATGGCCATACATGCCACCATGGCTACCATGATGATAGCAGCCAGCGGGGCTTTGTAGTCGATCGTAACCTTGGAAGCCTCGGTTAACGGTTGGCCGACTACCACCCATTCACTTTGTTCTTCGTTCAGCCGTGCGATGTTATTCCATTCACCCTGTACGAGTAGCGCGTCTCCTGCCTGCATCTTCTCATCTTTCAGATCTTGCAGGATGTATTGTTTCTTGCGCTGAATACCGAGAATATTCACATTGTACTTCTCCCGGAAACCGGAATTCTTCACCGGCTGGTTCACCAGTTTGGCGTTCGACATCAATACTACCTCTGCAATACCAATTTCATCGAACATCAACTGTCCTTCGAATGTGGGTCGGGAGTCTTCCGATGAGTGGGCATCGATCCAGTTCAGCTTGCTATCTTCGATGAATTGACGTACAGACTCAAACGGACCTAGCATATACAGCACATCATGCTCTTTGACGACCGTTTCCGGTCCTGCCACCTTCTGGTTCATTGTTTTCAGGAAAGGCTTCTGGTGATTGGCCCGTCTCCGGACCTCGAGTATACTGATGTTGTATTTCTGTGTGATACCAAGCTCTTGCAGCGACTTATCGAGCAATAGCGAGTCGGGCATAACACGTGCCCGGTACAGATTTTGTGCCAGTTGGTACTCGTTGGCCAGTTCTTTGAGTGACTTTCCTCCCTTTTTGGGGTCTTTATCTTTGTCTTTATCGTCTTTGGATAGAAACATCTTGCTCAATGGGAACAGGAGCAAAGTTCCTACTACTACGCAGATAATACCCACGGGCAGGAAAGAGAAGAACGATAGTCCCTCGTGTCCGGCATCTCTCAGAGCGCTGTCGATGACAAGGTTGGGCGGTGTACCGATGAGGGTCATCATACCTCCCATGCTACTGGCGAAAGCCAACGGCATCAGGTAACGGCTTGGACTCGTGTTCGAGTTCATAGCCAGACTTACCACGATGGGAAGCATCAGCGCCACCGTTCCGGTATTGCTTACAAAAGCACCGATACCCGACGTGACGAGCATCAGCAGTAGAAACAATTTCGTCTGGCTGTTTCCGGCCAGTGACATGATCTGGCTACTGATCTTCTTTGCCAGTCCTGTTTGGAAGATACCGCCTCCCACAACGAAGAGCCCGATCATCATGATGACAATCGAATTGGAGAATCCCGAGAGGGCTTCGGCCGGGGTTAATATGTTGAAAACCATCAGGGAAATGAGTGACATAAGCGCCACAAGGTCTGAACGGATTTTTCCATGAACAAAAAGGATTGCCGAAATGGCAAGGATAATAAGTGTTACAGCCATGTTGTAAATAGTTATTTTAGTTGAGTAAGGTGTACAAAGGTAACATTTATAAAGTTTATTCTAGGACAAAGGAGAGATTGTTTAACAGTTTTTCTGTAATTTTGCCCGCATGAAAAAGTTAGTCATAGTAGGATGCGGACGGTTGGCCGGAATAGTAGCCGATGCCGTTGTTAACGGGTTGTTGCCCGAATATGAGTTAGTAGGAATGTATTCACGTACGGCTGCTAAAGCCGAACGGATTGTAAACAAGATGCGACAACATGGTCGGGTGTGTATAGCTTGTTCATCCCTGGAAGAGTTGCTGGCATTGAAACCCGATTATCTGGTAGAAACGGCTTCGCCTGCTGCCATGCGGGAGTTGGCTTTGCCTGCCTTGAAGAATGGTACGTCGATCGTCACATTGTCTATCGGTGCTTTGGCCGATGGGGCTTTCTATCAGGAGGTGATGAATACGGCGAAGGAGAATGGTACACGGGTGTATCTGTGCTCCGGAGCTACGGGTGGTTTCGATGTGCTTCGTACGGCTGCTTTGATGGGTAATGCTTCGGCTAAGTTTTTTAATGAGAAGAGTCCGAATGGGTTGAGGGGAACACCTGTTTACAACGATGCTTTGCAAACGGAACAGCGTACTGTCTTTTCGGGAAATGCTACACAGGCTATTGCCATGTTCCCTACGAGAGTCAATGTGTCGGTAGCTGCTTCGTTGGCTTCGGTAGGTCCGGACAATATGCAGATGACTATGCAGTCTACTCCCGGATTTGTGGGCGATACCCAGCGGGTAGAGATTAAAAATGATCAGGTGCATGCGGTGATCGATGTATATAGCGCCACGGCAGAGATTGCCGGATGGTCGGTAGTAAGTGTTTTGCAGAATATTACTTCACCGATTGTGTTCTGATAGATTCTTTTTCTCTTATAATATAATTATGGATTCCCTAAAAGAGTTAAACATAGAGATGATACCTGTTGCGGATGAAGATATCGCATTGATAAAAAAATGGCTTCATCAGGAGTATATCCTAAAATGGTATCATGAACCGGAAGAATGGATAAGAGAAATAAAGGAACGAAAAGGCGAGTTTAGTTTTCTTACTCACTTTATTGTTTATGATGGAGATAATCCATTGGGCTTTTGCCAATATTACGATTGTTTCGATGCTCAGGAAGATTGGTATACGGTAGATTCTATCGGTCATACATATAGTATTGATTATTTGATCGGCGACGAGCGATATATTGGAAAAGGGTATGGCAAGCACATTATAAAAATGTTGGTAGAGAAAATCAGAAGTTATAAGGGTGCAAAAAGGATTGTAGTACAGCCGGAAATAGAAAATCTTCCCTCTTGCAAATCTCTTGAAGCATGTGGATTTCTATATGATAATGAGAAGCAATATTATTGCATGAATCTGTAATAAAACAAAAGAACATAAGATTTTGCGTATTCTTATGTTCTTTTTTTATTATCGGAACGACCAAGTGTAATAATCTACTTCCGTATCACTGTTTGTAAGCCGATAGGTTCGCCAATACCTTTTCACTCAGACGGTCGAATGCCTGGCGGGTGCGGCCGGTGGATACCTGCATACAGCGTACATGTGGATGCGAAAGGTGTTTCGCATCACCCAATGCAATCAACGTATCGCAGTAACAAAGATTATCACCCTCCAACCATTGAGCAAACGGAGCTTCGTCCCATGCGGGCGACAATCCGGTATTAAACAAAATCTTCCTATTGCCCAATTGCTTAAATTCAGCTTCGTGTAACAGGACTGTGTTTTTGTTGAGGCAGCAGAATACTACGTCACTTACAGAAAGCAGCTCGCCCAACGGTAAGAACCGATAACCCTTCTCGGCAGCTTCCTGTTTCTCGCTGCGGGAATAATAAACAACCTCGGCGCCGAAGAACTTCATAGCATCGGCTATCATGCCGCCCGACTTACCCAGCCCGATGACACCTACTTTCAATCCGGTAATTTCGCGCGGCATATCTTCCCATGGTTCCTGACCGAACCCGTGCAGGCAACGCACCAACTCACTAACCACATATTCTACCACACCTTCGTCGCCATAATCGCGGATGCCGGTCACGGTAATTCCCCGTTCGTTGGCGTAACGGATATCCACATTGGCGCTCTCGGGCGAATATAAGGAACAGCACATACCGATGTATTTCACATTGGGACATTTCTCCAAAGCGATGCGGTTGATACGGGATGTATAGCTCAGCAACACCGCGTCTGCATCGCCGATGCGGGTAGCTACTTCATTGTCATCTGCCGGAATATCCGGGTACATCACTACTTCACGGGCAAACGAATGCAGTGCCTCTTCTGCCGTCGGTATCAGACTGACGGGCTCTATCGCTACAAGTTTCTCGAACATTGTTATTTGTTTTAAAAACGGCGAAGATAGTAAAAAGATCGGAGGTTTTCCATCTATTTCTTTTGCGCGAACGGTAAAATCACTATTTTCGTGTGATGAAACCGGGCATACAATGTAATACATCATGGATATGACATCAGATTATAGAATAAGAGAGATAGACGTCAACCAACTGCCCGAGGCATTGGAACTTGTTTGGCGTGTATTTATAGAGTTCGAAGCTCCTGAATATTCGGAAGAAGGAGTGCGGGAGTTCAAGTCTTTCATTGAACAGAATTCCATCAGCGAGCAACTGACGGATGGAAGTTTTCGGATGTGGATTTGTTTGCATCAGGATGAAGTGGTGGGAGTAATTGCCACACGTCCGCCTTGCCATATCAGTCTTTTGTTTGTGGATAAGCTACACCACCGGAAGGGGATAGCACATGCGTTGTTGGATACTGCCATTCATTACTTCCGGGAATACACGGAAAACATTAAAGAGATGACTGTCAATTCATCGCCCTATGCGGTAGAGGTATACCGTCGGATGGGTTTCCGGAATACCAGCGATGAAATGATAGTCAATGGCATACGGTTTACACCCATGATGCGCTTGCTTTAGTCTCTTTTTGCGTATTGTCTGTGTATAATGCCTTATCAGACATCTTGGGGTGTTATAGAGATACTAAGGGGGCAAGATAGTTTCCCTCTCGAAGATACCTTTGCTCACCGACCATCGATGTACGAGATGTACATCTTAGACAGTACGAGATGCACATCTCATACAGTACCAGATGTACATCTCGTACATACTCCCTCGTAGAGTGCGATAGGTTAGGTCGTAGGGTAAAGCATTCTTGCCCTAGGAAGCAGCTAGCTTCCCTCACGATGTCTCACTTTGTATATTCTGTGAAACGAAAGAATAATCAGCAAACACAGCGTGCCTTGTATAGCCTGGCACGTTTCTGCGCTGACCACTTTCGTTGCCCATCCGATGAGTACACTACCAAGCGGCAATGCTCCCAATGTTGCCATGGCAAAGAATCCCATGACCCGTCCACGCATCTGCGGGGAGGAGGCCGTTTGTACGATGGTGTTGCAGATCGGCACCACTGACATTACCCCAAAGCCGCATATGGTACACATGACCAGATACAGCGGATACACCCGTACGGTGGACATGATGATCAGCCCGGCGCCCAATAACAACAGATTATAGAACAGTATTTTTCTCAACGCAGAACCACTGCTTTGAGAGGCAATGAAGAGTGTGCTGACCAATGCCCCTAATCCGGTAGCTGCATTGATATACCCGTAAGACGAAGCGCCACCCTTGAAAATATCTTCGGCAAAATAAGGTTGCAACGTATTGTAAGTAGCAACAAACAGCGATATCAATACGGCCAGCAGGATGGCTCTTCGTATCTGCGGCTGTTCGATCATATACTCCCAGCCTTCGCGAAGATTCCCCCAGACGCTCGTGTGCCGGTCGATGCCGGATCGTTGCGGGGGAAGTTTCATCAGGCTGATGCAGATGATCACGGCAATGAAACTCACAGCATTGAATCCGAAACAGATCGTGGCGCCGAACTTGGCAATCACAACACCAGCTATGGCGGGTCCTATCAGCCGGGTCAGGTTGTTCAACGAGGAGTTCATGGCGATGGCGCTGGGCAGATCTTTGGGATTGTTCACCAGATCGTTGACCATGGACTGCCGGGTGGGGACGTCGAAAGCATTGGCAATGCCCAGGATGAGGCTTAGCGAGAGGAGTACCCATAACGAACCAAAGCCCGAAAAGTACACTACTGTGAGTAACACGGCTTGTATGGCCGAAGCCACTTGCGTTACCATCAGCACCTTGTAACGGTTGTACTTATCAGCCACAATGCCTCCCATGGGTGAAAGGATGAACGACGGGAACTGCTCGGCAAAGGTTGCCAAGCCAACCATCAGAATAGAATCCGTCATCTGATAGATGACCCAGATGACGGCTGTACGCTGCATCCACATCCCAATCCGGGAAATCAGCTGTCCGGAAAAGAACAAACTGTAATTGCGGGACTTAAAGACTCTGAATGCGTTGGAGAATTTCATATTTTACAAACTGAATGTTAGAAGGACGAATGTTTATTAAAGAAACGCTTCGGCTTGTTAGAAGGTTTGTAAAATACTGAAAAACTGTTGGGATTACTCTTTGAACTCTTCATTCGTTCGCGGCGCTTCCGGTAGTTGCTCGTCGAGCGATTTACGGAAACGTAGGCAACCTTCCATGAACTGCGGCCAGTCGGGGACAGATGTACTTGTGTCATACTTTTCGGGAAGCAGGTTCCACAGATCGGGATGAAACCAGCATAATCCATGTCCCGTACTGTCGCGGTGTGTCCGGATACCTTGACGCAGGCGCTTTACTTCTTCTTCTAAGGCTTCCCGGCTCATCTTTTTAAGATCTTCGTCCATACTATTAACTGTTTGATTCATAGTATGAACGAAGGAGCAAAGGATAAAGTTCGGACTGCCTGATGCCATGAAACCAGATATGAAAATGCAGAAAGTGGGCTTTCTGTTATTCAACGTAGCCCACTCTCTGCAATCTTCTTCTATCGGACTCTTGTTAGCGGATGAACAAGCCTTTCTCGTCCAAACGCATTTCCAGCATTGACGAAGCGGAAGCCAATTCCTTCGGCATGATCAACTCGATGCGCTGTAGATCCTCTTTCGTCAACTCGACTTCTATCGCCTTGATGGTATCCTGAAGTTGTGCTACGGTACGGGAGCCAACTAACGCTAAGATATCATCTCCCTGAGCCAACACCCAGGCAATGGCGAACTGCTGCATGCTGATTCCTTTTTCTATTGCTAGTTTCTCCAGTTCTTCCAAGCGGGGAATCGCCTGGTTCAGCTTCTCTAATGTAGCAGGAACCATTCGTCGGCCCAATGCTGCCAATTTCTCTTGCGGATTCCGACTACCAATAAGTCCATGGAACAGAATCCCGAAAGCCACAACACCAATTCCCAATTCACGGGCGGCAGGAAGCAACGATTCTTCAATGCTCCGGTTGAGCAACGAATATTGCACTTCCACCAGACTAATCGGATGAGTGGCATGTGCCCGTCGAAGTGTCTCGGCATCCACTTCCGAAATACCTACTTCACGCACATAACCCGCTTTCACCAGTTCGGCCACGGCACCGATGGTCTCTTCCACCGGGATATTCGGGTTGATGCGTGCCGGCTGATACAAGTCCACATAATCCGTGCCTAGCCGTTTCAGCGTATAAGACAGGTAATTCTTCACCGCTTCCGGACGTACATCGATGCCGTAATACATTCCGTTGGGTGCTACCATGCTGCCAAACTTTACCGAGATATACACATCCTCCCGGCGGCGGGTACGCAATGCTTCCCGGATCATCATCTCGTGTGCACCGCTGTCGTAGAAATCGGCAGTATTCAGGTATGTCACTCCGCAGTCCATAGCTGCGTGAATCGTGTGGATGCTCTCGGCCATGCCAGCCGGATTGTTGATGTCGATGTGACCTTGTCCCAACCGGGAGATGGAAATGCCATTCCCGTTCTTATTCAAATGTTTCATATTCAATGCTGTTTTAAATTCGAAGGCAAAGGTACGGCGGTTTACTCACTTTGACCTGTACTAATCGGATTTACTCCCTGATAAATCCTGAATTAGTGGATTGCTCATTAGTTTCTATAGGGGTATCCCTATACATGGAAATGTTTTTTGCCCACCACATTCTTCAACCCTTCGCCAATCCTTGCAAGAGTCGGATGAAATTTATTCATTCGGAAGTAAAAATAAGAGTATTCTGTAATAATTTTCTCTTACTTTGTAATAAACCAACCCTTCGTCCGACTATAAAGATAAAGAGCACAATATGAAGTTAAAGCAAGAAGAGTTTTTGAAGATACTCTCCGATTACCAGGGAATCATCCATAAAGTAAACCTGATTTATTTCAGGTCGGCTGTGGATAGGGAAGATAATTTTCAGGAGATTGTCTATCAACTCTGGAAATCATTTCCTGCATTGAAGAAAAAGGATAAACTTGCGTCCTGGATTTATGCAGTGGCAATCAATTCCTCGATTTCCAAACTGAGAAAAGATAGCCGGCTGGAATTTTATGATTCAATTCCCGAGATCATCGATTCAGGAGAACAACCATACGATAATACCGAAACGAATTACCAGCGACTTATCCATGCGCTGCAACAGCTGAATGAAGTCGATAAATCGATCATGCTGCTCTATCTGGAAGATTGCAGTTATGAAGAGATCTCTGAGATTGTCGGTATTACTCCTTCAAATGTGGGAGTGAAAATACACAGACTAAAGAACCAGTTGCAGAAATTATTAAAAGAAAAAGAATGAGCAGTATGGAAACGAATGATCCAAGGAAAATACGGAAATCACAGGCCAATGAAAGTCTCAAGACCTATTCGGGAGCCGATTTTATAGAAAGAAGGGGAATACTGAAATCATCGGCCGATGAAAGCATCAAGCCCCGTTCGGAAACCGATTGTATAGAAAGAATGATTAGTACGGAGCCGATTGATTTCATGGATATATGGAAATCGCAGGTCAATGAACATATAAAAACCTATTCGGAAGCCGATTTAAATGTGCTGATTGTGAAGTCGGCCCGGAAATCGATGAAGAATGTTCTGCCCGGAATCTGGATTCGGGTGATGTGCATTGCAGTGATTATATACCTTATTCAATTCATGCTTTGGGGTAACAGCGGTGTAGAAATGAAGATGCTGAGAGGTGCAGGATTGGCTATACTGTCCGTTTCTTATTTTCTATGGGAACGTTCGGCATATAAAATGAATAGGTACAGGTTAGATATGCCTGTGAAAGAATGGTTGGAGCACCGTATACGTGAAGTGGAGAAAACAATCAGATACCACAGTAGGTATGATTGGCTTATTTATAGTGGTTCCTTTCTGTTGGGATTTTGCTTTTATGCGGCCACTCTGTTATTGGTAAAGGACTCTTTTCATTGGGTTGTGTTTGTAATCGTGTTGAGTGGTTTCGTTATTTTTACCTTGTTTATCAAGCGATACAACAAAAAGAAATATGCCAGAACACTCCATGAACTGAAAGAACTACATGGGTTATTGGAAGAATGAAATCAATAAATAGAATAAATATGAGAAGAATCATTTTTTGTTTGCTCCTGAATGTGATCGGCTTGAGTGTCTCAGCATTTGAATCAGAAGTTAAACCGGTCAGACTAACCGACGGGGAAGAAGTCATGACCCGTCTGTGTCTGCCCGATAGTGCTCCTCCCCGGACCATCGTTTTTTGTGTATCGGGAACCGGACCAAGTACTTATTTAATGAAAAGACCGAAGTTTAATTACTGTGACGAACTTGCCGATGGGTTTTGCCGGCAGGGTATAGCTTTCTTTACCTACGATCGCCGGGGGTGTCAGTCGGATGATACTCCTCCTTTGTATGTTGCGGTCGATTCGGTAAAATATGCCAAATATACCCCCATGCAGGAAGCAAAAGATGTGGAAGACCTGATCTCTTCACTGTTGCAGGATGTTAGATGGAGAGATTGCAAGCTCATTCTTTACGGAATAAGCGAGGGAACAATCATTGCCTCGCTTGTGGCTGAAAGAGCGAATGTGAGAGTGGATGCTTTGTTTTTACATGGTTATGCTCACGATAATATGTATGATGTTATTAAATGGCAGAATGAAGGACATGGAGTTATGATACTGGTCAATTCTGTATTTGATCACAATGGAGATAGTAGGGTAGACCGTAAGGAGTATGATACTCCTCGGAAAGAGATGGCAGCTTATAAATCATACTTGTTCCAGAACCAGCCGTTTGATTCCTTGGATGTTGTCAAAGATGATTTTATCGATATTCAGGACATTCAAAAGATGCGTAAACCTTTTAATGAACAGCTGATGAAATGTATTACCGAAGACAACGGGTATTGGATAAAGAATAATTATTTCAATATCACCCCTCAATGGTTCAAAACGCACTTCGAGCTGGAACCCAATAAAACGAGATTGATGAGACTGAATATTCCTATACATATATTTCACGGTGTCAAGGATGCCAATGTGCCGGTAGAAGGGGTGTATGATTTAGAAGCTCGGTTTAAGGTAAATAATATGCAGAATCTAACTATACATGTTTTTGAGAGCCACGATCATGGTTTGAATTTCGTTGAATGGCTGACTAAAAAGAAGTGGTCGCAAGGGTACAGTTGTTTGTTCGAGACAGCAAAAGAACTTGGGGACTGAAGGTGAAACTACTGTAAGACTACAGCTGCTTTACTAAAAAGATTTCTCTGTTTAGTAAAGCAGCTTTTTTGTTTACCTAAAAATAATCTGTTTAGTCAGGCAGTTGCCATTATTCGTCATTTATTCCTTCCACTGCTCCACATATTCATTCAGAATCTTCCGCAGTGCCTTCCCGATGGTCCGGTAACTATCATCCTCCAGATTAGCCAGTGAAACCCGTACCGACCACTCCGGCCCGCCGAAACCGCCGCCGTTGAGCAACACGATAGAAGTCTCCTCCGCCAGCCGGAACAATACATCCACCGGTTCATAATTCGTTTCCAGATACTCGCCGAACTCTCTTCCGTAATGATGCGTTGCCCATTCCATGACATCGAACTCGCAATAATACCCCGCACGGTTCGGATCATCTTCCACGGGCAGGTTCAACCCGTCAAAAAGCAGGTGATACCGGTGGTTGATCAGTTCGACACACGACCGTTTGTACTTATTACCTTTGTCGAGCAAAGCGAAAGCCGAAAAGAGCAACATCTGAATCTGTTGAGGAAGCGACAGTCCGGCTGTGTGATTCAAAGCTACCTGCCGGCTATCGGCCACCAGACGGTCGATGAACTTCAACTTCAACGGTTCCAGGGTAAGTGTCTCGTACAGCTTCCGGATGTGCTCTTTGTCTTCCTCCGGTTGCCTGGCCAGAAGTTCGTCGAAAACATTTTCCTCAGCTAAGGCAATCACGCCCAGCCGCCATCCCGTAGCCCCGAAATACTTGGAGAAGGAATATACGCAAATCGTATTCCGCGGCAGGCAGCTGACCAGTGACCGGAAACCGGGGACAAATGTGCCGTACACATCGTCTGTAATAATCATAAGATCCGGGTTGTGACGCGTCACGGCTACAGTCAGGTACTCCAGGCAGACTGGATCTATGGCTACCGAGGTGGGATTGCTCGGGTTGATCACAAAGAAACACTTGATCGACGAATCGCGCAGTTTATCCAGTTCACTCTCGGGGTATTGGAATGTTGCTTCCCCGTTGCTGTTTTGTGCCGAACCGTTGACGTGTATCACCCGAAATTCGTATCGCTCCAACTCCGGTATCTCCAGGTAAGGCGTGAAAGCGGGTACTCCCAGAGCAATGGTGTCTCCCTTATGCAACAGCCGGTTTTCGATCAGCGAATCGAAGATGTAGCAAATGGCAGCTGTTCCGCCTTCCGTAGCGAAAAGGTCGAACTGTTGTTTGGGCGAAATATCCTCCTCGTCGCACATCTCCTGCAACAGATAGTCATGGACGATCTTCTCGGTATGTTCCAACATGCGGACGGGGACCGGGTATTGGTCGCCAATGACACCTTCGGCCAACTCCAGCGCCCAGCTATCCTTATCAAAATTATGTACATTCAACCCATACCGATACGTGGCGGAGAGAAATGCCACTCCCGATGCATCGCGATGCCTGTCCAGAAATTCTTCGAACCGGCGGGCGATACCGATCTTCTCCGGGATGCCCGCTTGGCCGGAAGGGTCAAACCTGACCCGTTTGCATTCTTCCAGACCGAAGAATCCCAGAGCGAAGAATGCTTCCCTAGGTACGGTGGCTATCCAGTTCGGGTTTCCCCGTCCGGCATTCAGCATGCTGTGCGATGAACGGTGATGCGACTCCGAAGCCAGTGTTATCAGACTGTTTTTTAATTCAAAAGGGCTCAAACGTTCCAGTTTTCGCTCCTTGGCACGACTTGTACTCATACTATAATTCAGTTTTAATTGTTCAACTCATAAGTAATACGATGACCACGCCCCAGATGATGAGCAGCGTGTTGCCCACGGCATACGTGATGGTGTAGGAAAGTGCCGGAATACGGCTTTGCGTGGCATCCTGAATAGCGCCCAACGCAGCAGTTGTTACACGCGACCCGGCGCAAGCACCCAATGTGATGCCCGGATGAAACTTGAACACATACCGTCCCAACAGCAACCCGACCAACATCGGGGTGAGGCTGATGGCTATTCCCGTCAGAAATAGACTGATACCGGAAGCCTTCAATCCGGAAATAAAATCAGGTCCGGCCGAGATACCGACTACGGCAATAAATACGTTCAGCCCAAGGTTATTCATCAGCCAGAGCGAAGAACCGGGAATCGATCCGATGGTAGGGCGAAGAGAGTGCAACCATCCGAAGATCAGTCCGGCTATCAATACTCCTCCGCTTACGCTGAGGCTGAACGGCACATTGTCTACGTGAACGGTGAGCGAACCCAACAGTCCGCCAAGGAAGATGCCCAGCCCCACATATAGTATATCAGTGATGTTCGTCGGTCTTTCAATGAAGCCCAACATACCGGCAAAGCGTTCCACATTTCTCTTGAGACCTTCCAGCTCAACAATATCGCCCCGTTCTATCTTTACTCCGGGAAGCAGCGGAATGATCGTTCCCGATCGTTCGATGGAACGAATAATCACCCCACGCCTGGCTCTATAATCTTTCAGTTCCTGCAACGTTTTACCCGCCACCTGTTTGCTTTTTACCATCACCCGAAGTACCTCCACCCGGAAATTATTCATCAGCTCGAGGTCGGGCACTTCCCGCCCCAGCAACTCCTCATCTTTCAACAGTGTTTCGACCGGAGCATTCAGCAGTACCCGGTAACCTTTATATAAGGGCGAAAAAGGAGTTACATTGTCGATCATTGCTCCCGAGCGAGTGCGGATGCGGTCGATGTATGCCGGCCAGTCGTTTTCCTGCAGATATGATTCAGTTTCTCCTACCGTCCGTTTCTCATTGAAATATTCCTGATTGAGTTCGTATACCCGGAACGTAGCCCCTTCGTAAGCCGGTTGCAGGGCAGGATCTTCTTCGGCAATGGTGCCACCCAATTGTTTTTCGTACTCCCGGCAGCGCTCCACAATGTTTCCTCCCAGCATTTTCGGACCGACATAGGAAAGAAACCAGGCCGTTCCTGCCGTACCGAAGATGTATGTCACGGCGTATGCCACCGGAATCTCATTGATCATCCTCTGCTTTTCCGCAGCTTCGAGGGGCAGCTGTCCGATCATGTCGGACGATACCCCGATGACCGCAGAGATGGTGTTGGCTCCGGCTAGTAATCCGGCAGCGTTACCAATATCAAACCCGGCTATCAGTGCCCCTGCCCACGATACAAACAGACACACTACGCAGATGATACACGCAAAAAGAATCTGCGGTAATCCTTCTTTCTTGAGGCCGTGAACGAATTGCGGCCCCACACCATACCCTACTGCAAACAGGAAAATGAGGAAAAAAGCCAATTTGACGGCGGGTGAAATGTCGAGGTTTAACTGCCCTACCACTACTCCCATCAGCAACACTCCCGTGACGGGTCCCAGACTGAAACTTCCTATCTTTATTCTGCCCAATGCAAAGCCTAGGGCGAGCGTGATAAAGATAGCTAACTCGGGGTATTGTCGCAATACGGAAAATATTCCTTCCATGATATTCCATTCATAATTAAGTGGATAATTAGGTTTTCAGTAGGGGAACAAAACTTTTTTCTTCATTGTTTGAGTTAGATGAGATTTTAACATATAGTGTTGATATACAATGTTTTATATTTTCATTATGCGGCTGAAACAGAAAGAAAAGAATGCTTGTTAAAGAAATGCTACATTTGCGGAAAAAGAAGAAGCTGTGAAAGTATTATTAATCAACGGAAGTCCGCACAGAGCGGGCAATACATATCTGGAGGTAAGTCTATGAGCAATATATCTGGAATTTATTGCTCATAGACTTACCATTGAAATAAGTTTAAGGAAGCTGTTTGTTATTTGCCATCAGTCTGTTGAATATTATTCTTTTCTTCCTTTTCTATTTCGTCCAATAGTGATTTAATCTTGCTGTATTCCCGGGGAATGATCACTTTCATCTTTACTATACAACTGACAATCATTGTCACTCCAATAAGTGCCAGCATCAGAATACCTTCCGGTCGAAGATGCATATTCCAAATCCCAAAGGCCCTGAGTGCCCCCCAAAAGCTAACCGGAACAAAAAGCATGCTGTACAGGTTTCGTTTTTTATCGAACATCTCTAGCCAAATGATTTCTTTCTGTGCTTTTAGTACCGATGTTGTGAAGTCGATCTTCAGCAAACGTATATAACGGTATATATGAAGAACGAAAGAGATAATAATAGGTACAATAAAAGCAGCTAGCCCCAGGTAATATCCCATGCTACCATCATTTTTCAAACGAGGGTAAACTGTCATAACCAGTATCAATGGCACAACAATACATGTTGCTATCAGCTGCAACAACCTCCATATCCGTATCTTGTCGAATGCCGAACGCAGTTTCTTGAAAGAAGCCTCCCGGTTCACCTTCACATGAGCAGCAATACGCTTGTCCTCTGCTTTCCAACAACTTTTTATATCATCTAGTTCCATACTCATCCTTTCTTATCATACATGTTTTCAACTGTTCTCTGATCCGGTTCAGGCGGGTGCTCACATTGGTGCGCGACAGTCCGGTAATGTCCGCAATCTCCTCGTTCGACTTGTCGTCCAAGTACAGCAGGATAATAGCTTTGTTTATCGGGTTCAACTCTTCGATGCATTGGTACAACGCTTGTATAGCCTCCCGTCCGTTCGACAAATCTTCCCATGTGTCATCGTCAAAACGTATCAACTCATCGACAAACAATAGTTTGTTATTATCCCGCTTCCGTTTCGATTTTAAGGCGATGTTCAGCGCTACCCGGTAGAGCCATGTAGATACCTGGGATTCACCTTTGAAGCGGGGATACGATTTCCACAACTCATATACAATGTCGCTCATTAAATCCTTTCGATCTTGGGCAGCATGTGTGTACACATTCACAATCTTCACCAGAATACTGATGTGCTGTTCCAATATAAATAGGAATTCTTTTTCTATGCCTTCTTTCATGTCGGGCTTTATTTACGGATTGTTACCAGGGAAATTGTTTTCCCGAAGTTGATCCGTCCGTGACCAGTATAACGATCCACACCCGGTTCGCCAATGTCGTCGCACCCTTCGAGGATGACGCGCTTCACTTCGGTTGCCGCCATATCCGGGGAGATGCTATATACTAACGCTGCCAACGAAGTGACGATGGGTGCTGCACTCGATGTGGCTCCGATGGGAATTATATCACATATCTTGTCTTCGAAAGGAATGTTCTCAGCACCGGCCGGTCCGTCATTTGACTTGTAGAAACGTGCATCCGATGGTTGGCACACTACCAGATTCTCAACCGGAGCACACACGTCGAGTAGTTCGCCGAAGTTGGATCCCTGCGTGATGCCTTTGTTTGTCATTGTCCAGCGTTCGTCGTTGAGTGTCGAAGCTCCTACCATGATTACATTCTCGCGGTTCTTCAATGCAGAAGGGATTTCCCGGTTGCCGTTGCCTGCCGAGATGATCAGCAGTACATTCTGACGACGGGCAAGGTCGAATGCCTCGTCTATCTTCTGCTGCACCGCTTCGGGATAAGTGGCGATAATTTCCGCACTGATGTTGATTACCTTCACTCCATGTTCTACCAGATAACAGATGGACTGGACGATGGAGGTTCCGACATACGTAACCCACCGTTGTCCCCACTCCCGTACCTTCATCGTGTCGCGCGACATCTCCTTCATAGCTGTCTGCATCGACATATCCGGATTCCCTTTCCTTATCGCCTGCACTTCCCGGAGCATATGTTCGATACAACCAATAGAAGCCGTCAGTACCCTGCACTCCGGGGCTAGCCCGTGCATACCTTCCGCCCGTTGTGGTTTTGCTACCATCAGGCTCGACACCAGCGTACCGTGTCCCATTGTTTGAAACGTCATCGGGTGATAAGCGCCGTCGGAATAATACCCCGGAACAAGACGGTCGTGCAGATAAGGATGATAAAAATCGAATCCGTTATCGATGCATCCGATAAGCACTTCGGGACATCCCCGGGTGGTTTCCCAGGCCTTAAATACATTCAGCTTCTCGAAAAGTGGTCGTTGCCTGGCGAACAACGTGTCGTTCTCTACAGTCGTTTGTGCATTACAAAGAGAGACGGTTAGCCATGCTGCGATGGCGGCCAGTAAGAATGTTCTATTCATGTTGTTTTCATTAAATTGGGTAATCAGAATTTCTCATTTTGTATAAGGTTAGTACCACATACAGGGACATTGTCACAAAAATAGAATAATATTTAAACAGAAATCTTATCTTTGTCCCAAACCGCAAAATAAAAAATATATGGAAATAACAATCAGACCACATACAGAAGAAGATTTCGGACAGTTGTTGCAATTGTTTCAGGAGTTTGCCGCCTTTGAGAAGCTACCCGAAAGGATGACCAATTCGCTCGAACAGATGCGAACAGAGCAGGAACATTTTCACTGCTTTGTGGCCGAAACCCCGGAACATGGTATCATCGGTTACGCCACATATTTTTTCTGCTACTATACGTGGGTGGGGAAATCATTGTATCTGGACGATCTCTACATCAAACCTGAGTTCAGAGGACACGAAACAGGAACCCGGTTGATTAGCCAAGTCATTGCTTTTGCCCGGGAGAACAACTGCCACAAACTCCGTTGGCAAGTCTCCAACTGGAACAAGTCCGCCATCGATTTCTACCGGAAGATAGGAGCAGAGATTAATGAGGTTGAACTGAATTGCGATTTGCCACTGAAATAAAAGAGGGATATATGGAATCATGTCGAGTAATCTTTTTGCTCAGACTTGTTTCTAATTCAGGAATTATATGTATGTTTGTCAAGACTAAATCGATAAAGAAAATGCATGTTAGTTTGGTAGCGCGCATTGGTAATTTGATGCGCCGGATAGAGTTTAAAAAACTATAAAAACGCGGACTTGATTGCAAACTGTGATTCGGTATGTGTCATTCATTTGAATAGCTGCATGAATGAAATGCTGAGCGTTAACTTTAGATTGTATGCCTGAAAATACACTTACGTACATAACCTCGACAGAGTTTGGGCTATTGTTTCAACAATATAAGCCCCAATTCGTAATGGTAGCACGTTCCTACGTACGTGATGCCATGATTGCGGAAGACCTGGTAGTCGATTCCTTCATGACTTTCTGGGAACACCGTGACAAGATTGAAATCACCCAAAACATTCCTGCGTACATTCTGACTGCGGTGAAGCGCCGTTGCCTGAACTGGCTGCGTGACCAGAGCATTCACCTGAGAGCCCAGGAGGATATCCATTCAACAGCTTTACGTATTCTGACCTCCCGTTTGGAAACGCTTGAAACGAACGACCCCGATGCTCTTTTTTACGGGGAAGTATCAGCCATTATCAAACGCGAACTAGCTAACATGCCCGACCAGATGCGGAGGGTATTCCTGGCGAGCCGTTTCGAGGAGATGACTTATAAGGAAGTCGGTGAAAAGTTCGGCCTATCCTTCAATCAGGTCAACTTCGAAATACGAAAAGCAACGCAGATCCTTCGTCATGCCTTGAAAGATTACCTCCCGTTGCTCTTCGCTTTGTTGAATATTCCGGGTGTTCTTTAAACAATTTGCCGGCCTCCCCAAATTTTTTAATAAAAACTCATTTTGAATTGCAAACATCAATTGCTGGTGTGTCTTATTATATAGAGAGGGAAGAAATAATGAATTATATGTCTTATTAATATATGGAAAGAGAATTACTGATAAGGTTTTTGAAGTGTGAAACGACTCCGGAAGAAGAAACGCTTTTGGCTGATTGGTTGGAAGCTGATCCCGAACATCGCAAAGAATTGGATGCGATGCAACTGATCATGGAAGGGATGGCTTTGGCTGCGCCGGAATTGCAGAAGATGAACACTTCACAGCCTTCCCGCCGTACTTTCCTGCTCACGAAGTTGGCTCGCTTGTCCATTGCCGCCTCCATCGCAATCATCATAGCTGCCGGTTTCGGTTACAACTATTATTCTCATAAACTAGAGAGACTATCCGATCAGCGAACCACTGTAGAAGTACCGGCCGGACAACGGATCTGTATGACGCTGGGCGATGGAACAGAAGTGTGGCTCAACTCGGGCGCCAAACTGGAGTACCCATCGGTATTCTCGGGAGAGAAACGGCACGTGAGACTCTCCGGCGAAGCGATGTTCCATGTAGAGCACGATGCCAATCGCCCCTTCATCGTAGAAACGTTTGCTTGTCATATCGAGGTGCTTGGGACGAAATTCAATGTAGAGACCGATGAGTCATCCCGCGAATTTTCAGCCGCACTTATCCAGGGATCGATCAAGCTGACCAGTCGGTTGAATAACGATCCGGCTATCATCATGAAGGTCAATGAAGAGGTAAGCCTTGTAAACGGAAGCCTGCAATTGAAGAAGATAAAGAACCACGACGATTATCTGTGGCCGGAGGGTATTATCAGTATTCACGATGCCGGCTTCGAGGAACTGATGGCCAAATTTGAACGGATCTTTAATGTACAGATCGAGATTCAACGCAAAGAAATACCGCGTGTCGATTACAATCGGGGTAAAATTAGGGTTTCGGATGGAATTGACCATGCATTGCAGGTGTTGCAGATGACTTCGAACTTCACCTACGAGCGAGACGCAGAAACAGGAGTGATCACCATTTTATAATAAACATTTTATTCATTAAAATCTAATATGCCTATGATGTAAACACCAGACTACCCTACAAGAAGTCTGCAACGTTCACAAAAAAGCCTGTCAATGCTGGAACATTAACAGGCCGTGGATTGCAGTTAATTAACTTTACAGTTCTAACTACTAATGATTATTATTCACAAAGTTATGGATAAAAAAAGTATTCAGCAAAAAAAATGGCAATTTATCAGTGCATTGGCCATCTGTTTTTTACTGATTAGTCTCCCCATTCAGGCGCAGAACATTCGTGTAACCTTAAAAATGAAGAATGTTACGATGGAAAGTGCCATGAACGAGATTGAAAAACAGACCAAATATCTATTTGTATCGAACAAAGAAATAGATATTAAGCGCAATGTTAATGTTGATGTTCAAAACGGACCGTTAAGCGAAGCCTTAAATCAAATGGTCGAGGGAACAGACATCGTTTATACAATAAGTAACTCCAACATCCTTCTTTCCAAATCGACAACTGCCGATAAAAAAACGGTGCAGGTTTCGGGTGTGGTATACGATGAGCATGGAGATCCTGTTATTGGAGCTTCTGTGATGGTGGAGGGAACAACTATCGGGACAATTACCGATATCGATGGAATATTCTCTTTGCAGGTTCCTTCTCCCCAACGGGCGGTATTGAAGGTTACCTATATAGGTTATGAGACCATGCAGGTCGCTGTTGGAAACAAAACTCAGTTTAAATTCACGCTTCGCGAGCAATCTACCCTGTTGAGTGATGTGGTGGTTACTGCCTTTGGGGTGGAGCGTTCGAAGAAAGCCCTTAGTTACAATGTGCAGGAAGTGGGTTCCAGTGATATCGTTGGAGTAAAAGACGCTAACTTTATCAATGCATTGAACGGTAAAGTGGCCGGTGTGAATATCAATGCCAGTTCATCCGGTGTGGGTGGAGCCAGTAAGGTCGTG
Organism: Bacteroides sp.; assembly: GCA_031554635.1. GTDB lineage: Bacteria > Bacteroidota > Bacteroidia > Bacteroidales > Bacteroidaceae > Bacteroides. The sequence continues at coordinate 36,447 of JAVBVD010000046.1, forward strand.
ATGCGTGGTTCGAGATCGATTGAACAATCTTCGAATGCCTTGTATGTGATCGACGGTATACCGATGAATAACATCACCCGCAAAGGTAGTACTGAATTCGCCTCTTCAGGTACTTCTGATTCTGCTGCCGATATTAATCCGGAAGACATTGAGTCAATATCTGTACTCTCAGGTGCATCTGCTGCCGCTCTTTATGGAAGTAGTGCAGCCAACGGCGCCATTGTGATTACCACCAAGAAAGGTATGAAAGGTAAAACCAGTCTGACGGTGACACAAAACACCGACTTTATGCAGCCGTTCGTTAAGTATGATTTCCAGAACAGATACGGTACAAGCGAGAGCGATACCAATATGAGTTGGGGCAACAAACTCAATAACTACAACTACATGGGGTATAATCCTTATAATGACTATTTCAAGACAGGTGTTGTTACCACTGAAACAGTTGCTCTTTCGACCGGAAATGAAAAGAACCTGACTTATTTCTCAGCAGGTTTGGTCAATTCGGATGGTATTATTCCTAATAATGAATACAATCGTTATAACTTTACGTTCCGCAATGTCACTTCTTTCCTGAATGATAAGATGACGCTGGATGTAAGTGCAAGTTATATCAATCAGAAAGACCTTAACATGACCAGTCAGGGCGTGTACAGCAATCCGATTGTTTCTGCCTATCTTTATCCACGTGGTAATGACTGGGAAAACACGAAGATGTTCGAACGCTATAACGACCAACGCAAGATATATACCCAACAATGGGACATGGCTCCGGGTGAGTATGTTTTACAGAATCCTTACTGGGTCAATTACCGCAACCTGGTCAAGAACGAAAAGAATCGTTATCTGTTCAATGCTAGTTTGAGCTATAAACCTCTCGAATGGTTGACACTCTCCGGACGGGTACGTTTGGATGAGTCCAAAGAGAAATTGACCAAGGAGAACTATGCAACCACCAATACCCAACTTACCGAAAGTTCCCCCAATGGACTATATGGTGAAAGTACGACGGACAACAGACAAATCTATGCCGATGCCATGGCACGGGCAAGCAAACGCTTTGGTAGCGATTGGAACCTGGATGCATTTGTCGGAGCTTCCATACAGGATACACGTACATTCATTAATGGTATTTCTGGTCCGATCCGGGATGGCTCGGTAGCAGGAGAAGAAGCTCTTATTCCCAATGTTTTCAATGTGTTGCAAATAAGTAACTCGCTTTCAAAAAAAGATGTTTCAGGTGTACGCGAGCAGCAACAATCCGTATTTGCCAGCGCCGAAGTTGGCTACAAAAGTTCTTATTACCTAAGCGGCACGCTTCGTACCGACTGGCCTTCACAGCTCGCAGGTCCGGAGTCGACGAACAAGTCTTTCACATATCCATCAATAGGTTTTTCAACAATATTATCCGAGATATTCAATCTTCCCCGACAAATATCTTATTTAAAACTCAGGGGATCTTATGCTAACGTAGGTTTAGCATTCAATCGTTACCTGGCCAATCCTACATACCCGTGGACAGGGACCCAATGGTCGACTACGTATAAGTCTTATCCCGTCAAGGATTTGAAACCAGAACGTACACATTCATACGAAGTTGGTTTGACAGCCAGATTCTTTAATGATTTCAATCTGGATGTTACGTTGTACCATACCAATACGTTGGATCAGCTCATTAATACAGGTATTTCCCCGGGTTCCGGATACGATAACATGTATATACAGACAGGTGATGTGCGCAACCGTGGTATTGAAGTCAGTCTCGGCTATAGCAATAAGTGGAAAGGTTTCGGATGGAACAGCAACTTTACCTTCAGTGCCAATCAGAACCGGGTGATGAAGCTTGTCGAGAATGCGACGAACTATATGACCGGCGAACCCCTCTCTATACCGCATCTTGATAAAGGCAAGTTGGGAGATGTTCATTATCTGATCAGAGAAGGCAGTACGTTGGGCGACCTCTATTCTTCGGCCGATCTGGTGCGTGACAGCGATGGAAAGATTTATATCAATGAGAACGGCCAAGTACAGGCGGTTCGTGGTATCAAGGACGTCGATCAGTGGGTGAAGTTGGGTAGTATATTCCCTAAAGCCAATCTGGCGTGGCGGAACGACTTCAGTTACAAAGGACTCAACCTGGGATTCTTGGTCACAGCCCGGTTAGGTGGGGTTGTATTCTCACGCTCGCAAGCTACTTTCGACTATTATGGTGTTTCGGAAGCTTCGGCAGTAGCACGTGATAATGGTGGTATTATGATCAATGGTAGTCAGATCAGTGCTTACAACTGGTACAATATAGTGGCTAGTTCAGATGGAATACCTCAGTATTATACGTATAGCTCTACCAATGTTCGCCTGCAAGAAGCATCACTAAGTTATGCACTTCCCCGGAAATGGACTAAAGTGTGTGATGCAACCGTATCTCTGGTAGGACGCAACCTGTTTATGATTTATAAAAGAGCTCCATTCGACCCGGAATCAGTTGCCACCGTTACGGAAAACTATTACCAGGGAGTTGACTACTTTATGACTCCAAGCACCAGAAATGTAGGTTTTAGCGTACGACTTAAATTTTAATCCGCTATGCACATGAAAAATAGTTTAGAAAAAATAGTTATTATGCTCATCGTATCGTTGGCAACGGGTGCTTGCACAGCCGGCTACGAGGAGATCAACAGAGATCCCTATTCGACGAATAACGAAGAGCAAAGCCGGGATGGTTACAACATCTCAGCCCCCTTGCGCACGATGCAGTCCAATGTTATCTCGACCGATGTAAACCGCTGTCATCAGACGGATATATTACTCGGAGGTGCTTATGGTCGGTATGCAGCTGAATCCAAAGCCGCCTCGTGGCCGAACAAGTTTTCAACGTTCGATGCACCGGACGGATGGTCGAGTGTGATGTTCAATGAGGTGATTCCTCAGGTGTATCCACCTTATGCCAAGTTGAAAACCCTGACCGATGATGTGATTACCCTCTCCATTGCAGAATTATTGAAAGTATTGGCTCTTCATCGGGTGACGGATGCTTACGGTCCCATACCCTATTCCAAGATAGGAGCCGACGGAGCTATTCAGGTTGCTTACGATTCGCAGAAAGATGTGTATATGAAGATGTTCAGCGAGCTCGATGGAGCCATTGCCGCACTTACAGAACGCCAAACCGGATCGATCAGCGCCAATGCCGATCTTATTTATGGCGGAAACCTGGTGAAGTGGGTCAAACTGGCTAACTCGCTCAAACTGCGTCTGGCTATGCGTATTGTCTATGCCGATCCGGTTACTGCTGAAACGAAAGCAAAAGAAGCCGTTAGCCATTCCATCGGTGTTATGACATCGAATGCCGACAATGCTGCGCTGACTACTTTCACTACAGATGGAAACCCCATCAACGTAGCTGTGAAGTACAACGACGGCGATAATCGCGTAGTGGCCGATATGACTGCTTATATGAATGCTTACAAAGATCCGCGCAGGGCCGCTTATTTCTTGCCGTCGGGATTCGCCGGAGTGGATTATTCCGGTTACCGTTCGGGTATCTCCATCGGAAGCGTCAGCGAGTTCGAGAAGTATTCGATCTTCAATATTGAGAGAACCACTCCTTTGCAGTGGATGAATGTAGCCGAGGTTATGTTCCTGCGTGCCGAAGGTGCGTTGCGTAAATGGGACATGGGGGGGACAGCCGAATCGTTCTATACCCAAGGTGTTTCGTTGTCATTCGACCAATGGAAAGTGAGCGGAGCCAGCACATATCTGGCCGACGATACTTCGTTCCCGAATGGATATACCGATCCTAATGGCAAGTATTCGTACAATACGCAATTGAGCAGTGTAACCATTAAATGGAATACAACCGACGAAAGTAATTTTGAGAAGAGTCTGGAAAGAATCATTATCCAGAAATGGCTGGCCAATTTCCCGTTGGGCCAGGAAGCTTGGGCCGATCGTCGTCGCACAGGATATCCTACTATGATCCCTGTGGTGGTCAACAACAGCCCGAAGAGTGTTTTGACCAGCTCCAGTATACCCAGAAGATGTCCTTATCCGGCACAAGAAGCTGTGACAAATACCAGCAATTACAATGCTGCATTGACGCTGTTGGGCGGAGCCGATAATATTGCTACCCGTGTGTGGTGGGATTGTAAACCGTAATAAATGAAAAGCCATGAATAAAAAGCTTACATTCAAACTTTTAATTGCTGTATTCAGTCTGGCAATGGTTGTTACTTCATGTGACGACTGGACGGATACGGAAAGTATCAACCTGATCGAAAGCGATATTGAGAAGGACAACCCGGAATTGTATGCGAAATACCTTGCCAGTCTTCGTAACTATCGCAATTCAGATCATAAGGTTACCTACGTATGGTTTGACAATACGAAAGAGATGCCCAAAAGCCGTGGTGAACAAATCAAGGCTTTGCCGGACAGTATCGACGTTGTGAACCTGACGAACCCCGACGAACTTTCTTCCTGGGTTATCTCGGATATGGAAAGTGCTCGCAAGGACAAAGGCATGAAATTCGTTTTCACCGTTAGCTACCCGGATCTTGAGAAGGAATATGAACAGTATCTTTTGCAGGAACCTAAAGCTGCCGAAGCAGAGGAAGATGCCTTTCTGGCGTATGCTGCCGACTTCGTAGACCGTAATCTGGCTTTGGTTAACAAATACGGTTATGATGGGATTTCTGTTCTCTTTTACGGAATGAAAACTTCTCACCTGAGTGAAGCGGCCAAGAATGCTTATCTGGCACGGGAAGCTGCATTCATGTCGAAGGTCAATTCCTGGGTGGAGAACAATCCGAACAAGCTTTTCATCTTTGAAGGTTATCCGCAGAATCTGACCGATAAATCCGTATTGCAGAAGAGCAAGTTTATCGTTATCCGTACCGAGACGTTGAAGTATGCCACAGGTCTTACTCACCAGGTTCTTTTGTCCATAGAAGACGGCGTTCCGACCGATCGTTTTGTGGTTACGGTATCGGCCAAGTCTCTCGATCCTTCGGACGATAAGACCGGATATTACACAAATGCTAACAACGAACTGGTATCCAGTATGCCCATTGCGGCCGAGTGGGTCGATTCACGCGAATCGGCATTCACCAAGGCAGGGTTAGGTATATTAAATGCTCAAAATGACTATTACAACCTGAGCAACAGCTACCAGAATATTCGTCATGCGATTAGTACCATGAACCCCTCACCTAATTTTTGAAAGAGATGAATAAGATTAAAACAGGTATATTTTGCATGCTGGCTGTCACGCTGTTCTCCTGCGGTGAAGATTACGAAAACTTCGACAGCAAAGCATATATTAACTCGGATTCGAAGAAGACTTCGTTCCTGATAAAACCGGACACCCCGAATTACTCAGCATCACTGAATGTAGGTATTCCCCGGCCGGCTGCTGAGGAAATGGAATTTACGCTCAAAGCCGATCCGTCATTGCTATCTACCTACAATAACGTGTTCGCGGATAAAGCCATCATCCTCCCGTCGGAATATTACAGCATGACAGGCACTAAGGTGAAGATCTCTAAAGAGAGTATACGTTCTACCGATATTGATATTGCATTCTCCAAGATCAACGAGTTGGATCGCGAAAGTGTATACGTATTGCCGGTGACGATTGCCGATAGTAAGATGGCGCTTCTTGAAAGTTCCCGTACACATTATTATATCTTCAAGGGGGGTGCTTTGATCAATTGGGCAGCCGATATTGAGGAGAATAAGATTCCGATTACTTGGGGCAACAGTTCATTGGTTAGCGGAATGACACAGGTCACCATCGAATCCATGTTGTATCTGCGTCAGGCGGAAAGAGATGGGTCGGACAGCCATATCATGACTTTCTTCGGTGTGGAAGGCGGGTTCCTCATTCGTTTGGGCGATACCTTTGATCCGGGGCAAATCCAGGTGGTGAAAGGGGCGGGTAAATACCCGGATAATACCAATGACCGCACCAAAGCGCCCGTAGGAAAATGGTTCCATCTGGCAGTGACGATAGATGCTTCAAATGTCATCAAAATTTACATAGACGGAGCGCTTAAATCGACGACGAACGGTGCCAGTGGAATAATCAATCTGGCTAGCGGTTGCTTCATCGGAAGGTCGTACAACGAGAACCGTTATTGGCCGGGAATGATCTGCGAAACCCGTGTGTGGAACGTAGCCCGTACACAGGAGCAGATTGCTGCTTATATGTATAGTGTGAGTGCCGAATCGGAAGGTCTTGTGGCTTACTGGAAATTCGACGAAGGCAATGGTAATACCATCCTCGATCATACTGCTAACAATAGTGCGATTACGGCTTCCGCTGCGTTGAAGTGGACCAGTGTGTCGTTACCGGAATAATTGTCTGTTAACTAAAAACGATTAAGAAATGAAATATCATAAAATATTCAGAACATACGCATTCGTATCTGCTATGCTGGCAGTTGCGTCGCTTGCCGTATCGTGTTCCGATGATATCGTGGTTACTACCGGCGATTTTGATAAATATGAGGCGGCTACCCACTCATACGGATATATCAAGAATGCCAACGCTCCATCGGAAAGATTGGTGGATCTCTACCAGACCGGCGCCAGCAGAAAAGTGGAGGTGGGTATCACTCAACCTATCCATCATGGAGTCGACATGAAAATTGCGATCGATGAAAGTATTCTTACGGCTTACAATAAGGCAAATAAACAAAATTTTGCCATGCTGCCCAGCTCGTTGGTAACCATTGGACAAAACGGTACGGTTGTTATTCCTCCGGGATATACCAAATCGGAACCTGTACAGATATCGATTGCTCCTTCGTCTGACCTTGAAGTAGGGAAGACGTATGTGGTGCCTCTTCGTATCTCTACCGACGATGCAGAGGTAAAGCTGACAGAAGCGCAGAAACAATATCTCTTTTATGTAGTTGCACAAGGTGAACGTATGAATGCGGAAAAGAGTGCCGGGTACAAAGTACTGAGTTGTATGGAAACCGGTGATGCCGACCCACGTATTCACTGCGAGTTCTTCCTTTCTAAAGAAGGCAAACCGCTGTTCGACTATGTGGTGCTGTTCTCGGGTAACCTCAATTACAATGCTTCTACCGGAAAGGTGTATCTCCATACGAACAACAGTGTTAGCGCTATTCTGAACAACAGGGAAAGATATATCAAACCCTTGCAGGATATGGGTATCAAGGTGATTCTGAGTCTGATGGGTAATCACGACCCTGCCGGAGTATCTCACCTTACTGAGGAGACTGCCCTGCAATTTGTGGGGGACCTGAAGAAAGCGGTAGATGCTTATGGGTTGGACGGAGTATTCTGGGACGATGAATATACCTCGGCGAGCTCAACCACACCCGGATTTACCACAGCTAACAAAGCCAATGCTTCCCGACTTATCTTTGAGACAAAGAGAGCTATGCCCGATAAGTTGAATATGGTTTTCGCTTATTCCACCATTGCATCTCTTAACGAAGTGGATGGAGTCAAATCAGGAGAATATGTGGATTATATGACATCTAATTACGGTAGTACCATTACCATTGCCAACTGGCCGGGAGCCACTACCAAGCAAGGCATGCCCAGACCATATGAGTTTGCATTGGGAACTACCGGTTCGCCTTCGACCATCGTAAGCGGAAACTGGGGAGGTATTATGGTATTCGCACTCAGTGAGCATCGGACCAACTGGAATTCGTTTGGCCTTCCGGCTCTTCGGACCATTGCAAGTACTATGTTTGGAGATGAACTTAATTATACAGGGAAAAGCTATCCTGTAGAATGGTAATGTTTTACGACAATAAAGAAAAGATTATCGTATGAAAAAGTTATTCATGATATTACTGTCGGCAGCATTGTTTGTTTGCTGTAGCGACGATAAGGAAGAAACGAGTAGTACTGAGGGGCAGAAGATTTCATTGAACGCTGAAACCATTCTGTTGGATAAGAGTGGTAGCGTTTCTACTGGCTCTTCCAGCACGATTACTGTAACTTCCAGTGCCGAATGGCGACTAACCGGGGATGTTTCATGGTGTACTCCTTCTGTTGCGAAAGGCAGCAATGGTACTACAATCACTTTCTCCGCGTCTGCTAATGAAACCGGAGAGAACCGGGAGGTAAACTTGTATTTTATCTGCGGCGACGCGACACAGAAACTGAACATCAAGCAGTTTCCGGAAGAAGTTGTCGAATTTAAAAATGTGAGTGATTCTTATACCATGGCAGCTGCAGGTGGCCGGATGACCATCAGGGTAAACACGAATCTGGATACCAACAATTGTGAAGTATCAGAAGAGTGGGTTCGTCTGTACCGGGCGGGAGACTCTACTTCGGGTGAACAGTGGGTTCAGTTTGTTATAGATACCAATACCACATTCTATGACCGGGAGGCAACCATTACCATGTTCAAGGGAACTGACTTGGAAAAAGAAATCAAAGTGACACAAACCAAACATGTAGGGATTGTCCTTGAAAGTCCGGCTTCTTATGAATTTGGCGTCAGTGGAGGAAAGGTCACTGTAAAAGCTACCGGAAATATTAGTTTTAAAACTACGATCAGTGGTACTAGTACAGCATGGCTCAGCGCGGTAGAAACTTCTTCTACAGGAACGGATATTATTACGAAAACGTTTGAGATCACTTGTGCGGCAGGAAACTGGACTCGTACAGGTACAGTAGCCCTTGTTCCTAATTCCGGAACGACTATTAATCTCAGCTTCTCACAGGTGGATCCGAATCCGTCCTTGTTCGATGTACCCGATGCGGCTTTTGCTAATCGTCTTGTAACGCTGGGCTATCTGATAGCTAAAGATAGTAAATATTATATGACTTATACAGGTTATACCGCTACGTCGTTTTCATCTACCAGTAGTGCATCGCCTTTCATGCAGTCGGTCGAAGGTATTGAACGGTTAGAGAATATAACTTCTTTTACCCTTTACTATACCAATACAAGGAAGATAGATTTGAGTAAGAATACAAAAATTACTTCGTTGACGCTGTACTACAGTCCGTTTGAGGAGATTATTCTGGGCGACCTGAATATTACGACGCTTACTATCAATAATTATCTGTATAATTATTACGATAACACGAATCGGGCAAAATCGTTTACTGCCACAAGTAGTAAATTGAAGACTATCACCATCAATCATACTACTACGGCAACGTACGATGAAGTGGAGTTTGTGGATATCACCGGATGCCCGGCCTTAACCAGTCTGAGCTGTAACCGTAACAGTGGTAATTTGAAAGAGATTCGTGTAACTCAGGCACAGAAAGATGCATATACTGCCGGTACACTTACCATTACTACCAATGCTGCATTTAATAAAACGACAGGCATTGTTGTGAAATAACACTTCCCAAATTTCCAAAGTTCAAAACACCCGGATTTTCCGGTCGGGATCATCCGGGTGTTTATACCCCAAATGCCCGGGTATCCTTACCGGGAGACTCGGGTTTTTTGTCAGGTCTCAATCTATTAGGAAGATTGAGTAAATCTTTCTTAGATTCACAAATAATTATTTTTTATGCAATCTCAACGTATCAATCCCTTGAAATGGGTTCCTAGTGTGTACTTCGGTATGGGGCTTCCTTTTGTGATGGTGCAGCTTGTCTCTGTGATCATGTTCTCCGAGCTGGGCATTACCGATTCCCTGGTTGCCTTCTGGACGTCACTGATCATCCTTCCGTGGAGCCTGAAACCGTTATGGAGTCCTTTTCTGGAGATTTTTAAGACGAAGAAATATTTTGTAGTAGGTACGCAGATGGTTACC
>JAVBVD010000021.1:0-27086 GCA_031554635.1 Bacteroides sp.
GGTAACCATCTGCGTACCTACTACAAAATATTTCTTCGTCTTAAAAATCTCCAGAAAAGGACTCCATAACGGTTTCAGGCTCCACGGAAGGATGATCAGTGACGTCCAGAAGGCAACCAGGGAATCGGTAATGCCCAGCTCAGAGAACATGATCACAGAGACAAGCTGCACCATCACAAAAGGTAGCCCCATGCCGAAGTACACACTAGGAACCCATTTCAAGGGATTGATACGTTGAGATTGCATAAAATTGTTTTTTATTCGAACTCCACAAATGAACACAAATAGAGTTTCAGGCTCTATAGATGACTAAACGTTCATTTGTACAAGTTGAGTTTTTAGTATATGAACCAGACTAATTAATTTACTCCCCAAGTTTCAGACGGCGTACTTCCCATCTCCAATTGAAGCTCTCCACCTCGAATGATATCCTGGAAATCAATATACGACTTATCATACGGCTTTCCGTTGAGTGTAACTGCCTGAATGTATTTATTCTCTTTACTATTATTCTTAGCTGTAACCGTAAACGTCTTACCATCCTTAACTGCGATAACTGCTTTATCTACAATCGGACTTCCCAAAACGTATTTACCGCCAGCCGGTTCTACCTGATAGAATCCCAAAGCAGAAAGAATATACCAAGCCGACATTTGGCCGACATCCTCATTTCCCGATAGTCCGGCCGGTTGGTCGTGATATAATTCATAAAGAACCTGACGTACTTTCTCCGCCGTTTTCCAGGGCTGCCCGATCATGGTATACAAATAAAGAACGTGATGGCTTGGCTCGTTTCCATGAGCATATTGCCCGATCAGTCCACTAATATCCGGAGAAGCCGCTTTGCCCAGACTACCTTCCGCCAAAAACAGTGAATCCAACTTTTGTGTAAAGTTTGCTTTTCCGCCAAAGAGACCGATAAGTCCATCTACGTCATGAGGAACAAGCCATGTGTACTGCCAGGCATTGCCTTCAGTGTAATCGTCCTCGCGATGGGCCGATTCGAACGGGTTAAACGGCGTACGGAACTTCCCGTCGGAAGACAAGCCCCTCATAAATCCAGTTTCTTTATCAAAGTAATACCGATATGCCTTACTTCTTTCCAGAAAATATTCATAATCCTCACTCTTACCCATTTGTTTAGCCACCTGAGCCAGACTCCAATCGGCAATGGCGTATTCCATACATTTAGCAACCGATTCCGGAGAGTGTTTGTCATAAGGAATATAACCATACTCTTTCAGAGAGTTCAGTCCACGTTCATCGAGCATGGCCGAAGTTTTCATTGCTTCGTAGGCCAGTTGTTTATCAAAACCCTCATACCCTTTAAGTATCGCATCGGCTACCACCGAGATCCCAGGATTGCCCACCATACAATCTGTTTCATTGCCCACCAGGTGCCACACAGGTAGTTTTCCTTGCTGGCGATAGATGTTCAACATGGTATTGATCATATCGTTCATCTTCTCCGAATGTATAATGGTCATCAACGGATGAGCCGCCCGATACGTATCCCACAATGAAAAGGTAGTATAATTGACAAAGCCTTCGCCTTTATGCATCTTTTGGTCCGCTCCGTAATAGTCTCCATTCACATCGCTAAATTCAGACGGAGCAATCATTGTATGATACAGCGCTGTATAGAAGGTCCGTTTTACCGATTCATCGTCCGTTTCAATCTGTATCTTATTCAGTTCCGCATTCCATGCATCGTCTGCCGCAACTATGGTTTGTTCGAAATCCCAGCCGGGAAGTTCCGACAGCATATTTTCTTTGGCATTCTCGATACTCACAGGAGACAAAGCCACCTTCACATAAAGAGGCTTATCACCCAATGCGTCAAACCGGGCTTTACCATAGACTTTTCTGGATTGAAGCGTGTTTCCTGGTTGCACCGACTGTGAATCGTACACTTGAAATTCTTTGATGGGTTTAGAAAAAACAGCCGTGAAAAACACACGCTGATCCTTGGCCCATCCTGTAGAATAACGGTACCCGGAAATGACAGAATCATTCTCTTGCTTTATATAACCATCTACAGATTTATCCCAATTGAGCGAGTCAGCCAAATTGAAAACAACTGCGGCCTCATCTGTTTCCGGAAATGTATATTTATGAAAACCCACCCGTTTGGTAGCTGTCAACTCTACATCTATATCGTACCTGTCGAGGTGTACACTGTAATAACCGGGACGTACGCTTTCCCTTTTTCTATTGAACAGCGAATACATGCCCGATGACGGATCACCAATCACTCCTTTCGCCATCTTGAACTCTCCGGTAACAGGCATAACGAGAATATCGCATAAATCGCCAATCCCTGTTCCGCTCAAGTGCATGTGAGAAAAGCCGAAAATAGTAGAATCGGAATAATGATAACCCGAACACCAATCCCAACCTTCTGTGATATTGGTAGGACCTAGCTGAACAAGTCCGAAAGGAACATTGGCACCCAGAAAGACATGTCCGTGATCATCCGTCCCGATATAAGGGTCCACATACCCGGTCAGCTTTTGCGTTGTTTCTCTTTTATGGACTGACTCACAAGCGTATATCATCCATAAGCTACTTATCAAAAGGAATGTCGAAAACTTTATGCGTTTCATAATCTATTTTTTAAAGTTTGTTCTAATGAGGGGAAGAGACAGTTATCTGCCGGGTTATTCTGATATCGTCAGAGGACGCACCGATCATTAGCGTGAAATCACCGGGCTCCACAATTCTCTCCATATCTTTATTGACACTTAAAAGGTCCTCTCCACCTATACGGAATACCACTTTTTTTTCTTCTCCTTTGCTTAAGAAGACTCTTTTAAATCTTTTTAACTGCTTAGCGGGTTGTACCACCGATGCGTATTCATCCCTTATATAGAGTTGGGCAACTTCCTCTCCATCGTAATTCCCCGTATTCTTCAAGGTAAAAGACACCTCAAATTCATACGGGCCATGTTGTTTCACCTCCACGTCTTTGTATTCAAACCGGGTATAGCTGAGGCCATACCCAAAAGTGTAAAGCGGGGAAGAAGATACTTCGACATAGTCGTGCCCCTTGGGATTCTTCTTATTATAGTAGACCGGGATCTGCCCAACGGAATGTGGGACGGATATCGGCAGTCTGCCTGCGGGATTGTAATCGCCAAACAGCACATCGGCAATGGCGTTGCCTCCCTCTTGTCCCGGGTACCAGGCAGTAAGCAAAGCATCCGCCTGTTCGGCAGCCCAATTCATATTCAACGGACGGCCCTGAATGTAAATAACGACGACGGGCGTTCCGGTTGCTTTCACGGCCTGTAGCAAACACAATTGCTTGCCCAGCAGGTCGAGGGTGGACCGGTCAAAGCCTTCTCCGCTTTCCATATCGTTAATGCTTTCTTTGGATGCAATGGCAGCACCGGTTTCAATGTATTGAGTTTTGAAGTCGCGCGCACTCGACCCACCGACTACCACAATGGCTACGTCTGCTTTGGCCGCTGCCGCCACAGCTTTCTCTATCTCCAGGTTGGTGGTATCACGAACTGCACACCCCTTCACATATTCAATCTGTGCTTTGGGAAGTTTGTTCCGGATGCCATCCAATACGGTTATGATCTGCCCGTCTGCTTGTGGAGCCGTATAATCGCCCAACTGATTGTAGGGTGTGTTCGCGTTAGGTCCTATAACCGCAATCTTCCGGATGTTCTTCTTCAGAGGAAGCGTTTCGTTCTTGTTTTCCAATAGCACAACGACTTGCCTGGCGGCCTCCCTTGCCAATGCTACATGTTCAGCATTCCGAACCACTTGCTTTGCTTTTTTCGGGTCGGCGTATGGGTTCTCAAACAGCCCCATTTCAAACTTCAGCCTCAACACACGGCATACTGCCGAGTCGACAACTGCTTCCGTAACACGACCAGCCTTCACCGCATCCATCAGCCTGGCGAACGCATTAGAGCCCAAGTCAATATCCACGCCGGCGGTCAACGCCATCGTTGCGGCTTCTTGCAGAGTAGATGCTACCCGATGCGTATCATGCAGACCATCGATGCTGATCAAATCCGACACGACAAAACCACGGAAGTTCCACTTATCTTTCAGAATACCGGTAAGCAGTTTCTCATTGGCCGTACAGGGAATGCCGTCGATGGAGTTATAGGCCGTCATGACAGATAACGCTCCAGCATCGACCGTTGCTTTGAAGGGCGGTAGGAAGTTCTCGTGCAATTCCCGTTCGCCGACGAATGCCGTGTTGCCGTTGTGCCCGCCTTCGGGTATGCCATAGGCAATGAAATGCTTGATCGTCGAAATCACGCTATGCGGTTGGGATATATTACCGCCGCCATGTCCACGGGCTACAGCAGCACCCATTTGCCCACTCAATGTCGGATCTTCGCCATACCCCTCCTCTACCCTCGACCAACGCGGATCCCTGGCTAAGTCGAGTACAGGACCATAACCGATGTGTCCCCCTTGGAGGCGAACCTCTTTCGCAATGGTTGAAGCTACGCGTTCGGCAAGTGCAGGGTTCCAGCTCGAAGCCATTGCTATCCCCACCGGGAAAACAGTAGCGCCGATGGCCATGTGCCCATGCGGACATTCCTCGGCCAGGAAGAGCGGAATACCCAGGCGGGTATGCTCCACCACATATTTCTGCAAAACATTGCCTGCTTTAGCGGCCAGTTCGGGATTCAATCCGGTTTCTAACGTTTTCTTTGTCCACGGATCGGCTCGATACACGGCCCAGAACATGCCTATATGTTGCTCACGGATCAACTGTTCGAACTTACTTGAATGAGTAACTTCGGTACCAGTTTTCTCGTACATCTCCCACCCCAACGGACAGAGCAGTTGGCCTACTTTCTCTTCCAACGTCATGTGCGTGAGAAGATCCTGCGTACGTTCCTCAACACTCAGACGTGCGTCTTTGTACTTGTAGTTGCTTTGCGCTACAGCAGAAGGCATTAGGCAACCGCCCAACAAGACAACGCTCCAAACACGGATAACCTTTTTCATGATCTGATTTCTATATTAATGCGTAAACCAACTGTCGGGTACATCTTCCGGCTGACTGCCGTTGAAGCTATATTTCAATCTCAGAGTAAACCCGCCACCACCTTCTACAAAGTCGATCCGAAACGGATGGGTGCCTTTAGACAAGGCTGCCTGACCACTCTTCTCTATAGCCGAGTGCAGTCCGTCGTTATCTACAATCACATCATCGTGAATGTAAAGAACACCACCATCATCACAAGTGAGATAGAATGTATAAATCCCGGCTTCGGGCACCTGTATATAACCTGTATATCGCACAGCAAAAGCAGAAGTGATAAACTCTTTCGGCACAGTGATGTTACCAACGGTCATCTCTTTGTCCGGCGTAGCTTTGATTTCCTTCGTTCCCTTGATACTACCGTCGAAGAAACTACACTGCAATCCGGACGCAGCCTTCGAAGACAACTTCACAGCTTTAGCCATATTCATCTGCCGGTAATTAACGGTATAGATATCTCCCTTAGCACCACTCGGACTGAATGCAGCAAACTTAAACTGCACCGGTTCAGTGATCTTAATCGGCGCTTGAATGCGCATGCTGTTCCTGGTGGGTGGCGTACCGTCAGTGGTATAGTATATGCTTGTTTCCGGCAATGGACTCTCTACCGAAAAATACGCCTCTTTGAAGAAAACACTCTCCAGCGCAAACCCCGTAAGATCGGGCAAACGGTAGTTGACCTTCAATTCATCCAATCGAGTGAAGTGTTGAATCAAGCGGTTGCTGTAGCCGGCGAAGAGTTCCTGATTGGTCCACAAGCGTTCTGCCAATGCCGTCAGGCGTGGGAAGAGCAAGAACTCCGACCGTTTTTCCGAAGCAATTTTCTCTGCCCAAAGGTTGCCTTGCGCTCCTTTGATAAGATGTTCTTTTCCTTTGGGTATATTATCATATACGACCGGCATGTTATAGACATTCTCAAGCGAGCTTTTATCGGGGGTATAATCGAAATACAACGGGTTCGTAGGCGACATGATAACGGGATTGCCATTGGTTGCCGCCTTTTGGGGAGAATCGGCCACCCAGCCTCGCCAGTACATAATCGTTGCGTTGGAGCTTACTCCACCATCCAACGCCTCATCCCACACAATAACTTCTTTGCCTTTTGACTCGACAAACTCCTGCATCCGATGCACAAAATAGCTTTGCAGTTGATTCATTGTTTCTATTCCCTCCCGCTTCATCAACTCCTTGCAACTCTCCGATTCTGCCCAGGTGGTCTTCTCCACTTCATCGGCTCCGATATGGATGTACCTGGAAGGAAACAACTCCATGATTTCCAACAGCACTTCTTGCAGGAAGGTATACGATTCCTCTTTACCCGGGCAAATGGGTATGGAAAAGGTCTCTCCCCAGCCACGTTGCTTCGCGTCAGTCAGAAAGGGATAGGCCGAAATGGCGGCCAACATATGTCCGGGCATATCTATTTCTGGAATAACCTCAATGTGCCGGCTTGCAGCATATGCCACCAGCTCCTTGATTTGTTCTTGCGTGAAATAACCGCCATACAAGTCTTTGCCATCGGTCTTGATAACGTACCGTTGGTCGATAGTGAAATCGGGATTATCTTTAGCCAACTCCATGCAAATACTGTCGTGATTATTGTATGTTCTCCAAGCCGACTGGCTCGTCAGTTTCGGATACTTCTTGATCTCTATTCTCCATCCTTCATCATCCGAGAGATGAACGTGCAGTTTATTCATTTTATAAAGCGCCAACCGGTCGATATGTCTTTTCAGATAGTCAAGTGAGAAGAAGTGCCGGGCCACATCAATCATGGAGCCACGCCAACCGAAAGCCGGACAATCGGTAATATGCAACGCAGGCAGGTAAAGCGGTCCGTCTACACGCTGACCAGATTCAACGGCGTGCGGAAGCAATTGACGAATGGTTTGTATACCGTAAAAGACTCCCTGTGGTGTGCGGGCTTTCAGCGTCAATCGGGTTGTTGTGATGTCTAATTCATAGCCCTCTTCTCCTTCAACCTGATCGGAGTGGATGAGCACAATACTGTTGTTTCCGGGTGTTGAAGCCAACCCCTGACCAAGCATAGGTGCAATGAGTGATTGCAGGTATCCGGCTTCGCGCCAGAACAGTCCATCCTCTTCGAGCACCAATTGCGTTTTGGCAGACAACTCAAATTGTCCATTCTTCATCTCTACCTTTTGAGGATAAGGTATCAACGCCAAGACATTGTTTGCAGGCTGTTGAGCCAATGCTGCAAAACTGATAAACAGCAGACAACATGCTGTGGTAATGAGCCTTTTCATCTGTAATTATTTAATTATTCCAAGTTCAACAATGTGATAGGTATCGCTTCCATCGGCAACTTCAACAGCTTCCAGTTTGATATACCGGGCATTTGTTTCTTTATCAAAAAGCACATCTTGCCGGATGGGATTGTTCCGTATGTTATTGAATAAAGCGTTCGATTTCAACGGTGTCCAGTTCTTAATATCCATACTGACGTAGAAGTTGTAGCGCGAAATATTGGCTGCGGCAACTACCCGTTCGGGAATATAGTAGAAACCCTTCAACTGCACATTTTCGCCCAAATCAATAACGGTGGGTTCTGTTATCGGCTTCAAAACCACCTCACCGGTTTGTCCGCCGATGATGCTACCGCCATTCTCCGATAGTAGAATCTCGGGGGCATGGTAAAGTTCCAGCGTGTTCACTATCGGAGAGGCCAATGATTGCGTGATGTTTATCCGGATTTTACCGGTTGTTACCGTGGGCAGGCATAAAATCCGTTTATATCCGATGGTGGTAGCTTCGGCAAGAAGGTTCCACGTACCCGTCTCGTTGTCCCAATATTCTACATTGAAAGCGGCAATGCGTTGTCCCAGGGGAATATATTCCTGTAAGAGCAGACGGTTGAAAGTTTGGGGAGTTCCCAAATCCAGTTCTATAGAACCTGTCGTCTCTCCATCGTTCGTAGCCCAGTAGGTATCATATTGACCATCCAATATATTCTCTGCGGCATACCGTTTCGAGTTGCCACGCACGGAAGTAGCAGTCATCTTTCCTTTAGCCAGATTCGTTTCGAAAGTCTTCTCCTTTGCTGCGCGGAACTCCATCAAGCGGATAGAGTCATTGGGGTGAATGCGTCCGCGACGGTCGGCGGGTACGTTGAGTAAGAAGTTTGCATTACGACCCACAGAGGCATAATATGTATTCATAAGTTCAGCCACCGATTTAACCTTATCGTTCGTCGAGGGGCTATAGAACCATCCCGGACGAATGGAGGTGTCGGCTTCGCCCGGTATCCACGCCCCGCCATACCGGTTACCCATGCTGAGCGTATCGAGAGTCGGCGACTTACCCGGTTGGAAGCCGATGGTGTCCAGTCTCGACCAATTGGTTTCTCCGGCATAGCCGTCTTCATTGCCTATCCATCGGCAACCCGGACCTACGTCGCTAAAGATCACAGCATTCGGTTGATGGGTATAAACGGTGCGATGGAACAGGTTCCAATCATACAGTTGTTTCTTCCCGTTCGGGCCTTCGCCATTGGCTCCGTCGAACCATTGTTCGAAGACCTCGCCGTAGTTGGTCAGCACTTCTGTCAGCGTATTGGCAAAGAGTTGATTGTAGGCTGGTGTACCGTAATCGGGATGGTTTTGATCCCACGGCGACAGGTAGACACCAAACTTGAGTCCGTACTCTTTGCAAGCCTCCGACAGTTCACGCAGCACATCGCCGCGCCCCCCTTTCCAAGAGCTTTCTCTGACAGTGTGTGTGCTGTATGCACTGGGCCACAGACAAAAACCGTCGTGATGTTTGGCGGTGATGATGATGGCAGTCATTCCTGCCGCCTTTGCCGTTGCCGCCCATTGGCGACAATCGAGGTCAGTAGGATTAAACACCTTCGGGTCTTCTTTTCCATTACCCCACTCCACATCGGTGAAGGTGTTCGGTCCGAAGTGGACGAACATGTAAAACTCCATCTTCTGCCATTCGATTTGACTCTCAGACGGTAGCACACCATACGGTGCGGGAGGAGTGACACTGTTGCACGAGGTCAACAATACAAAACCCACTATATATGCCCAAACGGACATCGGTTTTACATTCATGGTATTTATCGTTTTTATGATTGCTGCATGTATGTCCTGCACAACGGGAAAAAGAGTGTAGTTACAGTGTTTTTTATATGTAACAGAACAGGTTTTCCGTTTAGCAGAACAGGGGGAAACATGCAGATATTTATATCGTTTTTAAAGCGGATGGGGTTACTTTAATTTGTCAAGAACAGGTATCTTCGTAGCCTCAACCCCGTTCTTGATTTCACGATTCAATTGCTCGAATATCACAATCTTATTCTCCCCTTTGTTGAGCCATACGCCCGGGACGAACAACGTTTGCTGAGGTCCTACATGCCAGTATCTTCCCAGGTTCTTCCCGTTGATAAAGACAATACCCTTGTCCCAGTTCTCCATATTGAGGAATGTGTCACCCACTTCGGACAACATGAATGCACCTTCGTAAAGCACCGGCCTGCCTGATAGTTGTTTGGTGACAGACGGGGTGTTATTGCGGGCATCCCGACCCAATTTACTGAACTCCGGCATCTTGTCCATCGGGCATTGGAACATCTCCCAGTTGCCTACGATCTCGACATCGTCTATTTTTACCGGACTGATAATTCCTTTGGTATTATGTACAATCTCCGCGCCGTAGTTGATGCGTCCCATATTCTCTACCAAGACTTCGAGCGTGGCATTGAACGGAATGTTAATCTCCATCGAGTAATTCTGTTCGTACCGGTTCAATTCGCCCACAGCCTCACCATTGACATACACCATAGCATAGTCTCGAAGTCCGTCAATCGTCAAAAGGCCCTTGGTGGGTTGGTTAAACTTACGCGAATAAAGCACATAGCCATAACCTTGGTTGAGTTGTTCGAAGGTGAGTGGCGTATTGCTTTGTACGCTCTTTTGTTTACCAAGAACATCCAACACATCGGCCACTTTGGTGAGTTTTATCGCAGGAATTTCGATGAGCGGTATACGAGCCGGAACCTCCGGAATTTTATACTTCGCATAGCGCTGAATAACAGTGCGTAGGGAATCGAACTTAGGCGTTGTCCATCCGGCCTCGCTGATTGGCGCATCGTAGTCGTAACTGGTGAGGTCGGGCTGAATGTCGTGCCGACGGTCGTAATTGGCTCCGCTGGTGAATTCGAAGTTGGTTCCGCCATGCGCCATATACAAATTGAAGAGCACACCGTGCTGCAAATACTCTTCGGCCTTACGGGCAATAACCGATGCGTCGATACGCGGATGCGGTTCAGCCCAGTGTGCCAACCATCCGGGGTAGAATTCGGCTACCATGTAAGGTCCTTGTCCACCGTGGTATTCATTGATAATCTTCTTCAGGTTGTCAATATTTCCCTCTCCGTTGGCCGTTGGCAGTACACCTTCAATGGCTCCGCCTTCAAACATTGGTGTGCCGTCTGATGTGAAGAACGGTACATCGAAGCCAGCAGCTTCCAACTGATTCTTAATCTTCAGATTATAACTCCGGTGCTCATTGAGCGGAATATCATTTCGTTGCGAAGCATACGACCCGAACTCATTCTCGACCTGAACCATAATGATCGGTCCGCCCTTGGTGACCTGCAAATCGCCAACTTCCTGAAATAGCCGACGGATATACGCGTTGGTGTATTCAAGGAAAGCCGCATTGTCACGACGTAACTCGATGCCTTTTACGTTTTGCAACCACCACGGATAGCCCCCGAACTCCCATTCGGCACAAGCATAAGGGCCCGGTCGAAGGTTCACATGCATCCCCTCTTCACCAGCCAGTTTAATGTATTCCCTCAGGTTCTTGTCTCCTTCAAAGTCCCATTTTCCGGGTTCCGGTTCGTGTGCATTCCAAAACACATATGTTGCCACGGTATTCAGCCCCAAGGCTTTGAGCATCTGCAAACGATGTCGCCAGTATTGGTGCGGAATACGCAGATAATGCATTTCGCCGGAAAGTATTTGAATGGGTTGGTCATTATAAGTAAAATGACCGTTCTTTATCTCGAAGGGAGAAGACGTTTGAGCCACGCTGTCTGTAGAAAGCAACAGCGAAAAGAGAGTTATCAGGTAAAAGATATTTTTCGATTTCATGCGTTGGATGTAATGAGATTAATTCGTTTCCGTAACTTTAATCACTATGGGTTTGGATACTTTCTTTCCACCTACACAAGGATAGAGATTAAAAACCAGTTCCTGAGGTACAATGGCTGTGGAGGTATACGTAAACCTTATCTGTCCTCTTCCTTTGGGAGCGACTTTCCCCGGATTGGTGAACTTTAGATTGGAATAATTCCCCTCAGTAACAAAGGTCAGTTCCATTTCCTGATCTGTATCATTGGCATAAAACATATCAACCACATCGCTCTTCCCCCGGCTTATCTTTCCAAAAGCGAGCGTCTTCAAGCTACAATGCAGCCCCTTGCCAAAGTTATACGGATGATCTTCTTCTACAGGATGCAGAAAAGGTATCACCGTTCCCTTTATCCAGATACGCGTATAGTTTGCCTTATTATTGGAAAAGACAACGATCTCCTTTGAGAAGAATCCCGGACGACTCCGTGGGTTGAATGTCACTGTAACCTTTCTTGTTTTTCCGGGTTGTATCGGCTCTTTCGAGAATTCCGAAGTAGCACATCCGCACCCGCTATACGTATCTTCAATAGCCACAAGCTTATTACTTGTGTTAGTGAAGACAAACGTGTGAGATACCACTCCGTCTTTTTCTTGTATTTCTCCAAAGTCAAACACCTTTTCGTTGACCGTCAGTTGCTCGGAAGGTGTTTGTGCCAAAGCAGCGCTGGGCAGAAACAACAACATGAGCAGATGTAATCGCATATATTTCATATCAAGATCTTTTTTTGAAAAGAAGCGGTTTTCCTATTAAGAAAACCGCTTCTTAATATGAGTCAGTCTAAAGCTTATTCCGCATAAACCCCAAGGTTGATTATAGCCCAATAGCTTGTGGTTGCAGTCACAAAATTCATATCCAATTTCAGATACTGCGCTTCAACACCTCCATACATACAAATGTACTGATAGTTACTTGCATACGCCATTTGACTGATAGAAAGATCAGCAATTTCTGTGAATGTAACACCGTCTCTACTCAAAGACATTTTGGCATTATTCAACCGATACGAAGCACTTGTACCACCTCTTGCATATATCCTAAGACCAGTAACCTTTTTCAGCTCTTGCATATTAAAGGTAATAGAAGCAGGATTTGCAGTGAAAGTTACATAAGCAGACGTTGAGGTTGTCCAGAAGTTTGCGATAGCTCCAGTTGTATTGGCACTCGTATACGTCCAACCGGTGTAACTACTGATTAACGTCCCCAGCATACTTGTGCTATTTTCGCGAACGGCTTTATATTGGGTATTTATTACCATATAAACACAGCTCTTATTCGTACTAACCTGTACGTTATTGCTCGATATCGTAGTGATTTGCAAAGGTAGTAGATAAATCTTTCCGGGTTCTAAAGCAGAAAGCATCGCTTCATTGGTTACATAGCTAATCGAATCAGTAGATACAGTAGCACCTTTTTCTACAATCAAAGTCGCATTTTCAATATTGATCAATCCAACCGGAGCAGCCAAATACGATGTTCCGTTAGCCGCATTGTAAGCATCTAACAATGCATTATTCTGCTCAACCTTCATTGTTACATTTTCCTCTGTAGCACGCAAAATACGTACCGGAAATTTACCTTTAATATCGTTTTCGACACCAAACGGCGTTTTTGTGACAGTATATGTCAATAGATTCTCTGCTTTCCCTACCAGTTGGATATACGCCAGATTATTTGGATTTCCAGTCACATCAAACGATTCGCTGTCACTACAGGCTTGGAGCATAAATGCTCCAAGCAACATAAGTGATGCTATGATACTGTTTGTTTTTATATATTTAATCATATCCGATCTATTAATTATTGGTTACAAGTATTATAGACATCTTTAATCCATGATACATAAGTACTCTTATCATACTTCACAAAATTACCGTCAGTCGGCTCTCTCCAAGTATCCGCCCAGTTCATGTCCAGTCCATTGCCCGATGTGTCGTGGAATACAGCTCCCGTGCCTTCGTTCATTTTCCAGTAACCGACAAGTCCTTTTGCTGTAGTTGGATCGATTCCGCACATACCCATCTGAATTTGACTTGAAACAAGTGCCCTGTCCCAGAGTTTCACCTCAGCAATACGTCCACGTGTCATTTGTGTAGACGTATAAGTTGTCCATGACATTCCTATTTCAAAGAACGAGAATGCAAATTCGGCAGAAGCACTAAGTTCCCCCTCTTTCACTCCGTCTACATACATGGCATATGTACTACCATCAAATGTCAACGATACGGTATACCATTTATTCGGTGCAAACAAGGTCTTTGAAACGATCTTATCGGCGGGACACACCCATTGCAGCGCATTGCGATGCGTTCCTTCTTCACCGAAGCGGAGCATATTCTGACCCACACCACCCCAGTTGCATAGACGTCTGATACGGGCAGGTGCATCTTCGGTCAGGAACACCTTGATCTCGCACGTATATTTAGGAAGTGGCATGGCTTCTTTGCCTTCCGATCTGATCCAATCATACGTACTATAAAGATTGGCATTACCAACATCCAACGAACTGAATGACATCTTCCGGGAAACCCGCAGCAAAATGGTTTTCGAAGGATTTAACACAGTAAGATCACCTCCTGTCACACTTTTTATAGAGACCGGAATCACATACGAGCGTCCATCCACCCAATTTTCTGTAGAAACCAATTGTACCCTGATGCCCGTGGATGATGCCTTACCAGCTTCGATCACATCTTGTGTATCCAACAGCTTGACAGCCCCATCAGGAACAGGAAAATAAGTCGTCCCGTTCAAATCATTGTAAGTTTCAACCGCATCATTGTCAAAGCCATAACTCACAGTGACTTTCTCGTCCACTTTATGCGCCGTTGAAGAAGACACATAATAGGTGGATGGTGTATCATCTACCGGAAATGTTACCACCGGATTTACATCCGTTCCCGTAAGAAGTATAGCATTTGCGTTAGGATCAAAATCCCCATTTGAACACGACAATACCATTGTCGCTGAACAAAGTAGAATAAAGCTTTTATTTATTGTTTTCATATCAATAATCTCGATTCATTAATAATTAATATATCGCCGGGTTCATGATCTGAATAGCCTTTCGGAATTCATTGTAAGGTATACCGGACGCAGAGTAGTAGTTTCTTCCCAGGAAGAACACGCCACAGCCCCCTTTCCGACCCTTTGACGGTTCCCATGCCGCATAGTTCAACAACTGACCTCCGGTTAAATATTGAACCCCGAATGATTCGCAATAAACTACTTTTTCATCAGGAAAGCCACTTGGCGCACCTGTACCGACTCCTTGATGGCTATAGGCTTGCTTAACGAAATAGTCACAATACGGTATGGTTTCCTTCGGAGGCGCCGAATTAAAATAGTCAATAATAAGCAATTTGTCAGGGTTTGGACTTTCGGGACCAAAATAGTTGGCTAACTCAATTGTTAATCGTGTTATATTGTTTGCGTTCCAGCCTTCGTAGTCCACATCCACTCCATCCAGTTCTCCATCAATTACCTGCTTTACAATCCATTTTGCATAAACAGTCATCATTTCATCACTGACATTGCTATTTCCTCCCATATTATAATCCACACCGTCTACTGTGAATTCGTGCCTATAGTGAGAGGCATCGGCATGCATCACAAAACGTGTTCCTTTCACCTTTTGGCAGTATTTCATGTCTTCATAAGCCAACGGCTGTGTATCGGGAGTAGGTATACCCATCCAGAGGTTTACGATATCTATACTGTCGGGCAATCCGACCATACGTTCTCCCCATGATGAAGGATATTTAAACCCTGTGGTACCTTCTACCGGCGACCATGCTTCGTAGTAAGCATAGCTTATCTCATGATCACTCTTTTTGAAAGCACGCAAATTCTCGTAATACTGTTCATCGTACGTAGTCAACTTCTGAATAACCAGAGGCTCTATATCCGTATCACAGCTTACAAATGTATATATCGCAATGGTAAATACCATTAAACTAAGCATTTTGAATTTCATAGTTCTCATCTTTTTAATATTAATTTTTATCCCACCACAATTTTGTTCCGCCGTTATCTTTTCCACCTAATTTGGTGATACCCGACGCTACACCAGCAGCATTTTTATTATATTCCGATTCCGGATAAGGAATACGACAAACCTGTGTATCCGTATCAATCGTACTATTACTTCTGTTGGTTACTACCGGGAACAGCTTCGGATAACCGGTACGACGGAATTCAGCCCATCCTTCCGGACCGTCAGGATACATGGCAATCCATTTCTGAGTAATGATACGCTCCAATTTGACTGCATCTCCATCGCTATCCGACCATGCGATTGCCACCGTACTCGGCGCAACAGCACCATTCGATCCTCCTTTATCTGTAAAAGCAGCAGGCTTAGCTGTACTAATGACGTAAGCATCAGCGCCGGCTACCCCGTTTTCATCAAATGACTTGCGGATACCTTCTTCATAGAACGACTTGGCAGTGCCACCCATATTCCATTGGCGCAACGCACCTTCGGCACGCAGGAAGTACGATTCGGCAGCCGTTATCCAAACGATCTCCGTTCCACTTTCTGTCATATTGAGTTTAGAAATATTGGCACCTACATAGGCCGTCCAAGTCGAAATAACAAGACCTAACCGTACACCGTGATAGGCAGCGTCAGCAGTGGCAGCAGTAAAGTAAGCAGCACGACGTGGATCGGCATAACCATTCATATACGCATCCATACTGGCACCCATACGTGCCTCACCGGCATTAAAGTTTTGTATTTCCGACAACGGATGATAGTACGTCAACAACGCATGTTTCAGGCTTGCTCTTTCGCTGGCGTTGGAGATAAGTCCGATCGGATGGTTCGCAGCAGCTTCGGCTTGTGCCTGGGCCAGGGTAGCATTGGCATATACAACACGCATAGCCAGACGCAAGCGCAGTGTATTGGCAAACTTCACCCATTTTTCCACATTTCCTTCATATATATAATCGAACTTCTCAAAAAGTTTTGCTCCCGGATTGGCATTTACAAAAGTGGTCAGCTGATCGATGGCATCACCTAATTCGTCAAAGAACTTTTTATACACATCTTCGAGCGAATCGTAATCACCTTGTAAATTTCCACTACCAAAGTTGATATAAGGAATCGGGCCGTATGTATCGGCTACGCGATGCATGCCAGCCACCTTTACGATGGTTGCCAATGCAGCAATCTCCGGTAAATTTTGCTCTTTAGCGATGGTATTGATCGATTCCCACGCAGGCATTACATTGGTGAAAGGAAGTTCGAACATCGCATTAATCCAGTTCGAGATAAACGAGTAGGAACCGTTGTGAACACCCGAATACCAAGTACCTGTAGGAGCGATATACCCCGAGTAAAGGTCGGATGAGAGTCCTTGCGCAACCTGATATGTACTTGACAGATTTATTCCATCATTAAACGGTACCACATTACGTTGCATTTGAGCGAAAAATGAGCCTGTTTTCAGATTATCGTACGACATCATTTCTTCTGTAGCTTCATGCTTATTGGTATTATAATCCTCAAAAGAGTCTGTACACCCAAACAGCAGTCCACTAAGGACAACCGTGCAAGCTATTAATCTGGCATATTTATAGAATGTGTCCATATTTATAGTCATTTTATATTAGAATTGAATTTTAACAGAGAACCCGAGATTGCGAAGGCTAGGCTGCATGAAGTAGTCAATACCTTGGAAGTAAGTACCTGTACTGGCTGTTACTTCGGGGTCAAGCGGTGCTTTGTTGTAAAGGAAGAATAAGTTTCTACCAATGAATGAAACGTTTAATCCTTTAACTACATTGGTCCATCTGCTTATGGGTACATCATATCCAAGCGTCAATTCGCTCAAACGAACATTGGTTGCGCTATATACATACATAGACGAGGCTCCACCATTGCGAGCAGCAACAACTTGATAGTACTCTTTCGCATTAATACGGTATCCGTTCACCAAAGCCCCATTAGCATCGCGTGCATCGGCAGAAGTCTTAGACACACCATAATAATCCAGATAAGCTTGCGTGTTCGAAACCACAATACCACCTACACGGGCAGAAAGAAGGAATCCTAAAGATATTCCATTCCAATCGAAATTGTTACCCCAGCTGAGGTTGTATTTGGGAGCAGCGCTTCCGGCATAGATAAACTTATTGGGTTCGGCAATGACCGTTTGGTTCACAGGATCCACATAAATAGCTCCATGTTCGTCGGTACGGAGTGTAGTGACATAAATATCACTCATGGTACCACCCTCTTTCAAGGAGATTTTGTAGTTACCTGTACCAGCCATATCAAAACTAGGCAGTTCAATAGCGTCGCCGGTTACCGGATTTTTGGTATCGGGGCTGATCAACTCAACAATTTTGTTGCGGTTCAGCGAGTAAGTCAGATAACTGCTCCATCCGATTTTCCCGAAACGCTCGGTAAATCTGGCTGAGAGTTCAATACCCTTATTGTCAATACGACCAGCGTTCAGATACATACTGGTATAACCCGAACTGGACGAGAGAGGTACATCAAAGAACTGATTATAAGTACTCGATTTGTAGTACGTGGCATCCACTCTCAGTTTATTGTCAAAGAAGCCGAAGTTAACACCTGCTTCCCAGGATTTTGTCCGTTCTGGTTTCAGATAAGGATTGAACAAGCGGGTTTGTGTAACGGGCACCCCATTGGCCACCTGATAGGTAGGCATCGTGATGAATTGCAATGGTTCGTTACCCACTTCCGAATAAGAAGCGCGCAGTTTCATGTAAGGCATTGCCCACGTGCTGATATTGAATATCTCAGTCACAATACCCGACAAACCAATCGATGGATAGAAGAAACTTTTGGTTGAAGAGCCTGCCAATGTCGAAGGCCAGTCGTTACGTCCGGTAACATCCAGGTAAGCCATGCTCTTATATCCGATTTGTGCGCTACCGAATACCGACTGCTTTTGTGTATGATAACCCGTCTGAGAGGGTTCAGCCGTCAGTTGCGCCACGTTTGAATACGTAAACAGGTTGGGCACTTTCGCCAATTTACCACCATACATATTCTGATCATACCTTATGTCGTCGATACTTGCACCGATGTTAGCAATCAGATTGACAGATTTGTTGAATAAGTATTTGTCGATATTCAGTATCGCTTCACCGTACATTTGACGGGTTTTAATATCATTCAACGAGTAATATCCGGATTCGGAAGCAAACAGTGTATTGGTAGAAGCGTTAAACTTCTTCGTTTGTTCTTCAGTACCCTGATCCAGTTTAAGGCGTCCCAGAAGGTTGATGCCTTTGGTGAAATCATACTTCAAAGAAGCAGTAGTCATATGGCGTAGTTTCTTATTCTGGAATTTCTCCCGGTCTGTTACCCAGTAAGGATTCTGCAAGCCAAGTCCATCGTCGTAAGGCCAGAATTGTACCGGGAAGTTACGAGATGCATCATAGCGTTCGAACGCTTTCACTTTCGAGAAATCATCTCCTGCTGGGAATAGGTAAACAGGTACGATTGGGTTGTGGTATTCGCCCTGTGCAACCATGTTCTGCTCTTTGATGCTGGACAACGCATAGTGCAAATCCAACGTAAGTTTATCTTCCAGGAACTTGGTAGTGTTACGGAATGAGAAATTAATTCTATCGTAATCGTTATTACGAATAATTCCCTCCGAAGTAATGTTACCTAAAGATACGTAAGTCTGGTTCTTGCTGGTTCCAGTGGATACATTCAGCGAGTTTGTTACCGAATAACCGGTTTGATAAAAGTCTTTCGGTGCATACGTTGATGCAACAGGCAATTTATCTCCCCAGCTCTGGAAGTCGCCGGTGCTCGATTGACCGTACGTATTTTGGAACTCAGGCATGATCAATGGAGCCGAGAATGTGGTACTATTAGAGAAATTGATGGATGTACGTCCTTCCTGTCCTTTCTTTGTTGTCACCAATACAACACCGTTTGCGGCAGCACTACCATACAACGCGGCGGCCGACGAGCCACTCAGTACCGAGATGCTTTCAATGTCGTCGGGGTTGATATTGGCAAGTGCATCTCCCGATTGTCCGGCGCCTTCAAAACGGTCGCTAACTTCTCCGCGGGCAATGTTCAACATCGGCACACCGTCGATCACATACAATGCGTTATTGCTTCCAAACAATGATTTGGTACCACGCATCACCACGCGGGAGGCACTACCTGTACCCGATGAAGCACTATTAATGGTTACACCGGCAACTTTACCAGCCAAGCTATTGATAAAGTTGGCATCCGGAATCTTAGTAACATCATCCGCACCTAATTGCTGTACATTATACGACAGTGATTTAGCCTCTTTCTTGATACCAAGAGCGGTAACTACCACTTCGTCAAGTACTTTTGTATCTTCCTGCAGCTCAATGGTTAAGTTACGACCGTCGACAACCTTTACGGTTTTGGTCATGTAACCGATGAAGGAAAATTCAAGAACATCTCCCTTCTCTACCGACAGAGAGAAGCGACCCTGTACATCGGTAATCGAACCGGTACCGGTACTTTTCGCTTTGATGTTCACACCAATCAACGGATCGCCCTGCGTATCTTTTACGATACCGCTGACTTTGATCTGTGAATTCTGCTGTACTACCTCTATTTTGTTTGTCGACAGAATGATTTGCTTATCGACAACCGTATAGGTAACATCCGTTCCGCGAAACATATCGCCCAGAATATCGAGGATATTTCCAGACTTATTATTTACAGAAATAATACGATCTTTTTGAATCGTTTTATCGTTATAGAGGAAAACATAATCAGAGTTTTCTTCTATCAAATTTAAGACTTGCTCGATGGAAGCTTGGGGCGTGGAGATGGGTATCCTCGTTTTTTGAGCGAATCCATCCATGGCAGGGAGCTGTAGAACTACAGTAAAAAGCAGTACCAGTGTGATTCTCATAAATAAAGGAAGTTTAAGATTTAAAGCATTATAAGGGCATAACGCTGTAAATGAATGATTTTTTTTCATACCTTTGTGGTCAACTAAAGTTTATTACTACAATGAACTATGGTCGATTGCCGGTAAGTGTTTGCGAGACCCGTACCGTTAATCTAAAAATCCGGGGAAGATTGCTGTGTGTTAGACGGCTTTCTTCCTTTTTTGTTTTTCACCTTTTTGTGTTATCTCATAGGCGTTCGTGTATTTAAAAAGTTATTAATTCAAATCGATTATTATTTTCTTCTTGGTGAATGTATCGTCGGTCTGCTGTTCGGGGTCTTTTGTTTTCCACTTCAATGCGGCCGACTTTGACAAATAATCCAAGATCTGTGGTAAAGTTTCGTTTCGGAAGGTAGCCCGGTATTTATATTCTTTGTCATACCTATTATTAAACTCTATTTCTACATTAAAATGACGCTCCAGACGCTTGAATATATCTTCCAGCGTGGCGTTCCTAAATATTAATTTACCGTCTTTCCAGGCCACCTTCTCGTAAACATCCACTTCATTCATTGCTAGTTGATGATTCTCTTTTTCATACAGTAATTGCTCCCCGGGTGCCAATACGATGGTTTCCTCATCAGGAGTTATCACATTTACCTTACCTGTTTCCAACACTACTTCGATGGAGTTCTCATCCTCGTAGGCAGCGACATTGAACTTCGTACCGTATACGTAAACACTTAATCCGTCCGGGGTATCTACATAAAAAGGATGTTCGCTATCTGCCTGAACTTCGAAATAGGCTTCTCCCTTCAACTCCACATTGCGGCTTTCTTTCCGGAAAGTAGTAGGGTAACGCAGACTACTACCCGAATTGAGCCAAACGACAGAATTGTCCGGAAGTTCATAACGTATCACCGAGCCCGAAGCAGCCACTACTTCCGCATACTTCTCTTCGAACTCCGGCTCACGGAAATGCAAATATCCCAATGCCAACAAAGTCAATAATAAAGGTAAAGTCAGAAACGCCGCATACCTTGACAGTTGCCCATACATTTGTTTCCTCCGGTTCGTCCTTATTTTTAACTGTGCCTGCTCATATGCACACACTACATCGATCGATTCTATTTCTTTAATATCATCTCCCAATGCTTTCGCCTTTCTGAGCAATAATTCAGGATCTAAATTTTCCATACATTCGTTCTAAAAACAGTTTTATAATTGCAATTATACTAGTAATACAATCGAGGTTTTAAAAAGGGACAGGTAAATCCGTCTTTTTTCATTCATTCCAAAATTAACGGTAAAATATTTTTTCTTCATGTATATCTTTATACCTTTGCCAAGAGATTTGGATCTATTTTTACTGGAAAAACAATGGCATTATTTATTTCGGATCACGGCAAGGAGCAAGAATTTAAACAGCTATACAATGAGTACTACGCTCCCTTCTGTTTATATGCGAAGAGGTTTATCGATGATAAATCGACACGCGAAGACATCGTGTCCGATGTATTCGTATCGCTATGGAATAAGATGGATGTATCCGAATTGAACGCAGAAACATTACTGGGATATATAAAGGTTTGTATCAAAAACAATTGCCTGAATTATCTGAAGCATCAGGAACACGAATGGAATTATATGGAAATGATGCACGAGAAAGCGCCGATTTACGAAAACGAACCGGATAACATATATACCCTGAATGAACTTTACCAGATGCTGTATGAAACCCTCGATAAATTGCCGGAACAGTATCGCACTGTATTTATAGAAAGCTTCTTTAATGGGAAGACACACGCTGAGATCGCCGAAGAAATGAATATCAGCGTCAAATCAGTGAACCGGTACAAGCAAAAAACGATCGATCTGCTACGCCTCAGTCTCAAAGATTACTTACCTTTTATCGGATTATTGCTGGCATCGACCAGGCACTAACGGGCTATTTACCTGTTTCATGCCGTGGCACAAAGTGTTTCACGTCGTGGCACAGAGTGTTTCACGTTGTGGCACAGAGCGTTTCATGCCGAGGGACAGAGCGTTTGCCCCTTTGATACAAAATGAAGCTGAATAGGCAAACGTGTAGGATCCCCCCAAACGTGCTGGATCCGTGCTGGATAAAACAGGGATCCAGCACGGGTTAATCATCTTATTATTAGAGAAATAAATCAAAATCCGTGCTGGAGTGCTGGATAAAATTATTTATTCGTATATGTAGAAGAATCGCCCAGTATGTAAAGTGATGTTTCTCCTGATCGGTATCCGTGTTTTAGTTGATTGAATTCAGGAGTTTCAGCTTCCCATCGTTGACAAGCTTGATGATCAGCTCCCCGAAAAGTGTGTTCTGCCAGGCAAACCATTCCCGGGTGAATTCGTTCGGATCGTCCTTATGGAAAGACTCGTGTATGAATCCCTTTCCGGCATCTGTCGACAGAAGTTGTTTTATACAAGTCTTAATCTCCGCATCGTCTTGCGAAGTAAAGGCCCTCATCATAATGCTCATCGGCCAGATCATATCGTGCCGGCCGATGTGCGGGCTACCGATACCCTCTCCCGCCTTTCCTTTAAAGAAATAAGGATTGTCTTCGCTCCACACAAACCGGCGGGTGTTCTGATACACCGGATCGTTCACATCGACATCGCCCAGATAAGCCATGGCAAGCAGACTCGGTACATTCGGATCGTCCATCAGGTAATGATTGCCGAAGCCGTCTACCTCGTACGCGAAGATGGTTCCGTACTTGGGATGTTCGAACGTGGCATGCTTCTTCAGAGCCGCTTCCACCTCGGCAGCTAAATCCGTACATTGCCGGGCCAGCTCCTTATTCCGGTTTACCGATGTAAGTATCTCGGCAGCTTTCCGCAGTGAGGTAACCGCCATGAAGTTCGACGGGATCAGGAATTCATACGAAGTAGCATCGTCCGACGGGCGGAAGGAAGAAGCGATCAGCCCGACGGGCTTCACCGGATTTCCCCAGCCCCGGTTGTTCTTGGTATCGAGCTGACGATCGGTGATGCGCAGAAAGAAGTATTCACCGGGACCTTCCTTGCGTTGTTGTTCTTTCATGGTACGCAGAATGTTCTCCACTGCCTTGATCCAGGTTTCCCCGAACACGCTCGTATCTCCCGTCACCTTCCAATATTCATGAGCCAAGCGGATGGGATAGCAATGGGAGTCGATTTCCCATTTACGTTCGTGTACCAAAGGGTTGGCAGGTTCATTGGTCACATCGGTCGACCAACGGTTCTCTTCCGCCGGACCGTCGTTGAACGCATTGGCATACGGGTCTATCGTCAGGCAGATAAACTGGCGGTTGATAACGCCCGCAATCATTTGCTTCAGTTTCGGATCCTGATTGGCAAAGCGTACATATGGCCACACCTGTGCTCCCGAGTCGCGCAGCCACATCGCATGGATATCTCCCGTGTACACAAACGTATCGGGTTTACCATCGGTAGTACGATAATGTACGGTGGTTTCAAGCGTATTGGGGAAACAGTTGGCAAACATCCACACCAATTTGGGATGAGTAAGCAATCCGCTCACCCGGGTGATTTCGGTTTCGATGGCCGGCGAAGTAAAAAGACGCTCGCCGACAGGTTTCCGCAGAGACACGTAACCGGAGGCTGGTTGAGCTTTCAACCCTCCCATTCCTATTCCCAGGAAGAACAGGAACCATACACTATATATCTTTGGTTTCATGTTTGTCAATCTTTCTAGAACCAGGTTACCGGCTTGGTTCCCATCTCAAATTCAAGTTGTCCGCCTGCCGATAAATCGGTAAAGTTAATATAAGGTAGTTTGTAAGGCTTGCCATTGAGCTTTATGCCTTGAATGTATTTATTCTCCGCCGAATTATTGTGAGCTACAATCGTCAGTTGCTTGCCATCGCCCACATTCACCACCGCTTCATCGATGATGGGCGACCCGAAGAAATAACGTCCGCCGGCAGGTTCTACCTGATAGAAACCCATGGCAGAGAGTATGTACCAGGCAGACATCTGGCCAACATCTTCATTGCCGGACAAGCCGTCGGGCTGATCGTGGTAAAGTTCCGAAAGCACCTGTCTTACCAGATCGGCTGTTTTCCAAGGCTGGCCGGTCATCGTGTACAAGTATGCCACATGGTGGCTGGGTTCGTTTCCGTGTGCATACTGTCCTATCAGTCCGCTAATATCGGGCGAAGCCTCTTCACCCAAACTCCCCTCGACAACAAACAGGGAATCCAGCTTCTCGTGGAAATTCTCCAATGAGCCGAAAAGATTAACCAATCCTTCTACATCGTGCGGAACCAACCAGGTATACTGCCAGGCATTGCCTTCCGTATAATCGTCCTCGCGATGGGTAGACTGGAACGGATTGAAAGGAGTACGCCATTTCCCATCGGAAGAGAGTCCCCGCAGGAAACAGATCTGCGTATCAAAATAATATTTGTACGCATGGCTTCTGTTGTTGAAGTACTGGTAATCCATCTTCTTATCTTTCTTTTGTGCTACCTGCGCTAATGCCCAGTCGGCCAGTCCATATTCCAGGCACGTCGCCACGGACTCATCGTATTTATCATAAGGAATATAGCCGTATTTCTTGTACAGGTCCATTCCACGCTCATCAAGCATAGCCGATGTTTTCATGGCTTCATAAGCCAACTCCTGATCAAAGCCCTGGAAACCTTTCAGTATGGCATCGGCCACCACCGGAATAGCTGGATTGCCCACCATACAGTCTGTTTCGCAACCCATCAGGTGCCACACGGGCAGTTTGCCTTGTTGCTTATAGATATGTAGCATGGTATTGATCACATCCGGCATCTTCTCAGGATGTATAATCGTCATCAACGGATGAGCCGCCCGGTACGTATCCCATAGTGAGAAGGTGGTGTAATTGATAAAACCATCGTTGGTGTGATATTTCCCATCTGCTCCTCTGTAGTCGCCATTCACATCGCTGAAGACAGAAGGGGCGATCATGGTATGGTACAGTCCGGTATAGAATATCCGTTTTACGCTTTCATCCGGCGTCTTGATCTTTATCTTCGACAGCTCCTGATTCCAGGCCGTGTACGCTTTCACTCTGGTTTGCTCGAAGTCCCAACCGGGAAGTTCGGCTTTCAGGTTCAGTTTGGCATTTTCAATACTTACAGGCGACAAAGCCACCTTTACATAAAGCGGCTCCGTGCCGATCTTATCGTAAAGTGCCTCTCCGTATACCTGCCTTGAAGTAATCTCATTGCCTTTTCTGGGTACATTCTTATCATACAACTGGAACCTGCTGAAAGGACGGGAGAATTCTGCCACAAAGAAAATCCGTTGATCCTTAGACCATCCCTTCGAATAGCGATATCCGGCTACGGTACGATCGTTCAGCACAATCAGTTTTCCTTCAACCGGTTCATCCCAGCAAGTGCCGTTTTCCAGATCGATAACGACACGAGCCTCATCACCTGCCGACAGGAACGTATATTTATGAAAGCCCACCCTGGGAGTAGCTGTCAGCTCCACATCCACATCGTAACGATCCAGATGGGTAGCATAATACCCCGGCGCAAAGCGTTCGTTAGCCCGGCTAAAGTATGACCACATACCCGTTTGGTAGCCCTCGTGCGTACCACGGTTGTGATTCACGGCACCCGTTGTCGGCATAAATACGATATCACTCAAGTCGCCGATTCCCGTACCATTCAAATGCAAATGGCTAAAGCCGATCACTGTCGTATCGGATATATGATAACCGGATGTCCAGTCCCAGGTCTGCGGAATACTTGTCGGTCCCAATTGCACCAGTCCAAAAGGAGTATTAGCTCCCATAAAAACATGACCGTGCCCGCCGGTACCTATGCGTTGATCTACATACTGCGCCCAGTCGTTCTCCCCTGTGGGTGGTTCCATGGGCTTAGCGCACGAAGCAGACAATATCGCCACGCTTAACACACAATACCCTAATAATCGATTTCTAAACTGAATGTAATACTGTTTCATTCTATCATTGTTTTTAATATTTATTTTTGCGATGTCAGTTCACCTTACCAGTCATTCACTTCTGCGATGCCAAACGGATAGAGAGTTTACCCGCCTGAATAAGTTCCTTGTGCGAGATGCGGTAACCCGGACAATCCGAGTAAAAGCCCATCACATTGAACGGCACTACGGACATCAATCCGTTGGGGCATAAAGCACCGGGGTTGGTGGTACCGAAGTTGGTAGTGCCGATAAACGGGTTGACATAGTCGACCGGGCGGAAACTTTCACGCTCTCCGCCGAAACAAGGAAGCAGTTGGATAATAAGTGTGCAAGTTAATAAAAGCCGATACATAACATTTACAATTTGAGGTTAGATAATTGATGATTAACAGGTTAACGATTAATATTCCACAAACATACGATTATTTTTAAGAAAAGGAGACCCCGTCAGGTGGTTTTTAGCAGAATGAACCACCCAATGGTGAATCATCTAATTATCTAATCATGAGTACTCCAATCGCCTGATCGTAATTCGCCTGATCGTGAATTATCTAATCGTCTAATCGTAAATCGTCCAACCGTAAATAACTTCTTTCAATCGTCTAATCTAAACGATACTGTGTTGTTTGGTAAACTCGATAATCTCGGGAATGTATCCGAAAGAAAGCCCTGTCACCGTATCGGCACAACCGTAATAGATGGCAATACGTCCACTCTGCGGGTCGTGCAAAGATGCACAAGGGAAACATACATTCGGCACATCGCCCGTACATTCGTACAGTTTCTGGGGGGAAAGCAGGTAAGGACCCGAGCGGTATTTCACTTTCCACGGTTCTTCCAGATCGAGCAGGGCAGAGCCGAAGCTATACACAAACCCGTTGCACGAAGCCAATACACCGTGGTAGATCAGCAACCAGCCTTCTGAGGTCTCAATGGGAATAGGACCAGCGCCAATCTTGGTACATTGCCAAGCGCTATCCTCGAACGGTGCGGGCGACATCACATGCCGGTGACGTCCCCAGAATTCCATGTCGGGGGATTCACTGTAGAAGATATCA
>JAVBVD010000001.1:0-267870 GCA_031554635.1 Bacteroides sp.
TCTGGAATCGCTATTATTTAGCTGCAACCAAGCATGTTCCTTTCCAAGGAATTGGCGATTTGGGTATACATGGCGCTTACGTTTACAATAAACGGAAACAATACCATTTAAACGGTCCTGCACTAGGTGCTAACTTCCAATGTGCTCTTCCTGAAACTACCTTCCTCCACAAAGCTAGTCATGGACTGGATTTAAGAGCGGCATATGATTCCCGTACCGTCAACATCGGTGGGCAATACAGTTTCTGGAAAGACTACATCAACGCAATCATAGAACTCAATGATTGTAAATACCCATCCGCCGGATTACTATTCAAAGTACATCTTAAGTGATGTACAAATGACCTATCTTATCCTAATAAGTATCGATTCACGTTTCTCTTTTCCTGACTGAACTCTACGCCAACTTTTATCAGCGTACGCCCATCCAACGCATACGGCAATAAATGTCCTTTCTCGTCTATCTGCGCTTACGCATCTTCACCCGTACCATCCAGTTAAAAAATCAAATAAAAGCGCCCGCAGGTTATGTTTCTATATAACTTTTAGTTATCTTTGTAACATGAAAAAGATAATTGCTTATAAAGGGTATTATTCAGAGTTTGTATCTAAACTATCAGAGCAAGAACGCAGAAAGATACAGCGGGCGTTATTACTGTTTGAAACAGAAGATAAAATACCGCATCACTATATCAAGTTTATTAGGGATGGAATTTACGAATTTCGTGTAAATTATGGGAATAATGAATTTCGCATTTTCTTCATCTACGATGGTGATACGATAGTTGTATTATTCAATTGCTTCAAGAAGAAGACGCAGAAAACCCCAAATAGCGAGATCGAAAAGGCTATAAAATTGAAGGAGGAATATTATGAGCAAAAATGAGATTTATGATGTAAGTGCTGAACTTGCTAAAGAATTTGGAGAAGTTGGCACAGAGAAGCGTGAAGAAGCCGTGTCTAAAGCATGGGAAGAGTATAACGCTCAAATTTTGCTGGACGCTCGAAAGAATGCTAAATTAACGCAGAAAGAACTTGCCGAACGAATTGGAGCGGACAAAGGGTATATTTCAAGAATTGAAAGAGGATTAACGGTACCTACTGTTTCCACACTATACCGCATAGCTGCCGCAATGGGACTGACAGTGGAGCTACGGCCCATGTAGAATATGAAAAAGCTGGAGCATTAAGCTCTGGCTTTTTTTGTCTATTCTACCTCACCAGTTAACGATTCACATTTCTCTTTTCCTGGCTGAACTCCACCCCGATCTTTATCAGCGTACGCCCATCCAACGCATACGGCAATAAATATCCTTTCTCGTCTATCTGCGCTAAAGCTTCTTCAGCCGTATCATTCAGCTTGAATTCGAATACATAAATGTAATCTTTCGTCTTCACCACTGCATCTGCCCGCCCTTGTGCACTCCGCACTTCCGCTTCCACAAACTGTCCCATCAACTTAAAGATCAAGTAAAAGACTACCTGATAATGCCGTTCCGTTTTTTCATTCAACTCATACGGAAAATCGGCAAAGAAAGTTTGAATACGTTTCATAAATGCATCGGTATTGCCTGCACGAAGCTCGCGTACGAATTGACCGATGTGGAAATCTGTATTGTCGCTACTCACAGTGGTATAATATGGCACCAGAAAATTCAGAAAGCCATAACGAACTTCGTCGTTGGGAAATCCTAATGTGTAAAGTTTTACCTCCTTGTCATATCCCTTGATAGTGAGATATCCACTTTGGTAAATCATGGGCAATGGATTATTGGGTTCGGCACGGTATTCGG
This sequence comes from Bacteroides sp., assembly GCA_031554635.1. GTDB lineage: Bacteria > Bacteroidota > Bacteroidia > Bacteroidales > Bacteroidaceae > Bacteroides. Next base: position 1,793 of record JAVBVD010000001.1, read on the forward strand.
CAAATCCAGAAGAACCTACTTCTACATTTTATTTGCCAAAGTGAAGTATACACGGAAACTTTATTACACTTCCTAACTATCTAAGGAACCACCTGAATAAACTCTACTGACCATTTGTTATTAGTAATCCCTTTACGTAAAACCAATAATTCCGTATCCTCTTTGTTAGAAAAAACATATTGCCCCTCCACTTCATAATAAGCCGATTGAGCATTTGGTTGATAAACATCAGAATACTGATAAGATTTTTGATAAGTAAAATCATTATCACCAAATTGATAAATAGCGCTTTGGCTATAGCCAAGAACCCGGATGGTGTGGGAAGAAGAGGAGTGGTCTGCCCATTTTATGTTGTAATAGTCCGGTGCGCCTTTAAACTGACCTATAGGGTTGAATACGGCATCAAAAGTATCATCCGCAGCAATAACAGTAGAGGCTCTATATATATCTTTGTTTACCCCGAAAATATATTGCCCATCTTGTGAGAGCCAGAAATTGCTTAAATATCTATGCGCGTAACTTTTCAGATTCTTCGTAGAAACACTGTAGACCATGAATCCTGTTGGATGGATAGAGCTTCTTGTTGCAATAATATAAGGCTGACCCGGTAGCTTTTTAACTATATCATAGCCATACAAATTGTTGTCAGAACTCTCGCTGGTTGTCAGATTACTTGTGTTGGCCCAATATAATCCGCCAAAACTGTATTTTGCTGTCGTATAGCAGAACCAATCATCAATACCCCAGGCTATATCGTACAATGTACCATTGACATTGAGGCTGGTTGTCGACCTGTTTCCCAAATTAACTATGCTTATTTGTCCGTTATGCCCGACAGCCGCTTGGACATAATCCTCTGAGACGGCTAAACAGGTAGGGACTTTACTTAGTTGTATCTCGTACAGAACGGTTCGCTGGGCTGCATCCAATGCAATCAGTTTATTTGGGGTGCTTGTAACATAGTATAATGTGTTGGATTTCTTATTAAAAGTCACATCCACTATATTCTCTCCGAGGTCCCGGACATTTGTATTGTCGCCGGGTGCACGGGCTATGACGTTGATGGCCATAGACGGTTTGTTGTATGCGTTGGACTTTAGGTAAATAACAGCAGAGTTTACGCCCGGTTGAAGCTTCGCGCGGTCGCATGTGAATACCACATCTTCATAATAGGTATGCGTGTTGTAAAGACCCTTCGAAGGAGTCACGCTCAGCCATTCGGGCAGATCTTCAAAATGCCATAGAAGTATTCCCGAACCCCAGGCGTCTATATCCATCGAATAGCTTGTTGCCGTAGCTCCGAAGTCTATGGGGTAATTACTGGGCCATACGCCTATCTCCGGATTCCCTAAGTTGAGTGTAACTTCGATTTCGACAGTCGGATTCTTTTTATCGTTCGTTTTCAGGACAATACGGCCTTTCGAATTCTCCACCGAGATTTCATCCGGGTTAAAGGTAAAGGGCAGGTAAGCCGATCCGTATTGTTGAATAATCGTACCGGGAATATTCGTATAATTATAATACTCCTTATCAATATCCAACCAGGCGGGCAACGAAACAACATCCCAAATCAGGAGGCCTTCACCTTGGTTGTATATTTGCAGGCCCAAGTTCCCGTAACTGAGTGTTACCTGCTTTTCAACTTGAATGGTAGGGTTCCCCTCTGTAAGGTAGGCAACGGGTATATAAAAAGTTTGTTTGCCAACTGATACTTCTATCTTATCCAGATAGATGCCAGCTTTGTCGAAACCAGACATTTTTGTGGCTGAGCAATGGATGGTGGCTATTGAGTTTACTAAAGTCCCGGCCGTGGTGGTGATTTGCAGCCAGGGAGGAGTAGCTTCTATCTTAAAACCAGCATCTCCCATCCCTGGCAGGCTGATTTGGTAGTCGTCGGACTCCCATTCGGGGGAGATGAAAATGGTCGAATCGCCTGCAGGCACCGTAGGCGTATCCAGGTTCTCATTGAGAAAGTCGTTGCTGCAACCGGCTACTGCGAGCAGGAGAATGACAACCAGTATCTTATTAAGCGTACTTTTCATACTATTTGCATTTGGGGGTTAAAAATAGAAACTCAAGCCTAACGAATAGTCCACGCGGGATATATTCACCGAATTGTCCAATTCCGCACCATTTAGGGTGGTCGTGTTTTTATTGGAGTCTTTGAGTTTTATATCGACCTTTTTGAACCATCCCAACAGGAAATCGCCTCCGAGCCCAATGGAGATGGACGGGGATAGAAAGTATTCGGCTGAGATCCCTAAGGTTGCCCCCAAGGTTCTACCGGTGGTTAAGGTATTGGAACTGTATGTGGAATAGGACGATGAATACGGATATGAATATGAATAACCGGGAAGCATGGTTGAAGCCTGGCTCTCGGCGCGATAGAAAATCACTCCTGTGGACAAGGTTTCGGAGAGTTTGAATTTCTTGTTTTTGTCCAGAAATTGCTGGAAAATGATAGACGGGCCAACGTAGTTGATGTATTGTTTTTCTTTCTGGGATAGCGTGGTGTACATGGAGTAGGGGTAACTACTCATGTTTATCGGATATTCGCCGTCGGCTTTCGAGTGGAAAAATGAATACTGTATTCCCACGCCAACGAATGGGGTAAGCAGATAATGTCCGCTTGCATTCAAGTGAAAACCTTTTGAAAGTTTGTCTCCGTAATTTGATTCATCTGCCACATCTTCGAGTAGCCAGGGCATCCACGAACCGCCGGGGTTGAAGCGAAACAGCCAGGGGCGTTTCGTCCTTTCCGAAAAAAAAGTAGACTTTGACTGTGACATGCGGAAATAACTTACAACCTGGTCGATTGGAATGGATTGCCCATGCATGTAGCCTTTGCCTGTTTCTTGTTCGTAACTGATTTTTCCGGCTCCTATCGACATAATACGACATTGGATCGTATCCTGATTGATTGTAATAATTTTATCTTGCGCATGTGCCAGTACGGCCCAGATGCTGAACAGGCAGAGAAAGACAGTTTTTTGCATGAGTACCAGATGTTTAATGATCTGCAAATTTAAGATAAATATTTCATATTCACCATCTCTTGTTGTTTTTATTGCACTTCCTCGATAAATGCATGGAGCTTCCTGTAGAATCCATGCTTCGTTAGCGTAGCCGCTTCTCCCAATATTACCAACTTCATCCGTGCACGGGTAATCGCTACATTCATCCGTCGCAAATCGTTCAGGAAGCCGATCTGCCCGTCTTCGTTGGCGCGTACCAGACTGATAAAGACCACATCGCGCTCCTGTCCCTGAAATCCATCAACTGTATTTACGGTAATCAGTGAACGTAAAGGGCGTAGGAAACTACTGCCTCTGATCTTTCCGCGTAGGTACTGCACCTGTGCTTTATAAGGTGAGATGAGTCCGAAATCAATCCGCTCGTCCAGTACCCGTTTCTCACCAATTCGTTTGATGTACTCCTCCAATTCCCGCAACAGCAAATCGGCTTCCGACTTGTTGATGCGCCCGAAACTCTCTCCCACAAACTCTTCCTTGAAATCCATCTCCGATGTATCGATCCATACCATCGGCGTGTCGAAATCCAGAATCCCCCGAAAACGAATCTCCGGAGCAGCTTGCAACTCATTGTTGTAAAACCACTCAGAAGGAAATCGCATGATGGCTTCGTGCATGCGGTATTGTACTTTGAGTAACGATACACACGCCGGCCGGGAAGCTACTACCTTTTCCATCAGCGTATGATCCAATCCGCCACGGGCAGCTTCTATGCACTTAATGGTAGGCGGCAACTGGCAATGATCGCCGGCGAATACCACCCGGTCGGCCTTTCGGATGGCTATCCAGCAAGCGGCTTCCAAGGCTTGTGTAGCCTCGTCTATAAATAACGTGGAAAAACGTCGTCCGGAAAGTAGACGGTGATTGCTGCTCACTAGGGTAGAGGCAATGACCCGTGCACCGGCAAAGAGTTCTTCGTTGATAAGTATCTCCAATTCCGTAGCCCGATCGCGCAGGCGGCTCAAGCGGTTACGGGTGCTTTCCCGTTCTTCATCACTCCCTCGACGGGTTTTACGACCGATTTCCCGGATCGACCTGCGCACATTCCACAAATCCGGATAAGACGGATGACCCTCGAAACGACGCTCGTACGTAAACGAAAGCATCTTGTCGTTCACCCGTGTGGGGTTACCAATACGAAGCACCGGCACACCGCGGTCGACTAACTTCTCTGAAATCCAATCCACCGCCGTATTGCTTTGGGCGCATACCAGCACCTGATTCTCCCGATGCAGCGTTTCGTAGATGGCTTCCACCAGCGTGGTGGTCTTTCCTGTACCCGGAGGACCGTGCACAATAGCCACATCGCGTGTACATAGCACCTTGTTCACTGCTTCTTCCTGTGTGCTATTCAGCCAGGGAAACCGTACCGGATATAACTCCCGCCGACGAGTGGGGAGCGTACCCAACATGATATCCCTCAATTCCGCCAGTCGATTCCCCTTCGCCCGCAACACATCTTCCAATGCCTCGAACATGGTGCGATACGAAGTCTCATCAAAGTAAAGTTGCACCCCTAACCGGCTAGCGTGCTGCAACTCAAGCAAAGCTCCGGCACCGGTCAGCGCCACTACCATCCGTTCTTCATCGGCATAACTCACCGTAGCAATGGAAGTCATATAGTGGATCTTCCCCGAATAATCTTCCTGAAAAAAGCAGACAGGACGACCGAATTCAAAAGCATGTTCGATCTCTTTGTCGGACGTGCGCGTCAGCTCCACCACCAGTTGATTGAGTGAATTGTAGAAGCTTCGTCCAACGGTGACCGGGTGCCAGCAAAGTCCTCGTTTCACCTTTCGTGCCACTCCCATGTTTTCCGTATGCCGGCGGAATTCTTCTTTTTCGTGTTCGTATTCCATGCGGAGCAGGAGCTGTTGGCGCTGCAAATCGGCGGTAGGAGAGAGTGAATGTGCGGAATTGTTATTCATGTAGCGGGTGTTAATGGGCACAAAGTTAATATTTCTCGCCCCATCCCTTATTTTATTGACAGGTTTTTTAAACTTTCTACCTTTTTTGTTCGTTATATTATACAGTGTAACATTTTTTAAACCTTAGAAATATGGTGTATGACATTGACATGATTCGGAATTTCTATTCGAATTATAAGAACAAAGTAGAGAAAGCACGGGCTGTGTTGCAACGGCCGTTGACGTTGGCAGAGAAGATTCTGTATGCCCATCTGTACGATGAGGAACATGTGAAAATCTACCAGCGTGGAACGGAGTATGCCGACTTTCGACCCGACCGGGTGGCGATGCAGGATGCTACGGCGCAAATGGCGCTGTTGCAATTCATGAACGCCGGAAAGGAGAAGGTGGCAGTACCTTCGACGGTGCATTGTGACCACTTGATACAGGCGTACAAAGGAGCCAGTGCTGATATCGATATAGCCAGGAAAACCAATGAGGAGGTGTACGACTTCCTGCGTGATGTGTCGTCTCGCTACGGCATCGGATTCTGGAAACCGGGAGCGGGCATCATCCATCAGGTGGTGCTCGAAAATTATGCGTTTCCGGGGGGGATGATGGTGGGAACCGACTCGCATACGCCGAATGCCGGCGGACTGGGGATGGTTGCCATTGGTGTGGGAGGTGCCGATGCGGTGGATGTAATGACAGGGATGGAATGGGAGCTGAAGATGCCCAAACTGATCGGGGTGCGCCTGACGGGTACACTCAACGGTTGGGCGGCTCCGAAGGATATTATCCTGAAACTGGCGGGTATTCTCACCGTGAAAGGGGGAACCAATGCCATCATCGAATATTTCGGTTCGGGTACCGAAACATTGTCGGCTACCGGGAAGGCTACCATTTGCAATATGGGTGCCGAAGTGGGTGCTACCGCTTCTGTCTTCCCGTATGACAACCGGATGGCAGAATATCTCAAAGCTACCGACAGAGAAGAACTGGTGACTTGGGTCGACGCGGTGATGGAGGATCTGAAAGCGGATGTAGAGGTCACCGACAAACCGGAAGAGTTCTACGACCGGGTGATAGAGATCGACCTGACCACGCTCGAGCCTTATATTAACGGACCGTTTACACCCGATGCTGCTACACCTATTTCGGAGTTCTCCGAGAAGGTGCTGCTGAATGGCTATCCTCGCAAAATGGAGGTAGGTCTTGTGGGCTCGTGTACCAACTCGTCTTATCAGGACCTGAGTCGCGCGGCTTCCATTGCCAAACAGGCGTTGGAAAAAGACCTGAGCGCTTCGGCGCAATTTATTGTGAATCCCGGATCGGGACAGATTTATGCCACGGCGGAACGGGATGGTATCATCACGCTTTTCAAGCAGATCGGTGCTACCATTATGGCCAATGCCTGCGGACCGTGTATCGGTCAGTGGAACCGTACCATGGACGATCCCAGTCGGAAGAATTCGATCGTCACATCCTTCAATCGTAATTTTGCCAAGCGGGTGGACGGCAATCCGAATACGTTTGCCTTTGTGGCTTCGCCCGAAATAGTGGTGGCGATGACCATTGCCGGCGACCTTTGCTTCAACCCGCTGAAAGATCGCCTGATGACACACGATGGAGAGAAAGTGAAATTCAATGAACCGACGGGAGATGAACTGCCATTGTATGGTTTTGAGACGGTACATGATGGCTACCTGGCGCCTACAGGAGATCGTACAGCGATTGTGATCGATCCTCAGTCGAAGCGGCTGCAACGCTTGCAACCGTTCCCTGCTTGGGGGGGTGATGACCTGACTGGTTTACCGCTGCTGATCAAAGCGCAAGGGAAATGTACCACCGACCATATTTCGATGGCGGGACCGTGGTTGCGATTCCGCGGACATCTGGAAAATATCTCCGACAATATGCTGATGGGTGCTGTGAACGCATTCAACGGTGAAACAAATAAGGTGTGGAACCGGCTGACCGATGCGTACGAATCGGTTTCGGGAACAGCCAAACAATACAAAGCGGCAGGGATGGGATCGATCGTCGTAGCCGAGGAGAATTATGGCGAAGGATCGAGCCGCGAACATGCTGCCATGGAGCCCCGTTTCCTGAACGTGAAAGTGATTCTGGCAAAAAGCTTTGCCCGTATCCACGAAACAAACCTGAAAAAGCAGGGCATGCTGGCGCTTACCTTTGTCAATAAAGAGGACTATGACAAGGTGCAGGAAAAAGACAGTTTGTCTGTTCTGGGCTTGACGAGTTTTGCACCGGGACGCAACCTGCAGGTAGAAGTGACTCACATAGACGGAAGCAAAGACTATTTGGAAGTGCAACATACTTATAACGAACAGCAGATTTCCTGGTTCCGTGCCGGATCTGCACTTAATGCCCGATAATTTATGACGAAAATTACCAAACAACCCAACGGAACGCTGGTAGTGCCCGATGATCCCGTTATTCCCTATATCGTGGGAGATGGAGTGGGAACGGAGGTCAGTCCGGCCATGCAGAAAGTGGTCGATGCGGCCGTAGAAAAAGCGTACGGTGGAAAGCGGCGCATTCACTGGCAAGAGGTCCTGGCAGGCGAGCGTGCTTTTCAGGCTACCGGCTCCTGGTTGCCCGACGAGACCATGCAGGTATTCAAAGAATGCCTGGTAGGTATCAAAGGGCCGCTGACTACACCGGTAGGAGGTGGAATCCGTTCGCTGAACGTGGCTTTGCGGCAGGAACTCGATTTGTATGTCTGCCTGCGACCGATCCGTTGGTTTGCCGGTATACAGTCGCCTGTCAAGGTGCCCGAGAAAGTGAACATGCACGTATTCCGTGAGAATACGGAAGATATCTATGCCGGTATCGAATGGGAAGCAGGAACACCGGAAGCTGAAAAGTTCTATCGGTTCCTGCGCGATGAGATGGGGGTGAAGAAAGTACGTTTCCCGGAGACTTCCTCTTTCGGTGTGAAGCCTGTATCGCGCGAAGGTACTGAACGGTTGGTACGCGCCGCCTGCCAATATGCTTTGGAGAATGAACTGCCCACGGTGACATTGGTGCACAAAGGAAACATCATGAAGTATACCGAAGGCGGTTTCAAGAATTGGGGATATGAATTGGTGAAACGTGAGTTTGCCGATGCTCTTGCCGCCGGCAAGTTGCTGGTGAACGACTGTATTGCCGACGCATTTCTGCAAAATACCTTACTGACTCCCGAAAAGTATTCCGTGATCGCTACGCTCAATCTCAATGGTGACTATGTGTCCGATCAGCTGGCGGCCATGGTGGGCGGTATCGGCATAGCACCCGGTGCCAACATCAATTACGATACGGGCCATGCGATCTTTGAAGCCACTCACGGTACAGCTCCCGACATTGCCGGAAAGGACATGGCCAATCCATGTTCGCTCATCTTATCGGCAGTGATGATGCTCGAATACCTGGGCTGGAACGAAGCAGCCTCAATGATCACGAATGCCCTGGAACATAGCTTCGGCAGCGGACGTGCCACATCCGATCTTTCCCGTTTTATCCCCGGCGGAAAGGCGTTGTCTTGTACGGTATTCACGTACGAGATCGTGGGGAGAATCGAACATATGACCAACTATTAAAAAATATAACCCAATGAAAATGAAAAAAGAGTATCTGGTGTATAAATTGTCGGAAGCAATGAAAGAAAGTACCCGGATTGACAATGAATTGTTTCCGAAGTTTAACGTGAAGCGCGGATTACGTAACGAGGATGGTACAGGTGTACTCGTGGGACTGACCAAGATCGGTAACGTAGTGGGCTACGAACGGATAGAAGGGGGAGGGCTGAAAGCGATTCCCGGCAAGCTATTCTACCGTGCATACGATGTGGAGGATATGGTGCATGCCATGATTGCCGAACAACGTTATGGCTTTGAGGAAGTGGCGTACCTGCTGCTCTCGGGCAAACTACCTGACAAAGAGGAATTGAAATCGTTCCTGCAACTGCTGAACGACAATATGCCGTTGGAACAGAAAACCAAGATGAACATCCTGGAACTGGAAGGGTCTGATATCATGAATATCCTGGCACGTAGTGTGTTGGAGATGTATACGTTCGATCCCACGCCGGAAGATACGTCACGTGACAACCTGATGCGACAGAGTATCGAGCTGATCTCGAAATTCCCTACCATCATCGCGTATGCCTATAACATGTTGCGTCATGCCACGTTCGGTCGGTCACTGCACATCCGCCATCCGCAGGAAAACCTGTCGATAGCCGAAAACTTCCTGTATATGTTGAAAAAAGACTATACCCAAATGGAAGCCCGCACACTCGACCTGTTGCTGGTACTACAAGCCGAACACGGTGGTGGTAACAACTCCACATTCACGGTGCGTGTAACCTCATCGTCAGGCACAGATACCTACTCCGCCATTGCCGCAGGCATCGGTTCGCTCAAAGGCCCGCTTCACGGAGGAGCCAATCTGCAAGTAGTGGACATGGTACACCACCTGCAAGAAAATATTGCCGATTGGACCAATGTAGACGAGATCGACACCTACTTCACCCGCATGCTGAATAAGGAAGTGTACAATAAAACCGGCCTGATCTATGGCATCGGCCATGCTGTATACACCATTTCGGATCCACGTGCCCTGTTATTGAAGGAATTAGCGCGCGATCTGGCCAAAGAAAAAGGCAAAGAACGCGAGTTTGCCTTCATCGAGTTACTGGAAGATCGAGCCATCGAAACTTTCGGACGTGTGAAAAATAATGGCAAGACGGTATCGAGTAACATCGACTTCTATTCCGGTTTTGTGTACGAAATGATCGGTCTCCCCAAAGAAATATATACCCCGTTATTTGCCATGGCCCGTATCGTAGGATGGTGTGCACACCGCAACGAAGAACTAAACTTCGAAGGAAAACGTATCATCCGTCCAGCCTACAAAAATGTATTGGACGAAGCTGAATACATCCCCCTAAAGAAACGGTAACCTGTGTGAAAAGCGTAAAAAAGGTTCGGCTGTCTGAGCGTAGCAACGCGCAGCGAGTTCCGAACCTTTAGCTTTTCGTACAGGCGAAGTAGCGTAGAAAACGCAGCCTTGATTTTTTGTTTCTTTTGTATCAAGACAAAAGAAAAGACACAGTTAGATAGAGAGTGCTCTTAGTACCCCAACCAACTCCTTCTTAATCACTTTGTCTTTCTTAATAGCTTTACTGAAAGGCACATAGACAATTTCGTCATGCTCAATACCGATCATCACGTTGCGTTGGTCCTCCATCAATGCTTCGATGGCAGCAGCGCCAAGGCGACTGGCAAGGATGCGGTCATGAGCGGTAGGGCTTCCGCCGCGTTGTAAGTGGCCGAGAATACTGACACGTACATCGTATTGCGGGTATTCCGTCTCCACACGTTTGGCATAATGCAAAGCGCCTTTTCCGTCACCTTTAGTACTGTTTTCTTTACTTTCGGCCACAATGACGATACTACTGTTCTTCGATTTGCGGAAACCGTTCTTGATAAATTCTTCCAGTTGGTCTACTTCTGTATCGAATTCCGGTATGATGGCAGCTTCGGCACCCGAAGCGATAGCTCCGTTCAATGCGAGGAAACCAGCGTCACGTCCCATTACCTCGACAAAGAAAAGACGTTCGTGCGAGGTAGCTGTGTCGCGTATCTTATCGACTGCATCCAGAATGGTATTCAGCGCCGTATCGTATCCGATGGTGGTATCGGTTCCGTAGAGGTCGTTGTCGATGGTTCCCGGGAGTCCGATGCAAGGAACATCGAATTCCTGTGCAAAGATACGAGCGCCGGTCAGCGAACCGTCACCGCCGATGATAACCAATGCGTCGATGCCTTCGGCTTTCATGTTATCATACGCCTGCTGGCGGCCTTCTTTGGTGGTGAATTCCTGACAACGGGCTGTTTTCAGAATAGTTCCCCCCAGTTGGATGATGTTACTGACGTTTTGGCTTTTGAACTCTTTTATTTCGCCTGTTACCAGACCTTTATATCCTCTGTATATCCCTTTAACTTGCAGTCCGTTGTAGATTGCCGTTCGTGTCACTGCGCGAATGGCAGCATTCATACCCGGAGCATCGCCTCCGGAGGTTAAAATACCTATACATTTAATAGTTCCCATAACAATCTTTTTAAAATTTGACGGTGCAAAGATAACAAAAAGCGGTGGCAAATGGATGTCATTGGGATGAAACTGCCACCGCTTGTAATAAATAACGTTAATTCCTGTCTTGCCCGATCCGGGAATTGATGTAGTCTAAAATCCGTTCCATCAGCCATTTGGGGGTTGAGGTAGCACCACAAATGCCGATAGAAGACACCTCCTGCAGCAGAACATCATCGATTTCTTCTTCACTATCTATCAGATGTGAATTAGGGTTTACTTTCAGGCATTCGCTGAAAAGCATCTTCCCGTTGGAACTTTTCTTTCCGCTGACGAAGAATATAAGATCGTGCGAGGCAGCAAACTTGCGAAGGTTGGGCATACGGTTGGCCACCTGCCGGCAGATGGTGTCGTAATATTCGAAGGTGGCATCGGGCGAAATGTGTGCTTTGATATACTCCACAATCTCGCCAAACTCATCGAGCGACTTGGTGGTTTGCGAGTAGAGGCGTATGCTTTTGTTGAAATCCAGTTTGCTCACTTCGTTGAGGTGTTCGATAACAATGGCCTCGCCGGTTGTTTGCCCCACCAGTCCCAACACCTCGGCATGTCCGTTTTTGCCGTAGATCACTATTTGCTTTTCCTCTTCATTCTCCTCCTTAAGATACTCCTGCTTGATCCGTTTTTGGAGGCGGAGTACCACCGGACAAGTGGCGTCGATGATCTCGATATTGTTTTTGAATGCAGTAATATAGGTCTCGGGCGGTTCGCCATGCGCACGAAGCAACACCTTGGCATTGTGGAGTTGTTTGAACTCCTCATGGTTAATGGTGATAAGCCCCAATGCTTTCAGGCGTTCCACTTCACGGCTGTTGTGAACGATGTCGCCCAGGCAATAGAGCGTAGCTCCTTTAGCCAGTTCCTCTTCGGCTTTGTGGATGGCAGTGACCACTCCAAAGCAAAATCCCGAGTCTTTGTCTATTTCTACTTGAATTCGTTTCATGGGCTATTTATTTCCCGGCTATCCGTTGGTATTGTTCGAACAACCACTGTTTCTGTTCGGCGATGGTCATGTGCGAGTTATCCAGCAGCAAGGCGTCTTCTGCTTTGCGTAGCGGACTAATCTCCCGGTTCTGATCCATGAAGTCGCGTTGCTCTACATTTATCAGAATATCTTCGAACGAAGCCTCCTGACCTTTCGCTTTCAGCTCGTCGAAGCGCCGTTGTGCACGGATCTCGGCCGAAGCAGTAACGAAAATCTTGAGCTCGGCATCCGGAAATACGGTAGTGCCGATGTCGCGACCGTCCATCACGATGCCTTTCTGCTGTCCCATGGCTTGCTGTTGGTGAACCATCTTTTCCCGTACGAAAGCCAATGCGCTGACAGGGCTGACTTTGCTAGAAACCTCCATGGAGCGAATTTTGTTCTCCACGTTCACTTCATTTAAGTACGTGTCGGGTCGGCCGGTGGCAGGATCTATGCGAAAAGAGATCCGGATATCGTCGATGTGCTGTTCCAGTTCGATGGTGTTGATGGTTTGATCGTTGATCCAACCGTTTTCGATGCAATACAAAGTCACTGCCCGGTACATAGCGCCGGTGTCAATATAGATATATCCGATCTCTTTGGCCAAATCTTTAGCCATGGTGCTTTTTCCGCAGGAGGAGAAGCCGTCTATTGCTATGGTTATCTTTTTCATAAATTATAAAAAGCATTAAAATGGAATATGAATTTAACGTGTTGCTTAATTTTCCGTCCAAAGATACTTCATTTTTAAAATATCCACGTTATATTTGTAGCAGAAAAGCTTTTGTATGTTTAATGACGAAGATGTCACTTTCTCTCAAATCGTATCATTTTAATTTTTAATTATGTTTTCAGCACCCCAATTACTGGATAAGATTAATGAGCATCTTGCAAAACTTCAGTTTACGCGTCAGCCGGAAGGATTGTATGAACCAATAGAATACGTGTTGTCAATGGGAGGTAAGCGGGTGCGCCCGTTGTTGATGCTAATGGGTTACAACCTTTACAAGGAAGATGTCGGAAAGGCTTTGGCCCCGGCTGCCGGCATTGAAGTCTACCACAATTATACGCTTTTGCATGATGACCTGATGGACCGGTCGGATATGCGTCGTGGAAAGAAAACCGTACATAAAATCTGGGGAGACAATACGGCGATTCTATCGGGAGATGCCATGTTGGTGCTTGCCTATCAGTATATAATGGAATGTTCTCCGATGTACTTGGGTAAGGTGTTGGAGATTTTCGGACAAACAGCCCTTGAAATATGTGAAGGACAACAGATGGACATGGAATTCGAAAACCGGAACGATGTGAAGGAGGAGGAATACCTGGAAATGATCCGTCTGAAAACGGCGGTACTGCTGGCGGGTAGTTTGAAAATCGGAGCGCTTCTGGCAGGAGCTCCCGAGGAAGATGCCGCCCGGTTGTATGCGTTCGGTATGAACATTGGGGTGGCTTTCCAATTGCAGGACGACTTGCTTGATGTGTATGGTGATCCGGAAGTGTTCGGCAAAAAGATTGGAGGAGACATACTTTGCAATAAGAAAACATATATGCTCATTAAGGCCCTGGAACGTTCGAAACCCGAACAGTTGGAAGAACTGAACAATTGGTTGAAACAGGAGAATCCGGACCCGGATAAGAAAATAGCAGCAGTGACCGAACTCTTTAACCAAGCAGGTGTGAAAGCCGTTTGCGAGAACAAAATGCGCGAATATTACACCTTGAGCATGGATAACCTGGCAATGGTCAGTATACCTGTGGAGCGGAAGAAAGGGCTGAAGAATTTGATTAAATATTTGATGTACCGCGAAATGTAGAAAAGATGCCTTACAGAAGACTGCCGAATACCGACCAGGCCAGGATACGATCGCTGAAAGCAGCGGTTTCCAAAGGAGAGTCCTGTGGCATACGCGACTTGGCGTTTAGCTTGAAGACGTTGGGAGAGGTACGGAGTTTTCTGAGGAAATTCGAAGCGGCACATGTTTACTATATGCAGTGCTATGACAATCAGTCGAAAGCAAGTCCTAAACACCAGGCTAATGTGCGTATGGCTCGCTTGTACATTTCACATTTCATACAGGTGTTGAACCTGGCCGTCATCCGTTCGGAAATAAAAGATTCCCAGAAGAAATTATATGATCTGCCTGCTGACAATAACAGCGTACCCGATCTGACCAGCGAGGCATCGTTGGTGGAGTGGGGAAAGAAAATCATTGATGGCGAGCAGAAAAGAGTGGCGCACGGGGGGATTCCGATCTACAATCCCACCATTGCCAAGGTAAAGGTACATTACAGTATTTTTCTTGAATCTTATGAAAGGCAAAAAGGATTCCAGAACCTGACAAACCGCCGGTTGGAACAACTGGCTTCCATGCGTGAAGAGGCCGATGCGTTGATTCTGGATGTATGGAACCAGGTGGAAGCCAAATTTGTAGATGTCTATCCCAACGAACTCCGCTTGGATCAATGCCGCGATTACGGTGTTATTTACTATTACCGTACCGGTGAAAAACAATGAACGAAACTCTCTGATGAAATTTATAGATTCCCATTCCCATCTTTTTCTGGAAGAATTTTCGGACGACCTGCCGCAAGTGATGGAGCGTGCACGGGCGGTTGGGGTATCGCATATCTGTATGCCGAATATCGACAGTTCCACTGTAGCTCCTTTGCTGAAAGTATGTGCCGAATACAGTGATTTGTGTTATCCCATGATGGGGCTGCATCCCACATCTGTGAACGAGACCTATGAACAGGAGTTGGAAGCAATTGCCCGTCATCTGGCCGATCAGCCCGGTATTATTGCCGTAGGTGAAATCGGATTGGATCTGTATTGGGATAAAACCTTCCTTCGCGAACAGCTCATTGCCTTCGAACGTCAGATAGAGTGGGCGTTGGAATACCGGCTTCCCATTGTTATTCATAGTCGGGAAGCTTTCGAGTATATATATAAGGTGTTGCTTCCCTATAAAGATACTCCGCTGACCGGTATTTTTCATAGCTTCACCGGTACGGCCGAAGAAGCCGGAAAGTTGTTGGAGTTTCCCGGATTTATGCTTGGCATCAACGGAGTGGTGACTTTCAAAAAGTCGCAATTGCCCGATGTATTGCGAACCGTTCCGCTCGAACGGGTTGTGCTCGAGACCGATTCGCCTTACCTGACTCCCGCTCCCAACCGTGGAAAACGGAACGAAAGCGCCAACGTAAAATATGTATTACTCAAAGTGGCGGAGATTTATGGATGTTCGCCGGAAGAGGCAGCCCGCGTGACTTCAAACAACACCATGAAAGTTTTCGAACGCCTGAAATAAGTCGATTTGCCTTTAATTTTTATTATTTTAAGGATTTCTTGTCACTTTAAGGGAGGTGAATGCTTCTTAAGAACAAAAAAAAGAATACATTTGCACTCGAAAAGAAAAACAATCAAGGAGAGGTGCTCGAGTGGTTGAAGAGGCACGCCTGGAAAGCGTGTATACGCCAAAAGTGTATCACGGGTT
Organism: Bacteroides sp.; assembly: GCA_031554635.1. Lineage (GTDB taxonomy): Bacteria > Bacteroidota > Bacteroidia > Bacteroidales > Bacteroidaceae > Bacteroides. Next base: position 17,358 of record JAVBVD010000001.1, read on the forward strand.
CGAATCCCGTTCTCTCCGCAAGGAAGGCAGTAATGCCAAACAAAAACAGCGTAAATTTTTAATTTACGCTGTTTTTGTTTTTGGAGCGGTTTCGTACCTCATCGAAATATGAGATCTCGGTTCACTTTCAAAAGTTCTGGTGTAGCTTTACATATTCGGTGCGGCATCGAAAACAGCTTTCTTGATGTGCCCGAAGCGAAAGCGTGTCCCCTCGGTAGTTGTCGAAACGATGGTGCCGAGCGAAGTAGCTCCTAACTGACGGACAATATACTTGCTTTCGAATGCGGAGGATTCGTAATATCCGATCAGCGTCCCGCCGGCATTGCAGGTCAGGTAATCGAGTGTACAGTCGCCTGCGCCTGGTGTGCCGATTTTTACAGAATTACTGCCGTCGATGTTACAGGCCCGGATGGTGCATAACCCGACCTTCTCCGCACCTTCGTAGTGAACATAGATAATACGTGTGTTGGATAGTGGCCAAGGACAGTCAAAGCTCTCTTCGGCTGCGGCCGTCAGAATTTTCTTACCGCCTGTTCCGTTTGCATTGAAAGTACAGATATAAGTCCAGGGCATCCAGTTCGAGGCGACGATCTTTGTACCGTCCGGGATGTAGTTCTGCCGCCCGAGTGCGTAATCTCCATTCGTGAGTGTTGTGCGGTTCGTCCCATTGCGCATCACTGTTTCCAGAATATCTCCTGAAGCCCAGTTCGCATAGAGTATCTTACCTCCGTCGGGACTGTACAACGGATCGTCCACATTGATGCCGGGCGTTTTGTCAATGACCGTAACGTGCCTCTTGGTGCTCAGATCGTATTCCCAGATATAATAGTCGCCCCCTTGCAGAACGAGCTTCGTACCTGTAGGATCGAGTGCGCCACGGTTGGCTTCTGCATATTTCATGTCGAACGCTGCGCCGTCATGCAGCACCACCTTGCGTGTTCCGTCTGGTGTCATTGCACAGATTTTGCGGTAAGTCACCTCTTCTCCACCGAGGTTGGTCACAGCGGTAGTGGTGAAGACAATCACTTCCGTCATATCTTCGGTAGGCGGGCTTGGTTCGGGACTCTCGCCACCTTTGTCACATGATGCCGAGATCACCGCCAGGAATAACATGGCTAAAAGGATTTTTCTCATATGTATCTCGATGTGTCTTTTCATGATCATTGACTTTAAAGTTTAAACTTCCATCCGGCGACGACCTGAATTACACAGTTGTGGTTGGCGTATTTCTTTCCATCGATTTCGGAAGTAAATACATCGTTGAAACTGTACTGGAAGCCTGCTGAGAGGTTTAGCCCCATGTCGAATTGGTAACCAAAGCCCGCTACGCCTGCGATGGCGACCTTGTTGCAGTCGTCCTTGATGTCATCGGTCTGCGAGTCGAAACCCGGAGCACTTTGGTGATTCTTAGCCGAGAGCAGGAAACCAAACTGCGGACCGACGAAGACATTGAAACCTTTGGCTACATAGCATTTGGCCAGCAGGGGAACGTTCAGGTAATCGGCTTTGATAGTGCTTTTCACGGTCACTCCTTCTCCGGCATCCCATTTGTCCTTCACTCCCTGGGCTGAGTACATCAGCGCCCCTTCGACGGCCCACATTGGGGTAAACTGATACTCGGCGAAAGCTCCGGCGTTGATACCGTAGCGAGCCGTAGGCGATTCGGTCACGTCGCCACTGACCATGGAGTAATTCATACCTAACTTCGGACCGAAGCTAAATTCCTGTGCATAAGAAAAGCTGGCTGTTAATGCCAATGCAAGTGTAAAAATGATCTTTTTCATACTGATTTCTTTTAAGTGATTAACATGCTGAGAAGAGTTCTTCTCTCGTCGTCAAAGGTCGGTAACTGCTTGTTCAGAGCCTTATTGATTCTGCAAAACTTCTATTTGATTCCGCAAAATTTTTATTTAATTTCGTGAAAATCACTATATTTGAGGACAATTTTACCTCTAACCGGATGATACAGGAATGGTTTCTTATATCGGCAACTACCCTCATCGTGACTGCGCTTTTCTGTGCGGGACTGATGTGGACTATGTGCGGCAAAAGTCGTCCCAAAAGGGTGCTTGCACTTATATCTACGCTGCTCGTTGTTTATATGTCGGTGGAGTTAGTTGCATTCTATCTCGCTCCCGGCTTCCAACCCGAAAAACTGGTATTCTCATACAGTCTTGTGTGCATTGCAACGGTGTGCCTCATTTATATCTATTTCCGTTTACTGATGCAACCCTGGAAGAGCAATATACGACTGATAATGTGGCTGATCGCAGGTTTGGGAGGGTTTACGTTGTTGTATAACGTCTTTGAATTTGTGTGTTCTGCTCAGCCTAAACTATATACATTGGCAGATATCGGTGAGGATATGGGGCATCCGCTTATCCTGTTGCGTCTGGCGGCATTCTTCACATTCGTGGTGGTGCTGGTAACGGTAGCTTTCAAGACCATCTCGATGTACTTCCGGCATAAGGATACCATTGCCACTCAATTCTCTTTCCGGGAAGACATCAGTTTGTCGTGGATCCCTTGTCTGATTGTGCTATATATACTTTATGGAGGGTGGACGGTATTCGATCAGTTTATTTCGGGTGATGTAGGTTGGGTGTTTGTTGCCTCGAATTTTATCTACGCCGGGTTTTATCTGGTTATCAATTTCCTGGGATTGTATCAGCACGATATCTACACGAAAGCCGAAGCCGAACGGAACCGCACGGAACAAAATGCGGCAAGTGGAAATAGTAACGGGATGTCGCTTGAAATACGAACCAAATTACGGAATGAATTGGTTTACCTGATGGAAACAAATCATGAGTTCCGCAACCCGGAACTGCGGTTGGACAATGTGGTTCGGGCGCTGAATACGAATCGTACTTATCTGTCGTCCATCATCCGGGAGGATTTTGGAGATAACTTTATCGGCTTCGTGAACGGCTACCGTATTCGCGAGGCTAAAGACCTGCTTTCCAATGGCGGGACGATGCTTTCAATGGTGGAAATCGCCGAACAGGTCGGTTTCAAAAGCATCTCGTCTTTCAATACGTTCTTCAAACGGGAAACGGAGATGAGTCCGACGCAGTACCGGAAGTTGCGTTCAAATACAAAATAAGCGTCCTGTCTGTCACCTATACCTGATATACTTCCCGGTAAATCGTATCTCTCACTTGCTCGAAATCCGAATCGTATTGCAACTCTCCATGTACCATGAGATACATGGGCAGGTATTCGTCGCCGGATCTGTAAGGGGGTTGCAGATAGGGAGCCTGCCACAACAGGAACCCCTGTCGTTCGTAAAAGCGGATGCGCCGTTGCTCTATCTCGCCGACGGGAATTTCTACCTCCAGTACAACCGGTCGTTGAAACCGGGAGAGAAAATGTTGAAGCACCTTACTGCCATAACCTCCGTTCCGGAAGTCGGGATGAATGGCGAAATGTTCTATGTAATAGAAGTCCGAGAAGTCCCAATACGTGAACAGTCCGACGGGAGTGCCCTCGTCAAGGATGATGTTGTTGTGAAAGAGCGACGTGTGATCGGTGAAAGTCCGCAGACAATCCAGTTCGCGATACTCTTCGGGTGGGAATGAAGCGATGAGCAGACTCTCCATAAACCCGTAGTAGGGAGAGTCTGTACGTATAGGTTGCAACTGTATCATATTTATGGAAGTGTATAGAAGTCGATGAGCCGTTGGATGGCGCGCTGGCATACCGGACAGAAAACCGGATGCTCATTGGTACGCATCCGGCAGTTGTCCGCCGGGCGGAAGATGCCTTTGAATGAATAACCGCCCCCTTCGTACAGGCCGACAGGATATTTACTGCTTTGACGGGTGGGAGTGGGTATGGGCGTACCTTCCGGAATCATGTCCTGCCATTTCGAGGCAAAGTTTACCCGGGTGGTGATGTTTGCCTCCCAGGGTTCTATGTCGAGCGGATATGTATCTGTCATCACATCGTTCTCATAGAAGTATTCGTCGCCCAGCCCGGCGAAACTATGCCCGAACTCGTGAGCAACCACCGGTTTGAATTCCGAATGGTGTGCGGAAGTGAGCGTGTAAGCATTGTAAATTCCGCCGCCACCATACTCTGAGGTGTTCGCTATAACAATGATGTGTTCGTAAGGGATACCCGCCAGTGCGTTGTGTATGGACTTGACACGGCTGGTGGTGAGGTATCTGTTCGAATAGAAGGTGTCGAAATGCGAATGAAAGGCTGTGTGTTTCCAGATACCTTTGTGCGGGATGCTCACCCCGCTGTCTACCGATGGAGCGGCTACAGCTATCAGGTTGAATTTATTTTTCATGGAAGTGAACGGTTCATAGGCGAAAATACTCTCACAAGCCGTTTGTGCGTCGCGATAAAATTGCTCCATGTCGCTTCCTGTGTATCCTTCTGCCAGGACGACCACATCGATACAATCCGACTCGTTGCCATTTTTAAGTATGTATCGATGCGGAGTCACATGCGAGATACCCCGCTTGTGAATCAGTATATCGTCCGGACGGACGATGTGTTTCAGTGAGGCGATTACCTCCTGTCGCATGTTTAGCAGAACAATTTCCACTTCGGCGGGTTGCTTGGGGTAGGGGAGCAGGAACGAATTCTCGAAACCTTTTACCGCTTCACGCGCTTCGTCGGTTGACAGCCATTCCTGAAACAGGGAAGAAAATGAAGTGGCGTAAATCACCTCTCCGGTCGATGCGTCTCTCATATATATCTGCCCGTTTCCTTTCTGTGGAAGCTGTGAAAGATGATGTTGGCGGCCTGCCCAGGTAGGGAGTTGAGACAACTCGTCCACACAAATGTATTGCCGGTTGGCATCACCCGAGAAAATGTAGTCCACACGTAGTGTCTTGTTGATGAAGAACTGATTGAATTCCTGAGCATTCGCCCCGGCAAGCCACGCAACAAAAACGAGAAAAGTAGTGATATGTTTCATAAACAGTGCAATTTTCAATGTTTTCCAAAGATACAAACTCTTACGGATTTATATCTCATTTGCAAATAAAAGTAATAATTTATAGTATTTGTTGCCGAAAAAATGACTAACTTTGCATAAAAGATTCATGAATTAAAACTTATCAGATAAAATGGGACAACATCAGTTGGACGCTTTGGATGCCCAGATTCTAAAGCTTATTGCGGATAACGCTCGAATTCCTTTTCTCGAAGTGGCCAGAGCATGCAACGTGTCGGGGGCCGCTATCCACCAACGCATTCAGAAATTAACGAATCTGGGAATCTTAAAAGGTTCGGAGTTTATTATCGACCTGGAAAAGATCGGTTACGAAACATGTGCCTACATCGGCCTTTATCTGAAAGAACCCGAATCGTTCGACTCAGTACTTCAGGCATTGCAGAATATCCCGGAGGTGGTCGAGTGCCATTTCACTACCGGACAGTACGATATGTTCATCAAGATATATGCCAAGAACAACCATCATTTGCTGAGCATCATCCATGATAAGCTACAGCCGCTGGGATTGGCGCGTACGGAAACACTGATATCTTTCCACGAAGCCATCAAGCGGCAGATGCCGATCATGATGGATGTGGCCGACGAGGAATAATTACTTCCGTATATAATCGACAAAAGCATATGAGCAGAGATGTTTCTCATCCGCAGGATGAGCGTCTCTGCTTTCTTCTTTCCAGATGGTAGGGTCTACCGGAGGAAAGAAAGCATCAGCTTCGGGGGCGGTGCTGTCTATCTCGGTGAGGCGAAGCTCATCGGCAAAGGGAATGGCCTGCCAATATATTTTTTCTCCGCCGATGATAAATACCATTCTGTCGTTCCGGCAACTTTGGAGGGCCGCTCCCAGCGAAGTGAATATCTCGGCGCCGGGGAAGCGGGTCATAGGATTGGTCGACAGGACTACGTTCCGGCGACTGGGCAGGGCGCCTTTGGGGAGCGATTCGAATGTTTTCCGCCCCATGATGATGGTGTGTCCCATGGTCAACGCCTTGAAACGTTTCAGGTCGTTGGGAAGCCGGAACAAGAGTTGGTTCCGGAAGCCGATGGCCATGCGGCGGTCTACGGCGGCGAGGATAATTATCTTACTCTTCATACTTATACAGATACTGCACCGGCAATGTGCGGATGCGGGTCATAGTTTACCAATTCGAAATCATTAAACGTAAAGCCGAAGATACTCTTCACTTCCGGGTTGATCTTCATTTGCGGCAGCGGGCGTGGCTCGCGGCTCAGTTGCAACCGTACTTGTTCCAGGTGGTTCAGGTAGATGTGTGCATCGCCCAGTGTGTGTACAAAGTCGCCTGCTTTCAGTCCGGTGACCTGCGCCATCATTTGCAACAGCAACGCATACGAAGCGATGTTGAACGGTACACCCAGGAAGATGTCGGCACTGCGTTGATACAGTTGCAGGCTAAGTCGTCCGTCGGCTACGTAGAACTGGAAGAACGCATGGCACGGCGGAAGATTCATGTTCTTGATATCGCCCACATTCCAGGCGCTGACGATGATACGGCGAGAGTCGGGGTTGTGGTGGAGGGTTTTCACCACTTCACTGATCTGGTCGATGTGTCCGCCGGCATAGTCGGGCCAGGAGCGCCACTGATAACCATAGATATGTCCCAGTTCGCCGTTTTCGTCGGCCCATTCGTTCCAAATGCGTACCCCGTTTTCCTGGAGGTATTTCACATTGGTATCTCCTTGGAGGAACCACAATAGTTCGTGTATGATGGATTTCAAGTGAAGCTTCTTGGTGGTGAGGCATGGAAAACCGTCTTCCATGTTGAAGCGCATCTGGTGTCCGAAGATGCTGATGGTGCCGGTACCTGTGCGGTCGCTTTTCTCTGTGCCTTCGGCAAGTACCCGCTCGAGCAGGTCTAAATATTGTTTCATGGGGCGGAAATTATCAATTGGGTTGATTGTCGTGCAAATATACGGGATAATTCTTTAGTACGGGAGAATCTCAGGCTGAAAATCGCCAAACTATTGGCAGTAGACAACAGGATGTGGCAAAAGCAGGCTATAGGGCGTAGCAAAACAGGCCATGGGACGTAGCAAACGCCGGCTACAGGAATGGCGTAAACAAGTTGGCAAACCAGCCGACGAACTTCTTCCAGGGAGAACGTTTTTTCCACATCTCGGGAGTCAGGATGGTGCAGTGGCGGGTATCCGCTTCGAACACATCATTGAGTTGGTTGGTTACTTCGGGATCGAAGAAGAATGCATTCGTTTCGTAGTCGTAACGCAGGCTACGGCTGTTCAGGTTGGCAGTGCCTACGGTGCAGAACAGATCATCCACCATCATGACCTTGGAATGGTGGAAACCACCGTTGTACAGGTAGATCGTAGCCCCCCGTTTCATCAGTTTGTGTACTTTATAAAGCGATGCATCGGGAGTAAACGGCACGTCGGACTTGGCCGAAATCATGATTTCTACTTTGGCGCCCCGTTCGATGGTTCGTTTCAGGGCTTTGTTGATCGATGAAGTGGGAACAAAGTACGGATTGATGATGCGTACGCTTTTCTGTGCCGCATAGATTGAAGCGGCATAGGTGTGGCTCAGCATACGGGGCGATTCCTTGGGAGTACGGTCGACAATGGCTGTTGTCACCTGGAAATCACTGTCGCCCTTTTCCGGATAAACCGGGAGATAAGCTTCCCCTCCCACATCCTGCTTTGTTTCCTTGTTCCATATCGTAAGGAATATTTTCTGCAATTCATGGACCGCCGGCCCCTCGATGCGTACATGCATGTCGCGCCAGGTACCTATCTTCGGCAGTCCGTTGATGTAGTAGTCGGCAATGTTCATCCCTCCCGTATAGGCAATTATCCCGTCGATCACTACGATTTTCCGGTGATCGCGGTGCATGGCGTGGTTGATGTAGGGGAAGGTGATCGGATCAAATTTAACGATTTCGATGCCTTGGGCACGGATCGCTTTCAGGTGTTTCTTTTTGAGCGGCTGGTTGTTCGACCAATTGCCGAAAGCATCGAACATGGCCCGTACTTCTACCCCTTCTTTTGCCTTTTCGGCCAGTAAGGTAAAGAGTGCATTAGCGATGGAATCATTTCGGAAGTTGAAATATTCCAGATGTATATGGTGCTTGGCTTGGCGGACGGCTTCGAACAGGTCGACAAACTTCTCCCGGCCGCTTTTGAGGAGTTTGATTTTATTGTTGGGAGTTGCTTCGATGCCCGATTCTTTCAAATAATTGATAACAAACTGATCGCTGGACAGCTGCAACGTATCCTGTGGCTGGTTCAGTAAGCTATCGATCTTCTCTGCATGGATGCTGCATATCGAAATCAGTAAGAAGAATATGACAAAACGTACTCTCAAAATAGGGGCTTTCTTTGTTATAAAATGCAAATATACGACTTCCCCTGCTCAGGCTTCTTTATAGAAAGGGTATATTTATCAATAATTAACAGACAATCGATGACGACTATAAAAGCAAAAGGGAAGCGTTGGCTTCCCTTTTTATCGTTCTTAGATCATTGAATACGCTTTATGTATGCCCAAAAATCCCAACACTACCACGACGATGATCAGCGTACGCGGATCAAAGTTGGTAGCTCCGTGTTGCACCATGGACACGAATATGTCGCGAAGGGTACCGATTAGCCCTTGCAGTCCGCCGAACACGAAGAAGAGTACGAGGAGAATCGTGGCTACGCAGGCTTTCCATAATCTGGTCAGTTTGCGCTGACGGTCGGGCAGACGATGCATCACCCGCCGGCTGAAACCATTATCGGCAATCTCCTGCTTGTGTTCACCGAAGAAGTCCCGTATTAATTTATCATTTGTTTCCATCATAACCGTTTTGTTTTAAGAATGTTGCCAACTTTTCTTTTCCACGTGACAAGTGACTTTTCACTGTCCCCGAAGGGTAACCTGTGATGGTCGATATCTTGTCAATGCTTACATCCTCCATATAGAACAAAGTGATGCAAGTCCGTTCCGTTTCTTTCAGTCTCCTGAGCGCCTGGTAGATGTCCATCTGTTGCCCGATATTCACTTGTTCGGTACTGTTGAAGGCATCTACCTCGTATGAGTCCAATCCGCTGGTATCCTTTCGGCTGCGAATATAATCATAAAATACATTATATGCAATACGGTACAGCCATGTCGAGAAATTTGAAAGATTCTGGAACGAGGCGATGTTCGTATATGCCTTGATAAAGGTGTCTTGTGCCAAATCGTCGCTCAGCTCGCCGTCGCCGCAAGTCTGGTTCAGAAAGAACCGCCGTATGGGCGATTGGTATTTCTTCACCAATTGGTCGAAGGCCCTGGTGTTCTTGAACACCACGACCTGTGCGACTAACGATATGTCGTTCATTTGGCTCATCTTTGTCCGTCCCTGCGGTTTTTGTCAAGAGCTGTTATCCATTTTCCGAGGCCGATACACATAATCAACAGACCGATACAACCTACTCCGAATGAACCTGTGATTGCCCAGAGGAAAACAAACAACCCAAGTCCCAAAAAAGTTTGCTTGATACCCGCGGTACGTTTGCTGTCAAGATTTAAGCTTTCATCGATATTCGATTTCAGAAGCTCCTGGGGCAGCGGTTGTCCGGCAGCCAATGCCTGTTCGATCAACTTATATTTAGCTTTTTTATTCTTGTAACGGAAATAGAAAGCCATAAAGATAATGACCAGTGGGAAAACGAAGACAACGATGACGGAAATAGTAGAAAGCATGAACCATTTATTGATCGCATTTCCGGTAATACCTGCATCCTTGAGCGTTTTTCCCAGATCAAAGTCCATATTGAGGCCCTCATTGCCTTCGCTCATGTGGGTACTATCCACTACATCGATATACTCCAAACCCGATTGGGGATCAATTTTCATGATCTGTGTGGCAGGGGCAGTCTTTGTGGTTGTTATTTTTTCTTTACTGACGCTGTTTGTCAGGATGGTATCCTTCTTTTGTCCCCATGCTGCCGAGGAGAAGGTTAATGCTACCATCAAAGCAATTACTAACTGTTTCATATTACTTGTTGTTTTATTGTTTTCTTTGCTAGTTAGACGTAGATCATGTGCTTGAAAGTTGCAAAGAGACGAAAAAAAAATGATATTTGCAGAAAGTTATATAACACCTTTGTTGGGAAACCAACGAAAGTCATCAAAACTGCGAGGAGAAATTTATGCAATTACCCGCTCCGTTTATTATACAAACCCGTTCTTTGTTGGGCGATGAGGCCTTCGGACAATTGGTCGAGGCTTTGCAACAAGAACCTCCCGTGAGTATTCGTCTCAACCACAAATGTGAACTTACTTCATCTCCTGTTCTGCAAGAAAGAGTTCCCTGGTGCCGGGATGGCTATTACCTGGCCGAACGCCTTACGTTTACCTTTGATCCCCTGTTCCATGCCGGGTGCTACTACGTTCAGGAAGCCTCTTCCATGTTCGTGGAACAGGTGATGAGGCAGTATGTCACCGAGCCGTCGGTAATGCTCGACCTCTGTGCAGCTCCGGGTGGAAAATCTACCCATGCCCGTAGCCTTCTTCCCGAAGGCAGCCTGCTCGTAGCCAACGAAGTGATACGGAACCGTTCCCAGATTCTGGCCGAGAACCTCACCAAGTGGGGGTATCCCGGTGTGGTGGTAACCAACAACGATCCGGCCGACTTTGCTGCGTTGGGTGAATTCTTCGACATCATCCTTACCGACGTTCCTTGCTCCGGCGAGGGGATGTTCCGCAAAGATCCAGTGGCGGTAGATGAGTGGAGTCCGGAGAATGTCGACATTTGCTGGCAACGTCAACGGCGTATTCTTGCCGATATCTGGTCTTGTCTTCGGCCCGGCGGCTTATTAATATATAGTACATGTACCTATAATACAAAGGAGGACGAAGAGAATGTAAACTGGATGCAACAGGAACTGGGAGCCGAGTTATTGAAGGTGGATGTTCCGGCAGAGTGGGGCATTACGGGCAACTTGCTTCCCACTTCTGACGCTGCTCCTGTTTATCGTTTCCTGCCTCATCGCACGAAAGGGGAGGGGTTCTTTCTGGCCGCACTCCGAAAATCTGATACTGCTGCACTTCAAGAACGTGCTACACTTTATAAATCCGACGAAGCTGCACATGCTTGCAACTACCCTGCATCCGTTTCTTATTCTTCGGATGAAACATTCATTCGCAACGAAAAACGTTCGAAGAAAAACAACGACTACAATGCTTCGAAGAAGCCAAACAAAAAGAACAGTGCCGGAAAAACTGTCAGCCTTGTACCCAAGGAAGTGTTATCGGCAACCTGCGAATGGCTGCTTTATCCCGACGCGTTCGAGTTCCTGACGGAAGGAACCGCGGTCACTGCTTTTCCGAAAGGTTACGTAGAAGAACTTACCACGCTTCGTCAATCACTCCGTGTGATACAAGCCGGTATTGCGTTAGGCGAGATGAAAGGCAAAGACTTCATCCCCGGTCATGCTCTTGCCATGAGTGCGGCGTATCGTCCGGGAAGTTTTCCGGAACAGGAAATACCGTACGAACAAGCTATCGCCTACCTGCGTAAGGAGTCCATTACACTACCCGAAGAGGCGGCACGTGGTTATGTATTGCTCACTTATAAGACTATCCCCCTGGGATTTGTAAAGAATATAGGCAACCGTGCCAACAACCTCTATCCGCAGGAATGGCGTATTCGCAGCGGTTATCTGCCCGAAAAACTGCTTTTGCTGTAACAAAGAGAGGCGTTAGCACGTCTATCAATATTGATAGAAACAAACAAAAACAAAAGTACCATGAAGAAGAGAATACAACTAATTATCTTGCTGCTTTGCCTGGTTGGCTTAGCTAAAGCACAAAAACCGATGGTCATAGAACGCCCAACGTTTATTGCCTGGAACTATCCTGATTTTGTGATGAACAAGATTGTTTTGAGTGATACCGCTACCGTTATAGAAGCCAAAACATTCGACCAATTGGGAAGGAGTTGTAGAATCTCTTCCAAGTCTTTTTTACGCGATGCCAATGGAAATACCTATCCGTTGCGTTCGGCTGTAGGAATTCAACCGGGTGCTACACTTATTCTTGCCAATGTGCCCGAAACGACATTCAAGCTTATATTCCCTCCTCTTCCTAAAACGCTCACTTCTATTGATTATTCGGAGGGAGCAGATGAAATCTGGGGATGCAACATCTGGGGTATCCAACTGAAAGAGGCTAAGCTCCCTGCATTTACTCTTCCCAAGGAGGCGAAAGTACATACAGAAAAATTGGAAGCATTGCCCGAACCTGTTTTTAAATATGGAAACACCCTGTTGAAAGGAAAGATTCTCGATTATCAATCGGAGTTTGGCAATGAAATAATATTGCAGTTCTACGATCCTCATTCCTTTGTCAGGAGGGAGAAGATAGCCATTGAAAAAGATGGAACTTTCCGTATGGAGAAGAAACTTCTAACAGTCACTCCGGCTACGCTTTCCACTCCTTTCATGAATGTCAATTGCTTGCTGATGCCGGGAGAAGAAGTTTCCATTATCATCAACCCCCGGGAGTACAGTCACCGGCAACTGAAACAATACCGGACGGAAGCTTCCTCTGGCGAACCACTTTACTTCGAAGGATATCTGGCTTCATTGATGCAGGAAATGAATACTGAATTATACACGAAGGGAATAAACTTGAATATGACTTATCTCCTGAGGGATATAAATGGGATGACTCCCGATCAATATAAAGACTATTTACAGAGAATTTACCGGGAGAAATTACTTTTTATACCGTCAATGCTTGTAAGCCCGGCTTGTAGACAATTAATGGAAATAAATGTGGGCGTTCTTATAGCGTCGTATCTGAATGCTGTTGAGGGGCAGTTGAAAAGTGCATATGCCTTGAGTAAAAAAATGAATATGGAAGAACGACGGGAATATATGGAGAATACCCGCATTGAACTTCCCGATGATTATGATAACTATTTGAAAGAATTCCCGGTGGTAAACTCCCGTATGGCCTTGTATGCGGCGACGGATATGTATCAAACCCTGGCGTTTAAACTGAATCAGAAAAAGGATGGATTGGCTAACATCTTAGGCACTAATCAGGGAATTCTTTTCGATATTCCTCAGGTGGTTCCGATCGTGGCTGAATTGAGCGACTTAAAGTTGCTCACTCCCGAGCAAGAAAAAACACTCAACGGCTTGTCGATTGCAGCATATAAGACGGTGTTGCAGGCATTCAATACCGACCAACAAAAGAAGTTGGATGAACTGAGCGGTAAAGGTGCTGATAATTTGTTTACCTCCATCGTCTCGAAATACCGGGGGAAGGTGGTGTTTGTCGATTTCTGGGCTACCTGGTGCGGTCCTTGTCTGCAAGGCATCCATGATATGGTAGGCATGAAAGAAGAATTGAAAGATAAGGATATCGTTTACCTGTATATCACGAATGAGACTTCTCCTTTGCAGAAGTGGGAGGAAATGAAAGCCAATATTCACGGCGAACATCTTCGTATGACTCCCGAACAATGGAAAACGTTGTCTGATATTTTCCAGATAAAAGGAATACCCACGTACATCCTGGTGAGCAGGGAAGGCGAGGTGGCTTCGAAGATAACCGGTTATCCCGGAATGAAAATATTGAAGGAAGAGTTGTTGAAAGTTGTAGACAAATAACCCGTCGCCCGTTATGAGAAAGAGAATACAGTTCATTAAAAAGAGAATATCATTCATCGTTCTGCTGCTTTGTTTGGCAGGTTATGCCCAGGCGCAACAAGCGAGGGTAGTTGACAAACCACCGTTTGCCGTTTGGAATACTCCGACCTTCGAAGTGGAAAAGATTCAGCTTGCTGATACGGCTACTGTGTTGAGCATCAATGGTATTGGTTACCCCGGAGAGCAGATTCGTATTGCCGCGGGGACTGTCTTGAAAGATAATACCGGCAAGGTCTATCCGGTACGTTTCGGCGTAGGTATTGTTCCCGGTGGAACGATTACCATTCCCGAATCGTACATAGCACCGTTTCAGCTGGTATTTCCTCCTCTTCCGCCGGATGTGACCACGGTCGATTTTCTGGAACCCGAAGATGTTTCGGGGGGCGTACGTATATGGGGCATCCGGTTGGACGAATCGCCGGTTCCCGCTCCGGCTATCCGGAAGGAAACCATGAAAGGAGCATTGCCCGAACCTGTGCTGAAACGTGGAATGGCAGTAGTTAAAGGACGCTTGCTCGACTATATCCCTGGTTCCGTTACCGAGGTTAAGGTAAGTCTTGCGAGTACGATGTATATTAATAATGCCTTGGAACTTCGTGTAAATGAAGACGGAACGTTCCGTGCCGAGATCGAACTACTGACTGTAGCACCAGCTTATGTACAGTTATCGTTTGAGTATTTCCCAACCATCAAGTGTTTGCTGGCACCGGGAGAAGAAATCACTTTGCTGATCAATACGAGTGAGTGCTGCCGCCGGCAGTCTAGGCTGCATAAGGATGAAGAACCCTACGGTCCGCTTGTCTTCTTCGGTGGTTATCTGGCCGGACTCCAGCAAGAATTGCTCGACAATGCGCAGCTACAGAACGTAAAAATGGAGGAAATATACAAGGATATCGAAGGGATGACGGTGGATCAGTATGGTGATTATCTGATGAAGCTGTACAGTGAAAAGGTGGCTTCTTATCAGGCTCTACCCGTCAGTGATGCCTGTAAGGAAATGTTGACCATGTCCTGGGGATGCAATACCATCCTGCTGGCTCAAAACCCAAGAGGGATGATTCAGGAGGCATATTGCGTTAACCATCAACTGAACGATGCGCAAGCCAGAGAGTATCGGGATAATAATATCCCAATCATATCACTCAGCTACAATAACGATCTGTTGAAACGGTTTTCGTTCATTAATTCGATGAAAGCATTGTACTGTAACGGCTGTTTTGAGGTAACTCTCAAATATATGAGGGATCCGAAGGAAGCAGCCAAGCAGTTGGGTGCCGACAAAGGAGTCTTTTTCGATCTTCTGACTGTTTCCCGTTGCTGGAATCAGTTTTCTACCTTCAAACCATTGACTCCCGAGCACAAACAGGCGTTATCGGAATGCTCCCTGCCTGCGTTGGCCGAATGGATGAACGAAAAAAATATGGAGTTACAGAAATGGATAGAGGAAAACAAAACAAAGAAAGAATACACAATACGTGAGTTGGGTGATGTAAACGACGATGAACTGCTACCGGCCATTGTTGGTAAGTACCGGGGAAAGGTAGTGCTTCTCGATTTCTGGGCCACCTGGTGCGGACCCTGTCGCCAGGGACACAAAGAAATGGCTCCGATGAAAGAGGCATGGAAGAACAAAGATATCGTCTATGTGTACCTGACTAACCAAACTTCCCCCATGGAAGCATGGGAAAATATGATACCCGAAATCTCCGGAGAACATATCCGCCTGACGGATAGCCAATGGCAATATGTATGGAAACATTTCGGAATGCGTGGAATTCCGGTGTACGTCTTTATAGACAAAGAAGGAAACGTAGCTCACAAAGAACTGGGATATCCCGGACTGGCAAGAATAAAGTCCGTACTGTTGAAATATTTATAACACATTTATCATGAAAAAGAGAACACAAATCATTGTCCTGCTGCTTTGTTTGGCAGGATTCGCCCAAGCGCAGCAGGCGAGGGTAGTAGAATGTCCGCCGGTCCTCTCTGTGACTACCGGTACCATCGAAGTAGATAAAGTCGTGTTGAGCGACACGGCTACTGTGCTCAACATCCAAGCCGTCTATCGTCCGAAGAACTGGATACAGATAGCTACCGGCAGTTTCCTGAAAGACAATACCGGAAAAGTGTATCCGCTCCGTTCAGGAGTAGGTATCACTCCCGGCAAGTACTTTTGGATGCCCGAATCGGGAAAAGCGGAGTTTCAACTCATCTTCCCACCGATACCGAGCACAGTTACCTCGATTGACTTCTCCGAAGGAGATGGAGTAGATGGCGCTTTCTGCATCTTTGGCATCCAGCTGAAAGATACGAAACTGCCGGAGTTGGTGCTTCCCAAGAATGCGGTGGTACACAAGGTAGATATGAATGCCGGACTCCCCGAACCGAAAGTACAATATGGAACTGCTGTGCTAAAAGGGCAGATACTGGAATATCGCCCCGAGTTGGGTAATGAAATGCAAGTGTATGTAAACGGACCGCTGATGTCGCGGGAAGAAGAAATCAAGGTGAAGATAAACAAGGATGGCACCTTCCGCCAGGAACTCAAGGCTGCCATACCGTTCATGCTCCACTTAGATACTCCTTTCCGTTCGGTAAACTGTTTTATGGCTCCGGGAGAGGAAACCGAACTGATCATTAACTCACGGGAATGTAGCCGTGCCAAGTCCCGGCTACATAAAAAAGATATGCCTTATGGAGAAGCTCTTTACTTCAATGGCTATCTGGCCTCATTGCATCAGGAGATAAACAGCGGCAAGCAGTTCAAACCAGAATTGAGTTACGCTCAAATAGTAAAGGATGTCGACGGCATGACAGCCAGTCAGTATAAAACGTATATCATGGATAAATACCGCTCCGACATGCAACGGGTCGGGGAACTTCCGAACAGCAGGACATATAAGGAACTTCTGGAGATAAATCTTGCCCTTAGCGTTGTGGAAATGCTTTACAGTGCGGATTATTATATCCCACAAGCGTATTGCGTAAACAAAAATCTCAGTCGGGAGGATACCAGGGAATATATGAAAACGGCCAAGGTGGAACTGCCTGCCGACTATTATGACGGAATCAAGGAATTTCAGGTGAACTCTCCCAAGGCTATCTACTCTGATAACTATATCTATGCTATGAGCTTCCTGGGAAGGGATCAGAAAATGGCGGCCCAACTGCTGGGTACGGACAAAGGTATGCTTTTCGATATGCTCAGTGCGACTCGAATGATGCGGGCTGCCGAAAGCTATGAACCCTTCGATTTGGTATTGGAGAAATTACCGGCCAATTTCCCAACCGCCTATATTGAAATGGTGCAAGCCAAAAAGGCGGAGATGGAGGAAAGGAAAGCCCTCAACAAGCTGAAAACCGGATACACCATCAACGAGGTTCCTAATGTAAGCAACGAGGTTCTTCTACCTGCCATCCTGAACAAGTACCGCGGTAAAGTGGTGCTGGTCGACTTCTGGGCCACTTGGTGTGGTCCGTGTCGTTCGGCCAACAAAACGATGGCTCCTATGAAAGAGGACTTGAAAGACAAGGATATCGTCTATGTGTATCTTACCGGCGAAACCTCGCCGCTCGGTACCTGGGAGAATATGATTCCGGATATTTATGGCGATCACTACCGGATGTCGAACGATCAATGGGCTTATATGTATAAGAGTGTCCCGGTCGAAGGGGTACCGACTTATTTGGTCGTGGATCGCAAAGGGAATATTACTTATAAGCAAACTGGGTTCCCAGGTGTAGAAAAAATGAAAGAAGAGTTGATGAAAGCACTTGGCAAATAACTTCTTTTTTCCTTTCGGCCAGTTGTTTTTCAAAATCTCTCCCCCCCTCCCCCTCTCTTAACCTTTAAGAGAGGGGGTGATAGCTGCGCTGTGCTTGTAGTCTGCTTTGCAGCCTCTAAAAGGGGGTTGCACCCCCCTTGGCCCCCATGAGGTTATGTTTCTTTCTACAGTTGGTGCCATTTCGGCACCGGGACTGCCTGTACGGCTATTGTAGAGCGTAGTGGCACATCCTTTTGTTTACAATCTATTTATCACTCCTTTCTCTCCTATTTGTTTTTTTGATAAACATTCGTCACGTCGTCACGATTTTTAATTCAACCTATTGATAATAAGATGTATATACCGTGACGAATACCTGTTTTATTCGTCACATATCCGTCACTTTTTGAGTCATTCGTCACGGTTTCATGCCATGGCACAAACTGTTTCATGCCGTGGCACAGAGTGTTTCACGCCGAGGCACAGAGAGTTTCACACCGTGGCACAGGGTGTTTCACGTCGTGGCACAGAGCGTTTGCTACCGGGAAACAAATGACTACTTGACAGATGCGTGCTGGATATGTTGGAAAGTGCTGGATAAAATCATTTGTTTGCATATGAAGAAGAACGATAAAACAAAACGCCACGAGCGAAGCGATGTGGCGAGGAAAGGATTGGCCTCATTTTCGTAGCGTTAAGCGGAGCCTGTTCGGAAAACGAGTAAAGGAGCGATTGTTTGAACGGAGCGAAGCGTAGTGAGTTGGAGCTCCGATCGTTTTCCGAACAGGCGGAGTAGCGTAGAAAATGCAGCCTTGAATTTTTCTTTGGTTCTTTCTTTTGTTTCAAGACAAAAGAAAGAACAAGACAGCGCAGGCATTACAGCTTACCTTTATAAATCTTAGCCAGCACCTTCTGATACTGATTCTCTAACTGCAAATAATTCTGCCTACTCTGATACACTACAGAAACCTCCACGAAGTACTCGATCATACTGATTTGCCCCCCAGTCAGCGCCTGTTTCAGCAACGACAAATCCTGTTGCGAGCGAAACGTTTGCTCGTACTCATTCATCGACCGGCGTAACGCTTGCGCCTCGCCGTACAGTTGCCCGAGTTCCGATTCAGCCTGGTCGGCAGCATACTCTTTCTGCAAGTCGACGTTCAATGCCTGGGCACGAGCCACTTTCACCTTGCTCTTATTCTCGAAGAGCGGAATAGAGAATCCTACTATCACACCATTGAACGGTGCGCCCGATTCCGTATTCCGGCGGTAACCCAGTTCCAGCTTCGGCAACCAACCCTGTTGGCTGACACTGATCTGCTTGTGAGCAGCTGCGCTCTCACTGCTCAACGACTGTATGGCGGCATCGGATGCCATGAACTCAGCTTTCAGACTCTCATAGTCGGCAGGGAGAACCGCTGATGGATAAGCAGTGTCTTCGAATGGAACCGGTTGGTTGCCGTTCAATGCCCGGAGTTCCTGTAGCCGGTTACTCAGTGCCGTTTCGTTCAGTGTCGCTTCCGTTTTCACGTTCAGCAACTCCAGATTGATCTTGTTGGTCTCCAGAATGTTCGCATCGCCTTTCTCCAGTCGCTTGCGATACAGGGAGGACAACTCTTCGGCATTGCGTAGCCGATCATCCAACACCTGTTTTTGTTGCCGGAGCATGATCAGGTCCAGGCAAAGCTCCTTGGCTTGCAGCAAAACTGCTTGCCGAAGGGCAGCCGACTGAGCGTCGTACGCCTGTCCGCGCAGGCGGTTCAGCTTGCCCCGTCCGGCATAGAGGCTGGGGAAGTCGAAGCTTTGCGAAACGACCAGTTCCCCGATCGTTTCGTCTTTGTTGTCTGCGCCCCACAGGTGTGAGTATGAGAAAGTAGGGTCGGAGAGGTTGTTCTCCGTCTTTGCTGCCAGTTTCTGCGAAGCCGTCAGTTGAGTATTGGCCTTCAACGCTTTGTTGTTCGTTTCGACGCTTTGCAACACTTGACCGATGCCTCCTTCTTTGGAAGCGTTGCGGTTGGCTTCAAGTTCGCTATTTACTGTTCCGTTACCTCCCTCATTGTGGGCGAAAGCATTCGGTGCGAATACACTCAGTGCAACGGTGCCAACCAGTATGATGTATATTTGTTTCATCTTCATTAATTGATATGTCATGGTGAATATCTTCCTTTTATTTCGATTCCTTTTTGCCGGGAATCAAGCTATAAACGATCGGTATGATAAACCCGTTCAGGAACGTAGACGTGAGCAGACCGCCCAGGATGACTTTCGCCATCGGGCTTTGAATCTCGTTGCCCGGCAGGTCGCCTCCCAAAGCCAGCGGAATCAACGCCAGTGCCGACGAGAGGGCAGTCATCAGGATCGGGTTCAGACGGTCGAGCGAACCTTGCACGATGCTTTCTGCCCGGCTCATGCCCTCCTCCTGTTGCAGGTGATTGTAGTGGCTGATGAGCAGCATACCGTTGCGCGTGGCAATACCGAACAACGAGATGAACCCGATGATGGCCGGAATGCTGATCTCGCCTGTGGTGAACAACAGTGTGAACACCCCGCCGATAAGTGCCAGGGGCAGGTTGAGCAGAATCACGAACGACTCCCGTACGCTACGGAACTCATGGAACAGCAACAGGAAGATCACCACGATACTCATGAACGAGGTGAGCAGCAGTGTGCGGCTGGCGGCCTGCTCGCTTTCGAACTGCCCGCCGTACTCGATGTGATAGCCTTCAGGGAGTTTTATTTTCTCATCTACCCGGTCGCGGATATCGTTTACCACACTGCGCAGGTCACGGTCGGCTACGTTGGCCGAGATCACAATCTTGCGTTTCACGTTTTCCCGGCTGATGGTGTTCGGTCCGGTGCTCGATACCACTTCGGCTACCAGGTTGAGCGGCACCTTGCGTCCGTCGGGCGTGTCGATCACCAGGTCGTTGATCTTGCTGATCTCGTCGCGGTAGTCGTCCTTCACCTTCACGGTCAGGTCGAAACTCTTTCCCTGTTCGTACACCTGCGAAACTACTTCGCCGGCCAGCGCCACATTGATAAACTCTGCAAACTCCGGCAGTGTGATGCCGTAACGTGCCAGCATCTCCCGGCGCGGCTCGATCTTCAACTGCGGACGCTCGATTTGTTGCTCCACATTCAAGTCGGCAATGCCCGGTACATCTCCGATGGCATTCTTTATCTCGTTACCCAACGAGAACATCTTGTTCAGGTCGGTGCCAAACAGTTTGATGGCGATATTCGCCCGCGTACCCGACAGCATGGCATCGATACGGTGGCTGATGGGTTGCCCGATCTCGATGTTCGCACCTGTGAGCGTGCCCAACTTCTCGCGCACTTCTGCCATGAATTCGCTGCGTGAGCGGTCGCCCAACTCAAACGGCGCTTCGATTTCCGATGTGTTCACGCCCAAGGCATGCTCATCGAGCTCGGCGCGTCCGGTTTTGCGGGCTACGGTCTGTACTTCCGGAATGGTGAGTAGCAGTTCTTCGGCCCGGCGTCCCATCTTGTCGCTCTCCTCGAGTGAAATACCCGGCAGCGAACTTACATTGATAGTGAGCGAACCTTCGTTGAACGGCGGCAGGAAGCTACGTCCCAGTGTGAAGAAACACCCCAACGCTACAACGAACAGAGCAATGGTAGTTCCCAGCGTCACCCGTTTGTGATGCAGTACCCATGTTAACGCTTTTCCGTACACCCCTTTCAGGTAGACGGCCACAAAAGCTTCTTTCATCTCCTTATTGCCCTTATTCCTGCCCAGCAGATAGGAGCAGAGCACCGGAGTGAGTGTCAATGCCACCACGGTGGAAGCAATCAGCGCCACGATGAAGGCGATACCCAACGGTGCCAGCATGCGTCCTTCCATACCACTGAGGAAGAAGAGCGGCACGAAGCTGGCGATGATGATCAGCGTGGAGTTGAGGATGGGCATACGTACCTCTTTCGATGCATTGAAGACCACTTGCAACACGCTCAATCGTTCGGCTTCGGGCTTCATCCGGTTCTCTCGCAGGCGTTTGTAGACATTCTCCACGTCCACAATCGCATCGTCTACCAACGAACCGATGGCAATGGCCATACCACCCAGGCTCATCGTGTTGATGGTGAGCCCCATGTAGTGAAGCGCCAGTACGGAGGTGAGTAGTGAGAGCGGGAGGGTGACGAGTGAGATCAGTGTGGTACGCACGTTGGCCAGGAACAGGAACAGTACGATGACCACGAAGATGGAACCTTCGAATAGCGATTTCTGTACATTGCCGATGGAACTTTCAATGAACCGGCTTTGGCGGAAAATGTCGGTCGATACCTTCACGTCGGTCGGCAGGTTCTTCTGTAAGTCTTTCAGGGAAGTTTCCAGGTGCTCTGTCAGTTCCAGGGTGCTGGTGGCGGGTTGCTTGGTGACGGTCAGCAGTACGGCCGGCTTTCCGCGTTCCGATGCCATGCCGAGTCGCGGCGCTTTGGGGCCGATGGTTACATCGGCAATGTCTTCCAGCGTTACCGGCAGTCCGTCGATACTTTTAACCACTGCCTTACCCAGTTGGTCGGTCTGTGTGGTGGCAAGTACTCCGCGTACAATATACTCGTTGCTGTATTCGTATAGCACACCGCCGTTGGCGTTAAGGTTCATGCCGCGGGTGGCGGTCATCACCTCATCGATAGACACCCCGTAGTGGCGCATCCGTTGTGGGTCGAGCTGTATCTGGTATTCTTTGATATCGCCACCGATGACGGCTACCTGCGCTACACCTCCGGTAGAGAGCAGGCGCGGGCGGATGGTCCAGTCGGCCAGTGTGCGCAGGTCTAGTTGGGAAGTCGAATCGGCTGTCAGGGAGATGATCAGCATCTCGCCCAGGATGGACGATTGCGGGCCGAGTGTGGGTTGACTCACTCCTTCGGGCAGGGATTCGTTGACTACCGCCAGTTTCTCACTGACGATCTGCCGGGCCAGGTAGATGTCCGTGCTCCAATCGAACTCCACCCATACCACCGAGAATCCGGTAGTCGATGAAGAACGTACGCGACGCACCCCGGTAGCGCCGTTCACGGCCGTTTCCACGGGGAAAGTCACCAGTTGCTCCACTTCCTCGGCTGCCATGCCGTTGGCTTCGGTCATAATCACTACCGTGGGAGCGTTGAGGTCGGGAAATACATCCACCTCGGTATGCAAGGCGGTGTATGTACCTGCTATCAGCAGCAATACCGATGTGCAGAGCACCAGCAAGCGGTTGTGCAGGGAGTATTGTATAATTTTGTTTAGCATGTTGTTACTGGCTTAGTGTTCATGACTATGTGCGGGTAAGGCATTACTCACAGAAGCAAGTTTTACCTGATAGGCTCCTTCGGTTACTACCCGGTCGCCGGCTTTCACTCCTTTCAGGATTTGTATCGATTGACCGTTGTCGGCTCCTACGGTGACTTCCTGCTTCTGGTAACCCTCTTCATCGAGTTGCAGGTAAACGAAGTAGTTGCCTTGCTCCTCGGTCAGCGCCGTGCGGGGCAGGGAGATGACGTTGGACATTTCCGTAGAAAGCAGGTAAGTTTCTACGTACGAACCGGGGAGGATATCGCCTTTGTTGTCGAACTCGAACGTAACGGGAATGTGGAACGAATTGCTTCCGGCCGACTTTCCGAACGACAGGAGTTTACCGCCGAGTGTGCCCAACTCATATACCTTATTATTATAAGGAGTGCGGAAATTGGCCGACCGGATGCTGCCCAGTTGTGAATAGTATCGTTCCGATACTTCGGCACGCAGGAAAAGGCGGCGGTTCTGGGTGATGCTCATCAGCGGTTGCCCCACGGCGACGTATTCTCCTTCTTTTACCAGGATGCTTTTTACATAGCCACCGATGGGAGAGGGGATGCTTTGTCCTTTAGCCGAGTGGTTCTTGCCCAACGCTTCATAGCTGATGCGAGCGTTCTCGTATGTTTGGCGGGCTTGCGCCAGATCTTTCTCGGACACAATTTGGCTCTTGGCGAGCTCTTGCATGCGTTCGTATTCCTTTTGGGCGATTTCGTAATTTGCACGGGCGCGTTGTACCGGGTCGCCGTCGGCTATACCGCTCGAAGCGATGGTCAGCAGGGACGTTCCCTTTCCTACACTCATACCCTCGGTTACTTTTCCGGAGAAAGAGACTACCCCGGCAACGGTTGCTACGGCAGTCGATTCATCGCCCTGAGCGGCCAGTACTTGTCCGCTCGTTTTGATTACCTGGCGGAATGTTCCGGGTTGGATAACGAGTGATTTCACTCCGGCTGCTTCGGCTTTCTGTTTTGGCAGGATGATTTCGTCACTGTGTCCGGCAGGCTCGCCTTTGGCGCTTCCTTCTTCACTATGGTCGTGTGTACATCCCTCGTGAGCGTGTCCATCTGCTCCGTGGTCATGTCCCTCGTGTCCATGCGCCTCTTCCGTTTCGTGATTATGTCCTTCGTGGTCGTGACTTTGGCCCGACTTGCTATTGCAGGAACCCAGGACGAACAGCCCCAGTATTCCCATAAAGATGAATTTCTTCATGATGATAACTTAAAAAAATAATGTGATTTTGTAAACTTCAAATAAGAATGCCTGAATAGGCAAAAAGCTTAAACAAAAAGACACGGAGGACCACGAAGGGAGAAGGCACGAGTGATATTCGTGCCGTGAAGCGATTCCCGGTAGACGTAATAATCCTTAATACGTTGTTCCTGGGGTTTTAATAAGCATTCAATGATGTAATCGGTAAAGAGAATGGCGACGAATCCGTGCTGCGGTTGGACCAAGTCTATGTGCGAAGCCGGCACGGACGTTTGGAAACGTGTCAGGCATTCGTCGTTGCAACAGGCGTCGTTCTCGGGATTGTGTTGGTGATGACCGGGGCATTGCTGCTGGCTGGGATATTGGTGATGACCGGCACATTCTTGTTGGTTGGTACATTGCTGATGATCGGAACAAAGCGGATCGCCGGAGAGATCGTTCTTCATGCAAATGACACCGTCGGCATGATGGTGATGAGGCACAAGAGGCACAGCCAGCATCAGTATACTGACTAAAAGTAAGAAATATATGTATGCCTTTTTTCTCATATCTCTATCCGATAGCGGCAAAGGTAGTTGTTAATATCCAAAACGACAAACGAAAATAATTTATTTTTGTTAGAGGCGGATGCAGTATTCTTATCATTTGTTCGTTTATCTATACAAAGATACACACTTAATACAAGTACTATTATGAAACATTTTTCCAGTTTAATTACTGCCCTTCTGTTAGGGCTTATTCTTACGACATCGTGTAGCGAAAGTGATTATCAACCAGAAAGGTATGATGTAGAGTTCTCGAAGTTGACTTTATCGCAGATTAAGCAGGCGATGAAGGGCGAATGGCTTTTGTCGACAACGGGTACCTCTCGTCTGGTTGGGAGTTCCGAGGAAGAATTATTCGAAATGGCAGTTACCGGCGACTGCTATGTCATATTTGACGGTGACCGAATTGGATACAGGCATCAGACAGAGAGTTATGAAATGAGGTGGTATGACCTGAAATGGGAGGAGATAACTACCAAGGAAGGACGGAAAGCATTTAGCTATAACGTATTATATAATGGAGTCTATCTCGAAAACCATATTCCGGTAGGCGTACGCGATGGCAGGCTCTACATCTCAACTGAATTTGAAAACCGGGAAGATATTATTACATATTGTTATATCCCCGGAAGCCCTGATAAATGAATATGACTACATTTACTTAGAAAACTCTAATTTTCTTAATAAAAGTAATACTTTTGCAAGATATTTTGTTTATCAAGAAAAAGAAGACTTTCTGTGAGTAGTGATCGGCGTTTAATAAATAATATAAGGCAATTGTGCGGAGCGGCATCTGTATGCAAGATGCTTGTATGCCTGGCAATTGTCTTTTCTTTTCCCTCTACTGCCCGGTCGCAAGTCGACAGCACGTACATCGCTCCTTTCGAAGAAGAAATGTCCATCGGTACCTATTTTTACTATCAATATACCAATCTGACGTACAAGAGAAAAGGGGAAGAGTCGGTGAATTATCGCCCCAACAGTCCGATAGGAGTCGGACTTAGCTTTTCTTACAAGAATTTCTCACTCGGGGCTAGTATGGGTGTCAAATCTTTACGGAGCAAGGATCGGGGAGATACGAAGTCGCTTGACTTGCAATATCATTATTTCGGACGCAACTTCATGGCCGACCTTTTCTTTCAGCAGTACAAAGGGTATTATACCATTGATAATGCACATATAACCCTCTATCCTGATATCGGAGTGGTACAGTACGGATTGCATGCCGAATATGTGTTCAACCACAAGAAATTCTCTTATCCGGCTGCTTTTAGTCTGCGCGAGCGACAATTGAAGTCGGCAGGGAGCTTTCATCTGGGAGCCGGAGTATATTACAACAAGATACGTTCGGACAGCACCTTAGCCATGAGCGGGCGAACTGTTTTCAAAAGCCAGCAATTGGGTATTACCGGTGGATACGGTTATAACTGGGTAATGACCAAACACTTTCACGTGGCTGCCAGTCTGTCCCTTGGGTTAAACTTCGGCACTGAAAAGCTGAAACCCATTAAACGGATAGAGATATCTCCTAGTTTTCTGCCCCGTATAGCCGCCGGGTATGATGGCAAAGGTTGGTCGGTTGGGATATGGTACGTATTGAACAGTATGAATGTGAACCGTTACAATTCGCTGGATATGAACTTTAATACCGGATATGCAGAGGTTATTCTCATCAAACGGTTCGAGAAGGCGCCAAAGTTCTTAAAGAAGATAAAGTTTCTGAACAGATAAAGTTCACCACAGAGTCACCGAAGTTTTACAGAGGAATTAAAAGAATAAACCTCTGTGGAGCTTCGTGTGGCTCTGTGGTGAATTTAAGAATCTCTTAAGAGAACTGAGTAAATTATTTCTTTTCCAATTCCCGAAGCGAGTCCATCTTCTTCTTTTCGAGGAATTCATAGATGCCGCTCAGGTGTTCCGTCACCTTCTTATTCCCGAATTCGTACACCTTCGTCACCAGTCCGTCGAGGAAGTCACGGTCGTGCGATACCACGATCAGCGTACCGTCGAAGTCAATCAACGCCTGTTTCAGGATATCCTTTGTCTTAAGGTCGAGATGGTTGGTAGGCTCATCGAGGATCAACAGGTTTACCGGTTCGAGCAATAGCTTGATCATGGCCAGGCGGGTACGCTCTCCTCCCGAAAGTACTTTTACCTTCTTCATGGATTCTTCCGGTCCGCCAAACATGAAGGCGCCGAGCAGGTCGCGTATCTTGTTGCGTATATCTCCTTTGGCTACATCGTCGATGGTTTGGAATACCGTCAGGTTCTCGTCCAGCAGGGATGCCTGGTTCTGGGCAAAGTAACCGATCTGTACGTTATGTCCCAGGGTCAGTGTTCCGTCGTGGTCGATCTCGTTCATGATGCACTTCACCAGGGTCGACTTTCCTTCACCGTTCTTGCCGACGAAAGCTACCTTATCGCCCCGTTCCACGGTCAGGTTGGCATTGCGGAATACCGTATGGTTGCCGTACGTTTTGCCTACACCGTCCATGTTCACCGGATAGGTTCCCGAGCGGGGAGAGGGCGGGAACTTCAGGCGCAAGGCCGAGGTGTCCTCTTCGTCCACTTCGAGCAGCTCCATCTTTTCGAGCATTTTCACGCGGCTCTGTACCTGCAACGTCTTGGAGTATGTCCCCTTGAAACGTTCGATAAACTCCTTTGTCTCGGCAATCAGCTTCTGTTGTTCGTCGAATGCCTTTTGCTGATGTACGCGGCGATCCTGTCGCAGTGACAGGTATTGGGAGTAATTCACCTTGTAGTCGTAAATACGGCCCATGGTCACTTCGATGGTACGGGTGGTGATGTTGTCGACAAACTTGCGGTCGTGGCTGATAACGATCACCGCCTTACCATTATTAATAAGGAAGTCTTCCAGCCATTGGATAGATTCGATATCGAGGTGGTTGGTAGGTTCGTCGAGCAGCAGGACGTCCGGCTTCTGCAATAAGAGTTTGGCCAGTTCGATGCGCATCCGCCATCCTCCGCTGAAATCGCTGGTAGGCTTCGTGAAGTCTTCCCGCAGGAATCCCAGCCCGAGCAATGCCTTCTCCACATCTTCGTCGTAGTTGGTAGCGTCAATGGCGTAGTACTTCTCACTGAGCATGGACACCTTTTCGATCAGTTCCATGTAACTGTCGCTCTCGTAGTCCGTGCGTGTTTCGAGTTCCTTGTTCAGGCTTTCTATTTCTGCCTCCATGCGGTGTAAGTGTGCGAAAGCCTGTGCCGTTTCTTCGAATACCGTCCGGCCATCTTCTGTCATCAGGTGCTGTGGCAGGTAAGCGATGACACAATCCTTAGGAGCCGATATCCTTCCTCGCGACGGTTGGCGTGCTCCTGCCAGTATCTTCAGCAGGGTGCTTTTGCCCGCACCGTTCTTGCCCATCAGGGCGATGCGGTCTTTCTCATTTATTACAAATGAAATATCACTAAATAATGTAGTTCCGCCGAATTCCACGGCTAGTCCGTCTACTGATATCATAATTAATCTTTAAAATTGAGGCGCAAAGATAGTCAATTATATCAATTTTTTTTATAACTTGCGCCCCTGAAATATACATGATATGAAATAATCAAGATAAAAGCATATAGTAATGGAAAACGAAATGAACAATGAATATCGCCCACTGATATTGGTGGCAGAAGATGATGATAGTAACTTTAAACTTATTAAGGCTATCATTGGCAAGAAATGCGATATCTTGTGGGCAAAGAATGGCGAAGAAATGGTAGCGCTGTTTAAAGAGAATAAAGACAAAGCGGCTGCCATTTTAATGGATATCAAGATGCCCCTCATGACGGGTCTGGAAGCAACAACCATCATCCGTCAGGAAAACAAAGAGATTCCGATCATCATGCAGACAGCTTATGCTTTCAGCTCGGACAGAGAGAATGCGTTGAGATGCGGTGCTACGGAAGTGTTGGTGAAACCCATAACACTGAGTATCCTGAGAACGTGTTTGAGCCGTTTTCTGCCTAAGATTCAATGGTAATTAATTGATTGAATAAACCAAAAGAGGTGTCTGCATGCAGACACCTCTTTTGGTTTATTCCTTATTCTTAGTTCGTCGCCTGGAACTTGCGGCTCACCTTCATCAGGTTAATGGTGTAGGTAACCACGTTCTGGGCTTCCTGTATCATTGTAAGATAAACCATACTGACTTTGATGCTGCCGGTTTGATTTTGGATGCGTTGCAACTCCTGACGTTTCAGGTATGACAACTCAGCATTCAGATTGTTAGCATTCTGTAAGTCGCTATCCACTCCTTCGTAGTTGTTTTGCTCCAGTTTCTGACGGATGGAACCAAGTAATTTGGTTATGTTATCGGATACATCGCTGAATTCTCCTTTTTGGATGGCATCGAGCGGATTGAAGTTGTTGTCTGTATGCTCCAGGCAGGGCTCGCACAAACGGGAGATACTGTATACCAGCTCACTGGCAAAATCATTGCCTTGATAATAGTAAAGTCCTTTTTCCAATACCGTGTTGTTGTCGAGGCGACACATGGCTACAGTTCCGGTGCGTTTCATTTGTTTAATCAGTTGTTTCTCGAATTTGATGCTTCCCATTGCCCTGCGAAGTCCACGTAGGTTCTCATGTAAAAACGAAGTGACTGTCTGACGGAAGTTCTCTTCGGCAAATTTGAGGACTTTGGTCAGCTCTTCTCGGGTGTGCTGACGCATCAATTCTAATGCCATATTGCTGTTGGAACTTTGCATCAACTGTCTCAGGGTTTCGCTTCCTTTTTCTTTCTCCTTTTTCTTCTTATACATGAGTTGGCTGCGAATCAAAATGAACGCTGCCAGTATAATCAGACCGATAATGGCAATAGAACCTCCGAAATGGATAAATGTGGCAACGAAGAAACAGATCGTAAAGGCGGCTCCGGCGGTGAGGAACCATCCGCCAATAACACTTAGTACACCGGTGATGCGGTATACAGCAGAATCACGTCCCCAGGCCCGGTCGGCCAATGAAGTACCCATGGCAACCATAAATGTTACATAGGTGGTAGAGAGGGGTAGTTTCAGCGAAGTTCCCACGGCGATCAAAAGTCCTGCGAGTACGAGGTTGACTGATGCGCGTACCTGGTCGAATGCCGCTCCGTCTGCTATGATGGCTTCGTTCTTACAGAAACGGGTGTCGATCCAGTTCTTGGTGCAGGTCGGAATAACTTTCGATACATTATTGGCCATAGTCATGCTGATGCGAACCAGCGTACGGGCCATCGGGGTGCTTCCGAAGTTTTCTTCTCCTTCGTCCTGACGCGACAAATCGACCGATGTCTTGATTACATTGTGAGCTTTCTTGGATGTGCAGAGGGCATATACCATGATGGCTCCGGCAGCGACGAGGAAATACCACGGCGTTTGTGCAGGACCTAGCAAGGACGTCATCAGGAAACCGTTGGTTCCGCTAGCAGTTCCATTAGCTATGTAGTCCTGATAAGAAGAGAAGCCCGCCAAGGGCACGCCGATGAAGTTTACCAAATCGTTTCCGGCAAAGGCTAGTGCCAGTGCGAAGGTTCCCAGCAATACCACTATTTTGAATATATTGACTTTGCACCAGTGTAAAATCTGCATGAGGATGGTAAAGAATACAAAGAACGAGGTGACTAGCAGCATCGTATTCTCACTGACCCAGACTTTTACTTCCTTGGTCATGAAGGAACTATCCTTTAATCCCTTGATCAGCATGAAGTAAATAATAGCTGTGACGGCAATGCCTCCGAAGATGGCAATGCTGTACTTCATGTTTCTTTTATAGTTGAAGGAGAAAATCACACGAGCCAGCCACTGTACAAGCATACCGAAGAAAAAGGCGATGGCTACGGACACGAAGATGCCCATGATGACCGAGAGTGCCTTGTCGGTATTGATGAGATCGCTCAGTTCCATTGAGTCGTTTCCATATACCTTGATAAGTGCCAGAGCGAATGTGCCTCCCAGAAGCTCGAATACCATGGAAACGGTGGTAGAGGTGGGCATACCCATGGAGTTGAACAGGTCCAGTATCACTACATCGGTGAGCATCACTGCCAGTAATATGCACATGATTTCGGCGAAGTAGAAGTGCTGGGGTTGGTAGATGCCATGCCGGGCGATATCCATCATCCCATTGGAGAGAGAGGCGCCGATAAAGATACCGATGGCGGCAATGATAATGACTGTTCTGAAGGAGGCTGTTTTCGCTCCAATAGCGGAATTTAGAAAATTTACAGCGTCGTTGCTAACCCCAACCATTAGGTCGAATACGGCAAGAACAAATAAAAAGATGACAATGCATAAGTAAATTGTGTCCATAACTATGTATTCAGTTTCATGCTGCAAAGAAATGACTTTCTTATTGCAGTCCGGTGTCATACATGTTACGGAATTGTTTCATTCTTCTTTTCCAGGTATTCGTAGAACGTGTATTGCGCGCGAACGGCTTCTTCGCGGTTGTATTTAAAGACATTGCGTAGTTTCTCGTCGACGAAGCAAGCTTTCCGGTTATCTTGTAATTGGATTCGAAGAAAGGTGATGATCTCTTCGCGGGTTTCCTTACCAAGCACAGGGGCGACTGCCTCGATCCGGCGGTAGAGGTTGCGGCGCATCCAGTCGGGCGAGCCGAGAAAGACTTTCGGTTTGCCGTCGTTGCCGAAATACCAGATACGGGTATGCTCCAGGAAGCTGTCTACGATGCGGGTGACGCGGATGTTGCGGCTGTATTCCTGCCCGGGTATCAGGCAGCAGATACCCCGTATGATGAGGTCTATTTGTACATTCTTCCGGGACGCCTCGTATAGTTTATCGATCATGGCCGGATCTTGCAGGGCGTTCATCTTCAGGATAATTCTTCCTTCTTTTCCCTTTTCTGCCAGTTCTATTTCCTTGTCGATTAGTCGGGTCAGCTCCGGTATCAGGTTGAAACGTGCCACAAGCAGTTTCCGGAACGTCGGGTTCTTCTTCCCTTGCAACGTGCGGAACAGGTTGTACAGGTCGTGCGTGAGGGTTTTATTGGCGGTGAACAGTCCGCAGTCGGAGTACAGCGTGGCTGTGTTCTCGTTGAAATTTCCCGTGCTGATGTAGGCATAGCTGTTGGCCTTCTCACCGTTCTTTCCACGGCGGCGGATAAGGGCTACTTTGGCATGCACCTTTAGTCCCGGTATACTATATATAATATGAATGCCGGCGGCTTTCATCATTTCGGCCGTGGCCAGGTTGTTCTCCTCGTCGAACCGGGCTTTCAGTTCCACGAATACGGTCACCTTCTTTTTGTTCCGTGCGGCGGCCATCAGGTTGTTGATAACTACGGAATTCTCTGCCACCCGGTATTGCGTCACCATGATTTCCTGTGTCAGGGGGTCGTGCACGGCCTCGTTCAGGAAGTGCAGGAAGTGGTCGAACGAATGGTAAGGGTAGTGGAGCAACAAATCTCTTTGTTCGATGTATTCGAATACCGAGCCTGCCTCGTCCAACCGGCGGAGGTGCATGGGCTTGGGCTTTTCGTTCTCTTGTAAGTCTTTGTTGGGACAGGGCAGGTAACGAAGGTCTTCCAGGTTGAGATGCTTGTCGCCCGGAACCAGTTCATCGCGTTGGATGTTGAAGGCATCGACCAGGAAGTCGAGGAAGTCGGATGGCATGGCACGGTCGTACACGAACCGGCATACGGCGCCTATCTTACGCTTCTTGACTTTCTTCTTTACCTGCTCCACCAGATCGGCGGTGTTGCCGGTGTCTTCGATCAGGATATCGGCGTCGCGCGATATCTTGATGCAATAGCTGCAATCCACCTCATAACCGGGGAATATCAGCCCGATGTTGGCTTTGATAATGTCTTCGATATACATCAGGTAGTAATTCCCGTTGTGCTTGGGCAATTCGATGAAACGGGGCACCTTGCTATAAGGAAGTTTCATAACAAAGTATTGCGGGCTGTTGCCATAGATGGAAGAGTATCCTTTCGGGATGAGGCGTACGGCGAGGTACAGACGGTTGTCGCGCAGGAAGGAGACAATCTTGTCTTTGGACACGGGAACCGGTTGCAGGAAAGGGAATATCTCTTCACGGAAGAAATTGCTGACAAACTCCCGGTGAAAGGTTTCCACGATGCGGCTCTGGTAGAAGATGATGTGATGTTTGCGCAGGGCCGGTAGTATCTTGTGGTTGTAGA
The DNA here is from genome assembly GCA_031554635.1 of Bacteroides sp. Lineage (GTDB taxonomy): Bacteria > Bacteroidota > Bacteroidia > Bacteroidales > Bacteroidaceae > Bacteroides. The sequence goes on from JAVBVD010000001.1 coordinate 49,966, forward strand.
TACGGATACGTTCTTCCAGTTGGCGGTTTACCTCCTCGTTGATCTCTTCGACCAACCGTCGCGCCGAGTGTACAGTCTCTTCATCGCTCTGTGTGGCGCCGGATGCTACGGCCTTGTGGTCGGCCACCCGTATCTTGTAGAACTCTTCCAGGTTGGACGAGTAAATTGATATGAAGTTGATACGCTCGTACAGGGGCAAACGCTCGTCGTCGGCCTCCAGTAACACCCGGTAGTTGAATGACAACCAGCTGATGTCGCGCTTAAAGTAGGGAATGCTGCCTTCCATCGCGTTTGGATTTTGCCAAATATATGTATCTTTGTGGAGATAAACAAAGAAAAATGGTTAGAATTGGATTATTATCAGATACGCACGGGTGGTGGGACGAGAAATACGAACAATATTTTGAACCTTGTGATGAAATATGGCACGCCGGAGACATTGGCTCTGTGGAAGTGGCGCAGAAGCTGGCGACCATACGTCCGCTACGTGCCGTATATGGAAACATCGACGGACAGGAGATCCGGAAACTTTATCCGCAGGTGAACCGGTTTACGGTGGAGGGAGCGGAAGTGTTGATCAAGCATATCGGCGGCTATCCGGGTAATTACGACCCTTCCATTCGCGGCAGTCTGCTGGTGCGCCCGCCGAAATTGTTTATCAGCGGACATTCGCATATATTAAAGGTGCTGTATGACAAGACGCTCGGGATGCTTCATGTCAACCCCGGCGCGGCGGGACAGTCGGGATTTCACAAAGTACGTACGCTGGTGCGTTTTGCCATTGACAACGGAGAGTTCAAGGACTTGGAAGTGATCGAACTGGCCGATTAGGGAGACGAATCAGGGCGTGTAGATCAAGATTGCAGGAGGACGTTTAGTTATCTCCTGGGGCAATGAGGCTTTACTCGTAGACCAAGCTTGCTTTGCTCGCCGAGATACCATGTACGAGATGTACATCTCGTACATCGTTCCTCGGTGAGGTAAATAAGCTTCCTCTACGAGATAATCTGCTTTGCTCCTTTGGTATTGGTTTAATGCCTGATTATCTGGTTTTTTATCTCTTGCTTTTTTTGTGTAGAAGCAGGCTCATTCCCAGGCTGATGCTGAATTCGTTTCTCAACTTATTGCCTTTCCAGGATTGTTGGTCTACCTGTTCGTAGCTGTACTGGTCTTTCAGGATCAGGTGCGCTTTGTTGCGGTTGAACGATTGCTGGTAACCAGCTTCGGCTGTGAGGGCTATCACGTTGTTGAACTTATAGTCCAGGCTGACGCCCAGTTCCAGGTTGACCTCGGCCTTGTAGTTATCGGAATAGCTTTTTCCCGGCATAAAGTGTGCGATGTAAATGTCATTGCTCCCTTTTCTCTTCAATGTAAAAGTATTCTCGCCAGGGGGAAGATCGTAGATAGAGACTCCTGCCCGCATGCGCAGGTACCAATGCTTCTTTCCGGTGCGGTATTGTGCGCCCAGCGAAAAACATCCGCCATCTTCCGATCCCGAACCACTTGAACTCTTGTTGACAATGTAGTATTCATCTTCAAATGGAGCACCCAGTTTCTTGTCGTTTACCCGTTGTCCCACAATCGGATAGAGCGAAAAACCAATATACGCGCCCCATTGCGGCTGGAAATAATACGAGTAACGATAAGCGGGCAATTTGGCATACGCCTCGCTGTGCGCGGCCAGGATATCTGCCGGGTTGTTCGAATGCCCGTTAATGCGGAAGGCTACACCGGTCAACGCTTCCATTTGGTGTCTCAGAACACGTTCTTCCTGTGCTTTCGTTACCAAAACCGGCAGAAAGCAGCATAAGCATATAAGTGCGAATCTGTTTTTTGACATACTATATAATAAGGTATGGGTAGGTTCTTAATAAAGTTCGATGGGTTCACTCTCGGCTTCCAGGGTAGCTCCGCTGGCCAAAGTAAGCACTACGCGGAATTGGTGGGTGCCCACCTCGGGCAAGGCGAACAATGCTTTGAACAAGGAACACTGGGGCTTGACATAATCAATTTCCTGCTTCCGGAGGGTGTAATCATTGATTTTGTTTTTCATGTATAAGGGGTATTCCTTAAAGCAGGTGGTAATCTCCAACGCTGCCGGATACTCCTCATTCAGCCGGTTCAACGTATACAGGCTGACTTTTTTGATGGGGTCTTCCAGGATCGGTTGCGTGCGGTAGCTATCTCCGTAATATTCGGAGTCCGTTGTTATCGCTACTTCGAGCAAGTAAGCCTCTTTCTTGATTTTGCCTTCCGAAGGCGTTTGCGGCGCTTGCCCCGCATTGTCCCAATGCCTGATAGATACGCCGGTTGCCGAGCAGGGGATGGGCTCGATCTCTTCCTCGCAGGACGTTGCCGTGGCGATGAGATAAAAGAAGACAAGAAGGATTTGTGTAATGTTTTTCTTCATACATTGTGTTTCTTAAGGACGAACAAATATATCTGTTTTATAGTACAAATGCAAACAAAATGGAAATATTGCTTTTGCCTAATTCTTTATCAGGAACTTATCTACCGGCTTTTTAGGTAGCTGTAAGAATATTTAAAGAGGAAGGCGCTAATTCCGACTTTTTATTTTGCTACGTCAAAATTCTTTCCGTACTTTGCCGTAGTATTCTCCATAAGACAATTTTATGAAAACTTATCTTGTAACAGGGGCGGCCGGTTTTATCGGAGCCAATTATTTGAAGTACATTCTGAAAGAACACAGTGATATCAAGGTGGTAGTGCTCGACGCATTGACATATGCCGGCAATCTGGGTACGATCATGAACGATGTGGACAATGAACGTTGTTTCTTTGTCAAAGGCGATATCTGTGATCGTCAGTTGGCCGATCAGCTTTTTGGAGAGTACCGATTCGATTATGTGGTGAACTTTGCCGCCGAAAGTCATGTGGACCGCAGCATTGAGAATCCGCAGTTGTTCCTGATAACCAATATTCTGGGTACACAAAACCTGCTCGATGCCGCCCGTCGTGCCTGGGTGACAGGCAAGGACGAACACGGATACCCTACCTGGCGCAAAGGAACCCGTTTTCACCAGGTGTCTACGGACGAAGTGTATGGCTCGTTGGGTGCCGAAGGTTATTTCCACGAAACCACTCCGCTTTGCCCGCATAGCCCTTACAGCGCCTCGAAAACCAGTGCCGACATGGTGGTGATGGCTTATCACGATACGTATAAGATGCCGGTTACCCTTACCCGCTGTTCCAATAACTACGGGCCCTACCATTTCCCCGAAAAGCTGATTCCGCTGATCATCAAGAATATCCTGGAAGGAAAGAAACTGCCGGTATACGGCGATGGAAGCAATGTGCGCGACTGGCTGTATGTGGAAGACCATTGCAAAGCCATCGACCTGGTGGTTCGCAAAGGTGTGGAAGGAGAAGTGTATAATGTAGGCGGGCACAACGAGAAGACTAATCTTGATATTGTGAAACTGACCATTGCTACGATCCGTCGACTGATGGAAGAGCATCCGGAATATCGCAAGACATTGAAGAAAAAAGAAAAGAACGAAGCAGGTGAAATTGCCATCGACTGGATCAATAATGACCTGATTACGTTCGTGAAGGATCGCCTCGGACACGATCAGCGTTATGCCATCGACCCGACGAAAATTACCGAAGCGCTGGGCTGGTATCCGGAAACAAAGTTTGAAGTAGGTATCGTGAAGACCATTGAATGGTACCTGGCTAACCAGGCTTGGGTGGAAGAGGTTACGAGCGGTGACTATCAGAAGTATTACGACCGGATGTACAGCAAACGATAACCGATTACTGAGCAAGCCATCGGCTAATTGCAGAGTAATTCCAACCTGCAGAGTAATCCCAACCGGCTACTGAGCGATCGCTAACGAGAGCGATAACAGTATTCCCATAAGCAGCATATTGCGCGAAGTTTCTCCCAGTATGCTGTTTAGCTTTTTACCGCTACGTATCTGTACCATCTTACGCCAGGTTAAGAAGTGCAGGCAAAGATAAATAGAGGACGGGATGTACGCAGCCATAGACAATCCGTCCCTGCCGAACCACAGGCAGAGCAGTGCGGCAACTACTCCCAGCACGAGGTAGAGATAGCGTCCGAAAGGCTCGCCGAACCGTACCACTACGGTTCGTTTTCCGCTTTGGGCGTCGGCATCCCGGTCGCGGTAGTTGTTAACCACAAGAAGTGTGTCGATCAATATGCCGCAAATGAGCGAACCGACGGTCACATCGGCTGTCCACGACAAGGTTTGTACATAATAGGTACCTCCCACAGGCACAAAACCAAAGAAGACAATGACCAACGCATCGCCCCAGCCGTTGTACGAAAGCGGGTAAGGTCCTGTGGTGTATAAGAAAGCGAACAATACGCACACTGCTCCGACGATGATCAGTTCCCATCCGGCATAGAACAACAGGGTACTGCCGATGAGGCAGGCCAATCCTACGGTGACGATGATACCCGTCTGCATGCTTTGGGGGGTGATCCATCCTTGTGCACAGGCGCGTTCCGGACCCAACCGGTCGTCCCGGTCGGTTCCTTTCTTAAAGTCGAACAAATCATTGATGAAGTTAGCAGCTATCTGCATCAGTCCGGCAAAAAGAATGCATACCAATGCCGGGAACCAATCGAATTGCTGGTCCTTGTAAGCCAGTGCCGTTCCGATCATTACCGGTATGATAGCGGCGGCCAGTGTCTTCGGACGTGCTGCCAGAAGCCAGGCGCGGAGTGAATTTATTTTAACTTCTTGCATGTATTTCTGTGAAACAAAAAGTGGTATTGCTGTGAATCAGGGTGCAAAGATACGCTTTTTTGAACTATCTTTGCACCCTGATTCAGAGATTATGAGAAAGTTAATATACCTGCTACTGGTTCCGTTGTTCCTGCTTGTTTCGTGCAAATCAAAGAAAGAAATCGTTGCTTTGCCCAAACTTACATTGCAGGGCAATATCTATTCGATAGATTCATCCCGGAAAATCGACAGCTTGTTTGTCCCCAATTATTCCGGACTGAGAGAGTTGAATCGTACCACATCCAAAGAAGAGAAGAAACCCGGGACGGTTGTTGAATCGGCTTCCGCTCCTGCTATTGCGCTTCGCAGTACGAAGATCACGGAATCGATCATCAAGGTGTCGTCGGTGTACCCGGGCATCGACCGGATTCGGCAGTATGAGTTCACCCACCGCGATGTGCCCGAAGCTTTTGAAGGTTTTCGTATCGCCTTCATTTCCGATTTGCACTATAAAAGCTTGTTTAAGAAAGAAGGGTTAGACGATCTGGTTCGTCTACTGATCGACCAACATGCCGATGTGTTATTGATGGGAGGCGATTATCAGGAAGGTTGCCAGTATGTGCCCGAACTGTTTAACGCGTTAGCACAGGTGAAAACGCCTTATGGTACCTATGGAGTGATGGGCAACAATGACTATGAACGTTGCCACGATGAGATTGTACACACCATGAAACAGCATGGCATGCATGTGCTGGAACAAAAAGTAGATACGTTAAAGAAGGGAGATGCCCGGATTCTCATAGCCGGAGTACGGAATCCATTCGACTTACGGACTAACGGGAAGTCGCCCACACTCGGACTGTCGCCCAATGATTTTGTGATTTTACTGGTACATACCCCCGATTATGTGGAAGATGTTTCGGTAGCGAATACCGATCTGGCCCTGGCGGGACATACACACGGCGGACAGGTCGTCGTGTTCGGCATCGCACCGATCGTTCCTTCGCACTATGGACAGCGTTTTCTATCAGGATTGAAATACAATTCGGCCAAGATTCCGGTCATTGTCACCAATGGACTCGGAACATCCAATAAGAATATCCGCATCGGAGCCCCTTCGGAAATCGTAATGATTACTCTGCACCGGTTGAAGGAGTGAGCGCCTTCGATAGGTGTTGGAAAGCAGTCGGGTGCATAAAATAACGCACATCCTTTCCGTCGGATAAGGCCTGGCGGATGAAGGTGGAGTTGATTTCGAAGGTAGGGGAGTGTACCAGGCGAACGGTCGGTGGAAGTAAAGATGCGTCGATATCAAAGCCCGGCCGGGGGTAGATAACTAGTCGGTTCTCAGCCAGGATGCGTTCCGATTCAAACCACCGGGGAAACAAATGCCAGTTGTCCGAACCAATGATCAATACGAACTCCCTATCCGGATAAGCTTCTTTTAATTTTTCCAGCGTATGAACCGTGTACGACGGGCGGGGCAGATGGAACTCGAAATCCGAAGCCCGGAAGCGGTGGTAGCCTTCGACGGAGAGTTGCACCAATTGCAGGCGCAACTCATCCGGCCATAGATCGGCTTGTTGCTTCAATGGATTCTGTGGGCTCACCAGGAACCATACCTCGTCCATCCCCTCGTATTCGCAAAGGTAGTTTGCCAGTGCCAGGTGCCCGATATGGATCGGGTTGAACGAGCCGCTGAATATACCGGTTACCGGGCGCATACGGCAGGCGATTATGAATTCAGAAATTCGCGGATAACCTGCAACGTCTCCTCTTGGGCAGTTTCCAGCTTATCGTTGATGATAATTTTGTCGAACCGGGGAGCGAATCCCAATTCGTATTCCGCTTTGGCAATGCGGTTTTTAATGGCCTCCGGTTCATCCGTGCCACGACCTGTCAGGCGTTTATGCAGTTCCTCGATGCTGGGAGGTTGGATGAAGAGTGAGAGTGCCCGGTCGCCATAATACTTCTTGATGTTGCAGCCGCCCACAACGTCCACGTCGAAAATGACATTCTTTCCGTCCGCCAGCAGTTTCTCTACTTCCGATTTCAGGGTACCGTAGAAACGATCGGTATACACCTCTTCGTATTCCAGAAACTCGTCATTGGCAATCCGTTGGCGGAACTCCTCAGGAGTCAGGAAGAAGTATTCCGTTCCATGTTGTTCGTCTCCCCGGGGAGCACGGCTGGTGGCCGAGATAGAGAACTCCAGGTTCAGCCCTTGTTCTTTCAGGAAATTGATGATGGTCGACTTTCCCGACCCTGACGGTGCGGAGAATATAATCAGTTTTCCGGTCATGGCATGCTTACATTACATTTAATACTTGCTCCTTGATCTGTTCCAGTTCGTCTTTCATCTGAACCACGATCTTCTGCATCTCAGCATGATTCGACTTGCTACCCATCGTGTTGATTTCGCGTCCCATTTCCTGTGCAATGAAGCCGAGCTTCTTGCCTTGTCCGCTTCCCTCTTCCAGGGTGCTGATGAAGTATTTCAGGTGATTGGTCAGGCGTTGCTTCTCTTCGTTGATATCCAGTTTTTCGATGTAATAGATCAACTCCTGTTCCAGACGGGTTTTATCATAATCGATGCTTAAAGTCTTCTCCAGTGCATCAGTGATGCGTTCTTTCACTTTTTCGACACGCTCTTTCTCAAACGGTTCGATCGACACCATGAGGTTGGCAATGTTGGTGATCTTTTCCCGGAACTTCTGTTCCAGTGCCATACCTTCCTGTTTGCGGAATTCGAATAACAATCCCAATGCTTCTTGTACGGTACTCTGTACAATTTGCCATTCTTCGTCGGTAAGTTCCTGGATTTCACTCTTTGACATCACGTCGGGCATACGCAGCAATGACTGGAACCAATCGGCGGGAGCCGGGATTCCCAACGTTTCCGATAAATACTTGATCCGCTCATAATAGGCTTTTACCACTGCTTCGTTGATGGGAGTAATGGTGTCGGAGGCATCTTTCTTTTCGATCCAAAGGTTGAAGTCCACTTTGCCACGTTCCAATACGCGTGACAACTCATTCCGTAACTCCATTTCTTTTTCCCGGTAGCAGGGGGCTATGCGGGCGGAGAGGTCCATTGCTTTGCTGTTGAGCGACTTGATTTCTGCTGTTATTTTCTTATCGGATAGTTCGGTGGTTGCTTTACCGTATCCCGTCATTGATTGTATCATACTGAAAAATGTTTTTGCAAAAATACATGAATAATTCCGGATAATCATGTTGTTGTATGCTTTAATTAACAACTCCGTGCGGTTATCTGAAAATAAACTCTTAAATTTGCGTCAATTTATAATCTGATTGTTATGTCGTGCATTTTGCATATTGAGACTTCTACGACGGTGTGTTCGGTAGCTGTGAGCGAGGATGGACAAAACATATTTGTCAAAGAAGATTTGAAAGGTCCTTCACATGCTGTTTCATTGGGCGTATTTGTTGACGAAGCCTTGGCGCTTGTCGATAGCCGGGGTATCCTGTTGGATGCGGTGTCGGTGAGCTGTGGCCCCGGTTCGTATACCGGATTGCGCATCGGGGTGTCGATGGCAAAAGGCATTTGTTACGGGCGGAACCTGCCGTTGATCGGTCTTCCTACATTGGAAGTGTTATGCGTGCCTGTTCTGCTGTACCACGATTTGCCCGAAGATGCCTGGCTTTGCCCGATGATCGATGCCCGCCGGATGGAGGTTTATGCGGCAGTGTACGATCGGGCGCTTGATGTAAAGCGCGAAATATCGGCAGAGATTATTGATGAGAATTCCTATTTGAACATTTTGGACGAACATCCGGTTTATTTCTTTGGAAATGGCGCTGCTAAATGCCGGGAGAAGATCGTTCACCCGAATGCACATTTTATCGACGACATTCATCCGCTGGCCAAAATGATGTCTTCCCTGGCCGAGAAAGCCGTAATGAACCGGAAATATGAGAATGTAGCCTACTTTGAACCCTTCTATTTAAAAGAGTTTGTTGCTACACAACCCAATAAACTGTTGTAACAATCCTGTGTTGTTGCACTGCGAAAAAGAAATTTAATTTGAATATGCAATACAATACCCAACGAAAAGATATGCCTCTTCCCGAATACGGGCGGAGCATTCAAAACATGGTCTATCACGCAATGACCATTCAGGATCCGGCAGAACGTCAGCGTTGTGCCAATACCATCATCAGCATTATGGGAAATATGTTCCCGCACTTACGGGATGTACCCGATTTTAAGCATAAGCTGTGGGACCACCTGGCCATCATGTCCGATTTCAAGCTCGATATTCACTATCCGTACGAAATCATTCATAAAGATAATCTGGTGACCAAGCCCGATCGGATTCCTTATTCCGAAACACGCATCCGCTACCGTCATTATGGCCGTACGCTGGAAGTGCTGATTAAGAAAGCCTGCGAGTTTCCCGAAGGAGATGAGAAAGATAATCTTGTGGCGCTGATCTGCAACCACATGAAGAAGGACTACATAGCCTGGAACAAGGAAACAGTGGACGATAGTACCATTGCACAGGATCTGGCTGAGTTCTCGAAAGGAAAATTGAGGATGGACGAACGGATCATACGGCTCATGACGGCCCGTCTGTCACAGAATTATCGTCCGCGTCCGAATCAGAACCAGCAGAATCAGAACCGGAATAATAACAACCAACGTAGAAAGTATTAAGTAAAACGGCATGGCTTCATTTGTAATCGAAGGCGGGCACAGACTATGCGGTGATATCTATCCGCAAGGTGCCAAAAACGAGGTGTTGCAGATTATCTGCGCTACGTTATTAACCTCCGAGGAGGTAATTGTACACAATGTACCCGATATCCTGGATGTGAACAACCTGATACAGCTGATGCGTGACATGGGAGTCACAGTAGCTAAACTAAGCATCGATACCTATAGCTTCAAAGCTGCTCAGGTAGATCTGGCTTATTTGGAGAGCGATGAGTTCCTGAAGAAATGTTCCAGTTTGCGTGGTTCGGTGATGCTGATCGGCCCGATGGTGGCACGCTTCGGCAAGGCGATGATCTCCAAACCGGGAGGCGATAAAATCGGTCGCCGCCGCTTGGATACGCATTTTGTGGGTATTCAGAGACTCGGTGCCGACTTTCGATACAACAATGAACGCGAGGTCTATGAAATCTCGGCCAAAGAACTGAAAGGAACTTATATGTTGCTCGATGAGGCTTCGGTAACCGGAACGGCTAATATCGTGATGGCTGCCGTGCGGGCAAAAGGTACTACTACCATTTACAATGCGGCTTGTGAACCCTATCTGCAACAACTCTGCAAGATGCTCAACCGCATGGGCGCACGTATCAGTGGTATCGCTTCCAACCTGCTGACCATTGAAGGAGTGGACGAGATGCACGGAACGGATCATACCGTATTGCCCGATATGATCGAGGTCGGTAGTTTCATCGGTATGGCTGCCATGACGAAGAGCGAGATTACCATCAAGAATGTTTCGTATGACAACCTGGGAATCATCCCCGAGAGTTTCCGTCGCCTGGGTATCCGTTTGGAGCAGAGAGGCGATGATATTTTTATTCCCGCACAGGAAAGTTATCAGATCGAATCGTTTATCGACGGCTCTATCATGAGCATCGCCGATGCGCCGTGGCCGGGATTAACTCCCGACTTGCTGAGCGTATTGCTCGTTGTGGCTACGCAGGCGAAAGGCAGTGTGCTGATTCATCAGAAGATGTTCGAGAGCCGTTTGTTCTTTGTCGACAAATTGATTGACATGGGTGCCCAGATCATCCTTTGCGACCCGCACCGTGCGGTGGTTATCGGTCACGGGCATTCGTTCACGTTGCGCGGAGGGAATATGACTTCACCCGATATCCGTGCCGGTATCGCTTTGCTTATTGCTGCGATGAGCTCGGAAGGAATCAGCCGCATACATAACATCGAACAGATCGACCGCGGGTATCAGAACATCGAAGGGCGGTTGAATGGCATTGGAGCCCGCATCACACGTATATGATAAAGAAAGAAGAAGTTTTCAAAATAGGCATATTCAATAAGCCGCATGGCATCCACGGAGAGTTGTCGTTCACGTTTACAGATGATGTGTTCGACCGGGTGGAGTGCGATTACCTGATTTGCCTGCTCGACGGAATTCTGGTTCCTTTTTTTATAGAAGAATATCGCTTTCGTACAGATTCTACCGCCCTGATGAAACTCGAAGGGGTAGACAGTACTGAACGCGCTCGCTCGTTTACCAACGTGGAGGTTTATTTTCCCCGGGCTTTGGCCGATGAAACCGAGGCGGACGATGTTTCGTGGGAGTACTTTGTCGGTTTCAAGGTGGAAGACGTGACCCACGGTTTCCTGGGCGAGATAAGCGAGGTCGATACTACCACCATCAATACATTATTTGTCATTCAAACGGAAGGAGAAGAATTGTTGATTCCAGCTCAGGAAGAGTTGATCGAGGAAATCGATCAGGAACACAGAATCATTACGGTTTGCCTTCCCGAGGGGCTGCTTTCTCTGGACGATGTAGAGGAAGTGTAAAGCCGTTCAGGCTTTAAAAATAATTAAAAGCAAGGGGCGAATAGAACGAAATGCTTACATTTGTGCCCCATACAACAAACAGCAATGCCGAAAAAGAAGAAACGAAGTAAGGCTTTTTGGAACAATATCAAGTTCAAATATAAACTTACCATAACCAACGAGAATACGCTCGAGGAGGTGGTAGGTTTGTATGTGTCCAAACTCAATGGCCTGTCGGTATTGTTGACTGCCCTGGGGATTCTTTTCCTGATTGCCGCCTCCATTATCACTTTTACCCCATTGCGTAACTACCTTCCCGGTTATATGAACAGTGAGGTTCGTGCACAAGTGGTGGAAAATGCATTGCGTGTGGACTCCCTGCAACAGCTGTTGGAGCGGCAAAACCTCTACATCCTGAATATACAGGATATCTTTAGCGGGAAAGTAAGTGTGGATTCGGTTCAGTCGATCGATTCGCTGACCAACGTACGCGAACCGGTTTTGATGGAACACACTGAACGGGAAGCCGAATTCCGGAAGAAATACGAAGAATCGGAAAAATACAACCTTACTACCATTGCGGCGCAACCCGAGGTGGAGGGCCTGATCTTTTACCGGCCTACCCGCGGCATGATTTCCGCTCATTTTGATGCAGACAAGAAGCATTTCGGAACAGACATTGCCGCTAATCCCAACGAGAGTGTGCTGGCTACACTGGATGGTACCGTGATACTGAGTACCTATACATCCGATACCGGATATCTCATTGAAGTACAGCACAACCAGGACTTAGTTTCGGTATACAAGCATTGCGGCTCCTTATTGAAACAAGCCGGTGATAAGGTGATGGCCGGTGAAGCCATTGCTTTGGTAGGCAACAGTGGGAAACTCACTTCCGGACCGCATCTGCATTTCGAATTGTGGCACAAAGGACGTGCCGTGAATCCGGAGATATACATTGTATTCTAACCATGAAAAAGGAGATAAAGAGAAAACAAATAGCCATACTGGGGTCTACCGGGTCCATCGGCACACAAGCTTTGCAGGTCATTGATGAACATCCCGACTTGTATGAGGTGTATGCCCTGACTGCCAACGACCGGGTGGAACTTCTGATAGAACAAGCCCGGAGATTTCAACCCGAGGCGGTGGTGATAGCAAATGATAGCAAATACACCCAACTGAAAGAGGCCTTGGAGGATCTTCCGGTGAAGGTATATGCCGGTGCGGATGCTTTGTGCCAGATTGTGGAGTCGGAACCCATCGACGTGGTACTGACCGCCATGGTGGGGTATGCCGGGTTGAAACCTACCATGAATGCCATTCGCGCAGGTAAAGCCATTGCCCTGGCAAATAAGGAAACCCTGGTGGTGGCCGGTGAACTGATCAATGAACTGGCGTTGCAATACCGTACCCCCATATTGCCGGTCGACTCCGAACACTCGGCGGTGTTTCAGTGTTTGACTGGTGAGGTAGGGAACCCGATAGAGAAAGTGATTCTGACTGCGTCCGGCGGTCCGTTTCGCACCTGGACATTGGAACAACTGCAATCAGCTACGCGGACGCAAGCCCTGAAGCATCCCAACTGGGATATGGGAGCGAAAATAACCATCGATTCAGCTTCGATGATGAACAAAGGTTTCGAGGTGATCGAAGCCAAGTGGTTGTTTGGAGTACGTCCCGAACAGATTGAAGTGGTGGTGCATCCGCAGTCGGTGATCCACTCCATGGTACAGTTCGAAGACGGTTCGGTGAAAGCGCAGCTGGGCATGCCCGATATGCGTTTGCCTATTCAATATGCATTCTCATACCCCGACCGGGTACGTTCTTCGTTTGACAGGCTCGACTTTACCAAGTGTACCGACCTGACTTTCGAACAACCCGATACAACACGCTTCCGTAACCTGGCACTGGCCTACGAAGCCATGCGTTGGGGTGGAAACATGCCTTGTATCGTTAATGCAGCCAATGAAGTAGTGGTGGCCGCCTTTCTGCGAGATGCTGTCGGCTTCCTTGGGATGAGTGATGTGATAGAGAAAACCATGGAACGTGTTGCATTTCTCTATACTCCGACGTATGACGACTATGTGGCAACCGACCGGGAAGCCCGTCGCATTGCCGCGGAACTTTTGAAATAAATAAGTATTAATAATAAACTCACAATTGCCGATTGGCAATTGTGAGTTGTAAATTGTAAACGACCTGATGGAAACATTTTTGATCCGTGCCCTGCAGTTAGTGATGAGTCTTTCATTACTCATTATTATACACGAAGGGGGGCACTTTCTCTTTTCCCGTTTATTCAAAGTACGGGTAGAAAAATTCTGTTTATTCTTTGATCCCTGGTTCACTCTCTTTAAATTCAAACCCAAGAAAAGTGATACGGAATACGCACTTGGATGGCTTCCGTTGGGAGGATATGTCAAGATAGCGGGAATGATCGACGAGTCGATGGACACCGAACAGATGAAACAACCGGAACAACCGTGGGAGTTCCGTTCCAAACCGGCCTGGCAGCGATTGCTGATCATGGTGGGAGGGGTGTTGTTCAACTTCCTGTTGGCGCTGTTTATCTACTCCATGATCTTATTTGCCTGGGGCGATCAATACGTGGCAGTGCAAGAAACACCGTTCGGTATGCAATTCAACGAAAGCGCCAAGGCGGTTGGTTTTCAGGATGGCGACGTATTGCTCGCGGCCGATGGAGTTCCGTTCGAACGTAACGATGGCGATTTGCTCAGCCGCGTGGTGGATGCACGTCTGGTAACTGTGCTTCGTAAAGGCGAAAAAGCTACGGTGTATATTCCCGAAGACATGATGCAACGTTTGATGGCCGATAGCGTACGATTTGCTACTTACCGCATACCATACGTGGTCGATCGGGCCATTGAGGGCTCTCCCGCTCAGTTGGCTGGTTTGTTGCCGGGCGACAGCATTGTGGCTTTGAATGGAGCGCCGGTGACTTTCTATGATTTCGTGACGGCGATGACCGAACGGAAGAAGAATGCCGATCAGTTGCGTAAGGACAGCATTGACCCGCATGCCATCGACCTGACTTACATCCGTGACGGACTTGTTTATACCATGAACATGCAGACCGACTCTACTTTCCGTATCGGTGTATATCCTGTGGAAGAGTACGACCGTTTGTTGCCCGTTGTCAAGAAAGAATATACCTTCCTGTCGTCATTCCCCGCAGGTGTTGCTTTGGGTGTGAAAACATTGAATGGATATGTGGGTAATATGAAGCATGTCTTTTCCAAAGAAGGAGCGAAGCAGTTGGGTGGTTTTGGTACCATTGGAAGTATCTTCCCTGCTACCTGGGATTGGCATCAGTTCTGGTACATGACGGCTTTTCTTTCTATCATCCTGGCTTTCATGAATATTCTGCCAATTCCGGCTTTGGACGGTGGACATGTATTGTTCCTGCTCTATGAGATCATTGCCCGCCGCAAACCGAGTGATAAGTTTATGGAGTATGCACAGATTACCGGTATGTTCCTGTTGTTGGCATTGTTGTTATGGGCCAACTTCAATGATATCCTTAGATACTTCTTTTAGCAGTTAAGAGATCGGATAAATAGCGTTTGGCTGAAAAACAAATCCCATTGCCTGGAAAGAATATATTTTCCAGGCAATGGGATTTGTTTTTATGATTATCCGCTTTCTTTAGGCAAAGCAATTCATTACTGACTCAAATTTTCCCCTAATTCTTAATTCCTAATTTTTAATTCTTAATTCCTGAAGGCTGCGATAACCGCATGCTACTAACCACTGCCGCAGCAATGGCAAAACCGCAACCCACCCACAGACATACCAACGTACTTTTATCGTGTGCAACGAAGCTGAACAGCAATGAAACAAGCGCAGTTCCCGTCGTCTGTCCCAGCAGCCGGGCCATACCCAGCATACCGCTGGCACCTCCCGAACGATTGGTGGGTGCAGAAGCCAGTATCATACTATTGTTGGGTGTTTGGAATATCGCAAACCCTGTTCCGCACAGCATCATGCGCCAGATAATGTCCAGATGCGTCGAGTCTTTGTTGAGCAGGGAGAGTGAGAACAATCCGATGCCAAACAGAACCATGCCGATACATCCCAACACTCCCGGATGAATTCGTTCTACCAGGTAACCGGCAGCAGGAGCTGCCACGAGTGCGGCCAGTGGCCAGGGAGTCAGCATCAACCCCGTCATTACCTCGCTGTGCCCCAATGTGCTTTGCAGGAAGAAGGGCAGTGATACCATGGCCAGCATCTGTGCGGCAAACGAACAAACCGATGTACTGATGGAAAGCGTGAACGCCGGATTGCGCAGTAAGTCGATCGGAAGCAACGGAGTTTCCTGCTTCAATTGCCTGCGTATATACCAGGTTCCTACAATAGCCAGAATAATGATCTGAATCACCAGGAACTTCTTTTGTTCCTGATGGGCGAATCCATCCATGGTGTAAAACAACAAACCGAAAGTAATCGCATTGGCGATGGCGCTCATCGTATCGAACTTCCGTTTGGCACGCTCTTCTTTTCTGGGCAGGAACTTCATACCCAGCACCAACGCAACCAGTCCGATCGGAATATTGATGGCAAATAACCAATGCCAGGAACCGACCGAAAGGATGGCGCTCGCTATCGATGGCCCTGCCGCTGCTGAAATGGCAATCACCATGGCGTTGATGCCCAGTCCCCGTCCCAATTGATTGCTGGGGTAAATGGTACGCAACTGGGCTGTGTTTACACTGGTAATGGCCGAAGCGCTCAGTCCTTGCAATACACGGGCGACAGTAAGTGTCCAGAACGAATTGGCCAGGGCACAGGCCAGGGAGGTCAGGCAGAACATGGCAATACCCGCCAGAAATACCTGTCGATATCCATAGATATCTCCCAAAGAAGAAAAAGAAAGCAAGGAAACCACAATGGCCAACTGGTAACCGTTGATGATCCAGGTAGTGGCAGCCGGAGTAGTACCGAATTGTTCGGACAACGTAGGGAGTACGACGTTGGTGATATTGGTATCGAGCCCCGACATGGACATGGCGAAGCAGATGGCCACCACAGCCCACAGGCGTTGCCGCAAGGGTAACCCGTCCGGGGAAGTACCGGATATGGGATTTGTATCTTGTAAAGTCATAATGAAATTTTTTCACTATAACAACAAGCATATCGATTTAGTTTGAAAAGAATTTGTGTTCCGAAGAAGAAGGATTAAAGCACCAAAGCGATGGCAACGATATGCCCGATACTGCCTCCCAGGCAGAAGATATGGAACACGGCATGCATGTACGGTTTGCGGAGCGAGTAGAATACTGCCCCCAGAATGTAAGAAGCTCCTCCGCCCAGGAGCCACCACAATGCATTCAGGGTTCCCTGATCAGACAGGCAGTCGGCCAGGGGCTTGATGGCTACAATGATGGAAGCGCCCATTACCACGTAACATACCGTTTCCAGGTGGCTGTGTTCTTTCAGTTGGGCGAAACTCAGGATGAATCCTACGATGGCTGCTATCCAGACAAAAGCGAAGATTCCCCATCCCCAACCGTCTGCATGCCGCAATACCAGTAAGGTGAACGGAGCATATGTACCGGCAATGTGCAGGTAGATGGCCCCGTGGTCGAACTTGCGGAGCAGTTCTTTCCGCGTTCCCGGTTTGCTGCCGTGGTACCAGGTGGAGCACACATAGGAAGAAAGCATGCCAATGAGGTAGATGGCCACGCAGGTCACCGCCCAATAAGGCTCGTTATTGTGACCGGCCTTGGTCAGTAAATACCAGCCGGCTACGATTCCTAATAAGATACCTATACCGTGACTGAGGGTGTTGCTGAGTTCTTCTCCGAAAGAATATCGTCGAAGCAACTGGATATTTTCTTTCATGTCTTTGCCAGTAGGTTTTACAAATCTGTAGGCAAAGATAGGCATTTATTCTTTTCTCAGGATGATTTTGGCACTGTATTGTCCTGCAATCTGCTTCCGGAAATCAGCAAAATCCGGGTAAGATTCCTTGGGATATACTCCTTTTTTCATCAGCAACTGCTGTACGATGCGTACTTCCCTTCCTTCAACCTGTATGGTAGAGTGAAAGGTTCCGAATTTGCTTTCTTTGGTTTGCGAGCGGGGCAATGCCTCGATAACGTACCCTTCGGGTAGTTGTATACGGATGCTGTCCGTGTCCAGATAACCATTGTTGATATGAACCGGTTGAGTGCGTTGCTTGCTTTCCGGGATGTTGAATCCTTTGCGGAATACATTGATGGGAATAAACAGCCGGTTGCCCGTCTTGTTTCCATATTGATTGCTGCTGATGGTGTACTGAATATCCAGTTGCGGAGAGGCTGTCTTCTTCTCGCTCACCCGCACCTGGCTGATGTCTGCTTGTGCCAGGCTGATATACGCACGTAGCCGGTCTTTCTGCTTGGCCGGTTCCAGCCGGGTGATGCCGCAATTATCTTCATATTGGAAGAGCCGGGAGCTTTCCCTGTTCTCAATCTTTGCTTCGCCGGTGGGCGAAAGGACTACATGGGCATTGTTTACCTGTGTGTTCAGGCTGTCGGGGTAGGTGGGTAGCCGGTATATCTTTCCTCCGTCCGGACCGATCAGCAAGGCATCATGTCCGGCAATGCTGCTGTGTACATAGCCAAAGGGGAGCTGCGGGTTGGTACACTCCAGCCAGAGTGTGTCTTGTGGTAATGGCACTTGCAGGATGACATGGTTCATCTGATTGAGATTGGAAAAATCGGGCAATAACCGTGCGTTATTGGTGCTGATAATTGTGTAGCGCGAGTCGATGCCCAGCTCGGCCAACATGGCGCGGGTATAGTTGGACAGTCCCTTGCAGTCGCCAAAACCGGTACGGCATACATCAGCTGCCGCAATGGGTTGCCAACCGCCGATACCTAGCTGGATGCTCACATACCGGGTAGTGGCAGACAGATGGTCGTACACCGCCTTAACCTTTTCGCGGGGGGTGGTACAGTTGGCTGTTAGTTCACGTAGTTTTGCTTTAACCGCATCGGGCAGTTGCTCACGTCCTGCCAATAGTCCGTATTGCCAATCGCCGTATTCTTTCCAGTTACTCATCTTTCCATGACTACCATCGAATACGAAATTCGAGGGAGCGAAGAAAATGTAGGGTATCAGATTTCGGAGCGGCTCTCCGAACGGTTCCTTTTCAATAGGAGGCAGAAGCTCGAAATCCACCTCCATGAGCGTCCCGCCGTCGGGCGTTTTCGATTGTTTCACTTTCGCTTGGCTGTTTACTACCCGGTACCGGCATTCACTGCTGGCAGGTGTTTTCAGGCGGTAAGTTGCCTTAAGTACTGTCTGGTTGTATTCACTCTGCGGCATAAAGGTGGGGTAGCCGATCAGCCCGTTTTTGCATTTCACTTCCCATTCATACTTAACAGTAAAGGGGTACGAAGGAGGATTACACTCGTAGAAATAATAATAATCATCGCTTGTCAATCCCGATGAATACTCCGACATTTGCAACTCCGACTTTTTAATCTTGCGTATGGGACCTCCTTTGAAGTCGAGTATTTCACCCGAGAACTTATTTAGGGACATAAATTTGTCGCACATGCATAAAAAGTCGGCTGCGTTTTTCCCTTTTTCATTCAGTACGATAATGGTGCGGCTTTCTTTCCAGATTGCGTTGGTGGCAGACTCGCAGATCATCTCCGTGGATGATTCGACGATGGAGTAGGCTTCCTTTTTGGCGTCTTGAGCCTGTATATGGGTAGCCGACAGCCAGGCTGCTACCAGAGTACATACAATTAATCGGATACGTGTCATATATTATAATTTCTTCAGAACCAGCATTTCATTATTCTTCTCTACAATGGCTTCCCAGAATCCTCGCAGTCCTTGATACTCGTTGGGCAAATACACCAGCTTATCGTAGGCAAAGGTGTAGAGCAACGATAATTTGTTCCCATCTACCTGCGGAGCATACCGGCATTTTCCCGAACCGTCTTCCGTTTTGATATTCAGCGGTTTGGGCAGTTCTTCTATACCATATCCTTCGGGTATCTGAATAGTGATGGAAAGCGTAAACTGCTGGGTGTAAGGCAGCTCCACCGGCAGTATTCGTTCGGCCTGCGTGAACGGGCTCTTTTCTACATGTAGAAATATCAACGGATTGATGTAAATAAGGTTATCATTAACCATGGCTTGCTTTTCGAAAGTAAAATCCTCTACCACTTGAGGGGAGAAAGCCTGCATGTTCTTAAATTTGAGCTCGCTGATTTTTATTTCCTCTTTGGTTGCCAGCTTGCTTACGAACTCGGTACTGTCCTTGGCGCTGCGGAAGCGATTGCGTATCTCCGAGGCGAACTGACCCTGATAAGCCGTGCTGCGTTTGCCGGCAATTTTTCCTTCCGCATCGATAGACACTGTGACCATGGAGCGCAATTGGTTTTTTCCCAGGTTGCGCAGATTCATCCATTGGCTTTTACCGGGAATAATCATACGCGCACGGTCTACCATTAGCGAAGGCGGTAGTAAGTTGAGGCATCCGGTCCGTATCGAACCGTCTGCGTACAGGAACGTGCTGTCGCTGTCGGCAATGGCTACAACAAATGTATTCAGTTTCTTTACGGAAGGGTGGGCGAAGGGCAGCATTCCTCTTGGCCGGCGGCTCATGGCTACCGGGGCGCACGGTATATTGGCTTCGCGCAACATGCTCATCAGCACAAAATTAAATTCGGCATTGTTTCCGGTTCCGTTTTTGATGGCCTTTTTAATCTCGCTGCCGTACATCCCGTATTGTTCGTTCCATTTCATCTTCGTTTGCAGGAACAGGAACAAGGCGCTGGCCTTGGTTGCCACATCCGGGAGCTTGTCGATGCCCAGAGCAGCTATCTCGTCCCGGTAGGGATTTCGCATTTTCAGCAATCCACCGAAGTCTTCATCCTCGAGCAATGACTTGTCGATCTGATCCCAGGTATGTGCGAAACTCTCATAGAGCGCGCCGGGAAAAGCCAGTCCACCCAATTCGAATGAAACCTTTGCCCGGTAATCGTCCGCGCACCAGGTGTAGTCATCGTCATGGAGAGCCGGAATTTCGTTGCCTTTGAAAGTCAAGTGACGGCCTGAACAATGGATCTGGCGTGTCTGTCCTTCGGACATAACAGTGAATGTTACCGATTCGGGCTTTTCACTGTGTGTTATTTTATCCCTGCCGCGCATATCGAGGTTAAACTGGAAATATTCCGGGATGATGATGTCGTATTGTCCATAAAGCACGGGGATATCCTGCTGAGCTTCCCAGTTGTCGAGGGAGTAATAAAACTCGGAATGCATCTTGTACTTGTATTCGAGCACCGTGCCTACTTTGACATTCGGGATGGAGAATTTTACTTGCATGTACTGTTTGTTCAATCGTTCCCTGAATACGAATTCGCGTTTCATCTTCTCGCGTACCAGCTTTCCGCCCTCCAGGTTGTACGAGTTAGCCTCTATCCCGCTGATCACTTCTTTCCGCGTACCACTTTTTTCCGATTCGTAATACGGGATGCTCACATCGGCATACGATGTCCCGTCCGATTTGAGGACTTTGATTTTTACCTCATACTCGGCTATTATTTTAAAATCGTTCGAGACGTAATCATAACGAACATCCGTGGTTTTGTATAGTACCACAGCCACCGCCGATGTGTCGGGAGCATACGCTTTCATTTCCAACTCTTCGTTGGATGGTTTCCCGAATTTCAGACTGGGAGTGATGACTGTTTGTTGTGCCCAGAGTGTGCTTAGCATTCCAAGCAGCATAGCGGTTGCGAATAATTTCTTCATAAGCCGATTCGTTTATTTTATTTTTTTAAGTACAATCATTTCAGTATTCTTTTGTGCGATGTTTTCTATCATCGTTTGTAATTGCTTGTATTGGTCGGGTGGGAACTGTATCTTGTTTTGGGTGAAGAGGTAGGATGTTGTTATCGTATTTCCTTCCACTTGTACGATGTAGCGGTACGACATTTCTTTATTCCCCAAGGTAGTGGAAATTGGTTTGGGTATTTCTTCCACCGTATATCCTTCGGGCAGTGTGAGCTGCGAAGTGATTTGGACAAAAAGGGGATAAGGGAATTCTACAGGCAGTTGCCTGGAACTCTGTATGAGAGGATTCCAGGTCATGTGAGGGAATATCAAAGGGTTGATATACAGGAACTCATCCGTAGCATTTCCGCTCTGTTTGCTGAATGTATAGGTCTCTTTGATTTTGTCGGTAAAACCGTACACTCCTTCCGTTCGGAATTGACTGATTTGGCAGTTCTCGTCCAAACTACGTTTTTCGAGGTATGCGGTGCTGTCCTTGACTGCAAAATACTCCTTGCGGAAATCGACGGCTGTCTGTCCGTTGTGGTTGGTTGTACGTGTTCCGGTGATGGTTGCGTTCGGCTGGATTTTTCCTTCTATATTAATAGAGGTCAGGTTGTTGCTGATTCTTGACAGATCGACCCATTTTTCGTTCACTTCCATGCTGATGACGCGCGCTCTAGTAGGCATCATACTAAGAGGCAGCAGGTTGAGGTAGCTGTTGGTTCCTGTCGAACTGTCGATGAACGACAGTTTATTGTCTTCCAGTTCTAAACCTATGACAAAGGTGTTTAACTTATCGATAGACGGATAGGTTACCGGGAGTATGCCATTCCATCGGGTGCTTAATGCCACCGGATATGCTTTTACACCGGCATCGCGCAACATACTCAGGAGGACGAAGTTCAAGTCTGCATTGCTACCTTCTCCTTTCTGGATCGCTTTTGTTAGGTTGCGACTGAAGAGCCGATATACTCCATTCCAAGCCATTTTCTTATTCAGTAATTTAACAATAGTCGCTACTCGTTCCTCCTTGCTAAGTTCCATGATTTGCATGGCTTTCATCTCTTCCAGGTACGGGTTTGGATAGCTGAGCAGTGCTCCAAACGATTCGTCTTCTAACAGCTTCCTGTCTATATCCTCCCATTTCTGTGTACGGGGTCTATATGGACCGTCGGGAGAGTCTTGTGAGCCTTTTAACTCAAAACTAATTTGTACCATATGGTCGTCTGGGCACCAAAGGTATTTTTCGTCCTGGCGCAATGCCGGCAGGTTGCGTGAGGTCATGGTTAGATTACGTGTTGTGAAAATCAGGTTTTCTATTTTTCCGATACCGATGCTCTTATCCAAATAAGTAGCATGGCTGGTTCCCTCTTTCTCTTTTACGGTTACATGTTCGGGACCGCGAATTTCCGCTCCAAAATCAAGTGTTAAAGGAATATCGACGACGTATTCGCTGAACAATACCGGTATTTTGTCCTGCATTATCCAATTATCAATGCGGTGACTGAATTCCGAGGTGAGTGTGTAGCGGTATTCGATGACTGATCCTACCCGTACGGAAGGGATGGAGAACTTCAATAACATCGTTCTTTCGTCGATCCGTTCGCGTACGATGAACTCTTTGGAAGTCGAGGAGCGTACGGTTTTTCCATTTTCCAGGTTGTATGAGCATGCTTCCAAATCGGTGATAATTGCTTTTCCATTCGACTGATTCTCTGGTGAGTAATAAGGAACTCCTATGTCGGAAAAGTATACTCCCCCGGATTTCAGGATTTTGATTTTTTTGGAATACTCAGTTTGTAGACTGTAGTAGCCTTCGGTAATGACGTATTTCGACTTCCCGGTATGGTATAATACAACCGCTACCGCCGACGTGTCGGGAGCAAAGGTGGTCATAGACAACTCTTCGGCAGAAGGTTTTCCATATTTTAGGCTGGGTTTGGGGTATTCTTGCCCCCAAATAGGCGACTGAATCGCCGAGGAAAATCCTAGTAGCAGAGTTAATAGGAAATAGTAGACTTTCATGTTTTTCATAAGGGCGTCACATTAACAAGGTTATTACATTAACATATAAACACAAATGTAAATAAAAAAGCCGGAAAAACAACATTTCCGGCTTTTTATTACTAAAAAAGGCTAATTTTATACCAAATGGCTGATCCACTCCTCACGGTCGCCCGGCAGCAAATCGATCACGGGAACTTCCACCATGGTGTAGCAACCCGGTTGCTGCTTCATCGAGGCACGTGCCACACATACCAGAACCTGGGCTGTGAGCGCCGGGTTGTTGATGCGCATATTAAATTCGAACAATTGGTTCTGAGTCTTGCCGGATACTCCTTTACGGGTCAGGTTTACGCCGTGTCCCATATCCAACAGAGCATCTACACTTGGCACTTGTTTCACATGTGTTTCATCGTTCACGAAATAGGCATCCGCTTTGATGGCGGCTGCTACTGCTTCGAACTTATATCCTTCCTTTACTTCGATGTAAACCATGCGGCGATGAATGCCCGTACCGGTAGGAATCGTCATGGAAAGTGCGGCTTTCACTCCGTCGATAGCCTTTACGGCAACGGTGTGACCCATGCTCATGCCCGGTCCGAAGTTTGTATACGTGATGCCTTTCGGAGCAATCGCTTCGAGTAGAGTGCGTACAACGGAGTCGCTACCCGGGTCCCATCCGGCGGAGATGATCGATACGGCACCGTGTTCTTTGGCGCAAGCACCCAGTTCGCGACGCAAACCGACGATGCCCGTGTGAATATCAAAACTATCTACCGTGTTGATTCCCAATGCCAGCATTTCCTTGGCGTATTTTTCCACGCTGCGGGTAGGCGTGCAGAGGATGGCAACATTCACTTCCTGAAGTTCTCTGATATCCTTTACTACGGCATACTTCTCCAGTTCTTCCGGCTTGTTTTCTGCGCCGGAACGGCGAACTACTCCTGCTATTTCAAAATCGGGAGCGGCTTGAAGCGCTTCGAGTACGTACCGGCCAATATTGCCGTAACCGACGATGGCTGCTCTTACTTTTTTCATCTTTTTGCGGGTTTGATTGAACAGATTTCTTTAATTTGAATGCAAATTTAAGCATTTGTCTTGTTTGGAAGGGTATACTTATCTAAGTTTTTTTATTTTTTCACCACTGGGGTAAACATCTGTCACAAATCCTTTCTATCTTTGTTGCAATGTAAAAGTAAAATATGTACTTCTTATGAAAAACAATAAGGTATTTCTCATTGCACTTTTCGTATGCTGTCCGTTATTAGCGTTTGGACAGGGACAAGTTTCTGCTTCTCAAAATGTCGGTGAAACCGGCAAGGGTTGGGTACAACATCCTTGGGCAGGCAAACGGGTAGGCTATCTGGGCGATTCCATCACCGACCCCAACAACGGCGGCGGAAAAGTAAAGAAATACTGGAACTTCCTGCAAGAATGGCTTGGCATTACTCCTTATGTATATGGAATTAGTGGCCGGCAGTGGAACGACATTCCCCGTCAGGCGGAAAAACTGAAGACAGAACATGGCGGGGAGGTGGATGCCATTATTGTTTTTATCGGTACCAATGATTTCAATGCCGGCGTACCTGTAGGCGAATGGTTTACCGAAACCGAGAGTCAGGTTATGGCAGCTCGTGGGGAAACCCAGAAGTTGGTCACCCGTGTGCATCGTACCCCGGTTCTGTCAGCCGATACTTATAAAGGACGTATCAATACGGGTATTAGTCAACTGAAAAAACTCTTTCCCGACAAGCAAATTGTGCTGCTCACACCCTTGCACCGGTCGCTGGCCAGCTTTGGCGACAAGAATGTGCAGCCTGATGAGAACTACCGTAACAGTTGCGGGGAGTATATCGATGTCTACGTGCAGGCTATCAAGGAAGCGGGTAATCTATGGGGCATACCCGTGATAGACTTCAATGCTGTGAGTGGCCTGAACCCGATGGTGGAAGAACAACTCACCTATTTCTTTGATGCCCAAACCGACCGCTTGCATCCAAACACCCTGGGACAGGAGCGTATGGCTGCCACGTTGATGTATCAGTTACTGGCATTTCCCGCCACGTTTGGCCGGTAGTCTTTTCGTTGTACCTATAATTATATTATCTTTGCCCGCATGATTGAATATTTGAGAGGCGAACTTGCCGAGCTGAGTCCGGCAACCGCAGTGATCGACTGCCACGGTGTGGGTTATGCCGTGAACATTTCTTTGAATACCTATGCAGCCATCCAGGGGAAGGCGAGTATTAAATTATATGTTTACGAGGCGATCCGTGAAGATGCTTACGTGCTGTATGGCTTTGTCGACAAGCAGGAACGGGAGTTGTTCCTGTTGCTTATTTCCGTGTCGGGCATCGGTGGTAATACTGCCCGGATGATTCTTTCTGCCCTTTCGCCTGCCGAGTTGATTAATGTTATCAGTACGGAGAACGCCAATATGTTGAAAACCGTCAAAGGCATTGGATTGAAGACGGCTCAGCGTGTCATTGTCGATCTGAAAGATAAGATTAAGACAGGGGCGGCTTCGGCTGCTGCTGTTGGTGGGGTGGGAGCGATGTTCCCGGCTGGCAATGCACAGGTACAGGAAGAGGCAGTGGCAGCACTTACTATGTTGGGCTTTGCCGCGCAGCCCTCGCAGAAAGTTGTGATTGCTATTTTGAAGGAAGAGCCGGAAGCGAAAGTAGAGCAGGTGATCAAGTTGGCTTTGAAGCGGTTGTAGTGTCTATCTTCTTCTTTTATTTGAATCACTACATATACAAACAAATCATTTTATCCAGCACTCCAGCACGGTTTTTTGCATAATATATTCGTGTTCAGTGATATATCCAGTGCTGGATGCCGTTTCTATCCAGCACTCATCCAGCACTTTCCAGCATATCCAGCACTGTATCTGTCAAGTGACCATTTGTTTCATCAGATGAAACACGCTGTGCCACAATATGAAACACGCTGTGCCACGGTGTGAAACACGCTGTGCCACGACGTGAAACACTCTGTGCCACGGCGTGAAACACTCTGTGCCACGGCGTGATGAAACACTCTGTGCCACGGCGTGAAACCGTGACGGATGACTCGAAAAGTGACGAATGCGTGACGAATAAAACAGGTATTCGTCACGGTATATACATTTTATTATCAGGAAGTTGAATTAAAAATCGTGACGACGTGACGGATGTTTTGCAAAAATCGTACAGGAGACCTTATCGAACAGTCAATACTACTAAAATATATGATACCCTTTATGAAACATTTTATAGCATCCTTTTACTTGGCAGTTGACCTCGCTTGCTTTATTGCCTGTTTGTTAATTTCTTGACATACAGTTGGCTAAACTTTAAATTTACGTATTGCTAAATGTTTTTACGAAGTGATAACAATGGAATTGTTCTTTGGGAACATATAAAATAATATATATCTACTTTTGTGTGATACTATTGGGTAAACCACGACTCTGATCATTGGTGCAAGCCGATCAGGAGGGGCCGATTGGCATTGACAGAAAAGTATGGAGAAGATCGCAGACTACAGTAAATATCAATTATCGAGATCGCAGCAGGAAATTCTGAATTTTGAGATAGAGTCCTATGCAGGGACTGACATAAATATCGTGAATTTCAGAATCTGGCTGAAGTCTGATTTTTCTGACGAATGTATTATAAAGGCACTCAAACATTTAGTTAGAAATGAACAGGCACTTCGTTTGCGCTTCTTTCCGGGAGAAACTGTTTATCAACAGGAAGAGTCTTATGTGCCTTTCGAGATTCCGGCAAGCGACTACGGCAATCTCAGCCACCAGGAAATAGAAGAGATCCTGGACGCGAATGCATCCCCTTCTATCCGATGCAATGACTATCCGTTATTTCGCTTCTCTATTCATCGTACTACGAAAGAGGTCGTTACAGATATTCATATACATCACCTGATCATGGACGGAATCGCCATAATGCTGTTCTGCAATAAGTTTGTTCACCTTTGCCATTGTATCAAGGCGAACAGAGAGGTGAATGAATCGTCCCCTGCTTTTACGCAATTCCTGCAAAAACTCGAATCCCGGGATGTGGAGGAGATAAAAGAGGAGGATAAAGCGTATTGGCAATATTGTTTGAAAGATTGGACAGAACTCTGCCGGATAAGGCCCAATAAAGCATGGAAAGATGAATTGAGTGGAAAAAGACTCGTTGTCACTTGGGATGAAAACGATGGAGCGGCACTCAGCACGGCAAGCAGAGAAAGTGGTATACAGCCCGGTATATGGATAGAAGCGGCACTTGCTTATTGTCTGTACAAACAGAATACCGGTAGGAAACAAGTGGAGCTGGGTATCATGACGTCCGGTCGGAAAAGCTTCTCCGAAAGAGAACTTTTTGGAAACTGTGCCGAAGAAATCATCCATTGCATCCCTGTGGAAGAAGAGTGGACCGTAAAGGAGTTCTTGCAAGTAGTAGCAGGGGTATTCGCCGATGCCTACAGGCATTCTTCGTGGTTGCATGATGATGTGCTGGTACTGGCAAGCACCATGCTATCCCGGGAAGTGGAGTTTATCCGCGATATCGAATTTGGCTTCATTCCTTATTTCAATAAATACGGTGAAAGACTGAATACCGAATGGAGCGGACCATCATATCCGGAAACGACCATCGAGCTTTTAGTGATAGAACAGAACAAAGACGAGTTTACGTTCTATTTCAATTACCGCACCGCTATGTTTACCGATGAAGAAGCTACAAACTGCCTGACGGAATTATTGAATACCATTCGCCGGATGACAGGCAATCTTTATGAGAAAATGAAAAATATAAATGTATAATATAGAATAAATGCGACATGGAATATTATGTTTATGCGACCAACGATTGTAACCTGCACTGCACCTATTGTTCTGCATTGTTTGACTGCCAGGTAAATAATATCCCCATACTTCCCAGTTATGATACGGGGTTATTGACTGATTTCATCCAACGTACCCAGCAGCAACATCAGGATAAAGAAGTGCGGATTTTCTTCTTTGGAGGAGAACCTACCATGGAGTATGATTATCTGAAGAAGTTGGTGACAGCCTTGAGTACGTCTTTGGCGGCTGACTATAATCTGAAGTTCGTGGTGCATACCAACGGACTGCTCCTGACACAAATGCCAACGGAGCTCAGGGATCATCTTTCATTGGTGATCCTTTCGTTCAATTATGAAAAAATACCTGCGCACCACCTGGCGGCTAGCTACTTCTCACGTCTGATGGAGGGTAGCCGACAAATGCGCGAGCAACGGATCCCCGTAACGGCAAGGCTTACCATTACGGAGAAAACCAGTCTGTTCACTTCGGTAAAGATGCTGGAGGACTATTACGATTATCTTTACTTCCAGATAGAAAATTGCGAACAGTTCACCGACTTCCAGAGCTTTTATGCCACCTATACATATGAAGTGGAACTGCTTTTTGAATCCTGGCTGAAGACCCTCTCCGAAGGTCGCATGGGTCGAATCATTCCTTTTATGTGGACCCTCCATGCCTTATTCCACGCTGACGACAGCAACGGCAGATATTGTTGCGGTTATAACTGGAGCCAGATTTATATACAGACGGACGGAGAGTGCTATGCTTGCTGCGACTGCGTGCCTACAGCCGTACACCGGATAGGCAGCCTGAAAGAAGGTGTTAGCTTTGGAAATCCGTACGTTCGCTCGGAAAACCGATGCGATGAATGCACTTACAATAATCTATGCCGGGGCCGTTGCGGACGAATGCATCAGGATTACGATTCGCAGCACATCGACGAATATTGCCGTTTGAACCGGTTTATGTTCGACCTGTTCCTGCAAAACAAAAAGAAATTAGCTTCCATACTGAAACAGTTTCCGCAGTTGGAAGCAGAACTTAACCACCAATGGATGGTCGAGATCATGGAGTTAATGCCATAAACAATATATAAGATGATGAAGTTTTTAAATACCAAAACATTAGTCTATAAGAATTTTATGCTCCTTCTGCTGCCGGCCATTTTCTCGACAGTAGTAGAATATCTGTTGACGTTGACAGACAATATCATAGCCAGCCAGTTGTACGGTGAAAAGGCGCTGACGGCTATTACCCTGTGCCAGCCTTACTTCTCGGCAGTGGTCTTCGTCAATATGCTTATCCTTTCGGGAGCGTCGGTGCTCTCTTCCAATGCTGTGGGGGAAGACGATAGGGACTTAGCCAACAAATATTTCACCATGGGCATGTTTATGTCGGTGGTGGTGGGCATTCTACTTACTGTCGCTTCATTCTTGTTTAAGGAACAATTACTCGACGCTTTTGAGGTTTCAACGGATGTGTACAACTATGCCAATGACTATTTTTCTTACTTGATGTTCTATCCGTTACTTATGTTCTATAATGTATTGTTTACTATTATCATGAACGAAGGAGGGAGCAAATGGTGCACCCAGTCGGTGGTTGTTATTGTGGTGTCCAATATTGTCTTGTCTCTGGTGCTGGGATACTACATCGGAGTGGCAGGTATCAGTATGGCCACCATCATCAGCATGGCGCTTGCCACTATCCCATTGTGTTTCCAGTTCTTCGAGAAGAATAATCCATTATACTTCTCCTGGTATTTCGATTGGAAAAAGATGAAGACGTTCCTGGTTTACGGAATCAGTGAATCCATGATTTACCTTTATATATCCATTCTTTATCTGTTCTTCAACTGGTTCTTGTTGAAATATTATGGAGAGGATGCCATTGTTATATTCACCATCGTTATGAGTCTTCAGGTACTACTTATTATGGTGTATGATGGGTGCAGCCAGGTTCTTCAGCCAATGATCATTATCTATCAGGGTGAGAATAATCTTCCCGGGATAAGAAAAACTCTTGATGTATCCATGTGGATTACTGTCATTCTAGCCTGTGTGGTGACCTTGTTCATGCTTGTTATTGCCGATTACATACCTATGATGTTCGGCATTACCGACGCGGAACTGACCCGTTCCATCGCTTGGGCGGTCAGGATTGTCTCTCTGGGTTCGGTATTCTATTGTATAGGGTTACTTTTCAACGGCTACCTGCTTTATATCCGGAGATTTTTCATGTCATGGTTTGTTCTGCTGTTGCTCGTACTGTTTTTCACCATCCCCCTTGCGGCTGCGCTGGGAATTGCTATCGACCTGAATGGTGTTTGGATCGGGATTGGGGTATCATCGTTTTTTGCTGTCTTAACGAGTCTTCTCCTGCTATACATCATGTGCCGGAAACAAGGGTTGAACTTTCCCTATATGCTGGATAAGGATGAATGGAAGAGGCAATACGCTTTCGATATAAAAGGTACGATGGAAAATATACCGTTGATGCTGAATAATATCGAGCAGGAATTGATCGCAAGAAATGTCAGTACCGATAAGATTCTAAAGATACTGCTGATGGCGGAAGAAAGCACGTTGTTGGCCTTGGACAAAAATAAAACTGCCGACTTTTACCTGGAATACACATTGATGTTTCAAGAAAAGATACGTTTGATAGTCCGTAGTAACGGCGTCCACAGCAATGTGACCGATGCCGATGCCACACCCGACTCCATGCAGGAGTATCTTTCTACCATGATTGTTTCGTCACAACAACTGTCAAAGAGTAATTTCTCGCTGTCGGTAGGTAATAACAGAAATATATTTGATTTCTAAAACGATTTTCATATGAACAGAGTAGTTATAACAGGTATGGGGATCCACTCCTGCATAGGTTCGGATCTGGACAGTGTACGGCAAGCCTTATACGATGGCAAGTCGGGAATTATATTCGATCCTGCCCGTCTGGAAATGGGCTTCCAATCGGGGTTGGCAGGTGACGTACCCGATCTGGATCTGAGTGATTTTTTGTCACGTAACCAGAGAATATCCCTTGCTACACATGGGAAGTTTGCTTTTGAAGCCACAAGGCAGGCACTCGCACAGGCAGCCATAGATAGGGAATATCTCGATAGCCATCCGGTAGGAGTAATTTATGGGGCTGATACAAGCATGGAAGCTGTTGTGGAATCGATAGATATTATACGTGAGCATAAGAGCACCCGTATGGCCGGTGCCGGCGCTTACTTCCGCTCCTTGAATTCTACTGTTTCCATGAATCTGGCTTGTATCTTTCACTTGAAAGGGGTTAATATGACATTGTCTGCGGCCTGTGCCAGCGGCGGGCATGCCATAGGACTAGCTGCTATGTACATTCGGCAGGGATTGCAGGATTGCATCATTTGTGGTGGAGCCAATGAGATTCATCCGTACACTACCGCCGCTTTCGACGGACTAAATGCTTTTTCGCTCAGCAACGACTCTCCGCAGAAGGCTTCACGTCCGTTTGATGCTCGTCGTAACGGTGTGGTTCCCAGTGGTGGGGCAGCTACGCTTATTCTTGAAAACTACGATTCAGCCATGCGCCGGGGTGCGCCGATATGGGGAGAGGTGCTGGGGTATGGTTTTTCCGGCGATGGTAGTGAGCACTTGTCGAAACCCGATGGTATACAAGAGAAAATAAATTCGATGGAGATGGCGCTTCGGGACGCCAGCCTTACTCCACAGGATATCGGGTATATTAATGCGCATGCTACTTCCACCAGGTTGGGAGATGCCTTTGAGGCTCGGGCCTTGTTCGAAATTTGGAAAGACAGGATGCCTTTTGTAACCTCCACCAAGTCGCAAACCGGACATGAAATGATTATGGCGGGTGCCAGCGAGGTGGTTTACTCCTTGCTGATGGCGCACAATGGTTTCATTGCCGGCAATCTGAATTTTGAGACACCCGACGAAGATACGGCACGGGTAAATGTACTCGGGAAAACAACACAGGTTGAGTTTGATACATTCCTGTCCAATTCGTTTGGCTTCGGTGGCACGAACTCTACAATCATCATAAAAAAAATAATAAAATAAAGAATATGGAAAAACAAGAAATTATTCATCAGCTTACTAGAGCAATCATTATAGAGTTTGAAATGAAAATCGATTCCATCGAGGTGGATGAAGACTTTGTGAACGATTTGGGACTCGACAGCCTGAATATAGTAGATATGGTGATATTGACAGAAAAAATCTTTGATATAAGAATTACATCGGAAGAGGTTCAGGGCATTCGTACACTCAATCAATTGGCGGATATGGTGATTCTTAAAATCCAGACAAAATGAAACGTGTATTTTATACATTGCTTGTCCATTTTTTGGTATGTACAACCATATGCGCTCAGAAAGTGAAAGTGCGGGGTGAGGTACAGGACATGGAGCATAACCCGGTGTCCTATTGCAACGTCGCCTTCTATCTTCCCGGCGACTCCCTGCTGAAAACCGGATGTGTGGCCGATGGCGACGGAAAGTGGGAGTTGGAAATACCGGGAGGAACTTATCGGATGAAAGTTTCCTATATCGGCTACACCACTTATCAGCAGGAAGTTATCTTACAGCAGAATCAGACCTTGCCGCTCATCACTCTGAGTGAATCGACTACCGAGCTTCAGGAATTGGTGGTGACAAGAAGCAGGAAGGTACGTACCGCCAATGCCGACATTTATCATCTGGAAGGTAGCCCTAAAACATTCGGACGGAATGCTCTGGAAGTGGTTTTGCTTACCGCCGGCGTTTCGGCAGATAAGAAGAAAGGACTGAAGATATACGGGAAAGAGGGGGTTCGTGTATTGGTGAACAATCAGGAGCTTGCGTTGCAAGGTCCCGAACTGGCCGATTATATAGCCAACTTACGGGGTGAAGACATCCAAACCGTCGAAGTGGTAGCATTAGCGGATGCCACTCATGCTGCCGATGCTACCGGGGGTGTTATCAAAATCACGCTGAAAAGCCGTGCTGTGAATGGTTACGATCTCTCTGCCGGTATCAAGGGTGAGAATTATGGCAAAACGTTTCTGGGGGTAAATCCGGATATTAGTCTCAATTCGAAGATCAACAAACTCAATCTGTACGGAAACCTGTCATTCAGTTCTGTCGGACTGCGTGAAACATACTCGGAAACATCGAGCTATCTGGGAACGAACGATGGGATTACCACTCGGACAGATGCCGACGACAGAACCTCTGTACGCAATTGGTTCTATCGTTTGGGCGCTGTTTATGAGATAGATAAAAAGCAGTCTGCGGGTTTGGACATAGACGGCACTTTCTTGCGTAACAAAGAGCAAATCCATACACCTTCTGTGATTGGGAACAGTGGGGTGCTGAGTAATTATATGGCCAACTATTACACGCCCGATTCCATTAAGAAGTTCAATGTGTCGTTTCATTATAATCTCCGTACGGACGATTTTGGCTCTGCACTTACTGTCGGTGCCGATTACTATTCTTCTTCCAATCACTCGGGAGAAAAGAACCGACTCTATTCGACCGATGCAGACAATGATCTGATGATTGAGACGGAAGGGACTACCCGGTACAGTCAACATATGTACACCGCCGGTATAAACTACAAATGGGTGGTTACTCCGCTGTTCACATTCGATGTGGGTGGCAAATACAATCAAACCAAAGTGGACAACCTGCTGGATAACCGTATCATGGAGAATGGTCAATGGGGTGTGGATATCAATAACACGGACCATTACATCTATGACGAGGAAATCACGGCTAGTTATGTGAATGCTACTTACAAAAAGGATAAATGGAACCTGATGGCAGGCGTCCGTTATGAGCGTATGGTGAAGGATATGACTTCCAGAGACTTCCCGGAACGTGTCGAAAAGAAGACTTACAATGATTTTTTTCCGGTGTTTTCTGCCACTTATCATATCGATGCGGAAGAGGGGCATAGCCTGACGGCGAGATATAAATCGGGGATAACACGTCCTTCGTTTGACGACTTGATACCTTTCTCCACTCAACAGAACCTGTATACGTATGCTGTAGGCAATCCTTTCCTGAATCCCTCTTATATGTATTCGGGAGGTCTTGATCTGTTGTTGTTCGAAGGTCTATACCTGGGAGTAGATTATACCCGGACGAAAGATGCGGTAGAAACGACAATAAGCCAACGGGAAACAAACAGCCCGATCGTGGATTTCAAAAGCGAGAATATACCATACGTGGATGCTTATATGTTGATGGGCTACATCCCCATTCCTGCGTGTGACTGGTTCTATGCAGGGATAGAACTGGCCGGTGGAAAGAAGCAAAGGAAGTTCAGCCATATGAAGGACAAAATATGGCAAGGCTACGTAGGGCTGGAGACGGAAACCACTATTGCCAGGAACTGGAATATGGAACTGAATGGCAGTTACGTCAACATGGAATTTTATGGCAATATGTTGCTGAAAAACTGCTACACGGTCGATTTTGCATTGAAACGATCCTTCCTGCATAAAAAACTGCAAGTGGCTTTCAATGCTAAAAATATCTTCGGGCGTGAACAACAGCTGGAAATACGGGACGGTGCCATCAACCGCAACCTGACCATGAAGAATGCGGCCGAATGTCGTAACTTCGCTCTTTCCTTACGATATACTTTCAAGGGGAAGAATAAGGTGAATGTGGATAGAATACAAGCCACTAACGCGGAAGACAGGGAAAGATAAAAACCGTTTGCCGCTATGTTATAAACAATTAGTGGGTGGTATGAATCACCCACTAATTGTTTAGTAGCGTTTCTTTAGTCGTAGCTTCATTACTCTTCTTTGGCAGCGTCTTCTTTGGCGTTTTGCTCCATCCGGCGGGTGACGAATTGAATTTTCTGGCTTGCTTCCTCTTTGTTTTTCTTGATTTCCTCGATGGAAGAAAGCAGTTGCGCCAGTTCGTAAACCTCAGCCAATGCCTGCTTGTCTGTGGCAGGCATTGCCAGATTGTATTTCCGGTCGCCGATAAGCTCCACCTTGATGGCTTTGTCGCGGTTCAGGTAGAGGAAGCCCATCACATCACCGTCTGCTCCCTTCTTGTAGTCGGCTTTTTCTATCTTCTCACCCAGGTCGGTTGTTTCATAAACATCCCGTGAGATGGGTGTTTCGGCGAATGTTCCGTCGGGGGCTGTCACTTTCACCCGGGTGTGGTGTATGTTGCCGGATCCGCAGTAGATGGAGGTCATCGACATGACTCCCTGCTCGCTCACCTGAAAGCGCAGGTAGCTGCGGTGCAGGTTCTTCTCCACTGTTTGAGTAGGCCAGAAGTAGTTGCCCACCTGTTGGTATTCGGCATCTTTCTCCAGAACGTATTTCTTTCGGATGCTCTCCACTCCTTGCTGCTTTACTTGCAGTAGACTATCCAGGTAGACTATGGTTTGTTCCTGTTCCTTTTTCTCCACCTCGAGCAGCAGTCGATTAGCTGCGTGGCGTGCTTCGAAGGCTTTGGGGTACAGTACTTTGATGCTGTCTATCTCTATCTTGGCTCCGTTGAAATCGCCCTGCTCGAAAGCGGTACGGGCAACGGCCAGTCTTTCACCGGCTTTTTTCTCTGTATTCTCACCGCAGGAGGCGAGCAGCAGGGCGACGCAAGCCCCGATTATGGTTTTCTTCATACGCTGTTCTTTGGTTTTAAGAACAAAAGTAGGGATATTATTTCTATCTTTGCACTCTCTTATAAAGAAAAATGAAGAAGAGCCTC
Source organism: Bacteroides sp. (assembly GCA_031554635.1). GTDB lineage: Bacteria > Bacteroidota > Bacteroidia > Bacteroidales > Bacteroidaceae > Bacteroides. The sequence continues at coordinate 85,563 of JAVBVD010000001.1, forward strand.
GGATGATTGAATTGAATCAAGAAGAACTAAAACAATATTTCGACCGGAAGATATTCGCACAAATATCGGAAACGGCCGATGAACTGGGATTGGAATGTTATGCGGTGGGTGGTTACGTACGCGATATTTTCCTGCAACGCCCTTCGAAAGATATAGATGTGGTGGTGGTAGGTAGCGGTATCGAGATGGCACAGGCGCTTGGCAGGCGATTGGGACGGAGCGCGCATGTGGCGGTGTTCAAGAACTTCGGTACGGCGCAGGTGAAGTACCACGATACCGAAGTGGAGTTTGTGGGTGCCCGGAAGGAGTCTTATCAACGCGATTCGCGCAAGCCTATTGTGGAAGACGGTACGTTGGAGGATGATCAGAACCGGCGCGACTTTACCATCAACGCCATGGCTGTTTGCCTGAATAAGGTGCGGTTCGGTGAACTGATTGACCCGTTCGGCGGCATGGACGACTTGAGGGAACGGATCATCCGTACTCCCCTCGATCCTGACATTACTTTCAGCGACGACCCCCTCCGGATGATGCGTTGCATCCGTTTTGCCACCCAATTGAATTTCTATATAGATGACGATACATTCGAATCGTTGGTACGCAACCGCGAACGGATTGGTATCATCTCCCGTGAACGCATTGCCGAGGAACTGAATAAGATCATTCTTTCGCCTGTTCCTTCAAAAGGGTTTATAGACCTGGAACGTAGCGGATTGTTGACACTGATTTTTCCCGAACTGGCTGCTTTGCAAGGGGTGGAAACACGTAAGGGGCGGGCACACAAGGATAATTTTTACCACACATTGGAGGTGCTCGATAATATTGCCCGGCAGACCGATAGTCTCTGGTTGCGTTGGGCAGCGTTGCTACACGACATTGCCAAGCCGACTACCAAACGTTGGGAACCGCGTGCCGGGTGGACTTTCCATAATCATAATTTCATCGGCGAACGGATGATCCCGGAGATTTTTCGTAAGATGAAGCTGCCGATGAACGAAAAAATGAAGTACGTGCAGAAGTTGGTAGGACTGCACATGCGTCCCATTGTAATAGCCGACGATGTGGTGACCGACTCGGCCGTACGTCGCCTGCTCTTTGAGGCAGGTGATGATATCGACGATCTGATGATGCTCTGCGAAGCAGACATCACTTCAAAGAACATGGACCGTAAGCAGCGTTTTCTGGATAACTTCAAGTTGGTGCGCCAGAAGCTGAAAGACCTGGAAGAAAAAGATCGCGTACGTAATTTCCAACCTCCCGTAGACGGAGAGGAGATCATGCGGGTGTTCGGGCTCTCGCCTTGTCATCAGATCGGAGTGCTGAAAAGCCAGATCAAGGATGCCATTCTCGACGGAGTAATCCCAAACGAGCACGATGCAGCGTATGCTTTCATGCTGGAAAAAGCTAAGAAGATGGGGCTGGAGGAAATTAAAAATTAGGAATTAATAAGTAAGAATTGGATTTGTGAACTTTGTGCTCTACAACTCATCTGTCAATTCCTAATTTAAAATGATAGTTTCTAATTTGGACCCTCTTAGCTTCTTGATTTTAATTCTTAATTCTTAATTTCAACGTGCAGTTAAACACCCCTGTTGAACTACCGGCAGGACTTCCGCCGGTTTCCTACGATCATCGCTTGTTGCTGATGGGATCGTGCTTTGCCGAGAACATCGGGAAACAACTTGTGGACGGCGCTTTCCGGGTGGATGTAAATCCCACCGGGATATTGTACAACCCCTTATCGGTAAGTGCGGCGTTGCGCGAGATTATCTCCGGACGCACCTATACGGATGACGACTTGTTTTTCTACCGCGGTTGCTGGCATAGCCCGATGCATCATGGTTCCTTCTCGTCGGAATCGACTGGAGAAACCTTGCAACGCATCAATGGGCGGCTGACAGAAGCACATGTACAGCTTCCGAATACCCATTGGTTGATGCTGACATTCGGAACAGCCTACGTATATGAACAGATAGAGACCGGGCGGGTAGTAGCCAATTGTCACAAGCTTCCTGAGAAACAATTCCACCGCCGGCGCCTAACCGTCGAAGAAATCGTGGCCGACTATACCGTTTTACTCGACGAACTTTGGCAGCTAACCCCCGAGCTACAGGTTCTTTTCACCGTAAGCCCCATCCGGCATGTACGCGACGGATTGCATGCCAATCAGCTAAGCAAATCGACTTTACTGTTGGCTATCGACCGTTTGCAGGCGCACTTTCCCGGCAAGGTACATTATTTCCCATCGTATGAAATCGTGCTCGATGAGCTGCGCGACTACCGTTATTATGCCGACGATATGCTGCATCCATCGCCTTTGGCAGTACGTTATTTGTGGGAACGGTTCGTACAAACTTTCTTCTCGAACGAAACCCGGCAAGTGCTGCAAGAAGTGGAAGAAATACGCAAATTGTTAGCGCATCGACCTTTTTACCCCGATTCGGAGGGGTATAAGAGTTTTTTAAGACAAATAGTGTTAAGAATAGAACGACTTAAAGGAAAATGTCCGAACTTAGACTTCGGAAAACTACCAGATTATGTCATACCCGATTGAAATTATTACCACCAAACTTGCTGCACGCAGAATAGGCGACCGGCCTGCTGCCATCGATTGGTTACTCACCGACAGCCGTTCGTTGAGTTTCCCGGAAGAAACGTTGTTTTTTGCACTGACTACCAAGCGTAACAAAGGAGCCCGTTACATGGCCGACCTCTACGAACGTGGAGTACGCAATTTTGTGTTGGGCACCTCGGATGAGTTGCCCGACTATCCCGATGCCAACCTGTTGGTGGTGGACAATCCGTTGAAAGCTTTGCAGAAACTGGCAGAGTTGCATCGCGACCCGTTCGAAATTCCCATTATTGGTATTACCGGAAGCAATGGAAAGACCATTGTGAAGGAATGGCTGCACCAGCTGCTCAGTCCGGATCGGGCCATTGTCCGCTCGCCCCGGAGTTACAACTCGCAGATCGGAGTGCCTCTCTCGGTATGGCAACTGAACGAAACCACCGAATTGGGTATCTTCGAAGCCGGTATCTCCGAACCGGGCGAGATGAGGCCTTTGCAACAAATTATCAAACCCACTATCGGTATTCTGACCAATATCGGCGGAGCGCATCAGGAGAACTTTTTCTCGTTGCAAGACAAGTGTATGGAGAAGTTACAGCTCTTCAAGCATTGCGATGTGTTGATTTACAATGGTGACAATGAACTGATCACCACTTGCGTGGGCAAATCGCTTATGTCGGCCCGCGAGATAGCCTGGAGCCTCAAAGATGCCGAGCGTCCGCTATATATAAGTAAGGTGAAGAAAATGGACGATCATACGGTGATCGCTTATCGTTATCTGGGTATGGACAACTCGTTCTGTATACCTTTCATTGACGATGCGTCCATCGAGAACTCGCTCAACTGTCTGGCGGCCTGCCTCTATCTGATGATGCCTGCCGATCAGATTACCGAACGGATGGTGCGCCTGGAGCCTGTGGCGATGCGCCTTGAAGTGAAGGAAGGAAAGAACAACTGCCTGCTGATAAATGACAGTTACAATTCTGATCTGGGGTCGCTGGATATCGCACTCGATTTCCTCTACCGCCGGTCGGTAAGCAAAGGGCTGAAACGGACGCTGATCCTTTCGGATATTCTCGAAACCGGGCAAGGACTTTCTTTGCTTTATCGTAAAGTGACCCAATTGGTACACAGCCGTAGTGTGGATAAGGTTATCGGAGTAGGGCCCGACATCATGTCGTGTGAGTCGCGTTTCGAAGGAGTAGAGAAATATTTCTTCCCCGATACGGATGCTTTACTGGCTTCCGGTGTCTTCAAATCACTGAAAAATGAGGCGATACTGATCAAAGGTGCCCGTATGTTCAACTTCGACCGTGTATCGGAACGACTCGAACAAAAGGTACACGAAACGATATTGGAAGTCAACCTGGGGGCGATGGTGGACAATCTGAATCATTACCGTGCCATGCTTCGTCCGGAAACGAAAGTGGTGTGCATGGTTAAGGCTTCGGCTTACGGAGCCGGATCCTATGAGATAGCCCGTACATTGCAGGAACACCGGGTGGACTACCTGGCTGTAGCTGTGGCCGATGAAGGAGCGGAACTACGCCGGGCTGGCATCACGGCTTCCATGATGATCATGAATCCGGAGTTGACGGCATTCAAAACCATGTTCGACTATAAGCTGGAACCGGAAGTGTACAACTTCCACCTGCTGGAAGCATTGATAAAAGCGGCCGAGAAAGAGGGAATCACTCATTTTCCTGTTCATGTAAAATTTGATACAGGTATGCACCGCCTGGGATTCACTGCCGACGAGGTGCCGCAACTGATACGCCGCTTGCGCAACCAACAGGCGTTGATTCCCCGTTCGGTATTCTCGCATCTGGCAGGGAGCGACGGTTCGCAGTTTGACGATTTTACCCGTAGCCAGATTGCTCAGTTCGAGAAAGCCTCGACAGAGCTACAGGCTGCTTTTCCGCATAAGATCCTGCGACACATTTGCAACACGGCAGGAGTGGAACGCTTCCCCGAAGCACAGTACGATATGGTACGGCTGGGCATCGGACTTTATGGCGTTGACCCGGCTACGAACGGGATTATCCATAACGTGAGTACACTACGCACCACGATTCTGCAAATCAAAGAGGTGCCTGCCAATGAAACGGTCGGCTACAGTCGCAACGGTCACCTGACTCGCGACTCGCGCATCGCCGCCATTCCCATCGGGTATGCCGACGGATTGAATCGTCACCTGGGTGGCGGACGTTTCCATTGCCTGGTGAATGGCCAGAAAGCGCCGTATGTAGGAAATATCTGCATGGATGTATGCATGATAGACGTGACCGATATCGATTGCCGGGAAGGCGATCGCGTGGAGATTTTCGGCGACGACCTGCCTATTACCGCAATATCCGATACGTTGGGTACCATACCTTACGAGGTACTTACCGGTATATCGTCTCGGGTAAAACGTATATATTATCAGGATTAATCACTAATCACTTGCGACTATTCGCTAAAAAAGTTTTATCTTTGTCGCATAACCATCTAACATTACAATAAATGAATAATTTACTTTTAGGCTTCTTGCCCAGTGGCTCAGAATGGATCATCATCCTGCTTGTTGTATTATTGCTTTTCGGAGGTAAGAAAATACCCGAGTTGATGCGTGGACTTGGCAAGGGTGTGAAAAGCTTCAAGGACGGTGTGAACGAAGCTAAAGATGAGATTAATAAAGTAAAGGACGATATCGATAAACCTGCCGAATCTAAATAAGGAATCGTTATAAGTACAGTAGGGTGTCGGAAAAGGAATTGACTTTTTGGGATCATTTGGATGCGCTACGCCTCGTGCTCTTTCGGGTTATCGGGGTGTGGTTTGTCCTGGCGGTGGGGTATTTCATTGCCATGCCTTATCTGTTCGACCAGGTGATACTGGCGCCCTGTCACAATGACTTCGCTTTCTACGATCTGCTCCGCTACATTGGTCGCACATTCGATCTGACCGATGATTTCTTTACCCAGGAGTTTCAGGTGAAACTGATCAATATTAATCTGGCAGCCCCTTTCTTTGTGCATATGTCCACCGCTTTCTGGATGTCGGTGGTTACTGCCATGCCTTACCTGTTGTTTGAGGTGTGGCGTTTTATCGGCCCTGCACTCTATCCCAATGAGCGGAGAGGAGTATTTAAAGCTTTGTGGGTAGGTACGGTGATGTTCTATATCGGTGTGTTACTGGGCTATTTCATGGTCTTCCCGCTTACGCTTCGTTTTCTTTCTACCTATAATCTGAGTGGAGCCATTGAGAATGTGATCTCCCTCAATTCGTATATAGACAATTTCATGATGTTGGTGCTTTGTATGGGGCTGGCTTTTGAGCTTCCGTTGGTTACCTGGCTGCTTTCCTTGATGGGAATTGTCAATAAATCGTTCCTGCGCACATACCGTCGTCACGCCATCGTGATCATTGTCATTGCTGCCGCTATCATCACACCTACCGGCGATCCTTTTACGCTCAGTGTGGTGGCCATTCCCCTCTGTCTGCTCTATGAACTGAGCATCCTGATGATCAAGGACAAACCGGAATAACTCTCCTTAAGATACTGCGGAAAGATAAATATATCGGGGTTTTTGTTTTTATGAATGGTCATAAAAGCAAAAGCCCCTTCTCTCGAGGGGGACTTTCAATGTTTGCTTGCTTCTTTTCGTTTGAAAGAAACTGAATCTCAAGCCGCAAACGTTAAGACGAAAAAAAGGGAAGTCTCACGACTTCCACAATTTCTCTAACCTTAAATCTAAATCTCTATGAAAAAAACGTGACGCAAATATAAGGATTTTGCTAGTATAAAAATGTTAACGAAGATAATAAAGTGGAAATATTTTCTAATCCTTGTTCGTTTTGCACCTTATGAATTCTTTTTTGTCAAATAAATGAGCAATTTCTGATATACCGGATTTAAATTTAACAACCTTTCGCAGCCTGTTACGAAAAGCTGTTTTCGGGCACGGGTGAGTGCTACATTTAACTTCCTATCGATAATTTTTCCATTCTCTTCGGTTATATTGGAGAGAAATTTGAGTTGGTAGGGATAATTCACGCAGAAGGAATAAATTATGACATCCCGCTCGCTTCCCTGAAAACGCTCCACTGTGTCGATCATAATCTCATCCAATGCAGGAATTCTCATTCCGGCTATCTCTTGGCGTATCAAAGCAATCTGGCTTCGGTACGGAGTGATGATGCCGAGGGTAGCAGCACTATCGAATGCTTCACCATAGAGATGGAAGGTGTCGGCGGCCAGGCGGGCAGCTATTTGAGCTTCGGTGCGATTGCTCTTGGCAGAGGAACCGGCCGGTTCGGGCTCGGAGGGGTAGAAGACGATGCGGCAACAACTCTCTGTGGATTCTTGTTGGTGCGGGAGTCCTACTGGTTGTAGAAGCCCCCCGTAGAAAGCATGGTTGGCAAAGTGAGCCACTTCCGGATGCATCCTTCCTTGCCGGCAGAGCATGTCGACAGCCTGTGGGTATTGTTCTGAGAGGCGGTATAGTCGTTCGAAGAGAGAATCGCGCAGGTTACATAGGCCAATGGCTTGCAAAGACTCGTCGTACACTTCCGATTGCTCGGCGCGTTGCTGTACCACTGCGGGGAGTTGCTTGTGATCACCGATCAGGACAAATTTGCCGATGGCATTTTCACCGGAGGGGGTACGGGTGCAAAGAATACCCAGTAATTGCGGCTCGAGAATTTGTGAGGCTTCGTCGATGATAGCTACATCGAAGCGTTTCAGACGAAACAGTTCCGGTTTGCCGGCTATGGACGCCACAGTGCCTACGAAGATACGGCAGCGGCCGATGCGGGCTGTAACTTCCGACCGGCGGTTGCAGGTGGCTAATGCATTCTCGATCAGATGCTCGCGGTAAGTCTCGTCGCACGATAGTTCGCTGCCGATGCGGATGAAATCCACGACGGGCTGTATGGAGGAAAGCGCTTTACAAATCTCATCTACCGCCCGGTTGGTATAAGAGAGGAGTAGGATCTGTGTGTCGGGTTGGCGGTGGAAAGTCTCTACCATTTGTTTCAGCGCCCGCGATGTCTTACCGGTTCCCGGGGGGCCTACCAACAAGAAATAGTCCTGAGCATCTTCGGCTTTCCGGGCAATGCGGGTAAAGTCATCGGCAGTGGGTATCGTCTGAGGAGGTTGGGGAGAGTTTTCATTGGCTTCTTTGAAACGAGGCGGGCGTTGGGCGAGTAGCAAGTCGCGCCGTTCTTTATTGGCTGTACTGAAAGCTGCCAGTCCTTGGTACATGTTGCGGAAAGTGGTATCCATCGTGTCGTGTTCGATGGCGTACAGGCTATCTTCGGGGAGTACCGACGGGTTTTGTTGGGTGGCCCGCAGGCGGAGGTGAATCTCCTGAGAGGTGATCGACTCTATATTCCCCTTGAATACCATCTTGTTGGTGGCATTATCGCTTTCAGTACGACATTCGTAGAGCAGTACGGCATCGCCTTGGCGGAAATTAGGTAATGTTCCTTTGCTGGCAATTGCTCCATTGTTTTTGACCGTTTGTTCCTTCCAGGGTGCTTCGAAGTTCTCGACCGTTTCGTCGTTACCAATTGCTTCCTTGCTTCTGTCTGTTTCGTTCGCAATACTAAGAATCAAGCCGGCTTTATGTTCGCGAGCTGCATGATTCTCCTTGATACGGAGATGGCTCAGTATCTCCCCGCTTTCCTGCTTCTCCGCATACGTAGACAGCCACAGGGCAGAAGCGCCCGAACGTCCTTCGTAATCGGCATCACCCGACTTGGAAGTGTACAACTCTTTGGTGATGAAGTTGTACAGTGCGTAGTAATAACTGCGCTCCAGGGCAGTGAGGGCGGATAAGTCGGAACCGAATTTCAGCAAACCGGGATACAGGTATTTCTGCCAGAGTATATTCGATAATTTGCGCTCATTCAATGTTTCAGGGTTGACGTCTTGCAGCTTGGAGGCGGTATAATGGATGCTGTTTCGCAGTTGTATGCCATACTCGCATGCTACGATCCGGTTGCGTAGGTCGATGGCCCGGCGAACCATTGCCCAGGACGAGCGGGCGGGGTAGAGCAGGGGATATCGTGTGTATAATAAGTACGGTTTTCCTTCACGATGGTCTTTCCCCATCGAATATTGGAGCACAGCCTGGTAAAGCAACATCTGTACCTTATGGTTTTCTTTCGGTTCTACTTTCCCCCGGATGGCGTATTCATCGGCCTTTCCCGATTTCATCTCGATAAAAGCCGACATATCTCGTTGCATATAGTCCAGTCGACCTTGCAATCCCAATGCTTCGCAGATGTACGATGGTTCGAGTACGGCATCCGTCTTGTCCAGTTCATAGCCGGGCAGGCGGAAAGTTTCGCTCACTACCTGGCGGATGTGATCGAAGTGAAGCCGGCAATCGGAGAAAAAATCCCGCTCTTTCTGTGGGTCTTGCAGGTCGGCGCAGGCGGCCAGTTCGATGGGATATCGTCGGAAAGCTTTCTGCATGCAAGACAGGTAGTCCACTTCGCCGTTCGCATGGATCCATTCGTCGAGAAATAAGTTAGCCAGGTTACCCAGGAGTAGCGGGCGGGTGTTCTCCTGCGGTTGAAGTCGTGCCAGCAGGTAGTTGGCCGGATGGTGCCCGTAATCTTTGTAGCATTCGGCCAGCGAACTGATGTCGATCAGGTAATCGGGCTCCAGCACCATGAATGAAGGGGTAAGAATACCTTCCTCATCGATTGCCACATCGAGCAGGTTGACTTGCGCATGTTTCCAGAGCTGTTCGCAGGTAAGGGCAAACTCGGTATTGATATCGGGAATATTGTAACGCACACGCCAGGGTTCGTCGGCAATCTCGTCTACCGGCATTACATAGAGATACTGCTCGTCGGCATATTGGAAACAGACGCGGATACGTGTCCGGCGTTCGCGGGCGGGTGGGGCAACGATGTATGTGGCGTCTGCACGTGGAAGTAACCGGTATAGTTTGGCAGGAATTTCCTCGCCGGAGAGTTTGCGGATAAAGAAAGCGAGCGTCTTAACGTCACGAAGCAAGTGCTCATGTGTAGGTGTCTCCCGGCGGTTGAGAATAGCATTGGAAGTCAGACGAAACGTGTGCAGGCGGTTTTGCTCTACAGGCGACAGTCCCAGCCTTGCCGATACAAAGCTGATGCGCGCGGCCAGGTCGGTCATTTGCAGGCTTTCATCCTGCGTTTGCGAGCGGCAGAGACGCTCCAGCAGGTCGCGTAACAGTTTATATCCATTGCTCAGCGAAGCTTCTACCGTCTTACATATGGCTAGTAAAAGCTCAAAAGAATCTTTGATCTCGTTTTCCATCCGGCAAAGGTAGCTTTTTTTCGACAAAAAAGGCCGCCCCGAATGGAACGACCTCTTCTGAATTTTAATAATTATGAAAGAAGTAATGATTACAGAACAATGGGTTTGTACTTCGGAACCAATGCCTTCATAACCACCCAACCAATGAGGTAAGCTACAGCACAAATACAGAAGATGATGAAGTATCCGGCAGGTTTACCACTAAAGCCCATAAAGCCCATTTGAGTTTCATCAGCATAGGTAAAGAGCATACCCGATCCTTTGTTGATCAGGAACGCACCAACACCACCTGCCATACCACCGATACCGGTGATGGTAGCAATAGAGCTTTTGGGGAACATATCACCGATGGTAGAGAATATGTTGGCCGACCATGATTGGTGAGCAGCACCTGCAATACCGATAATGATAATCGGGAACCAATAAGAGATCGTACCGAGCGGTTGTGCAAACAACGCCAACAACGGGAAGAAAGCAAAGATCAACATGGCGCGCATGCGGGCAGCATATGGATCCAATCCAGTTTTGTTCATAATAATAGTCGGCAGTTTACCACCATAAATGGAAAGCATGGTGATGGCATACAGAACAAAGATAAGCAACATACCTGTTGAGCTGTCCGAGCTGAATTTATAAACATCACTTACATAAGCCGGAGTCCAGAACAGGAAGAACCACCAAACACCATCAGTCATAAACTTACCGAAAGCGAATGCCCAGGTTTGTTTGTAGGTGAACGATTGCAGGAAGGTCATTTGTTTTTCCGGTTTGCCTGCTACTGCCGGCTGGTCGTCACCATCCTGATTGATATATGCAAGTTCGGCTTTGTTTACTTTCGGATGTACATTTGGTTTGTTGTACATGAATACCCACATACCCATCCAGATAAATCCGAGCGCACCGATTACGATGAAAGCCATTTCCCAACCGTTACCTACACCCAGTTCTTTAAAATACTTGGCAAGTACAGGGATGGTAACCGGAGCAGCCAATGCACCTACCGTAGCACCTGCGTTAAAGATACTGGTAGCGAAAGCACGGTCTTTCTTCGGGAAAAATTCAGCTGTCACCTTGATGGCAGCAGGGAAGTTACCGGCTTCACCGATGGCGAGTACCAGACGAGCCGCGATAAACATATAAACACTGACAGTAGCGATAGACAACGCCATAGCTGTGCCTGTTTCAACTGCTGCCAAAGCTTCAGCACCCGGGATTCCTACCCATATCTGAGTCCCCCAGCCGCAAAGCGCATGCAAACAAGCACCGATCGACCATACGCCGATGGACCACAGGTAACCTTTCTTGGTACCCATCCAGTCGATGAATTTTCCGGCAAATAGCATGCTGATAGCATAGAAAATAGAGAACAAGGCGGTGATAGTACCATAGTCATTGTCTGTCCAATGAAACTCCGGAGCGATAAAATCTTTCCAGGTCAATGAGAGAACCTGACGGTCGAGGTAGTTTACTGTGGTGGCAAAGAATAACATGGCACAGATGGTCCATCTGTAGTTTGTCATCTTGCCTGTTGCATTTTGAAAAGTACTCATGATAATGGATTTAAATTATTAGTTTCTTATCTGGCGCCAAAAATACGCATAATTTGATGTATGTCAACTATAAAAATTGCTTAAAAAATAGCACAAATTGACACTTTCGCCTAAAAAGTGCATGAAAAGAGTAAAAATCGGTCAACGAAAGAGTAAAAGTCCAATGTTTACGTACACGAAAACTGAATAATACACCTTTTGAACCGAAAACTCCACAGATATAATAAAAAGAGTTTCTAATTTTGTATGATCGAAAAATTAAGTCTAATTATCCATAATAAAAGAAAAAGAATGAAAAGGTTTTCTCTTCGTAAATTTGTTGTCCTGGGAGCGCTTCTTTGCTCCGTTTTGTTAAGTGCTCAGAAGGTGAGCGATAAATTACCCTGGTCGTTGCGTATGGTCGAGTCGGAAATGATCCGTTGCCCGGAATCCTGGCAGCTCGATTTTCAGCCTACATTGAAGTGGGATTATTGCCATGGGTTGGAATTGCAAGCCATGCTCGATGCATACGATACATACGGTGGACAGAAAATATACGAATATGCGTTGGCGTATGCCGATACGATGATCCGTCCTGACGGAAGCATCAAAACCTATAAGCTGGAAGAGTACAACATCGACCGGGTCAATTCTGGCAAGTTCCTGTTCCGTATTTACGAACAATCAAAAGATGAGAAATACAAGAAAGCCATCGACTTGCTACGCAGCCAGCTCGATACCCATCCGCGCAATGCCGACGGAGGTTTCTGGCACAAGAAGATCTATCCCAATCAGGTGTGGCTCGATGGAGTGTATATGAACACTCCTTTCTATTCCGAATATGCTTTCCGCAACAACCGGGTGAATGATTATGCCGATATCATCAACCAGTTTGTCGTGGCTGCCCGTCATACATACAATCCCAAAACCGGACTGTACTGCCATGCCTGTGATATCAGTCGTCAGCAACGCTGGGCCGATCCGGTGACCGGACAGTCGGCACACTCCTGGGGGCGTGCTATGGGCTGGTATGCCATGGCCTTTGTCGATGCCCTTGACTTTATTCCGAAACACGAAGTCGGACGCGATTCCATGCTGGTGATTTTGCGTAACATCGCTCTTCAGGTGAAGAAGATACAAGACCCGAAGTCCGGACTTTGGTACCAGGTGCTCGATCGCAGCGGCGATAAGGGCAACTATTTGGAAGCCACTTGCTCGTCTATGTTCGTCTATGCCTTGTTTAAGGCTGTTCGTATGGGGTACATTGAAAAATCGTACCTCGAAGTAGCGCTCAAAGGATACAAAGGATTGCTGAATAACCTGATCAAGGTCGATAAGGACGGCGTGATCAGCATCTCCCAATGTTGTGCCGTAGCCGGATTGGGCGGTGAAAAGAACTACCGTTCGGGCGATTACAACTACTACATCAATGAAACCATCCGTGACAACGACCCCAAAGCAACAGGTCCGTTCATCATGGCCAGCCTCGAATACGAACGTCTTCAAACTAAATAATACCCATGAAAAGAATTGTTTTCTCACTCATAGCATTAGTGATGTGCTTCGGCGGAATGTTGCAGGCACAGGAAAAAGTAGATACCATCTTTGTTGCACGCGACGGCACAGGTAAGTTTCGTAACGTTGCCGAAGCGGTGGAAAGTGTACGGGCCTTTATGGACTATACGGTGACCATCTATATTAAAAAAGGTACGTACAAAGAGAAGCTCATCATCCCCTCCTGGTTGAACAATGTGGAGATCGTGGGCGAAAGTCCCGAAAGTGTGTTGATTACGTATGACGATCATGCCAATATCAACAAAATGGGTACATTCCGAACGTACACCGTAAAGGTGCAAGGTAGCGGCATCACATTCAAGAACCTCACCATCGAGAACAATGCCGCCCAGTTGGGGCAGGCCGTAGCGCTGCACACCGAAGGCGACCGCCTAAAGTTCATCAACTGCCGTTTCCTTGGGAATCAGGATACTATCTATACAGGAAAGGAATTTGCCCGCTTGTATTTTAAGGATTGCTACATCGAAGGAACGACTGACTTTATTTTCGGCCCGTCTACTGCATTGTTCGAAGGTTGTATCATTCACAGTAAACGCGATTCGTACATCACAGCTGCTTCCACTCCCAAAGATGCGGAGTTCGGCTATGTCTTTAAAGATTGTAAGCTGACGGCTGCTCCTACGGCTACAAAGGTGTATCTGGGCCGCCCGTGGCGTCCGTATGCCGCTACGGTATTCATCAATTGCGAGTACGGAAATCACATTCGCCCCGAAGGTTGGCACAACTGGGGCAAGGTGGAAAACGAGTCTACCGCCCGTTATGCCGAGTATGGCAACAAAGGCGAAGGTGCCGCAACTGCCGGGCGTGTGAAGTGGGGCAAACAGCTTACTGCCAAAGAAGCGCAGAAGTATACCGTCGCTACTATGTTCAAAGAGTGTAGCGATTGGGATTGCACGAAACTATAAGTATGCTCCTGCACCCGTCCAAAGCCATTCAGATGCGGAATGTGGAGAATCTGGTGCTCAAGGATGTGCGGGTAAATGGCAGGGAAGTGACAAAATCGGAAGAATAAGATACTCTCACTCAATTTCATTCTAATTTATGAGAACAATACTAACGCTGTTATTCTTATCAGGATTTATCTGCATCTCCTCTTTCGGTCAACCGGTTAAGCAGGAAAACACTCCGGTAGAGAAGATCCGTCTGCTCGATGGCGACAATGCCGATCCAGCTGTTGTACTTCACAACGGTACGTATTACATGGTACACTCCTCGTTCGATTACTGTCCGGGATTGGTGGTGTACAAGTCGACAAACCTGGTCGACTGGACTCCCTGTTCGGCAGCTTTGAATAAATACGTCGGTGCCGTTTGGGCGCCCGATATCTGTGTACACGACAACAAATTCTATATTTACTTCCCCGCCATGGGCGCCGATGGGAAGAAAATAAACATGGTAGTTTGGGCGGATAGTCCCAACGGTCCATGGAGTGAACCCATTGATTTGAAGATAGGAGGAATTGATCCCGAGCATGTGGTGGGAGAGGATGGTCGCCGCTATGTGTTGCTCAGTGCGGGCGATCTGCATCCCTTATCCGCCGACGGTCTTTCCATCACGGGCAAACCTGTTTATATCTATAAAGGGTGGGAGATACCCGAAGAATGGGATATTGAAAGCTTCTCGCTCGAAGGCTTGAATGTGAGGAAGATAGGTGAGTACTATTACTTGCTGGCTGCCGAAGGAGGAACGGCGGGACCTCCGACCGGTCACATGGTGGTGCAGGCACGTGCCCGAAACATCGAAGGCCCATGGGAGAATGCACCGAATAATCCGCTGCTTCGTACCCAGTCGCCCGCTGAGCATTGGTGGAGCCAGGGGCATGGGCAGTTCATCGAAGGAAAGAACGGTAAATTGTATATGACTTTCCATGCCTATGAGAAGGATTATCTAACATTGGGACGTCAATCGTTGATTTGCGAAGTGGAAGTTGGTAAGGATGGTTGGATACAACTGAAACCGGGTGCCATCTCGCTACCTCAGCCCGAGCGAAAGAAGGAAAAACAAATCAATGATTTTGTTTGGCAAGCTTATAAGGAAAGCATCACCGTCCGTGCCACCATCACGGACAACGAGATTGTGTTGAAGTGTACCGGTAAGAGTCCTGTCGACTCCTCTCCATTGCTTCTTCGTGCCGGTGACCGCTCGTATGAGGTGGAAGCCTGTCTGGAACTTAGTGGTAAGAATCCTTCGGCTGGCATCGTTTGCTTCTATAACAATACCATGCATTTCGGTCTTGGATTTAATTCGAACGAACTGTTGCGTTACCGTCGGGGTGGAATTAGTCGCAAGCAGCCCCTTGTTCCGGTGGAAAGCGTCGGTGGAAAGACCACGCTTTGGGTGAAGCTATGCAATACCAACCACATTATTTCCGGTTGGTACAGTGTTGATGGAAAGAACTGGCGTAAATATCCGTGGGGGTACGATATGCAGGGTTTTCACCACAATACCTTGGGCGAATTCCTATCGGTACGTCCCGGAATTTTTACCGGTGGCGAAGGTGAGGTGAAAGTTACCAAGCTCGCTTATCGTACATTGGAATAGCATAAACAAAGACTCCCGATTTTCAGAGCATGAAAATCGGGAGTCTGTCAAAATCGTAACGCTTCTTTTTCTATTACTGGTTTATTTCCCCTTCTATTATTTCTGGCGGCAAGAAAACGTTTTTTCTTAAGATTACCAATCCTTCTTTTGATCCTTTTTTTAGAAGACAGGTTTCTGTTACTCTTGGTATGTGTAATACGACACTGTCCGCTTTGTTAATAAACTAACTCCCCACCATGCATAAACTAACTTTTATATATATCTTTACAGCAATGAATACTCAATCAATAAGATCATGAAGAAACTTGTATGGATGCTTTTAGCTCAACTGTTTAATTTATATTCTTTTTCTCAAGGTACGGCAAACTATGTTCCTCTGGATCAGTCCAATCCAATAACTTTCCACGGTGATCATATCACTTACAAAGGAAAGGCTATTCAGTTGACGGAAAAGGCATTCTTTATAGACGGCCAACTCTCGGATGCGGAGGCCGCCAAATATCCGTATGTTTTCAGTGACATAAATAAAGCGCTTGATCGGATTAAAGACGGAACGGAAGCTGAGCCGATGACTCTTTACATCGCTCCCTATGTTTATTGGATCGACGATCCGGACGACCCTGCCATACGCAAATCATCAACCGGCGGCGTGCCCTACGGACGTACCGTGAAATGCAATTGGCTGAACTTCTACGGACTGGCGGATGATGCCCGCAACGTAGTCCTTGCCAGCCGGCGTGGACAAACCCAGGGAGCCGAAGGAAATTTTACCATGTTTTACTTCGACGGTGACGGTATCCATACGGATAACCTCACGTTCGGCAACTATTGTAACGTTGATCTGGAGTTCTCCTTGCTACCGAAGCTGAACCGGGAACGGCGGTCATCCACCATTACGCAAGCACAACTCATTATCTGCAAGAGTGATAAGGTCGTTGCCCGCAATACCCGTTTCATCAGCCGGCTCAATCTTTGCCCGTTTGCAGGAGCCAAACGCATCCTGTTTCATCAATGCTACTTCGAAAGTACCGACGATGCGCTTTGCGGTACCGGAGTGTATCTGAATTGCGGATTTACTTTTTTTAGCTCCAAGCCATTTTACAGTACACAAGGCACAGGGGCCGTTTTTCTGAATTGCGATATCCAAGTGTTGACCCCGAAAAGACAATACCTCACCAAAGTCGGTAGTCCGGTAACGATGGTCGACAGCCGGTTTGCAAGCGATAATACCGGTCTTTACCTCGGATGGACACAAGATCCCACTGATGATCTCCGTTGCTATCAATACAATGTGACACTGAATGGACAACCGGTTCGCATCAATAACGACAAACCACAATGTACAGTGGATATGACCGGCAAACCTGTGCTCGTGGCATACCGCATCGAACACAAGGGGCAGGTGATATATAATACTTACAACTTGCTCCGGGGCAACGATGATTGGGATCCGATGGGTGTCAAAGATCAAATCAAAGCCATTGAACAAGAGACTGGAAAGTCGTTGTCCGATCTTCCTACGTATATGCGGATACTGCCGGTAAAAGCTTCGATAGAATCGGGAGTGACCAATGCCAAACTACAAGCCGCATTGAAACGATTCGGTAATATAGACCAACCCAATCTGGCTTGTCATTGGAACATGCAATCAGCCGATGAAACGCTCGTAACGCTGAAAGCTGGAGAGGCGGGCGTTTGCGAAGTGACCGGAATCAATCGGAACGACGAAACGAAAGCGGTGGTGGTCAGGGCAGCGGAACCTTCGGGCATAGAGGCGGCAGCCATCCTAACCGTAGCGCCTACCTATCTGGATGCACCGGCATTTACCGCCTTGCCTCAGATACAGCAGGTGGAGAAAGGCAAACTGAAAGTGAACTATGCCCTGGCGCTCGAAGGCCGGAAAGACGAATCGTTCATCACCTGGTTCCGGTGCAGGGATGCCAAAGGAAGCCAGCCGATTGAAGTGGCAGTGTCCCGGTTGGCCCAACCGGAAACAACTTACGAGCTCTCTGCTGCAGATGTGGGGTATTACCTACTCGTTTCCGTTGCTCCGAAACACCTTCGTTGCCATCCGGGAAAGGTGGAGATAGCCATTACCCCGAAGCCTGTTACTTCGAAGGATATCATCCCGAAACGTACGTACGAAACAGATTTCAAGAACTTTCCTATCGTTCGCCAACCCGAGATCATTCCCGGATGCTGGACGGTGGACGGATACAAACCCCTCGGGCTGGATGAATTTGGTTGGGATGCTCCTGCAGGTGAGACCTGGTATTACGGCGCGGGCTCCGACGGAATGAAAGGAACCGGGTTGGTACAAATCACCAAGGGCGCCCGTTTGCTCTATACGCCTGTGCAAACCAAAACCAGTGATATGACCCTCACCCTGAACGTCGATCCGGGTAAAACGGCCGGACAAGGTTTCGGAAGCGCCACCGGACAATACCTGGAAGTCTACATTAAATACGATACCCGTACACTTACCGGTTACGGACTACGCATTGTGCGCACCACGAAGTATGACCATGCCGTAGATTTCATCCTGATGAAATACGAGAATGGGGTGGCCACCGAACTGACCGAACCTGTGCCGGGCATTTGCTTCCGTACGGATTGTACGATAACCCTAAAGGTGGAAGGCCGAATGTTGAAAGCGCACGTAAGTACAGGAACTGAACTGCCCGATCCCTCTCGTTCAGAGCTGAAAAAGATAGTGGAACTACAGGCAGATATTCAGCCCAATACCTTTGGCGGAATGGGAATTCAGCATACCGGATCGACCGGGGCCAGTGCCATCATGCTCCATTCTTTGAAATTTGATTGGAAATAATAAGATTTCTCCTCTAATTGGCGGGTGATTCCTCCATCTTTTGTCCTTTTTTTTATATATTTGAAAAAGAACCGGTTAGAAGATGGAGGAATTGTTTTTTATCAACCATTTTCTCTGAATTTCTACTTGTATTAATTACAAGAAGGTCTGGTCGGATAAGTACCTGAAACAGGAGGAATAGTTTTCTTGTTGAGGACAGGAAGTACGCACGCCATTATATTAATCTTATCATAAAAACACTGCGAATGAAAAAGAAATCTATCTATTTGCTGGTACTGCTTGCCTTGATGGCTTGCAGTGAGAAAACCTATAAGAACAGATCGCTCTCCGCTGAGAAACGGGCCGAACTGTTGGTTGCCCAACTCACCCTTGAAGAGAAAGTTGCTCTGATGATGGATGTTGCCCAACCGGTGGAACGTCTGGGTATCAAGAAGTACAACTGGTGGAATGAAGCGCTCCACGGTGTGGCACGTGCCGGACGGGCAACGGTGTTCCCGCAACCCATCGGTATGGCGGCTGCTTTTGACGATGCGGCCTTGTACAATGTATTCTGCGCTATCTCCGATGAGGCGCGCGCCAAAAACACATTGGCTGTTTCGGAAGGAAGTTTCGAACGGTATCAGGGGTTGACTTTTTGGACACCGACCATTAATATTTACCGGGACCCTCGTTGGGGACGGGGAATTGAAACCTACGGAGAGGATCCTTACCTGACAGGTGTGCTGGGTGTCGAAGTGGTGAAAGGTCTGCAAGGAGGTAATGATGGAACTTACGATAAACTGCATGCTTGCGCCAAGCACTTCGCCGTGCATTCGGGTCCGGAATGGAACCGCCATACGTTCGATGCGAAGAATATCAAACCGCGCGATTTATACGAAACTTATCTACCCGCTTTCGAAGCTTTGGTCAAAGAGGGAAAAGTGAAGGAAGTGATGTGTGCTTACAACCGATTCGAGGGTGATCCTTGTTGCGGAAGCGATCGCTTGTTAATGCATATCCTGCGCGAAGAGTGGGGGTACGAAGGGATTGTGGTGGCCGACTGCGGCGCCGTATCTGATTTCTACCGGGAGAAGGGACACCAGACGCATCCCGATGCGGCATCTGGTTCGGCAGCTGCCGTGCTGAGTGGTACGGATGTAGATTGCGGATCCAGCTACAAAGCATTGGTGGAGAGTGTGCAGAAAGGTCTGATCAGCGAAAAAGATATCGACGTGTCGGTGACGCGTCTGATGAAAGCCCGCTTCGAACTCGGTGAGATGGACGAACTGAAAGATGTGTCGTGGACGAAGATCCCGTACTCGGTGGTATGCTCGGACAAGCACGATTCCCTGTCGCTCGACATGGCTCGCAAGTCAATGACGCTCTTGATGAACAAGAACAGTATACTTCCCTTGAAACGTGGCGGTTTGAAAATTGCCGTCATGGGACCTAACGCTAACGACTCGGTGATGCAATGGGGTAACTACAACGGGACCCCCACGCGTACCATTACTATATTGGAAGGTATCCGGTCGGCTTTGTCGCCCAATGACCAACTTACCTATGATCAAGGTTGCAGTTGGGTGGAACGTACCCTGATCAAGAGTGTGTTCAGTCAATGCGCTTCCAAAGAAGGCCCCGGATTCTCTGCCCGTTACTGGAATAATAAGGAACGCGCGGGCGAACCGGTAGCCAAAGCACAACTCACCACTCCGTTCCGTCTGTGCACTTCCGGTGCTACGGTTTTTGCTCCGGGTGTGAACCTGACTGACTTCTCGGCTACTTACAATACGGTGTTCACTTCCAAACAAACGGGTACGGTGGTATTCGATTTCTACAGTTGCGGAAGTTCGCGCGTGCTTGTGAATGGTGAAGAGGTGAAGAAGTTCTCCAACAAACACGGTAGCCGCAAACAAGGGTATGAGATGCAGGTGACCAAAGGTAAGGCGTACGATATCCAGATCGAGTTCGAATATTACAGCAGTGACGCACAGCTTAACTTCGACCTTGGATTCAAGGAAGAAATCAATGTGATGCAAACAGCCGACCGTGTAAAAGATGCGGATGTCGTGGTGTTCGTAGGCGGTGTTTCTCCTTCGTTGGAAGGGGAAGAGATGGGTGTGAACCTTCCGGGATTCCGGGGTGGCGACCGTACAGACATCGAACTGCCTGCCGTGCAACGCGAACTGATCAAGGCGCTGAAGGCCAAAGGCAAGAAAGTGATTTTGGTGAACTGCTCGGGTTCGCCCATCGGATTTGAGCCCGAAGTGGAAAACTGTGAAGCCATCCTGCAAGCCTGGTATCCGGGACAAGCGGGAGGTAAGGCGGTGGCCGAGGTGCTGTTTGGCGAGTACAATCCTTCCGGACGTCTGCCGGTGACGTTCTACCGCAATGTGAACCAGTTGCCCGACTTTGAGAATTATGACATGGCGGGTCGTACCTATCGCTATATGGCGGATAAGCCGCTCTTCCCATTTGGTTATGGATTAAGCTATACTACCTTTGTTTATGGTAAGGTACAGTTAGCTGCCAACCAGGTAAAAACAGGCAAGTCATTGACGTTTACCGTGCCTGTGACCAACAAGGGAACCTATAATGGCGACGAGGTGGTACAGGTGTACATCAAGCGGAAAGACGATCCTCAGGGACCGATCAAGGCGTTGCGCGCCTTTAAGCGGGTGAGCATTTCCGCCGGAGAAACCGTAGAGGTGAAACTGGAACTCACTCCCAAGCAATTGGAATGGTGGGATGCCGCATCGAATACCATGCGTACCTATCCGGGCGCATTCGAACTGATGGTAGGAAGCAGTTCGCAGAACGAAGATTTACAGGCGGTAAGCTTCGAACTCAACTAAATGTGAAAAAAGAAAAGGTAATCCTATTTTTACTCATTAAGTGTCAAAAAATGCACCTGGTATTATGAAGATCTGCCTACTTTTGGGCAATCAATAATAAATTGATGGAATTAAATATACTTTACCAAAGGTGTGTTTAATTCCATTAATCGTTAATCATAATACTATGGTGCGATTTACTACTATGTTACTGGGAAGCATCCTGATGTTTTGTTATGCGCTCTCTGTTCAGGGACAAGAGAGAGAACAACTGGATCTTACCCAGTCTTCCTGGAATATCACGCTGGACAAAAAAGCAAGATGGGCGGACGATGTATTGTTTCTACCGCCGGTGAGTATAGGCGAACTACCCGTTAATCTGCCGACCGGCGGATGGGGACTGCTGGACCATCCGGATAAGACGAATGTGACACTTCCTGCTACGGTAGAGGGTCATTTGTGGGCACGCCGGGGTGATACATTCGGAGTCAATGGAAATTATACGGGTGTGTCATGGTTCACTACCAAGGTGTCCGTTCCCGAAGCATGGAAAGGTAAACACATCAGCCTCGATGTCGGCTCGGTCCGGTTCCGTGCGGAAATCTTCATCAACCGTCGTCTGGTCGGGTATGATCTGGTAAACAGTACTCCTTTTACTATCGATGTTACTGAATTTGTTGCTTATGGAAAAGAAAACGAAATAGCCTTCCGCATCACCGATCCCAATGGAAACTTCAACTGGAAAGATTCACAGGTATATACCTGGGGCGAATATCGTACCAATCCTACACACGGCTTCGGAGGAATCACCGGAAAGGTGCAACTGACTGCCACGGAGAATCTCTTTGTCCGCGATGTGTTCATTAAGAACCAGCCGAAAGCCAACGAGGTAGAGGTCGACCTGACCGCTTGCAACCTCACCGGCACTTCTCAATCCAAGAAAATCAAGCTCGAAGTTACCGACTGGAAAGACGGGAAGGTGGTATATACCAAAGAGATGCCTGTTTCCGAGTGGGGCACAGGCGAAACGAGTCACAGTTATCGCATCGCTGTTCCAGCCGCCAGGCTTTGGAGTGTGGACAGTCCGAATCTCTATCAACTGACCGTCACCCTGGGCGACGACCAATACAAACAACGCTTCGGTTTCCGTTGGTTCGAAGTACGCGATGTAAAAGGCGATCGCCAGTTCTATCTCAACGGCAAACGCATCGTTCTTCGTACAGCCATTTCCTGGAGCTTCTGGCCTGAGAACGGCATTGCTCCCAGTGATGAACTGGCTCGCCGCCAGGTGCAGATAGCCAAGGACCTGGGATTGAATATGCTGAACTTTCACCGTACCATCGGCTCTGCCAATGTACTGGATGCAGCCGATGAACTGGGCTTGCTCTATTTCGAAGAACCGGGCGGCAACCAGTACCCTGCCAATATGTTCAACGATAACAACATGCAGTCGAAATTTTACTTCGGATTTCGCAACGAGAAGTTAGCCCGTATGATCCGCCGCGACCGTAACCATCCATGTCTCATTATTTATAACCTGCACAACGAACGGGGAGCAGCGCCGCAGTCGGAAGACTACCGTCAGATGCAGATGGCTCACCAACTCGACCCTACACGCATACTTACCTACAACTCAAGCAACGGAGAGAATCCGTTGAACGAACCCAGTGCACGGTTCAAGTTGCATCTGATGCCTAACGATACGACTTTCTACAAGTATGGCTGGTGGGACCGCCATCATGCCGGCGGACCGGGAGCTTATCACGACCAACTGTATATAGGTAAGGACAATTACCACCGTTTCTCCGATCACAAAGATGAGATTATTTACTGGGGCGAAGATGGTGCCATCGGTACGCCGCCCCGCTTGCAACTGATACGGGAAGAGATTCTTCGTACCGGACGTGCATCGGGGTGGGAAGCCGACGACTATCTGGCATGGTACGATGCCTACGATCGCTTCCTGAAAGAGAAAGGATTCGACAAGGCATTCCCCACAGTCGATCATCTGACCCGTGCCATGGGCGATGTGTCGTTTTACTATCAGGGACGTATCATGGAGAATATCCGCATCAGCAATACGGTCGATGCGTATGCTGTGAACGGGTGGGAGAGCATGAAGCTCGAAAACCATTCGGGTATCGTGGACAACTACCGCAACCCGAAAGGCAATGTGGAATTGATCAGCCGTTACAATAAACCACTCTACTTAGCGGTGAAACTAAACCGGAAAGTACTCAGCGTAGGCGATACAACCCGCGTGGATGTATACATCGTGAACGAACAGGATGTTCGGGGCAGCCACCAGCTGAAACTTACGGCGAAAGATGCGAAAGGCAACATCCTTGCCATGACGCAACGCAAAGTGAACGTGGAAGGAGGTGTCGTATACGGGCAATGCCTGAGTACCGGATGGGAGTTTGTACCTTCCACCGAAGGATATACCACCATCGAGGCGGAACTGCTCAGTGGCAAGCAGCAAGTAACAACGGGCGACGACCGGCTCTTTGCCGTCCGGTTGAATACGGATGGTATCTCTTCCCGCGGCAGCATTGCCGATACCACCGGGGTACTGCGTGAGTTTATGAAAACGGCTGGATTCGACTTGCCGGCTTACAAAAGCGGTATTCCGCAAGGCGATTATCTCTTGGTTGGAGCATTCCAACCCACCCAATGGGGCAGTGGTATGAGCGATATCATGGAATGGGTGTACAAAGGCCATACGCTGATCATTGTCGATAATCCCGAACGTTGGGCGGAGTTCCTGGCCGATAAGGAAGTGATGGACTACCGCGGATCGAAAGAGCTCGGACGTTCCTGGTATGGCGGTAACTTCTTCAACCGGGCGCATCCGGTATTCAGCGGCTTGCCGGTGGATTGTACCTTCAATTGGGAATACCAATGCTTTGCTACCTACAACCGTCGCCGTATCGGCTTGCGGGCATTCAATGGCGAAACCATTGTGGGTTGTGTGTCCGACCATAAGAAAGAGGTGTACTCGGCGCTCAGCATTATTCCTGCCGGAAGCGGACAAGTGATTATTACCACGCTGGATATTCCGTCGTGCATCCGGGATGTGAAACAGTTTACCACTCCTGTCGATATCGACGGTATGAACGAATCGATGAATACATTCAATACCTCAGGCGGCAACCGTGCCAATGTCATCGGACAGCAATTGTTGCTCAATATGTTGAAGTAGGTAAAAAAAGAATAAAAGGGTCCGGTTTATAATGTCGCGATGATATGATAGGACATTCTTTGCAGCAGGGGCAGCGTATGTGTTAAACGCTGCCCCTTTTTTACTGTCTTTCCAGTATCTCTTGCTTTCCCGGGAGTTTATTTTTTCAGGAATTCCGCACGCATGGGTGTGAAGCAATCGATCAGTATTCCGGCTTCCAGACACACGCAACCGTGTACCGCATCCGGTTCTTTGTAGAGCGCGTCGCCCGCTTCCACAATCTTCGTTATTCCATTGATGGTAAATTCAAACTTGCCGCTTTGCACGTAGGTGGCTTGCGAGTGGTAGTGCGAGTGCATGGCGCCCACAGCTCCCTTTTCGAATTTTACTTTCACCATCATAATCTGTCCGTCATATCCCATGATCTGACGGACCACCCCTTCGCCTGCCGGTTCCCAGGGGATGTCTTTCTCAAAAACAAAGTTTGCACTTCCTGTTCTCATAACATTTTCGTTTTTACATTCTCCTCCAAAGATACATGCTTATTTCCGGATGACCAATGGATGAAAAAGGAAAACAGAAGCTGCTTTGAACGAAAATACAGGTAAATACCAGCTTGTTGACGAAATATTCCATCTGTTCGCACAAATTTTACATCACCGGGCCGGGTGTTTTTTGTAATATTGCACTCAATTAATATAATGATGAAGAAACGATGAAAAACAAATTGATTCTATTGCTTGTATCTTTCTTTCTGCTGACGGCTTTCCGGGCAGATCAACCAGTGATCACTATCTTTATGATCGGCGACTCGACGATGGCCAACAAACCCATCGATGGCGGTAACCCCGAACGGGGATGGGGACATGCCTTGCCACGCTATTTCGGCGAGGGGGTTCGGGTAGACAACCATGCCATGAACGGCCGGAGTTCGAAGAGCTTTATCGATGAAGGGCGTTGGGAAAAGGTGATTTCTCAGGTAAAGAAGGGCGATTATGTCTTTATACAGTTTGGCCACAACGACGAGAAGCCCAAACCCGACCGCCATACCGATCCGGGAACGACGTTCGATGCCAACCTGAAACGCTTCGTAGAGGAAACTCGTGCCAAGGGGGGGATTCCGGTGTTGTTCAACGCCATCGTTCGGCGTAATTTTGTCTGTCCACAAGATGCTACGATAGCTCAGGACGAACGGAAGGATGCCGGGAAGGATGTGAAACCTGCCGAAGGCGATGTATTGTACGATACACACGGGGCTTATCTGGATTCTCCGCGCAATGTGGCAAAGGAGTTGGGTGTGACATTCATCGATATGAATAAATTGACGCATGACCTGGTACAGGGTCTGGGACCAGTAGACTCGAAGAAACTCTTTGTATGGGTGGAACCGAATACTATAGCCGCCGCACCAAACGGTCGCGAGGACAATACGCACTTGAATGTATACGGTGCCAAGGTGATGGCCGGTCTGGTGGTGGATGTGATCGAAAAGCAGATTCCCGATCTGGCGAAGCACATCCGTCGTTTCGACTATGTGGTGGCGAAGGACGGTAGCGGTGATTTCTTCACCATTCAGGAAGCCATCAATGCCGTGCCCGATTTCCGTAAGAATATACGTACTACCATTTTGGTACGCAAGGGTGTGTACAAGGAGAAGATAGTAGTGCCCGAAAGCAAAATCAACGTTTCGCTGGTGGGCGAAGAGGGTGCTGTGCTGACGTACGACGACTATGCTGATAAGAAGAATGTATTCGGTGAAGGTAAGGGTACGTCGGGTTCGTCCACTTGTTACATTTATAGCCCCGATTTCTATGCAGAGAACATCACGTTCGAGAACAGTGCCGGTCCGGTGGGACAGGCAGTGGCCTGCTTTATTTCTGCCGACCGGGTTCATTTCAAGAACTGTCGCTTCCTTGGTTTTCAGGACACCCTTTACACGTATGGTAAGACGGGTCGCCAATACTACGATCATTGCTATATAGAAGGTACGGTGGACTTTATTTTCGGTTGGTCTACTGCTGTGTTCAACCAATGTACCATTCACAGCCTGCGCGATGGATATGTCACGGCACCCTCGACCGATAAGGGACGTAAATACGGTTATGTGTTCTATGACTGTACCTTGACAGCTGCCGATGGCGTGAAACAAGTATTTTTGTCTCGTCCGTGGCGTCCGTATGCACAAGCGGTGTACGTACGGTGCAACTTAGGGAAGCACATTGCTCCCGCTGGTTGGAACAACTGGGGAAAGGCGGAGAATGAGAAAACGGTGTTTTATGCAGAGTATCAGAGTAAAGGCGAAGGTGCTAATCCTAAAGCCCGCGCATCGTACTCCCATCAGCTGAAAGACTTGAAAGGATACGAAATGGAAACAGTACTGGCCGGAGATGATGACTGGAATCCGGTGAAGAATGGAAGTGCGTTGCTGGATATCAAACGATAATTTTTATTTTACATAAATTCTTGTCATTATAATATCTTACACTGTATTTTTGAAAACAAGCAAGGAGTGTCGAAAAACACTCCTTGCTTGTTAATAATCCTCATGGCTTCTGCTTGATGACAGATTAAAACCTGATGCTATTCAAATTCTTATCTACCATAAATCCCTGTTCTGCTTTCAAATTGAACGTCACCTTTTGCTTAGCTATAAATTTAATGACAAACAAATCGGTTGTACCTTCCAGTGCTTCTTTCTTCCCGATATTAACAAAAGTAGGATAGAGCACTTTAGAACCATCTGTATGCAAACGATCATAAGTGAGACTTTCCATCTGTTTCATGTTTTGTGCATCCGTACCTACATAATCCAGTTCCTGCTGATTGTAAGCTAATGCGAAGCTGAGCGCATTGACCGATTTCAGATCAGTTCCTTTTACCTGCACTTCAATGATTTCGTCTTTGTTATAAACCTTTTTGAGAGTACTGATGGTAATGCTTCCGCTAATCGAATCAATCGGTTTGCTATCTACACCACCATCCAACTGGGTGGCAACCACCGAGATGTCATAAGCGTCGATCAGTGCATTGTTATTTATATCGCCTTTACTGACGTAGTCGAAGTCGGCATCTCCTTTCTTCAAACCGGTGTAGTTCATGTAAGAAGTCAAGTCGTTCTCGTCTACTTTACCGTCTACATTGATATCTCCCGGTAAGTAACTTTCAGTTCCCGGAACTTTGAATACGTACAGTTCACGGCCTGAACCGTAATTGCCTACACCGTTGGTGATGGATAGCTTGATGTAACGGGCAGTCGGCTTACCATCGAATGTGAATACTTTTACGTCGCCATTGCGTTTCCATTCAAATGGAACGGGCTCTGTCCATTGGTTTTTGTCCATGCTATAGCAAACAGTACCTTTCAACAAAGTACCGTTGCCACCGTCCTGACGGGGTAAGTAGTGGAACTTATCCAGTTGGTTGACGCTGCGCAGGTCAATGATCATATCGAACGGTAACGCATCGACCCTGTACTTGGTGTGCCATCCATCTCCCGATTCGGCGAAGTCGAACAAACGGTTGATCCCGAAGCCCGACTGGTTCTGGGCGGTTGTTTCACTCCGTATGCCGCGGATGGCAAATTCCAACGGGTTGTTCTTCGTCCGGGTATTGAAAGTGCCCCAGTCGGAAACGCCGTCTTTGTTTACCGAACGAATCTTGAATGCGTAATCTGTTTCGGCCGTCAGTCCGTCGAATAACAATACTGTATCTTTAATAGTGCTGTACAACATACCGTTGAACGCTATTTCGTAGAAGTCGGCATTATCTACCTGCCTCCATGTCGGTTTCAGGGTATAAGCTTCGGTGTTCTCTTCTGTGATCTGAGCTTGTGGAGCTGTCAATACACCCGTTGAGATACGGTGAATATCTGCCGGAGCGAATACAAAATCTTCGATATTCAGTTCCACCTGATTGGCGGTGATATCGGTCGATGCAACTTTTACCCATATTTGTGGATTCTTGGTCATCATTACTTTTTTGAACTCACTTCCCGGAGTGGAGAAACGGTTCAGGTTGGGTGCCGCATGGTAGAAATAAACGTTTTCATCTTTCAGGAATTCGTCTATTGAGGTTACTTCAGTGAGTCTCACCTTCTTTTTCCCGATGGTGGCAGACACTCTCTTTGGCTGCGTGGTTACATTTATCTTGAATATGGTTGCTTTGTCCTTCACAAAGCCGTCGAAGTCGCCCTCCGCAGGATGAACGGTTACGGTTGCTTTCCCTTTCGCATGGACATCAGATTCGATCAGGGTGGTTACGCCTTTACCTAGCTTGTAGGCCTCGGTGGTACCGTCATCGTCATACTCCGTCATTTGCGAATGCCCGTTGGGATAAATTTCATAGATGCGCAGGTGTTTGTCTATCTCCGTTACGTTGTTGTTGGGGTTGGTCATCGGAATGATGGCTCCGTTCTTCACGAATACGGGCAGCTTCCAAATCGGTGCGGCGAACGTATTAAGCACACAGTTGCCTGCATACTTGTCTCCTGTGAAGTAATCGATCCACTCTCCTTCGGGTAGATAGATGCCGTTGCGGATGTCGTTTCCTGTCGTATCGGCCTTGGTCTGCTGATAGATGGGAGCTACGAGAAAGCTTTCGCCGTACATAAATTGGTATTGCGTAGCTGTGCCCAACGTGTAGGCATTGGGATATTCCAGAAACATGGCGCGTATGAGCGGCATTCCGTCGACTGCCTCTTTGGCGTAGCTGTAAGCGTACGGAAGAAGTTCCGCTTTCAGTTTCAGGTAATTGCGATTGATAGATGTAGCCGGTTCGCCCAATGCATGAGGATACTTTTCGTTAGTTCCCCAACCATCCATGTTGAGCTGCATCGGAGTCCAGGTTTTCCATTGGAAGTCGCGGGTGTTCATTACCCAATCCTTTCCTCCGAAGATGCCATCCATATCTGAAGAGATGTTGGGTTGTCCCGAAAGCCCCGATCCGATATATGTCGGTATGTGGAAACGAATATATTCCCATTGTCCACCGGTTTGGTCGCCCGACCAAATGGTAGCATAACGTTGCGTGCCTGCCCAGCCGTCCAGCGAGATGATAAACGGGCGGGCGTTGTTACCGTAATAGGGCATGATGTGTCCTACATCTGCCACACCGTTCAGTCCAAACGAATATCCCGCACCTACCCAGGCAACATCGGTTTTCAGTACGCGTACACCCGCATCTCTTACCTCCTTGACGATGTCTCTTTGCAGCAGTGCGCTGATCTCCGGTTTCGGATGCAGATCCGATTGAGTCCACAGGCCGATTTCCACTCCATGCTGGTGCGCATAGTTGGCCAGCGATTTCAGATTCTGTATGTTTCCATCCAACGTTTCAGTCTGTCCGTAGCCTGCTCCATACCCGTCGTTCGGAAGCAACCATCCGAAAGGCATGTCGTGGTTCTTGTAACGGTCGATAACGGCACGTGCGGAAAACTGGTAGTTGTTATTCTCTCCATTCAATGACTCTTTGATTCCTCCATTGTCTTTCTGACTCTCTTTGTAACGTTTGCCGTCTTCAAAAAGGATGCCTTTCTCGTCTTCCGTCCAGTAATCCCGGTTGTAGGCATTGAGGTGACCTTCATAGAAACCGAACTTGGGCAGCAGTACCGGATTTCCTGTCAATTGGTAGAAATCATTCAACAAAGCAACTGCACCGTCGTTGATCATAAAAAACATGTCGAGGTAGTCCGTTTCGTGCGAAAGTTGCACCTTCCCTTTTTCCAGAGCACCGAAGTCATACTTCCCTTTCTTGAAAGTATGCCACATTACCCCGTAGCCATTGGTAGACCAATAAAAAGGATTCGGTGAGGCCACCCCGCCATCTGTCCAACTGTTTTGGTTCTCGATAGCTATGGCTTTTCCTTTGTGCGAAAAGCGGCCATTCTGCACACCGCCTCCGAAGAAATACTCGTCCGGATGCTCTTTCAGCGTGAGACCTACTTTGTTCTTTTCGAACCAGGCAGGAACTACTTCTTCGAAAGCTACTTTGTTGGTAGCTAAATTGACAACTTTGATCAGGGAAGTATTCTTGTCCAGTTGAATCCGGATTTTAGGGGTACTTACTGAGATAATTCCATTACTCTCACTGATGCTCAACGAAGTAATGCTCTTTCTGGGCGAATCGACCAAAATTTGTGCTTCCGGCTTCGCCTCGGGATTTCGGACAATACCGCCGCTATTATCCTGGAACACCCGGAAGATGTTCTCTCCGTAGAAATCGATGGTCATTCGCTGATTGTTGGTAAACAGCACCTCGACGGTAGTAGGATTGAGTGGATGCACTCCGGTAATTTTTAGAACTGATGGGGTGGCTGTGTTTACTTCCTGGAACACTTGTCTTGCTAACATTGATGTGGAAGATAAAGCGAAAGATAATGCGAGCGCAAGGATAAGAATCTTTCTTGTTTTGGACGGTTTCTTCGTAGTATTCATTATTAATGTTTATTTATTACTCAATTAGAATATTGATAACTTGGGTTTTACGGATCAGAGTATCTATGTGTAGATGATGGCAAAATAAATACTTATGCAGAAAACTTCGACGATATTGAAAACATATTTAACGTTAATTAGATCCTTGATAATTTCAAGGATACAACAAATATGTTCCTGAAAAAATACAAATGACAGATAAAAGGTGTTATATTTGCACGTTTTAATATCAAAATGTATGAATAGAAAACTATTTGCTGTATCCTTTTGCTTTCTCTTTGCATTAGGTCTCTTTGCTCAGGAGGACAAAAACAAGTTCTCTACTAAATTTTATGGTTTTGTACGGGGGGATTATGCCTACGATACCCGTCAGAGTGTGGCTCCCAATGAAGGTCTGTTTTTTCTGTATCCCAAAGATAAATCCCTCGATGCAAACGGAGAGGATTTGAATGCAGTAGCCAACTCGGGATTCTATGCATTCAACAGTCGCGCAGGATTGGATGTGACCGGATCGGTGTGGGATGCTACCTTGCTGGCTAAGATAGAAGCCGACTTTGCCGGATTCAGTGGTGCCAACGCTAACTCTACCGTACTTCGGATTCGTCGCGCGTTTATGAAAATGAATTGGGAGAAGACTTCATTGTTGTTAGGACAAGAATGGCATCCCATGTTTTTGAATGTGATTCCGGATGTAATTTCTCTTTCAGCAGGTGCTCCTTTCAATGTGTTTAACAGGAGTCCGCAAGCTCGGTTGGACTATACGATCAATGATTTCGTGTTGACGGGAGCGGCTCTTTATCAACTGCAATACACGTCGGCTGGTCCTGAAGGGAAAACGAATAATTATCAACGCAATGCCAATGTGCCCGAACTATACCTGGGTGTGGGCTATAAGAAGAATAATTTCCAGGCCGGTGCCTTTGTCGATTATCTGACTTTGAAACCCCGTACTCAGGCGAGTGTGGAGACTGATGCGTCAACACTCATCTACAAGATGGACGAACACCTGAGCTCCTTTTCTTACGGAGCGTATGCCGGATATACTCATCAACTACTTTCCGTAAGTGCCAAGACTATTCTGGGGCAAAATCTCTCGGATATGTGTATGCTGGGGGGGTATGGCATCACTCAAAGGGATCCGGCTACCGGCAAGCAGGAATATACCAACTTCAAGCATTCTACTTCCTGGTTGAATGTGTCCTACGGGAAGAAGTATAAAGGCAATTTCTTTGCCGGCTATACCAAGAATCTGGGAACGGATAAGGCGTTGTTGCAAAACACTGCTGTGTATGGAGAGGGGCTGAATATGAATAGTTTGTACCGTCTGGTAGGAACATTCTCGTACAATCTGTCTAAATTCTCCCTCGGGTTGGAATATGAAATGACAAGTGCCGATTACGGCGATTCGGGTACTTTTAATTGGGAAAAAGGAAAGTATAATAGTACGCACAATGTGATGAACCACCGTATTGTAGGTGTTGCTTGCTATAACTTCTAATTTTACCTGCAAAAAATAAATGGAGTTGAGTAAGCCCGGGTATCCCAACTCGGCCTGCTCAACTCCATCTGTTTTTAGTCTGAGAAGCAGCTAAATACTACTTGAGGAACTTATCAAAGAATTCCAATGTTTCCTTTTGCATAGCCTTGCTAAAGAAATGCTTCTCATCCCATATTTTTGTCACCAGACGGTCGCTGGCTTTCTGATTATCCCATACTTTCTGCATCACGGAAAAAGCATCTTTCACTCCTTGTACAGGGAATAGTTTGTCGTGTTCACCATTGAAGAACAGTGTAGGTTTAGGGCAAGCTATCGAAGCTACATGCGGATAATCCATGAAACGGCGGATGCCGGGAATGATCATGAAATAAGCCGAACCACCTTTGTTCTGGTTGTTGGTCAGTGTCATCAGTCCGTCGGTGGTGTTCATCCAGCAAATAGAGGCCGAAACTTTTACCACATCCGTAGCTGCCGAAAGCATCCAGGAGCGGTGTGCACCCATGGAGAAACCTACGCAACCTATCTTATCCCGGTTTACCTCGGGAAGTGAAGCCAGGAACTCGGCACTCCGCACATCATCCATGGTGATGAGTCCTCCCCAGGAACTTCCCATTTGCAGGAAGTTGGATGCCAATGCTTGTTGGGCATCATAATCGGCTCCTTCTTTCCGTCCACGTTCCCCCCAGAACAAAGCATCAATGGAGAGTACTACGTATCCGTTGGCGGCAAAGTAATCTCCGGCATACTGATTATCGTAACAACGCATGGCCCAGTCTTCGGCATCTGCCAGTATCTCGGGAGTGACGCCAAACGGTTTTACCATTTTCTCCTTGCCAATGGTGAAGTGCGCACCGTGGTCGTGTAGCATCACGACGGCAGGGAAAGGTCCTTTGCCTTCGGGTACTAACAGGTAGGCAGGAATGCGGCACCATTCCGATACATTGAAAAGCACTTTGCGCGCTTCGTAGCCATCCCGTTTCTCGGTGGCAAGTACTTCCAAATCATACTTCTTTGGTGCAGGAGGTAGGTTTTCCATGCACTCTATCAGTACGCTCCGTGCTTCGGTGCGCCATTTGTCGAATTTCTTGATCGGGGCATTCCCCCAAGCCATGGGGTAGGTGAGTTGTTGTTTCAGCTGTTCGTAGAACGACGGCATTGCTTTCTGTATGCCGTATGTGGGGTATTCACTTTCTTGTGCATGAGTATTTACTGCCCAACCGGCCAGAAGGACGAGTATGATTATCTGTAATTTCTTCATTGGTATGCTGTACTATAAGAAGAGCAATCTGCTATGTTGTAAATCGACCATTTGTTTTTTCAAACGATTGGCATCCAGGGGTTTCGGAGTATAAGCGTCGAAACCGCTGTTCAGGATTCGTTCCTCGTCAGAAGCGTATGCATACGCTGTCAAAGCAATAATAGGCACGCTGTCCGATACTTTGCGGATCTCTTCCGTAGCCTCGTAACCATTCATCTCCGGCATGCTGATATCCATAAGGATCATTTCCGGACGGTGTTGTTCGTACAGGTCTACAGCCTCCTTGCCTGTCCAGGCGTGGAGTAAGTTGTATTCATTGCGCAGGATAGATTCCAGCAGGCGGAAGTTGCTGGCGTTATCTTCGGCGATCAGAACCGTCAGCTTTTCTTCTTTTCCTTTGCCTATGGCAATCTGTTTGTATTCTTTTACCTGTTTCTCAGTCATCTCCACGGGAGTATAGGGAATGGCGAACCAGAAAGTAGAGCCTTTTCCTACTTCCGACTTCACTCCGATGGTACCTTTCATGCTCTTAATGATGGTTTCGCAAATAGACAGGCCCAGTCCGGTACCTTGTATGAAGTTGTTTAGCTTCACAAAGCGCCCGAAGATCTGGTTCTGGGCTTCATCGGGAATACCACATCCGGTATCGGCTACATAGAAATGCAACATGTTATCCGCTTGCAGTTCATATCCGAAACGTATACCTCCTTCGGTGGTGAATTTGATGGCATTCGTGATCAGGTTGGTGAGTACCTGCATCAGGCGATTCTTTTCCACATGGATGAAGCAGTCGGGCATGCACTTATCAAAGTCGATGGACAGATCCTCTGCCCCAGATCTCAGTCGGGAAGCCTGTTCAATTTCTCTCAACAACATATTCAGGTCAATGTTGGAATATGTGAATTCCAGCGTGCCGGCCTCGATCTTCGAGAGGTCGAGTATGTCGTTGATGAGCTGCAGCAGTAATGTATTGTTATTCTCGATGATGCTGATGTATTCTTTTTTCTCTTCTTCTTCTTGAGCGGAGGCCAGAATTCCCGAGAAACCGATGATGGCATTGAGCGGGGTACGTATCTCGTGGCTCATGTTGGCAAGGAAAGCCGACTTCAAACGGTTTGATTCTTCGGCTTGGTCTTTGGCAGAGATCAGTTCGTGTTCCATTCTTTTCCGCTCGGTAATGACCAAGGAGGAACCGATGAGTGTCAAAGGGGTGCCATCCTCGTTCCGTTGGTCTACGGTGGCTTGCGCTTCTACCCACTCGAAAACACGCTCTTTGCCTTTGATGGCCAATACCCGGTATTCCTCCTTTATCTTGTCTACTTTACCCAGTATAAGATCCTGATAAGCGCCGCGTACGCGTTCGCGGTCTTCCTTACAGATCTTGGAGAAGTATTCACGATCGGGCACAGCCAATTGGTCTTCAGCGTTGTTGGCAGACGAAGAAAGCTCAAGCGGACGATTGACGTCGCACAAGATGGTGTGTTTTATCAAGTCCCATTTCCAGGGAACCAGATTGGCCACATCAAGCGCCATGGTCAATTTGTGGTTCACAGTGCGAAGCAACTGTTGAGCTTGTGCCAGTTCGGTATTGTCCACACAGTACAGATCTACTTCATCCGTTCCTTCGGAAGCTGTATAAATCATGGTGAGGGTGCGCTGGGTTTCCTTGTGGAAGTATTCTACGGAGAAATTCCGCTGTCTGGTGATGACCATGTTCATATACCGGATGTACTGCTGACGGCGGTTGGCGTCCAGTCGCCAGGTGAAGTGTTCCAGATTGGTCTCTTCCTTGGGGAGGACTAATTGCCTGAATGCCGGATTGACTCTTTGAACGACATAGTCGCATACTTCGCCCCGTTCATTTTTGATTATCCGGCTGTTGATGTAGCCGATAGGCATATTCTTGAACAAGTG
This sequence comes from Bacteroides sp., assembly GCA_031554635.1. Classification (GTDB taxonomy): domain Bacteria; phylum Bacteroidota; class Bacteroidia; order Bacteroidales; family Bacteroidaceae; genus Bacteroides. Next base: position 120,999 of record JAVBVD010000001.1, read on the forward strand.
ATTGAGCTTGCGCATGGTCTCCAGTTCGTTAGCCTGACTCTTTTGAAGTCTTTTGCCGGCAAGGATGCGGTAGTACATCAGGATGAAAATGAAGAAAACAACTACCGAGATGGCTCCAATGTGATACTTGTATTTATTCAGGAAGCTTTCCGGTTTCTCGTAGAAGAAAGTGTTGGGAGGGCACACCGCTTCGGAGAATCCCGCCCGGTTGAAATCCCAATAGTTGAAAACGGGCTGTGCCGGTACATTGACCTGAGGCATAAACCGGGCTTCTTTCCCGGTCAGAATACCTTGTGCAACCCGGGTGACGGCTATACTGATGCTGTCGAGAATGGGGAAATACCCTCCGACAAGTTCGCGGTCTTTTATTCCAACATCAGACAGGGAAAAGACCGGGTGAGGGGTCTGTCGGGCAAGTACCCGGTAGCCGCGTGTATTTACAACGGCATTGTTCGACAGTAAGTCGCGCATGTACCAGGAACAAAGCAATATACCGGTGTGGCGGTCGAACTGATCCAAAGAGTCGAGCAGTTCATTCGTTGTAATATCACCTGCCGTAAAGTAGGCTATTTTCAAATCCGGAAATACTTCTTTCACCACTTCGAGTACATCTTCCCGGTTTTGGGCATTGATCCATCGACGGTCGGAGATGAATGCCAACCGTTTTATCTCCGGTTGTAACTTCTTCATCAGGCTAATGGTTTCTTTGATATAATAAGGAATGGGAACCACTACCACATTTTTTCCTTCCAAGACTTGCTTCAATGGAATCCGGTCGGCCGGTTCGATGGCTTGTTTATACAAATAAGACTCTGGCGGTCCCATATATTCTTTCTCGGCACACAGAATGATCGGAACATTTTTCCAACGTTTTTCTATCTCCTCGTGCAACAAGCCCCAAACGGCATTTCCTTCCATGATGATAAGTTTCGGGGGGCGTTGAACATAGTTCTTGAACAGACGACCTTTGAGGGTATCCAGTTCGGAAGGGGTATTCACTATAAGTAAACTCAGATTTTCAAAAGAAACGGAGGTACCTTTGTATTGATGGGGCAGATTGTGTAAAAGAGTATTGGCTATATTGTCACTCATTGGCTCCATTTCTGTGTAGGCATTAATCACAAGAATGCAACTATCCTTCTTCTGTTGTGCAAATATAGCTGTACAGATGAAGAATTGAATGAATAGAAAAGTGCAGAATCGTCTAATTTTCATTTGTTGTGCGCGCTCACCAATAAATTTCTGTGTCATCATATATGGACAATATAAAATCTATTAAATTATTTTATTTCATGTTTTACGAGATTGCAAAGATAAAGAAAAAATATTCTTAATGTTATAGTTTCATTGAATTTAGTAACTAGCAAATGTTAAGATAACTCATTATATAGTGTAAGTCAGTTTAATTTGTATCTTTGTGACACAGAATTTCAAAAACAACCATGAGAAAAATAGTGTACTTGCTCCTGATGATGGCTGTTTGCCTGAAAGTGAGCGCCCAAATGAACTGTTCTTTTACACACTACTCTACGGAAGACGGATTGTCGCAAACCACCGTGATGAGTATACTGCAAGACCATAAAGGAAACCTTTGGTTTTCCACTTGGGACGGGATCAACCGTTTCAACGGTTATTCTTTCATGATCTATAAGGCTCGGCAGGGAAGTTATATCAGTTTGGCAAACAACCGGGTAGACCGTCTTTGTGAAGATGTTAACGGCTGCATGTGGTTGCAAACGTACGATAACCGGGCGCATCGGTTCGATCCCCGCAAAGAGAGCTTTGAACAGGTACCTGCTGCCGGTGAAGAAGGAAGCGCGCTAAATATAAGTGATATACGTGCGCTTCCCAACGGTACTGTGTGGTTGCTGACGGATAACGACGGAGCCATACGCGTGACGAGTCATGGAAAGGACTTGAGGCTAACTTCTCAGGTGTATTCTGTTAAATCGGGGTTGTTTCCGGCTTCTCATCTCTTTAAAATACATCAGGACGAAAAAGGGAACGAATGGATTCTGACGGACAACGGACTGGGTATGATCCGTCCGGGAGAGAAAAATCCTGTTACCTATTTTGTAGAAACCAAGGATCACCGCGCCGACCGGCAGGCTTTCTATTCCGTCATGGAAAATACGGATGAGATATGTTTCGGTTCCGAACGCGGACGTGTCTGGCGATTTACAAAGAAAGACGGACGTTTCCATTTGCTCGAACTACCCACCGCTTCGTCCATAACTTCCATCAATAGCCTTACGCCAGAAAAAGTGGTCATTACAACCTCTACCGACGGCTTTTTTGTGTACAACCTGAAAACCGATGAGAAGATGCATTATTCGCATATGGTTTGCCGGGAATTGCCCTCAAAGCCGATTCTTTCCGCTTATGTGGACCGGAAGTCGGAAGTGTGGTTCGAGCAGGAAGAGCCCGGTGTAGTGGCGCACTTCAACCCGCATACCGGGGTGGTGAAGAGAGAACAGATTCGGGTAGAGCCGACCAGTTCCGACCGTTCGCGTCCGGCGTTTCATATTCACGAGGACCTGAACGGATACTTGTGGGTACATCCTTACGGTGGCGGATTCTCTTATTTCGACCGGGCAGCCAACCGCCTCGTTCCTTTTTATGACGATCTGGGTAGCCGCAACTGGCGATTCTCCAACAAGATCCATGCTGCTTTTTCGGACAAGCAAGGGAATCTTTGGATTTCTTCGCACTCGAAGGGGCTGGAGAAGGTGACTTTCCGCTCCACCCAGTTCGAACTGGTGACTCCAGTTGCCGATGTGACCGAGACACTGGGCAACGAAGTGCGTGCCTTGTGCGAGGATACCCACCAAAACTTATGGATGGGAGTGAAGGACGGACGGCTCCGGATATACGACTCACAACGCCTTTACAAGGGTTATCTTACCGAAGCAGGTACTATCTCCCAGACAGGGACACCCATGCAGGGGGCGGTGTACTCCATCATGCAGGACTCCAAGGGGGTGATGTGGCTGGCTACCAAAGGAGACGGATTGGTACGTGCCGAACGGACTTCGCCCGCAGCATCGACCTACAAGCTCACCCGCTATCGTTCTGATGATAGTGATATGTACAGTTTGAGTAATAACAATGTGTACAGTGTGTACGAGGACCATCACGGACGCATCTGGGTGGCTACCTTTGGCAATGGCATCAACTATATTTCCGAGGATAAGAATGGACGTACCCTCTTTATAAACCATCGCAATAATCTCAAAGGATTTCCTATCAACCAGTGTTACCGGTCGCGCTTTATCACATCCGACAATAACGGACGTCTGTGGGTAGGTACCACTACCGGGGCAGTGACGTTCGACGAGAACTTCGAGAAACCCGAAGATATTGTTTTCCACCTGCTATCGCGCATACCCAACGATCCGAAGAGCCTGAGCAATAACGATGTGCACTGGATTACGGCTACACAGGATAATGAACTCTACTTGGGAACATTCGGTGGGGGACTGAACAGGTTGGTTTCCATCGATCAGGACGGACACGGGGAATTCAAGTCGTATTCCGTGGCCGACGGCTTGTCGTCGGATGTGATACTTTCCATCCGGGAGGATAAAAAGCACAATCTCTGGTTGTCTACCGAGAACGGCATCAGCAAGTTTATCCCTTCGGAACAGACCTTTGATAACTTCAACGAACGCAGCATAGGTTTCCGGGTACGTTTCAGTGAGGCGGCTTCGGTTCTGACCTCCGCCGGCGATCTGGTATTCGGAGCCAGTAGCGGATCACTTTTCTTCAATCCCGATTCGGTGAACAAGAGCCGTTATGTTCCCCCCATTGTGTTCTCCAACCTGGTAATTGCCAATGAAAATGTGGAACCCGGCGAAGGATCACTTTTGAAAGTAGGGCTGGACGATACCCACGAACTGGAACTCTCGCACAAGGAAAACATCTTCACCATTCAGTATGCCGCCCTCGATTTTACCAATCCGGGCAATATACAGTATGCCTACATGCTCGAGGGGTTCGATAACCAGTGGACGTATGTGGACAAGCTGCGCAGCGCTACCTTCACTAACCTGCCGAAAGGAGACTATGCCCTCAAAGTACGTTCCACAAACAGTGACGGGGTGTGGGTGGACAACATCCGCACACTCAATATTGTAGTGCTTCCCTCTTTCTGGGAAACGCCTTTTGCATACTTCCTTTATGTCGCTTTTATCGTACTTATTATTATGGTAGCGGTGTATATTCTCTTCACCATTTACCGGTTGAAGCACGAAGTGTCGGTGGAGCAGCAAGTGTCGGACATCAAGTTGCGCTTCTTTACTAACATCTCGCATGAACTCCGTACACCGCTGACGTTGATCGCCGGACCGGTGGAACACATCCTGGAGAACTCCAGTTTGGCCGATGATGTCCGTGAACAGCTGCTGGTGGTGGAACGAAATACCAATCGCATGTTGAGGCTTGTCAACCAGATACTCGATTTCCGGAAGATACAGAATAAGAAGATGAAGATGCAGGTGCAACAAGTCGATGTGGTGGCCTTTGTCCGCAAGATTATGGCCAACTTCGAATCGATGGCTGTGGAGCATCACATCGACTTCCTGCTTGAAACAGAGAAAGACGAACTTTTTCTTTGGGTGGATGCCGATAAGTTCGAGAAGATCGTCTTCAACCTGCTTTCCAATGCCTTTAAGTTTACACCGAATGGTAAACTGATTTCCGTATTCATCCGCGAGGATGAAGATACGATCTCCGTCGGTGTGCAAGATCAGGGCATCGGTATTGCCGAAACACAGAAGAAGTCGCTCTTTGTGCGTTTCGAGAACCTGGTGGACAAGAATCTTTTCAATCAGGCCAGCACCGGTATCGGACTCTCGTTAGTAAAGGAGTTGGTCGAGATGCACAAAGCTACCATTACGGTCGATAGTAAACTGGGTGAAGGAAGCAGCTTCAAGGTTGTCTTCCAGAAAGGTAAGGAGCATTATGACAGTACAGTGGAATATGTTGTAGACGATGTCGTGTCGGTAGGAGATAAAATGGCTGTTCCGGCTTCCATTGTTCGTCAGGTGACCGATATAACCAGCACTGAAGCCGATCTGACGGCCGGGGACGAAGAAATGCCGCAACAAGAAGTGATGCTCCTGGTGGAAGACAATCAGGAACTCCGATTCTTCCTGCGCAGTATCTTCTCGTCATCCTACCGGGTGGTGGAAGCTGCCGATGGATTGGAAGGATGGCAAAAGGCACTCGCTTTCCTGCCCGACATTATCATCAGCGATGTAATGATGCCCGAGAAAGATGGTATTGCGCTAACCCGCGAACTCCGTGCCGAGATGACCACCAGTCACATCCCCATCGTATTGCTTACTGCCAAGTCGGCTATCGAAAGCAAACTGGAAGGATTGGAATATGGCGCCGACGACTACATTACGAAACCTTTCAGCGCCACTTACCTGAAAGCTCGGGTGGAAAACCTGCTGTCGCAACGCCGCAAATTGCGCGACTTCTACCGGGATAACCTGATGAGTCATGTTGTTTCTCCTACCGCTGCATTTTTGCCTGCTGACGATGAACAGCCGGTTCCCGTCGAAGACGATGCTGCTGACGACTCCCAGCAAGTCATTGAAATGTCGGCCAACGACCGGAGGTTTATGGACAAGTTGGTAGACCTGATGGAGAAAAATATGGACAATGGAGAACTGATTGTCGACATCCTGGTTCGCGAAATGGCGGTGAGCCGCTCGGTGTTCTTCAAGAAATTGAAAACACTCACCGGATTGGCGCCTATTGAATTTATCAAGGAAATGCGTATCAACCGGGCTGCCCAACTGATCGAATCCGGCGAGTTCAATATGACACAGATATCGTACATGGTAGGCATCAACGACCCGCGTTATTTCAGCAAGTGCTTCAAAGCCAAGTATGGCATGACACCTACGGAGTATCGCGATCATTTGCCGAAGAAATAGTAAAATACCGATCCTTTTCAGTAGAAAGAGCATGGAACAGACCGTTTTATGCTCTTTTTTCCTTAATTATGCCCAAATATTCCATATTAAGTTCTTTCAAACCCCTTAACTTTGTAGGCAGAATACTAATCTAATATATTATTAATATCATGAAGATAATGAAGAAACTCTGCTTGCTGTTTCTTGCAAGCGTAGCATTGTCGTCTTATGCGCAGAACGAATCTGCCCGGACGGCATGGAATGTGAATTACCCTGCTATCGAAGCGCAGATCAAAGCACCTGTATTTAAGAAAAAGGAATACCTGATTACAAAGTTTGGCGCCAAACCCAATGATCCGAAATTTCTGAACACGACTGCCATTGCCAGCGCCATCGATAAGTGCAGCGCACAGGGTGGGGGAATAGTAGTGGTACCTGCCGGAACCTGGCATACCGGTCCGCTGACACTGAAGAACAACGTCAATCTGCACCTGAAAGAAGGAGCTACCCTGTTGTTCACGAAAGATCTCAAACAATATCCGCTCGTACTTACCCGTTGGGAAGGTATGGACTGCTACAACTATCAACCGATGATTTATGCATACGACCAGACGAATGTAGCTATCACCGGTAAAGGAGTGATCGACGGTGGCGGAACCAAGGAAGACTGGTGGGCGATGTGCGGTGCGGTACACTACGGCTGGAAGGAAGGTATGATTTCCCAGCGCATCGGGCGTCCGCAACTAATGAAGTGGAACGAAGACGGCGTGGATGTGGAAGAACGCAAGATGGGCGACGGATACGGCATGCGTGTGCAGCTCGTGAACCTGTATAAGTGCAAAAATGTACTGATCGAAGGTGTGAAGATGCTTCGTTCGCCGTTCTGGGTGATTCATCCGCTGATGTGCGAAAACCTGATAGTACGTGGCGTGCATATCGAGAACGACGGTCCGAACGGCGACGGTTGTGATCCTGAATCGTGCAAGAATGTGCTGATCGAGGATTGCTTCTTCGATACAGGCGATGATTGTATCGCTATCAAATCGGGACGAAACGTTGACGGACGTCGTTGGAACAAACCCAGTGAGAACATCATCGTGCGCAACTGTAAGATGAAGAACGGTCACGGCGGTGTGGTGATCGGAAGCGAAATATCGGGTGGCTACAAGAATCTGTTTGTAGAAAACTGTGACATGGACAGCCCGAACCTCGACCGTGTGATTCGTATCAAGACCAATACGTGCCGCGGTGGAGTGATCGAGAATATTTTTGTGCGCAACGTACGGTGTGGACAATGCCGCGAAGCTGTACTGAAAATCAACTTGGTGTACGAACCGCGTGAGATTTGCTGCCGCGACTTCCCGCCTGTTGTACGCCATGTATATTTGGACAATGTGACTTGTAAGCAAAGCAAGTTTGGTGTGAAGATCGATGCATTGGAAGATGTTACTAATGTGTACGATGTGGAAGTAACCAATTGCGATTGGACAGGCGTACAGAGCGATGGTAACTCATTCACAGGCAAGATGGATAACATCCGTTTGAAGAATGTGACTATTAACGGTAATGCTGTTGAAGTGAAGTAAGCAAATAATTAGTATAGATACAAATCGTCCTCCCGAGAGTATTAGGCTCTTTGGAGGACGATTTTTCTTTTATTCGTAGGGCAAAAAGAAGTTAGTTCATAAGGCAAAATGCACTGCCCGTCGAGGTAGCTTGATTTACTCACCGACCAAGCTTGTTTTACTCGCCGAGGGGTGATGTATGAGATGCACATCTCAGGCAGTACGAGATGTACATGTCATACAGTACGAGATGTACATCTTGTACAGTACCAGATGCACATCTCATACATCACCCCTCGGTGAGTAAGATAAACTTTCTCTACGAGGGAGACTACTTTGCTCCTTTGCTATCTGTTTAACTCCCTTGGAGCATAGTCATTTGTGGGTAGAATGAAACAAAAAAGAACGGTATAAATCCACTTGGATGTGGAGTTATACCGTTCTTTTTTCAGGGTACCGGATGAGGACTGCTTTTATCGCCTTTCTCATCCGGCTTATTTTACAAAATGCAAAGCTTTATTGTGCGGGTAACCATCTTGGATCACCTACGCGTTTGTCTTGTACTGCTTCGTTAGTAACAGTGAAGTCACCATTAGCAGCATCTTTGTATTTTGGATCGAGTTGTGTTGCCGAAGCATCGCCGAATGAACCTGTCAGTAATGCTGCAGCACCGAAGTAGTTGTTGTTGTTGAATGTCGGGATGGCTGTAGCAGCTTGATTAGCTATAAGGCCCAGTGTGTTAGTTACAAGGTTATTGTTGAAGTTGATAGAGTTTCCAACAAAACGCACATAGAATATTCTATTCGCTGCTCCTCCGGCTACACCTACAAGCGTACAGTGAGTCACATTAATTACTGGTGCCGTACCTGCATATGCTGCTACGTTGTCATAACGGATGAGATCACGGGCTGCACAGCTATTGTAAACAGTGCTGTTAGATAGAGTTAAAGTTCTGTAAGCTCCTGCACGACTATCCATGAAATCGCCTCCATCACATACAATATTGTATATTAGGCAATTGTTAAAGGTGATAGACTCAATCAATGAAGCCACATTCAGATAGAATAAACCTTTCGCGTGATTCTTGATTTCGCAGCCTTGCACATTCAATGCCCCATACGTAGTTCCGGCAGTAGCGAATATGATAGCTTGGTTTGCAGTTGTAATAGTTGATCCATCCAGAACAATTTCCTTGAGTAAGAGAGAAGCACCATTCTCGATAGAAATATTTCCTTGGAGGATGGGCTTGTTGTTGGGACGAACCGCCTTAATTTCTACACTCGCTTTAACCACAAATTTCGTGTTGGATCCGTAAGTACCCGGGTGAAGGGCAAATGCATCTCCTGGCTGAGCATTACTTAACATGCTGACAAAATCATCTTCTGGACGTACTTCAATAGCACCGCCTACATCAACTCCGGTAGTGAAGCTCATGGTACCGCGAGTCTTGGTACCGTTCATTAACTTGGCAGTATATGTTGTTTCGCCTACCAATCCGTTAATTGTAGCTACACCAGCAGCAATATCTACATCTGTCAGAATATACTCTATATTACCAGGAGACATAGTTATCTTAGTTGCCGTTTGTCCTTCCGGCCAGCGGAAAGTTACTGAGTTAGGGGTAATGTCTTCGGGATCAATGATATATAATATTTGCTCTGTACCAGTGGTAATACTAATACTTGTCCATTTGGAATTTTCTTGATCGGAGCGAGTTCCTACAGTTTGTACTCTGATCATATATTCCGTTTCACCCTCCAATCCTGTTACCGTGTATGGTACTTCTTCAGCTGAAACATTGTAAGTACCAACTTTGGTTCCACTTTCGTCAGTCCCTTGATAAACTTCCAGGTTGAACGACTCTGCCCCTTTTGTATAGGACCACGTAGCTATAATATTAGTTTTGTTCGAAATCTTGGCACTAAGTTCCGTTGGTGAAAACGCCCGGGCGTATTCCGGAGTCACCAAATCGTCTACATCGCTGCACGAAGTCGCAACATATCCCATCAGTAATATTCCAATGAGTGTAGTATATTTAAATATTCTTTTCATTTCTGTGAATTTTGAATTTAATAACGTTGTTATTTACTATGCCAAGAAGGATTTTTTAAAGCCCCATTACTGGCATTTATAATCACGTCTAAGAGTGGCCAATACATATATAAGTCCGGGTCTTGAGTATAAATTGCCTCAATTTTCGAATTCTCCAATTTAGAAGCAGCTATCCAAGTTACACTTTCTGCATACTCGGCACCCTTATTTTCTGTTTCACCATGATTCAAACCGTATATTTGAAGGGCAGCGTTGGACTCTACAGTCTTCTTTTCTCCTCGTGTCCAAGTGAAATCAACCATGTTGAAGTACAACTTGTCATTTAGGTCTGAATATTCACCTTGTCTATCACGCAAGCGATACATTTTGGCTTTCGCTTCATCAATCTTTGATTTCAGCATGTTCCAACGGATCAGATCGGCTTTACGTAAAAGCTCTCCACAAAATTCAAATGCACGCTCATCAACAATCGCTTTAAACATTGCATCTTTGCTAACACTCGCCGTGGATAGATATGCGGTTACTTCGTTTGGCCAGTCTGCCTTGTCGAAAGCTCTTTCTCGAATCAATTTCATATATGGAACAGCTCCGGAAGGACCTGATAATTCGTTTTCAGCTTCTGCTGCCATTAAAATAATATCGGCATAACGCATGTATTGTTTGTTTACACCATCGTCTGTTCCTGTGGAAATGTAACGATCCATCCACTCATAACGATACTTTCCAAATGACCAACTGCTCAATTTGTTGAGTTCTTGCTTGGAAGTAGCAGCTTTGGTCCATTGATAAGGGATACAGCTAACATCACGACGCTTGTCTTTTATACTATAGTCGTAAAAGAAGTTAGGTGTTGGTCCTACTTGTCCTCCTTGTCCCAAACCAAACTGGTCGATGGCTTGGTGTTGAAGTCCAAATGTATAGACCTGACGCCCACGAGCAGAAGGAGTATTGGCAAATGGCATTTCCCAAAGAGATTCATTTCCTGCACTAATGATATCTTTACAGTTTTTAATGAAGATGTCTTCAAAAGAAGTCTCCAATTGACAAGTTTTCGATTCAATAACGTCTTTACAAGCTTGTAAAGCAATGGGGTACAGGTTTGATTTTGCCAATTCTGGATCTGTACTTAAAGCAGTTTTTCCATCTTCTCTGACTGAGTATCCTGAGGCTTGCAAACAGATACGTGCTAAAAGTCCTTTGACAAAAGCTTTGTTGATATGTTCTACAGTAACTGTTGCAGACGTCTCATTGGGCCATGCTACTAGACCCTGCGCTTCTTGTAGGTCAGCAATCAATTGTTTGAAGATTACATCTTTGCTGGATACAGGGATGTACATCGTTTCTGCACTTACAGGTTCGAAGCGAGCAGGTATATCACCCCAACAGTTAATGAGATCAAGGTATATCACAGCTCTTAAAGTAAGTGCTTCACCAAGCAATTGGGCCATTCTAGAGTCTGAATCGGGATTACCATATTTGCGTAACCCTCTAATGGCTAAGTTACTTCGTTCAATGGCCTCGTACATTTTAGACCAAGGGTCTTTCGAATCTTCAAAAGTCAACTGGTTGTTATCTGATTTACATGCGTAGACAGCTATGTCAGCTTTACCATCGCCAACTCTTTCCGATAGGTAATACCATTCAATGTCTGTATTGAAACCATACCAGGGAAGTATTCGTCCACGATATGAGTTTGTTTCTCCAAATGAGTGGTAAATAGAAGTTATGGCTCCATAGGCTAACTCATACTTAGAGTAGATTTGCTGATCATCCATAGCGGATGGCGCTGATGTTTTAAGTATGTCATCACACGAAGTCGTAAGAAGAACTCCAGACAAAGACATAGTCAACAAAGATATATATATTAATTTCTTCATATTGCTTGTTTTTAGAATGTTAAGTTTACACCAACAATGTATTGTCTGCTTTTGGGGTATGCAGAGTAATCAACACCAGGAGTCAACGCCGTTTTAACACGCGTAGATACTTCCGGATCAAATCCGCTATAATTGGTCAGGCAGAATAAGTTATAACCGGTCACATACAAACGAAGGTTTTGGATCTTAGCCTTCATCAATAATGTTTTGGGTAGTGTATAGCCTAAAGAAAGGGTACTTAAACGAAGGAAAGAAGCATCTTCTACTGCCCAGTCCGTTAAAACATACTTACTCATGTAAGGTGACCACATAGTGGTATTTGCATTCATGATGGCTAGTTCATCCAAATCGTTGGAAATAGTTCCGTCTGCACGAAGATTGGTCCATCGGTTACCATCTGCCATGATATCAAGCATATTTCGGTATTGATACTTAGAGGTAGAAGTGTATTCAATCTTATTAGCATTATATACATCGTTTCCTATACTCCAGTTGAAATTGGCTGCTAAGTCAAAATTCTTCACTCTGGCATTAATGTTGAAACCTCCTGTGTTTTTAGGATTGGTATTACCAATAATTGTACGGTCAGCAAGAGTTACTTTATTATCTTCGCTTCCATCTGTGTTTTTCAACTTGATGGATCCTGGACGAATATTGGTTGCTCCAAAAACACTAGAGCAGTCTACAACACCTTTTCTCAGGGTCCATGTGTTTTTGCTGGCGTCATATGATTCGAAGTCACTGGCTTCATATCGTCCATCCAACTGATAACCTACGATTTGTCCCACTTGTCCGCCAACTGCAACATTAAAATCTGGATCCACTTCCGAAGACGCCCATCCTGAAGTCTCTTTGTAGTCATTCATGATACCCAAAGACTTTATTTTATTCTTGTTGAAACCAATATTGGCGCCTATAGTCAGACTATAGTCTTTGGTGTTAATTGCATTCCAGTTAAGAGTTGCCTCAAAACCTTTGTTTTCGGTTTCACCCATGTTTCGGTATTGTTTATCATAACCGGTTCCTTGGGTTGGGAAGTTGATGAGAAGGTCTTTAGTGGAATTCCAATAGGTTTCAAAAGTCCCACTCAACTTTCCATTCCATATAGTGAAATCCAAGCCAATATTACGTGTGTAAGTTGTTTCCCATTTCAATTTAGCATTTGTCATCTGTTTGGATGGTGACCAATAGCTAGACTCATTGTTTACCCACTCTGTAGTATTGGATATATAGTTGGCTTGTGTTTGTCCTACCGGGATGTTATTGTTACCGGCTGTACCATAGCTAAAACGCAGTTTTAAATCATCTAACCACTCTTTTGTGTTTTCCATGAATGCTTCGGAGGATATACGCCAAGCCACAGCCGCAGATGGGAAATACCCCCATTGGTTATCACCTAAGAACTTGGAAGAACCATCAGCACGGAATGTTGCACTCACAAGATATTTGCTTTGGTAATCATAGTTCATACGTCCAAAGAAAGAGAAAAGAATATCGTCTTCATTATAATACTTATTAATGGAGTTTGCTTTTCCCTGTGTTGTAAGTTTGAAAGCCTCATTTGCAGTGAAGAAACTGGGATAGTAGCGTACATCGTCTGTATTAACATTACTTTGTATCTTTATATACTCCTGTCCTACTAATATATTCAAGGTGTGGCTCTTGTTTTTTAGTAACTTTTTGAAGTCGTAATTGATAGTATTGGTATTACGGAATGTCTTTTTATTGTTGTCTGTGAATGTTGCGATGGGTAGTTTGCTACCATCGATGCGAGAGTGATAAGTGGTAGTTCCGTAAAATTTTGAATCGGAATTAGTATAGTGATCTAAACCGAATTCTGTTTTCAGTCGAAGATTATCAATTACCTCCCAAGTGAAGCTACCGCTATAGTTGAATGTTTGTCTACTTTGTTTGCGATCATTGTCTGCCAGTGAAACCAATGGATTTACCAGTTGAGAGTCTTCGTCGTAACTGTCGCTTAGGTCGGCAAAGTTTAATGGGGTGAAAATCATAGCATTTTTCAGTCGAGAGTCGGCTGTTGAAATTTCTGATTTAGATTCGTTTGCCCCACCTCCATTGATAATTGTATTTGAATAGCGGGCAGAAAAATCGAGAGAAACTCTTTTGCTAGGTTTATTATTCAACTTGAAACTAAGATTGTCGCGTTTGAAGTTTGACATTTCCATGATGGCTTTATCGTCCATGTGGCTGTAGCTGAAAGAAAATTTCGTTTTATCACCACCACCATTGATGCTTAGGTTGTGGTTAAAAGTGTGTCCGGTACGCCCGAATACTTGTTCCTGCCAGTTATTAGCTGGTACATTGTCGTACAAATCCATATCCTGATAGTTCCCAAAATATTTTGTATACGAAGTCGGGTTTATATTGTCAGGTTTTCCCGATTTCAACATGGCCAATTCATACTGCCATTTTACATAGTCGCTTACTTCCAGAGTATTCAACGTACTTGCGATCTCTTTCCAAGAGTAATAAGCATTGTAGTTTACTGAAATTTTACCTTCTTTGCCACTCTTGGTTGTAACGATTACTACACCGTTTGCGCCACGAGAACCATAAATAGCCGTGGATGATGCATCTTTTAATACATCGATCGATTCTATATCTGATGGGGGGATATCAGATATAGATGAAACGGGAAATCCGTCTACAATGAATAGGGGAGTATTATCTCCTGTAATAGAACCGCCTCCACGTACGCGGATCTTAATTTCGGCATCGGGAGAGCCTTCGGTTGCAGTTACCTGAACGCCGGCGAGCTTTCCGGTCAGGGCTTCTGAAGCAGATGCGACAGGCACAATAGCCAAAGCTTCTGCATTGACAGAAGATACAGAACCGGTAAGATCCTTACGTTTAGCGGTACCGTAACCAATCACAACCACTTCGTCCAAAGCCTTGGCATCATCGGCTAATGTCGCATTGATTTTAGATTGTTCGTTTACGGCAATTTCCAGTGTCTTCATACCGATGTATGAAATGACGATGGTACCTTTGGGAGATACCTTCAAGGTGAAATTACCATCCAAATCGGAGATAGTACCGTTGGAGGTTTTTCCTTTTTCTACGACAGAGGCGCCAATGATGGGATCTCCCGCCGTGTCTTTCACATTACCCGTCAAGGTAATTGTCTGCGCTGTTACGCTAAGCGATAGTGCTGCGAATAACATAAGCAGCACCGTGCGCATGTTTCTCACTTTGTTAGACATTCTTTGCATGTTTGTAAAATTGATAAATGATAAAATACTGTTTGCATGTACACGCTTGTACTGACCATTTGTGTTAATTTATTTGTCGCAAAAATACAGCTGTTTAATAGGATGCGTGTGCAATATTTGACTTTTAGCGTGGTACTTTTTGTTCTTTTATTCAGTAGTTAACTCTCGCTAAGGGGCTTCTGGATTGACTAATGTATATTAATTGTCTTTGTTTATGGGAGTTTCTGACAGGTGGAAATTTTTAAAAACAAAAATTCAACCCTACTTGGAAACGTAACCATTATTTTTGTAAGGAATATAAATATTGTAACTTTATCTAATAGAATGACTGCAAAGATTTTTTTAGTATGGATGTTGGGGGCGGCGTTGAGTCTGACCGCTTGCTCGGGTGGAGAAATAATAGACGAAAAGGAATTGGAACCGGAAATTCCGGAGGTTCCCGTTACACCCGAAGAACCTAAGGATCCGGACCCCGTTCCGGATCCGGAAATTGAGAAGATGGATCCCGTTGCATTTGCTGCTTTTCCCGGAGCTGAGGGAGGAGGTATGAATGCGACCGGTGGACGTGAAGGAAAGGTGATTTATGTGACTTCGTTGGCAGATAGCGGAGAGGGGACGTTGCGTTGGGCCATCAGCCAGAAAGGAAAACGCACGGTTATGTTTAAAGTGAGTGGGATTATCGCATTAAACAGTACCCTGGAAATAAAGGAAGGCGATCTGACGATTGCCGGACAGACGGCGCCGGGAGATGGTATTTGCATTAAAAATTATTCCACTGTGGTGAAAGCCAGTAATGTGATTATCCGGTTTATCCGCTTCCGCATGGGAGATGAGGAATTGAAAGATCCGCTCAAGAAAGCGGATGATGCCTTGTGGGGGCGGAATTTTGCTAACATCATTATCGACCATTGCTCCATGGGCTGGAGTTCGGACGAGTGTTCGTCCTTTTATGATAATACCGGTTTTACCATGCAATGGTGTTTGTTGGCAGAAAGTTTAAAAAACTCTGTACATGAAAAAGGATCCCATGGATATGGAGGTATATGGGGAGGAAAGACGGCTACCTTCCACCATAATTTATTAGCGCATCACGACAGTCGGAATCCACGCATGTGCGGAAGCCGTTATTCGAATAATCCGGGAGAGGAACTGGTCGATTTTCGTAATAATGTGATTTATAATTGGGGGGCAAACAGTGCATACGCCGGTGAAGGCGGCAGGTATAATCTGGTCAATAACTATTATAAACCGGGGCCGGCATCGAAAAACACTGCCCGCATCTTTCAACCGAATGCCGATGATGGAACAAATGAACAACCGGCTGGTGTGTGGGGAGCTTTCTATGTGAATGGAAATTACATGACCAGCAGTGCTTCAGTTACGAATGACAATTGGCAAGGAATACATCCCAATCCGGATTCAAAGAATAAAAACGAGTTGAAATCTTCTACCGAATTTTCCGTGCCTGCTGTGACTACTCACCCGGCAACCATTGCTTACAATCGGGTAAGAGATCATGCGGGGGCTTCGCTGGTTAGAGACGTGGTAGATCAACGCATTGTCAGAGAAGTGACTGACGGTACCTATACATATAAAGGTAGTAACGGTAGTCTTAATGGCTTGATTGACTCTCAGACGGATGTAGGAGGATGGCCCAACTATAAAAATGATACCGCACCTGTAGATACAGACAAGGACGGCATCCCCGATGCATGGGAAAAGCGTTTCGGCCTCGATCCAAGCAAAGCGTCGGATGGCAACGAGAAAACAATAGACCCCAATGGTAAATACACCAACCTGGAAATGTATCTGCACTATCTGGTAAAAGATATCGTGACGGCGCAGAACCAGCAGTAACGACGCGTTTCCACCGGTATTACTGAAGACTTTTGTATAGGCCGAGGTCGATTCTGCATAAATCGAGGGGTGCTCTGAATAAAAAGAATTATATTTGCTTACAAATGACTATTTGTATGAAACGATTTCTTTTTTCAATAGCTCTTGCTTGCATGGGCTGGATGACTACCCAAGCGCAGGAATTTGTTCCGCTATGGAACGGGAATATGCCAAACAGTAAAGGTATACCGGTGAAGGACAGTATTGCTAATGAACGCGTGTATCAGGTAGGAACTCCCGGAGTATATGTGTTCGAACCATCGATAGCCGAAAACAAAGGGGCGGCTGTACTGATCATCCCCGGTGGAGGGTATGCCCGGCTTGCTTACCAGATTAGTGGCTGGCAACTGGCGAAGTGGTTCAATACCTTTGGTGTGACGGCTTTTGTGCTGAATCACCGCATGCCGCAATCACCCGATGTGAAGGTGAGCCATCAGGCGCCGTTGGAGGATGCACAGCGCGCCATACGTTATATCCGGGCAAATGCCGACAAATACGGTATTGATATTCATAAGGTAGGAGTGATGGGATCTTCGGCAGGTGCGCATCTGTCGGCTACGCTCTCTACACTGACCAACGATTGGGGGCGAGGAGGGGATGCACTGGATAAACAGTCATTCCGTCCGGATTTTACCATTCTTGTTTCGCCGGTAATCTCCATGCGTGAGCTGGCTCATAAAGGTAGTCGGGAAAACTTACTTGGAAAGAACCCGGCAGAAGCATTGCTACATCAGTTCTCGTGCGACGAACAGGTGACGGCACAAACACCTCCGGCTTTTATCGTGCATGCCACCAACGACACGGCTGTTTCGCCGTTGAATAGCGTTTTGTACTATACGGCATTGAAAAAGGCAGATGTGAAGAAGTCTACATTGCACATTTTTCCGGAAGGAGGACATAGCATTGCATTACGCAATAATCCCGGAACGACCAACCAGTGGACTTTGTTGGCCGAACAATGGATGGGAGAGATTGGAATAATTCGCTGACATGCCCGACACATAAATAACGAGTTCGGTATAGACCCATATTCAGGGGGTATACCGGACTCGTCTTATTCAATATTACGTATCTTGTCAATGGCCTGAGCATTGTCAACCAAATACTCCGGATAAAAGCTTTCGAGCTCCGTCCGCTGACGGAATCCCCAGGTAACCCCACAAGCCGTTACTCCGGCATTATTGGCCGTTTGCATATCCACACCCGAATCACCTATATATAATACATCTTTTTTGGTAATGCCCGTTCGTTGCAATATATCGAATACGATTGTAGGATCGGGCTTCACGGGAACACCCTCACGCTGACCGAATACAGCCTCGAAGCGAATATCCGGGAAGAAACGGGCAACCAGTTTCTCGGTGGCCGATTGATACTTGTTAGAAGCTACTGCCAGCAGGCAACCCTGTGACTGCAATTCGCGCAGTAACTCCGATATGCCGGGATAGGGTGCAGTGGCCTCCGTGGCATGTTCATCGTAATATAGTGTAAACTCTTTGCGTACGCGGAGCACTTCTTCTTCGGTGCGTGCCTCTTGCGGCAAAGCTCGTTCCAGCAGTTTGTTGATACCGTTTCCTACCATCAGGTTATAAGCCTCGATGGGGTGGGTGGGATAGCCCAATTGTGCCAGTGCATGATTAGCGCTGCGAGCCAGGTCGGTAATGGTATTCAGCAGCGTGCCGTCTAAATCGAATATAAGTAACTTCTTCATGCCGCAAAGGTAACCTTTTCTTTTCTTATAAGCCGTTGCGCACGGATGGATTTAAAACAAAACTCTCCTCCCTCTTGAGTGAGGAAGGAGAGTCTGTGTGAGTTTATTTCTTGGTGATGCGGAACCAGTCTACATCCGCCCAACCGCCATCATTTATTTTGATGGCAGGACGAGTACAGAAGGTACCCACCTTGGCGCCGATCCATTTGCCTTCCCTGGCCTGGAACGTTTTGCCGAATGATTGGTAATTCTTACCGTCGAGGCTGTAGCTGAATTCGCACATGATCTTCTGATCGTTACCACCTTCGCTTCCTTTGATCTTCTCTTTGGTATTCGCGAATTTCACCCGCAGGTATACCGTTCCGTCTTTCAGGTCGGTAGACGCATGGGCTACTTCCGTGCCTCCGCGGTCGGCTTTGGGACATTCCACTTGCGAAAGCACCAGTCCTTTGTCGGTGTTTTCGAGGATCAGACCGGCATAGTCCATACCCATTACCACCAATCCGGTACGTTCGCCTTTGAACTTTTTGGACGGTTTGAAGGTCAGCTTCATGCTGGCGGTGAAGTTCTCTGCGGGAGTTTTCTGCAACAACAGGTTGGCTACATCCCAGAGGCTCTTGTATTCGGCCACTACCGGATAGGAGTAGAGACGTGCGAAACCTTGGTCGCCTGCGTAGTATGCCCACTTTTCATTGATGTTGGCATGCCATTGCCATTGCGGAGAGAGGGTATATCCGTCGAACTCGTCGCTCTCTTGCGGAGTGCAGATGGGGTAAGTCTTGCCTACGTTCGGTTTCTTGTAAGTCATCACCGGCTCACCGCAACCGTCACCGTCTTTGTCGATGCCGATCACAGGCCAATCGTTCACCCATTTCATCGGTTGAAGATGTACCAGACGGCCGTATGCACCTACATCCTGGAAGTGCAGGAACCAGTCTTCGCCGGTGGGGGTGTCTACCCAAGCTCCCTGATGAGGACCGTTGACCGGGCTATTACCTTGTGCCAATACCGTTTTCCATTCGTACGGGCCGTATACGTTCTTCGAGCGGAGTACTACTTGCCAACCTGTGGGTACGCCACCTGCCGGATGGAAGATATAATAATAACCGTTTTTCTTGTAGAACTTCGGACCTTCGCAAGTTTCGTGCGCTTCGTGTCCATCGAAGATGATACGCGACGGAGTAATGGCTTCCGTGGCTTCTTTATTCAGTTCGCAAATAGCGATGACACTCTTCAACTCGGCACGGCTACCGGCATATGCATGTACCATGTACACTTTACCGTCCTCGTCCCACAGCGGGCAAGTGTCGATGATGCCTTGTCCGGGTTTTACCAGTACCGGCTCTGTCCACGGACCTTTAGGGTCGCGGGCTTGCACCATGAAGGCGCCTTGATCGGGGTCACCCCAGAAGATATAGAACACACCTTTATGGTGGCGGATGGCCGGAGCCCAAACGCGGTTGCCGTGTTCGGGGCGTTCGGGACTTACCACCGGAGGCAGGGCGTACGGAACGGCTGCGCCAATAATGGTCCAGTTTACCAAATCCTTTGAATGGAGAATCTGCAAACCAGGCAGACAGTTGAAACTGGAAGAAGTCAGATAGAAATCGTCGCCCACGCGGCATGCGTCGGGATCGGAATAGTCGGCGTAAAGAACCGGATTTTTGTAATTACCGTTACCTAAGTCGGGTGTCCATACTTCGGAAACATAGTTAGATTGTGCTACAGCTGCGGTTGCCAGCAGACAGAAGCCAAATAAAGCGGAAAGTTTTTTCATGATGGTATTGATGTTGTTTTTGACGGTACAAAAATAAGAAAAAAGATGCGATGCAAGGGTGGAATAATTGGGCGGATAGGGACAATAATTGTGATTCTTCTTTTCTTTTGTTTCAAGACAAAAGAGAAAGAAGAGACAACACTAACTATTTCGCCTTGGAAACTTTCACTTCAGCCGGATGCTCAAGGCTTTCCTTCCATTCGCGCATGTAGGCGAACCAAGCTTCGGGAGTCTTGTAGCCGAATGTTTCTTTCATTGAAGTAAACATGGTGTAGTAGTTGAACGACTTTTGTCCTTTGGCTCCTACGGTATAGAGGTAGTTCACCTTGTCTTTTACTTCTGCTTTGACGTATTTTTGCGGGATGCAGGTGGCAAGTCCCACAGTCTCTTTGGCATATTTCACTGTATCGTTTACCGGCCAGTTGGTACCCCAGCAGCCAACGAGCCCCTTGTGATCCGACGAAGAGACAGAACCGATGATGTCTTGTACACCGGTGCAGAATACCTCATCGCCGAGCGGTTCTTCGAACAGAGCCTCGATCAGCAGGTCGCGATGTCCGCCATAAAGCGTGTAGCGGGTGGTCATGTTCAACTCCTTGCCCTTGTATGCCCAGTCGGCCACGGCAATTTCGGAGATGGTACGTACCGGTCCGTAGGCAATGATGCGTTCGGTCAGCGTGCTTACCGGAGTGATGTGGGTAGCTTTCGTACCGTCCCATCCTTTCAGGGCACCTACACCGCAGCTACCGCCTACCAGCAGTACGTCGTCGCCGAAGCCACGTGCCAGTTGTTCGTCCGTGGGGTAGAACTGTGACTCCTGAATCTCGAATCCTTTGTTGAACTTACCATAAATATCTACCGTCTGTTTCTGGTCGAAATAGAGGCGGTAGGCTACCAATTCCGATTCGAATGCCGGACCGTGATGGTGCATCTGGTTGTAAATATTGCTGGTACCGGGGATGGTTACCGCTTGTACCGGAACATGTTTGCCTTTTTTATCACTTACCAGCATCTCGGCATAAACGCGTGGCTCGTACTTTTTGTCGCTCTTCGCAGGTGATAGGGTGATGGTGAATGTCTTGGTGCTATTGGCGGCAAGGTTAGTAAGGAAAGCCAGTTCATCGGCTTTGCGGTCGCCATTCAGGTCGTCGAGCTGTGAAGGAATCTCTGTGGTACCTTCCATGACGACGGCCGATTTTACCTGGAAACCAGTCGACAATTTATTTAAATCGATTACGACCGGTTCATCGGTCTTGGCACGGTTCCAGCGGTTGCTTACCTGAACCGTAAGCGTTTGTTGTGCCCAAAGTGCTGCCTGACATCCGCCAAGTAGGAGAAGGGCGATAAGAAGTTTTCTTTTCATGGGTATGTGGATATAAAATGAGGAGGCAAATGTACAAGAAAAAAAGCAGACAGTCTTAATCCTTTTGATTGAAAGACTGTCTGCTTTGTATATTTTGTGATTGTGCCGTGATCTTCTTAAAAGTCCATGCTCAATCCACTGGCATCAACTTCTTTGTATGTTTTCCCGTCTACTTTGACGTTCTTTGCATATCTCATTTTAAGCGTATTTCCTTCCTTGAGGGTTGAAATCTGTATTTTTTCCAGTGTCACTCCCTCGGCCTGGCTGATAACAATACCTTCTGTCGCATCGGAAATCACTACGTTTTTCACTGTTATATTCCGTACCGGCATTTCGGGAAGTCCGTTGAAGAACATGGCGCGTCCGGAACCTTTACAGGTGATGTTGGAGATATGAATGTCGCGGAATGCAGGAGTTTCTTCCGTTACCGGCGGTAGATCGGCCTTCGTGTTGGAATCTTCGTCCGGACCTTTACCTCCGTAGAACAAGTCGAACAGCAACGGCTCGTTCGGTATATTGATCATATGGATGTTGTCGATGTAAATACCTTCTACCACACCGCCACGTCCACGGGTACTCTTGAAACGCAAACCTACGTCGGTTCCCATGAAAGTACAGTCGGATACATGGATGTTTTTCACACCGCCCGACATTTCGCTACCTACTACGAAACCGCCGTGTCCGTGCAATACGACATTGTTCTTCACAATCACATTCTGGCAGGGTTCTCCGCGACGACGTCCGTCTTCGTCTTTACCCGATTTGAGGCAGATGGCATCATCGCCGGCATCGAATGTGGAGTTGATGATCAAGGCATTCTTGCACGATTCCAGGTCGAGTGCATCACCATTCTGCGAATACCACGGGTTGATAACCGTAATGTTGTTAACAGTGATATGTTCGCATGACAGCGGGTGCAGACACCAGCTTGGCGAGTTCTTGAACGTAGCTCCTTCGAGCAATACTTTCTTGCATTTTACAAAGTTAAGCAGTACGGGACGCAGCCACGGACGGATCTCGTTCCAATCCTCTTCGCTTTCAATTCCTTCGGGAACGTTGAAGTTCTTGGTTGACATGGAACCCTTCAGGGCGCCGGCAGTGGGATACCATATTCTACCGGCTTCGTCCGTCACACCGCCCGATTTTACCAGGCTACTCCACTGACCGGCAGTCAGTTTCTCCTTCTTTACCGGACGCCAGCTATCACCCGAACCATCGAATGTACCGTAACCGGTAATGGCAATATTATTGGCTTCGCGGGCGGAGATCGGCGACTGGCAACGGCGGGTTTCCAGTCCTTCGAACGATGTATTTATAATGGGGTATAACTCGAAATCATCACTGAAAAGTATCAGTGAATTGCGTTCTGTGTACAAATTTACATTACTCAGTAAGACGATGGGGCCTGTGAGCCATATTCCTTCCGGGATGATTACCTTTCCGCCTCCTTTGGCATTTACTGCCTTGATGGCATTGTTGATTGCTTGGGTGTTCAACGTCACTCCGTCGCCTTTAGCGCCAAACTTGACGATACTTACCTCGTATTTCGGGAAAGAAGGTTGTTCTACTTTGGGCATGTCGAATGGGAGATTGGAGTAGATGCTGGCATCTATTGCGTTCCCGTTTTGAGCGAATATCTTGTTGGTTCCTTGTAGCAATGGTAAACATGCTATGGAGAGCAAAAGAAGTTTTCTGGTCAATGTGTTCATCTTGATATGGGTGTATAGAATTTTAATTATAACCTTATTTATATATGTACGTGTAATTAAGTGGTTATTATTATCCTGGCAAGCGACTCTCCCGAGCAGCTTGCCACGGAATAATAATGATTCATGTTAACCTAATTCTAACCTTAAATAAATATTATGAAAAAACCTCTTAATTATCGATTGCAAAGATAGGGCAGATTGTCTTTCCGGATGTGTACTATTTGTTGGTTTAGGTGGATTTTTTGTTGTATTATCGGTTTCATGGCTCACTTTCCGTTTTTTTGTGCAAAAACTTCCTATCTTTGCAGCCTAATTTAACTGTATATAGGTATGAGTTACAATTTATTGAAAGGAAAAAGAGGGATCATCTTCGGTGCCCTGAACGAACAGTCGATTGCTTGGAAAGTGGCCGAGAAGGCTGTAGAAGAGGGTGCGACGATTACATTATCGAATACCCCGATTGCGGTTCGTATGGGTGAAGTGGATGCCTTGGCGCAAAAATTGAATTGCCAGGTAATTCCTGCCGATGCTACCAGTGTGGAAGATTTGGAGACTGTTTTCAAGAACTCCATGGAAATATTAGGTGGAAAAATTGACTTTGTTCTTCATTCTATTGGCATGTCGCCCAATGTACGCAAGAAACGTACATATGACGACCTGGATTATGATATGTTGGAAAAGACGCTGGATATTTCTTCGGTGTCGTTCCACAAAATGATTCAGGTAGCCAAGAAAATGGATGCCATTGCTCAATATGGTTCTATCGTGGCATTGAGCTACGTAGCTGCGCAACGTACATTCTACGGTTACAACGATATGGCGGATGCCAAGGCATTGCTTGAGTCGATTGCCCGTAGCTTCGGCTATATCTACGGTCGCGAATCCAATGTACGTGTGAATACTATTTCTCAGTCGCCTACCATGACTACTGCCGGTTCGGGTGTGAAAGGTATGGACAAATTGTTCGATTTCGCCAACCGTATGTCACCGCTGGGCAATGCTTCGGCCGATGAATGCGCCGATTATTGCATCGTGATGTTCTCTGATCTGACCCGCAAGGTGACCATGCAGAACTTGTATCACGACGGTGGTTTCTCCAGTGTAGGTATGAGTCTTCGTGCCATGGCTACGTACGAACGCGGTCTGGAAGACTATATGGACGAAAACGGAAAGATCATCTACGGATAGTAGAATTAGAATTAAAGATTAAGAATTAAGAATAAGCCTTTTGTTGAGGCTGGTCTTGATTCTTAATCTTTTTATTTCTTGGCTCTCCATTCTTATAATTATTAATCGGTGTAAACCGAACGTTGTTTCATTATTTTAAATTTCCACCATGGAAACGGCTCTTTATCTCCTGCCCGTCACGCTGGGCGATACCTCTATTGAATCTGTGTTGCCTCCTTATAATAAGGAAGTCATTCTCGGTATCCGACACTTTATAGTGGAAGATGTACGTTCGGCACGCCGTTTCCTGAAGAAAGTGGATAAGGATATAGATATCGATGCGTTGACATTTTATACCCTGAACAAGCATACGTCGCCCGAAGAAATAGCCGGTTACCTGAAACCACTGGCCGACGGTGCATCCATGGGGGTGATCTCCGAAGCGGGTTGTCCGGCTGTGGCCGATCCGGGTGCGGATGTGGTGGCCATCGCCCAACACAAGAATCTCAAAGTGGTTCCGTTGGTAGGACCTTCGTCCATCATACTTTCCGTGATGGCTTCGGGTTTCAATGGGCAAAGCTTTGCCTTCCACGGTTATCTTCCCATAGAGCCGGGCGAACGTGCCAAACGGTTGAAGGTGCTGGAGCAACGCATCTATTCCGAAAGCCAAACCCAACTATTTATCGAAACGCCTTACCGTAATAACAAGATGGTGGACGATATTTTACATAACTGTCGCCCACAAACCAAACTCTGCATCGCAGCCAATATAACCTGCGATGACGAATTCATCAAAACTAAAACGGTGAAAGAGTGGAAAGGAAAGGTGCCCGATTTGTCTAAGATACCTTGTATCTTTCTCTTATATCAATAATTACCTTCAGGTGCTCGAACTCTTCTTCCAGACAGGAACCAAAATACTCTCTACCCAGGTTTTGATCTATCTGGTTAAGTGTCCATAGCTTTCCGCCGTCAAAACGGGGATCGCACAGGATGATATCATCTTTTACATCAAGAATAAACAGGTAGGTCAGCCGGTTGGTTATCTCATTCTCAAAATGATAGGAAACACTGAAGACGGGCTTCAGCACTTCTTTGGCGTCCGGGAACGTGCTATGCACCAAATCGTTGGCACATTCTTCCAATGTTTCTCCAAAGCGAAGGTATCTTTCCAGAGGCACATCCATTTTTCCTTTATCCAGAATACGGGTTTGCGCCCGCTTGCATAAGAACAGCATTCCGTTGGTGACGATGGCCACACGCACTACCGGGTTGATGTGCTTGTTCTTGTTTTTCAAAGCTTCAGCGGCCACACTTCTGCCAATGACATCTCCCCGCTTGTTCACTACCGGGAGTATGACGGTTCTGCGGACAGCATTATTGAAATAGGCTATGCCGATCTGGTTGAATACAATACATGCTATAAAGATAACCCAGGGCATGATGAGGAAAATAGCCTGGAACGTATTTTCTTTCATCGGATGTTTGCCGAACAGCAAAGCGAGCAGGATGACCACCAGGTGTATTGTGCCTAAAGCCAAAGCTACACGGGCGGAAACGATCGTCGACTCTACACTCTGGCAAAGCAGGCGCTCTTTCTTGTTGCGAAAATATTCGGATAGTTTATTTCTTTGGAGGTAGATGATCAACATTAAAATCAGAATACTCGATTCGATAACAATGGGCAATGCATGTACCGGAACATCCGGAATGAGATGGCTGGGAATAAGTGTTATAATGGACAATACTCCCAATATGGCTGTGGAAATAAATAATATAAGGTTGGGCGCCCGGTTGGCTCGCTGCAACATTGTTAAAAATGTGTACACTATGCCGAATCCTGTTCCTATATAGATGGCTATATGATTAGGTAGGACCCCGCATAATAAAATCGCAATAATGGCTGGAGTAAACCCCAACGACATATTGAACACATAGGACAATGTAAGTTTGCGCCTCATTTTCTATTGATAAGAATTGTTTTTATTATAAAACAAATAATGAGTGGCTTTGTTTACCGTTTGATGTGTTTCTCTGCATGGTAAGAAGAACGTACCAACGGGGCGCTTTCTACTTGTTCGAATCCTTTCTTCAGTCCTGTCTTTTTATAGTCGGCAAACTGTTCGGGAGTGATGTATGCCGTTACCGGATAATGTTTGTGCGACGGTTGCAGGTATTGACCGATGGTGAGTATCTTACAACCTACGGTGAGTAGATCGTCCATCAGTTCTTCTACCTCAGCAACCGTTTCGCCCAGGCCGACCATGATGCCGCTTTTGGCAGTTACACCACTCTCGGCTACTTGGCGGATAACGCTCAGGCTGGTGTCGTAATTGGCGGCACTGCGTACCAGCGGGGTGATTCGTCTCACCGTCTCCATGTTGTGCGAAATGATTTCCGGCCGGGAGGCGATGACCTGCTCAATGCATTCGGGACGTCCCTGGAAGTCGGGAATCAATACTTCGATGGTCGTATCCGGATTTACACGTCTGATCTCTTCGATGGTGTGCGCCCAGTGTGCAGCACCCAGGTCGGGCAGATCGTCGCGATCTACCGAGGTGACGACGGCGTGCGAAAGTTTCATCAGGGCGATGGAGTTTGCTACGCGGCCGGGTTCTTCGGCATCCAACGGAAGCGGGCGACCGGTAAGAGTGTTGCAGAACTTGCAACTGCGGGTACAGACATCACCTGCAATCATGAACGTGGCGGTTCCTTTTCCCCAGCATTCGCCCATGTTAGGGCAACGCCCGCTGCTACAGATGGTATGCAGGCAATGGGAATCGACAATCCGTTTGGTGTCGGTATATCGTTCGTTGGCGCCGATGCTGATTTTCAGCCAGTCGGGCTTGCGTACTCGTTCGCTCATTACAGGTTGCTTTTGAAGAAGTTAGTCAGTCGTGTATATAAATGTTGGCGGGTGTTTCCGCCGAAAATGCTGTGGTTGCGGTTGGTGTATATCTGCATGTCAAACTGCTTGTCGAGCTGAACCAGGTGTTCGGCGTATTCCACACAGTTTTGATAATGTACATTGTCGTCCGCCATGCCGTGCACCAGCAATAAATTGCCGTGTAGCTTCTCTGCACGGGTGAAAGCGGAGGCGGCTTTATATCCTTCGGCATTCTCTTTCGGAGTGCGCATGTAGCGTTCGGTGTATACTGTGTCGTAGAAACGCCAGTCGGTAGGTGCGGCCACGGCCACGCCTGCTTTGAATACCGGTGTACCTTCGCTCATACTCATGATGGTCATGTATCCGCCGTAGCTCCATCCCCAGATACCGATGCGGCTTTTGTCGATGTAGTTTTGTGTACCCAGATACTTGGCTGTTTCTACCTGATCCTTAGCTTCTTTCACCCCCAAATTCATGTAGGTGCATTTCTGGAATTCAGTTCCCCGTCCGCCGGTTCCCCGTCCGTCCACACAAACAACGACGAATCCCTGACTGGCCATGTAGTTCTCCCAGGTAATGTTCCAGGAGTCTATTACTTGTTGACTACCCGGTCCGCTGTACTGGTACATCAGTGCCGGGTATTTCTTGGAGGCGGAGAAGTCGGCGGGTTTCAGCATCCAGCCGTTCAGTTCCACACCTTCCGATGTTTTGAACGTGAAGAACTCTTTGGTAGGAAGTGCCACGCTGGCCAACGCCTGTTTCAGCTTCTCGTTGCCGATCAGTGTTTTCAGTTCCTTGCCTGTATTGTCGTTCAGCGTGATTACGGGGGGGGTGTTCAGGCTGGTGTACGTGTTGATGTAGTATTTCATCGAAGCGCTGAACAGGGCTTTGTTGGTTCCTGTTTTGGCCGACAGTTTGATTTTCTTTCCTTTGCGGTCGAGCTTGTAAACGGCCTGGCGCATCGGGCTCTCTTCGTTGGCGGTATAATAGAAAGCTCCTTCGGCATCTTCGTAACCCAGGAATTCTTTCACTTCATATGATCCGGCGGTCACCTGTTTCACCAGGTTGCCTCCCATGCTGTACCAATACAGGTGTGGGTAGCCACTTTTATCGCTCACGAAGCTGAAGTTTTCCGGATAGAACTGTATCTGGTCGAATGCGTCATCTTCAATGTAATACTTGGTTTCATCGCGCAGCACCAGCTTGCATACTGTCGAACGGGGATCGGCAAAGTACATGTCGAGGCGGTTCTGGTGACGGTTCAACGTCATGACCGCCAGTTTGCTGGCATCCTTTGTGAAGCGTATGCGCGGAATATAGCCATCGGCATCCAGAGGAACCTGTACGGTACGCGTCACTTTCGACTTGATGTCGAAGGTACGCACTTCTACCTTGGAGTTCGGATAGCCTGCTTTCGGATATTTATAGGTATAGTCGCCCGGGTAATCGGCCAGGGGGGCGATGCGGGGTGCTTCTCCGGCAAACATCTGGATGGAGTAGGAGGGGACGGCTGTTTCGTCAAACCGGATAAAAGCCAGCATGGTGTTGTCGGCATTGAACTCCAGTGCACGGTCGAATGCGAACTCTTCTTCGTACACCCAGTCGGGTATACCGTTGATAATGGCATTGGGTTTGCCGTCTTCGGTTACCTGGCTTTCGCTGTTGCCATAAAGCAACTTTACCAGGAAAATATTATTGTCACGCACAAAGGCGATCAGGTTGCCATCGGGAGAAAAGACGGGGACCTGTTGAGGCCCACCGTCTGAGAGCCGTTCTATTATGTTGTTTGTCGTTACCCCTTTGTCGTTTTGCTTCAAAGGATATATATAATGTACGGCTGTATACGAGTGTCTGTAGATGGGACTGGTCTCGGTGGCGATCAGCAACTTGGTGCCGTCGGGTGAGAACTGGTAGCTGTCGAAAGTCTTGAACGTACATTCTCGTGCGGTAGCTACATCGAACAATACTCCCACCTGTTCACCGGTCTTGAAAGAGTACTTGATGATTTGCGTGCCTTCCGCATTGGCTTTGGTGTAGAAGTCACCATCGGGAGTGAACACAATGCCTGAAATGTTTTCGGGGCGGTACTTGCCGGAGGTGATATCTTTTAGGTTGAGCGACTGTTTGCTCTGAGCCATTGCAACGAGGCAAAGCAGGCTAAATAGGAACGATACGGACAGCTTTTTCACCATAATCTTTTAACGTATTGAGTTTGATACTGGTGGCAAAGTTAGCAATAAACTGAAATACCTCAAAACGGAGGAAGTTATATTTCGTAAACAGCGTTTGGCGGGTTAACCCCCGTGCTTCTCTTAATCTGTGTTAAATCTTCGCTCTTATTCAATGTGTCTCTTGCTTTTTTGAAATTAAAAACGATATATTTGTGATATCAAAATGATATTATAAAATTTAATAGTATGGAAGAGAAAGAATTTAATTATGAGGGAGTTGTGGTTAATGGATTTGCCATGTTATTCCTGTTTTTTTTAATGTTAGTTGCCGGCATCGGGTTGTTTAGTTTGGTTCGTACGGTCGGTGGGTTTGCTATCTTGTATGGTCTGCTGGTTCTTGCAGCAGCGTTTACACTTTTACCTGGTTTTAATCAGTTGGAGCCGAACGAAGCCCGGGCTATGGTATTCTTTGGGAAGTACAGAGGAACGTTTAAGGAAACCGGATTCTTTTGGGTAAACCCGTTCGTGGTGTCTAAGAAGCTTTCCCTTCGTGCCCGCAACCTCGACATTGAGCCGATCAAGGTGAATGATAAGATCGGTAATCCGATTCTGATCGGTCTGGTGCTCGTGTGGAAACTGAAAGATACCTACAAGGCCATGTTCGAGATCGACTCGCAAACGATGGCGGCGGGTACTACGTATGACGGCAAGAGCCATACGGTTGTAGGCAATGCCGTGGCCAACCGTATGAATGCGTTCGAGAACTTTGTGAGGATACAAAGCGATGCCGCTCTTCGTCAGGTAGCCGGACAATATGCCTATGACGATAATGAGGCGGATATCGATGGGTTGACGCTTCGCTCGGGTGGTGAGGAAGTCAACGATCAGTTGGAACAGAAGCTGAATGAGCGCCTGGCCATGGCAGGGTTGGAAGTGATCGAGGCTCGCATCAATTACCTGGCGTATGCTCCGGAGATTGCAGCGGTGATGCTTCGCCGTCAGCAGGCATCGGCCATCATTACCGCTCGCGAGAAAATCGTGGAAGGTGCTGTTTCGATGGTGAAGATGGCTTTGCACAAGTTGGCCGAGGAAGAAATCGTGGAGCTGGATGAAGAAAAGAAAGCAGCGATGGTGAGCAATCTGCTTGTGGTATTGTGTGCCGATGAAGCCGCTCAGCCCATTGTCAATGCGGGAACATTGAATCATTAATAAAAGAAGTAGTGCGACGTGGCTAAAAAAGAATCATCTAAAAGTTTTGTATTGCGCGTGGATACCGAAACCATGGAAGCGATCGAGAAGTGGGCTGCCGATGAATTTCGCAGTACCAACGGGCAGCTCCAATGGATCATTGCCGAGGCGTTGAAGAAGAGCGGCCGGATGAAGAAGCCCCGAAAAACGAAATCAGATAAGGAGGACCAGGAAAATGATTAACTTAGGATTTTATTCGGGAAAGCATCTTCCGAATGTACGTTTATATCCCACAATGTTGGATCGGATACTAGAGGTAGTAGCACTGGTAGTGTGGATCATTATGTGCGCAGCCGTGATTTACCTTTGTTTTCAACTGCCTGGCGGAGATACGAAATCGAAAGCGATAGCCGTTGCCATTGCCGGAACCTTCGGCATGGTCACGGTAGCTTACGGAGGATATGCTCCTGTCCGTTTGTTTAAATTCCCTTTTCGCGTGACGGAGCAGACGGTGATGGTACAAGTTAAACTGGCCGCTCGCTTGAGCCGCGTGATGAATGTTGCCCTGGGGCTGATGTTTTTATCGTTGGCGTTAATCGATACGGAACCGGTATGGGGTATGTCGCCTACCGGTATCTTTGAACTTCTGGCTATGATTTCTGCCGGTTTGCTGGGCGTAGCATTGCTGATCTATTACTACTTCGCTTATAAATATCGGTAAGTGTTTAGTCTTTCCTGGTTCATTTGAAAAATATATAAATTGTTGGGGATTCTATAATTATTGTAAAATAGAATTTCTATTTGTCATCTATCATTATTTAGTTTTTAAGTCTTTCGACTTCTGATTAAATAGTGGTAGATGTTTCTTTTATCTGTTTTGATGTTTCATCCCTTGTTTTTATTGATACTTTGAGTAATTAATTTTATGATTATAATCGTTTGATAATCAGTTTTTTATTTATTTTCTTGTAACAAGCGGAAAACATTGTGTAACATTCCTAAACCTAATGTAACGCACGTGAAAAGATGTGTTTCACTATGATAAATGAATTACAAATGCAATAAATATATTTGCCAACGTAAAACACGCTGATTAGGTTTGATGGGAACAGTGCCTTGAAAAATACGTCCCCTTTCCAGGCTGTGGTTTATTTAGAGAATAGAACAGCAAAAAACATCTTTATTTACCCTTAAATTCGATGCATATGAGTAGAACTTTTAATGACAGTTAATCGAAAATCTAGCTGGATAGCCTATGCTAGAGTTATCCGGTAGTAATCTGGTCTTTGAATATCTGATTCAAAGTAGTGAAAAACAAGTTAATCAGCTTAATTTAATTAAAATGAAAAGAAAAATTAGTGGAATTCTATCAAGCTGTTCCTATCCGCAGGCAAATCGTCGGTTGGAGATATTGCTGACAAGATTTTTGTTCTCATTGATCATTTTCTGTAGCCCGTTGGCCTTAGCGCAAAATATGCGTACTATAAAAGGTATGGTATTTGATGCGCAGGGCGATCCTATTATTGGTGCTTCAATAATGCTCAAAGGTAAAACTTCCACAGGTACGATTACCGATATGAATGGTAATTTTATACTTAGTGTTCCTCAAGGATCGCAGACACTGGTGGTGTCTTTTGTCGGTATGACCACGCAAGAGGTAAATACCAGTGGAAACAATTTAATAAAGATCACTCTGCAAGACGACAATGTTCAGTTGAGCGAAGTAGTGGTGGTGGGTTATGGCCAACAGAAGAAAGCCAGTGTGGTTGGTGCCATTACGCAGACTACCGGTAAAGTGCTTGAACGTGCCGGTGGTATTTCTGATATTGGCGCCGCACTGACGGGTAACCTTCCGGGTGTTATTACAGTGGCTAGCTCAGGTATGCCGGGTGAAGAAGAACCTCAGATCCAGATTCGCGGCGCCAGCTCATGGAACAACAGTGATCCGTTAGTATTGGTCGATGGTATCGAACGTCCGATGAGTAGTGTGGATATCAGTTCGGTCGAATCGGTTTCTGTATTGAAAGATGCTTCGGCAACTGCTGTTTATGGTGTGAAAGGTGCAAACGGTGTAATCCTTATTACTACTAAACGTGGTAAGGAAGGTAGCGCCCGGATCGATATTTCTGCCAATATGACCATGAAGGCTCCATCTATGTTGCCGAATAAATTGGATTCGTATGATGCATTGCGTGCACGTAATGTGGCTATTGAACATGAATTGGGTGTAACTCCGGAATCTTGGGCATATATTAAACCGCAAGATATTATTAATAAGTATCGTTATCCGGCCAGTCTGGAAGAATCAGAACGCTATCCGAATGTGGATTGGCAAAAGGCTATCTTCAAAGATTATACCATGTCGTACAATGCGAACATCAATGTAAGTGGAGGTACCAGCTTTGTGAAATACTTTACCTCTGCCGATTATGTGCATGAAGGCGATATCTTTAAGGTATGGGATAATGGTCGTAACTATCAATCGGGTTACGGATACAACCGTATTAACGTGCGTAGTAATCTTGATTTTAAGTTGACCAAAACGACCCAATTCAAGGTCAATCTGGCAGGATCTAACGCAAGCAAGAAAAGTCCCTGGAATCAGACCGATTCATCCGAATGGGGAGTTGCTCAGCAATGGGCAGGCGCTTACAACATTGCACCGGACGTATTCCTGCCTAAATATTCAGACGGTTCCTGGGGATATTATCCTAATATCTCAAACGTTACTAACTCGGCAGCCAACCTGGCTCTTGCCGGTGTGATGACTACTACTACGACACGTATTACCACTGACTTTGCATTGGAACAAGACCTGAATTTCATTACGAAAGGGTTGAGTGCCAGGGGAACTATTTCCTGGGATAACGCATTCGTGGAATACAACCGCGGCGTGAACGACCTTTATAATGATGCCCAACAGAAATGGATTGATCCGGACACCGGTATGATTTCTTATAAAAAAGAATACGAGAACAATAATAAGTTCGACTTCCAGCAAGGTGTTATGTGGACCACTCAAGCGGGTACGGTAAAGAATAGTGATACCATGCGTAATTTGAATTATCAGTTACAGTTGAACTGGGCAAGAGACTTCGGGAAACATAGCGTGACGGCTATGGGATTGTTTAGCCGCCAGGAAAATGCTACGGGTAGCGAAATTCCTCACTACCGGGAAGACTGGGCATTCCGTACTACCTATAATTATGCAGGCAGATACTTTATTGAATATAATGGTGCATACAATGGTTCCGAGAAGTTCAGTAAAGAGAATCGTTTTGCTTTCTTCAACTCAGGCGCCGTCGGCTGGATGATTAGTGAAGAAAGTTTCATGAAGGACATTAAGTTTCTGGATATGTTGAAAGTAAGAGCCTCTTATGGTGAAATCGGTGATGACAATATCAAGGCTCGTTGGCTGTACATGAATCAATGGGCGTATGGTGGAAAATCTTCATTGGATCTGAGCCATGGCGAAAGTCCTTATTCCTGGTTTAGAGAATCGGCTGTAGGCAATCCGAATGTGCATTGGGAAACTGTGAAGAAAGTGAATATCGGTATGGACTATTCTTTTCTTCAGGGCTTGTTTGCCGGTACTGTAGAATATTTCCGCGACAATCGTAAAGATATTCTTGTAGGTGGTAACGACCGGGCAGTTCCTTCCTATTTTGGAACAACTCCGGCTACGGACAACCTGGGTCGCGTGCGTACTACCGGTTATGAGTTGGAATTACGTATCAACAAGACATTCCGCAACCAGTTGCACCTTTGGGCCAATATGAGCATGACTCATGCCGAAAATAAGATTCTTGCCAAAGACGATCCTGCATTATATCCTGCTTACCAGAAAGCTGCCGGATATAGTATCGGACAAAACAAAGCATATGTAGAGGCCGGTTATTGCCAGACGTATGACCAACTCTACGGAAGCACAATGCATGATAGAAATGATGCTCATAAATTGCCGGGCGATTATTTTGTAGTCGACTTCAACGGTGACGGTGTTATCGACAGTAAAGACTTGGTTCCTTATGGATATTCCGACAAACCACAGAACACCTACAATGCTACATTGGGAGGCGAGTGGAAAGGCTTCAGTGCATTTGTACAGTTCTATGGTGTAACGAATGTTACCCGTGTGGTTCCTCTTACCAGCTTCGGCAGCAAGTTGAATACCGTGTATGATATGGGTACCTGGTGGTCTATGGATGATCCGAATGCCGATGTGGTAGTTCCGCGCTGGTCGTCTTCCGTATCTTATAATGACGGAACCCAATATATGTATGACGGTTCTTATATTCGTCTAAAGAACGCCGAAGTAGCCTATACATTCAATGGAGGATGGATCAAGAAGATCGGTTTGAATACATTGAAGATATATTTGAATGGTAACAACCTTTGGGTATGGTCGAGAATGCCCGATGACCGTGAGTCCAACTTTGCAGGGGCCGGTAATCAGGGAGCTTATCCTACCATGAAGCGTTACAATCTAGGTGTCAAATTCACATTATAACATTGAGTACGATGAAAAATATATATAAGACTCTTTTATGGGGCGGTTGTTTATCCATGATGCTGGGACTTGCTTCCTGCGAAGATTATCTGGATAAGACGGCCGACTCGAATGTGTCCGAAGTAGAGGCCTTCAAGAACTTTACCAATTTCCAGGGCTTTATCGAAGAAATATATAACTGTATTCCGGATAAAGAAAAGAATTACTGGACTACTTCCTGGAACTGGGGGGATGACGAGATGTTCAACCTGGAGGGCGACTGGCACATGACACATCAGGTGGATCTCGGAAACTTCTGGGCATGGCAGAATGGAACAGGAGTTTGGTTGGATAAGGCTTCTACCAATCCTACCTCCACAGACAAATTCCAACACGCTTTATGGCCTCATGCCTGGTACTGTATTCGCAAAACTAATTTCGGTCTTGAGAACCTCGATCTGTTGACCGAAGCTACCCAGGAAGAAAAAAACTGTATTGCCGGACAATTGTACTTCTTCAGGGCCTGGTGGCATTTTGAGTTGATGCAATATTTCGGAGGATTGCCTTATGTAGATCAGGTGTTGCCTTCAACTTCTGCTCCGAACTTGCCGCGTTTGACTTTTCAGGAGTGTGCCGATAAAGCCGCTGCCGATTTAAGGAAAGCTGCCAATCTTTTACCTATCGATTGGGATAAGACTTCCATTGGTAGTAAGACAGACGGCAAAAACCAGTTGCGCGCCAATAAGATCATGGCGTTGGGGTATCTGGGTAAAAGTTATTTGTGGGCCGGTAGCCCGTTGATGAAGAATGGTGCACAAATCGGTGGAGCCAATACATACAATTATGACACAGAGTATTGTAAGAAGGCTGCCGAGGCTTTTGGCGAATTGCTGACTCTGGTAGAAAGCGGTCAGACGCAATACGCGTTGGCGCAATTCAAATATAGAGATATCTATAATCACGTGAAAGCCTCCGACGCCACTTCCTGCTATAGCGATATTTTCTACACAACCGGTCAGAACTGGCTGATGCCGGGTTCGGTAGAAGCCATTTTCCGTGGACCTTCAACCGACTATAACGGTACTAACTGGAATACCTCCAAGACATTCGGTCCCAAAGTAAAAGGTATTGTAGAGCATGACAATATTATCCATCATCCGACAGCCAATTACGTGAATTTGTACGGTATGGAAAATGGCTTGCCTTTGAACGATCCTACTTCCGGTTTCGATCCTACTCATCCGTTTAAAGGTCGTGACCCGCGCTTCTATCACGATATCATGTTCGACGGTTTCAAGTTTGTAAATGCCACAATGCCTGCCGATATGGAGTACTTGCGTTATTGCGGACTGGCTACGGATGGCACGATGAGGTCTGCCGCTAATGGAAGTCGTACAGGCTATTTTATTCAAAAGCTGATTCCACATACGTGTAACAAGTATGATGGCGCTTACAACTGGAACGGTAATCTGCACTCTTATTTACCTTATATGCGTTTGGGTGATATTTACCTGATGTATGCTGAAGCCTGTGCGGCTGTAGGCGGTGCAACCGGTAAAGCAACCAACTTCTCTAAAACAGCCGAAGAAGCTATCAATACCCTTCGTCAGCGTGTGGGTGCAGGTGATGTGAATGCTGCGTATACAGCCGATGCTACTAAGTTCATAGACGAAGTGCGTAGAGAACGCGCGGTAGAATTGTCGTTCGAAGGATTCCGTTTCAATGACTTGCAACGTTGGTTGTTGTTGACGGAATATCCGTACAACGTGAAGACATCTCATGAATTTACCCGTGTGGAGAATGATGATTTCTACAAGACGAAAGACCCGAAAGATGCTCGGGTAGCCAATCTCCGTGAACAGGTGATCCTCAAACGTGTGTTCGGAGCGAAGCACTACTGGTTCCCTCTGAAGACCAAAGATGTATCCATGTATCCGGAATTCGGACAGAATCCGGGCTGGTAATTCCGATAGCGTAAAAAATGTGCAATTAAAACGAATAAACAATGAAACATATACATACAAGATTCATTTTATGTGCCATGTTTGCCTGCACTCCGTTTGCTATGAGCGCGCAGGACATTGCAGAAAATGAAACTGATTCGCTGGCTAAAGAACCATTGGTACAGGTTGCCTATCGCAAGGTGGCGCAAAGCGACCTGTTGGGTGGCGTTTCTGTAGTCAATATGGAAGAACTCATCAAGAAGAACTATAACAATTATAGTTTGGACAATATGCAGGGATATATCGGCGGCTGGAGCGGAAACTCTTTATGGGCTATGGACGACTATCTGGTTCTGGTCGATGGAGTTCCCCGTGATCCCGACAATGTACTTCCTACGGAGATTGAACAAATTTCTTTCCTGAAAGGAGCTTCGGCTGTAGTCCTTTATGGTAGCCGGGCTGCCAAGGGAGTGATTTATATTACCACCAAGAGAGGTAAAGTAGAAGATCTTAAGATCAATCTGCGGGGTAATACCGGTTTCTATGTGTCAAAGAGCTACCCTAAATATTTAGGATCCGCACAGTATATGACACTTTATAATGAGGCGCTTTTAAATGATGGAGAGCTTCCAAAACATACGGAAGAGGACATTTATCATTATGCTTCGGGAACAAATCCTTACCGTTACCCGAATGTGGATTTTTACTCTTCCGACTACATTAAGAAGGCTTTTAATACTTCGGACCTGACAGCTGAGATTACGGGAGGTAACAAACGGGCCCGTTTTTATACCAATATCGGTTATATTCGTCGGGACGATCAGTTTAAGTTTGGTGAGGCAAAGAAAGATTTTGTCAGCCGTCTGAATATACGCGGTAATATCGATTTGACCATCAACGACTGGATCAGCGCTTATGTCAATGCCAATGCTACATTCTATGATGCCCGGACAGCTAAAGGCGATTACTGGAATTCTGCAGCTACGTTGCGCCCCAACCGTGTAACTCCGTTGATTCCGTTAAGTTACATCCCGGCAGAAAATCTGGCTGCCTTGACGTTGACCGGCAACAGCATGAACATCATCGACGGGAAGTATTTTCTGGGTGGAACTCAGCTCGATCAGACCAATGTCTTTGCCAGTTACTACGCAGCCGGTTATAACCAATGGACCAGCCGCCAGTTCCAGTTTGATACAGGGGTGAATCTTGATCTGGCACGTGTGTTGAAAGGTCTCTCTTTCCAGTCACAGTTTGCAGTAGATTATGCTACTACCTACAATACTTCGTATGATAACAGTTATGCTGTATACTCCCCCGAATGGGCTACGTTCAACGGTAGTGATGTGATTGGAAAGATGACCAAGTATGGCGATGACAAGAAATCGGGCGTGCAGAATATCGGCGCCAGCACCGACCGTCAAACGATTGCATTCTCCGGACAATTCAATTATCTTACTTCTGTTGATGATACGCATAATCTTTCAGCGATGTTAATTGCAGCCGGTTATCAACGAACGATGTCAGAAGTGTATCATAGAACCAGCAATGTGAATCTAGGCTTGCAGTTGGGGTACAACTATTTACAAAAATATTATGCGGAGTTCGGCGGAGCTGCTGTTTATTCGGCCAAGTTACGTCCCGGTAGCCGTGCTGCTTTTTCTCCTTCCGTTACTTTGGGATGGAGACTAAGCAAAGAGAACTTCCTGGCTGATTCATCGGTCGTTGATGATTTGATGGTCAATGTATCAGGAAGTGTTTTACATACGGATATGGATTTAACAGGTTATTACTTGTATGATACCAACTACAATCAAGCCGATGGAGCCTGGTGGAGCTGGTATGACGGAGCTTTGGAACACTCGACTAACTCTGTTCGTGGTAAGAATGAGGATCTGACATTTGCTAAACGGAAAGAACTCTCTGCCAATGTGAAGACTTCCTTGTGGAAAGGTTTGATTACGGCGGATGCTTCATTTTTCTATAATGACGTAGAAGGTTTGCCTATTCAGCCTACCACGCTTTTTCCAAGTTATTTTAGGACTGGATACCCGAATGCTTCGCTCCTTCCTTATGTAAACTTTCTCAGCAACCGTCGCATGGGATTTGATTTCAATGTGAATCTGAATAAACGCGTTGGCGAAGTGGATCTTACGCTGGGTGTGGCAGGTACTTATTATACAACCAAAGCCACCCGTCGTGACGAAATCAATGAATTTGCTTATCAGAATAGTGCAGGACGTCCGATAGATGCCATCTGGGGATTGCAGAGTCTGGGCTTGTTTCAGAGCCAGGCCGAAATAGATGCAGCCCCCGACCAGACATCGTTAGGAAGTGAACTGCATCCCGGTGATATTAAGTATGTGGATCAGAATAACGACAATGTGATCGATGAGCGTGATGTGGTTTATCTGGGCCGTGGCGGCTGGTACGGATCACCGTTCACATTGGGCGTAAATCTGACGGCCAAATGGAAAAACTTCACTTTCTTTGTGTTGGGTACAGGTGGTTTCGGAGCATACGGAATGAAAAGCAGTTCATACTATTGGGTGTATGGAGATGGAAAATACTCGGAAGCTGTTCTCGATCGTTGGACGGAAGAGACAAAGGCAACAGCGACCTATCCGCGTTTGACAACGAAAAGTGGCTCCAATAATTTCCGGAGTTCTGATTTCTGGATGTACAAAACAGATCGTTTTAATATCGCCAAAGTGCAGGTTACGTATGATTTCCCCAAGAGCATGCTGCGTAATTTCTTCCTGCATGACATCTCTGCATACGTCAGCGGATCCAATTTGCTGACTATCTCTAAAGAGCGCAAGCACCTGGAAATGAATGTAGGAAGTGCGCCTCAGTACCGGTTCTATAACCTCGGTGTGAAAGTTGCTTTCTAAAATAAACGATATAAAGGATTTAAATATGAAAAATATAATAAAACTTTTGGCTGTGCTCCCGCTGTTTGCCGCTTGCGACGACCTGTTTTCGCCGGCAATCGAGAATATCCGGGATCTTGATGCCATGTCTAAAGAGCCTACTTATGCACAGGGGGTCTTAGCAAATGCTTATATCCTGCTTCCTTATCAGGCATCTCCATATAGTGATGTGGCTACAGATGATGCGGTAACGAACAATACAGCTCCAAGTTCTAATTATGGTAACTATATCTATTACCTGAAAATGGCTACCGGTTCGTGGACAGCCTTTACCGACCCGATGTCACAATGGCAGGGACGTAAGAATGCGATCCAGTATATAAATGCTTTTTTGGAGCGCACGGATGATGTGCTTTGGAGTGAGGATGAATTGATCCGTAAGTTATACAATACTCGTATGACAGGCGAAGCGTACGGTTTACGCGCCGTGCACATGTACTATTTGTTGCTGGAACATGGTGGTTGGACGGCAGATGGCAGGTTGATGGGAGTTCCTATTCTTACCGCTTCCGAAAGTACTACATCGGATTACAATCATGCCCGAAATACGTTCCAGGAATGTATCCAACAGGTACTTGACGATGCTGCCAAAGCCATTGAACTTTTGCCGCTCGATTATACAGATCTCAAGGATGGCGATGTTATTCCGGCTAAATACACTGCTTTGGGATTGTCCAGTATCAGTGATTATAACCGTGTCAATGGAAACCTGATGAAAGGGCGTATTACCGGTCGTATTGTAGAGGCTATCCGCTCGCAAGCTGTTTTGTTGGCTGCCAGCCCTGCATTCAATACGGGTACTTCGTTGACTTGGACTGATGCAGCCAATCAGGCGGCTATCGTGCTCGACCGTATCAATGGTGTCAGCGGTTTGTCTTCTACCGGAGGTACATGGTATGCGAATACTTCTGAGATCAATAATCTGGCCTCCGGAGCCAACCCTGCCGAGATCCTTTGGAGAAGCGATGTAAGTCAAAGCCTTTCCCTGGAAGCAGAAAATTTCCCACCGTCACAATACGGATATGGTCGTGTAAATCCCACTCAGAATCTGGTAGATGCTTTCCCGATGGTGAATGGTTATCCGATCACAGACAAAGTAAACAGTGCATACGATGAAACCAAGCCGTACGAGAATCGCGACCCGCGTTTGGCCAACTACATTGTGTTTGATGGAAGCAAGCAGGGACCAAGCGATGAAGTGATTACCATCGGAACGTATGGTACCAAAAATGACGTCATCAACAAGGAAAATATGCGTTCTACCCGTACCGGTTATTATCTGCGTAAGTTGTTGCGTAAGGATTGTAATCCCGATTCGAGATACAATACCCAGCAAAAGCACTATGTAGCTCGCATACGATACACGGAGATCTTCCTGAATTATGCCGAAGCTGCCAATGAAGCATTTGGTCCTACAGGTAAGGGTACACACAATTACAGTGCATACGATGTAATCAAAGCTATCCGTGCAAGAGCCGGTGTTGGTAAGAGTAATGGTGATGCCTATCTGGAAAGCATTAAGAACGATCCGGACAAGATGCGTCAACTGATCAGAAACGAACGCCGTCTGGAACTCTGTTTTGAGAGTTTCCGTTTCCATGATTTGCGTCGTTGGAAAGAGAATCTAACTGAGACTGCACGTGGTGTGAGAATCGAAAATGTGGGTGGAACCCTGAAATATACTCCGATTGATGTAGAAGTGAGGAATTATAAAGACTATATGTATTATGGTCCGATACCTTACAGCGAAGTGCTGAAATGGAGTAATCTGGAACAGAATAAAGGTTGGTAACAGCCCGAATAATAAATGATAAACAATGAAAAGTATGAAACAAATGAAGTTATTATCTATATTGTCTGCAGGAGTTCTTGCATTACTGGCTTCGTCGTGCCAGAATCAGGATGTAGAGTTCCCGGATTTTGATTACAGCACTGCGTACTTTGCTTACCAGTATCCGGTCAGGACCATTGTACTGGGCGAGGATACATACGATACTACGCTCGATAACGAGCATAAATGTAAAGTTTATGCAGTATTGGGTGGTATGTATGCCAACGGAAAACGTGTAACCATTGATGTTGCAGTCGACAACTCGCTATGTACGAATCTATATTACGATTATACATCGGCTACAAACAATACTCCGGTGCAAGTTATGCCATCGAGCTACTATACATTGGCTTCCAGCCAGATAGTTATGGACAAGACTTTGTCGGATGGTGTAGAAGTGCAGCTTACGGACGCGTTTTTTGCTGATGCAAAAGCTTTGGGAAATACGTATGTA
The DNA here is from genome assembly GCA_031554635.1 of Bacteroides sp. GTDB lineage: Bacteria > Bacteroidota > Bacteroidia > Bacteroidales > Bacteroidaceae > Bacteroides. The sequence goes on from JAVBVD010000001.1 coordinate 163,169, forward strand.
ATTCCATTGCGGATGACGGGAGTAAACAATGTGGATTCTATCCTGTCGGGATACACCAAATTGGTCAATCCGGCAAGAACCAACGAAGTGGCATGGATCGTTCAACCCAAGGACTATGTGCTCTATTGTGTGAAATATATCAATAAATGGCATGCCAACTACTTGCGTCGCGGTACGGATGTGATTACGAAGAGTGGAACCAGCACAACAACTGTACGCCACCAGAAATATGTAGAAAACGATCAGGTGTGCAGCACCAAGACACGTTCGCTGAAGGTTGTAGAATTCCCGGTAACTGTTAAGGACAAAGACAGCAAGGACGTTACCTGTACATTGCTTCTCACATTTGACGAAGCTGGAAAATGTACGGTCTCGGGCGATGGGGTAACAGCTACCGGAACCGGCGAATTCGTAAAAAAGGGAGATAAAAAAAGTTGGGGCGATAAGGATCGGGACGCTCTTTATCTCAATTATCAGATTGACCTGGCGGATGTGCGTTATGCTACCAAAGATACGTTGGTAGTACGCGACCGTGGCGTAGGTCTGGAAACATTTATCCCGACGTATGTAGCAAACTAATCATTTAAATCAGGATGAATATGAAATATTACAATAGAATTTTACTGACTGCTGCATCCTTGGCTGTATTAGCCTCTTGTGCAGACGACAGCATACTTGATTTTTCTACCGAGAAGCCTGCAAGTATTGCCCAGTTGGAATACCTGAATGATTATGATGTATTGAAATCTTACGTCGACCGCGCTGCCAATCCCAACTTCAAGTTGGGAACCGGCGTGGAGGCAGGAGATTATAATGCTAAATCAATGGTATATAGCCTCGCGAGTTCCAACTTCGATGAAATGACAGCAGGTAATGCCATGAAATATGGTTCTTGTGTGAGAAATGACGGTGTCATGGACTTTGCTGCTGTTACAAGTTTTGTGAATAATGCCCGGGCAGCCGGATTAACAGTTTATGGTCATACGCTGGTGTGGCATTCGCAACAGAACAAAACGTATTTGACCCCGTTGATTGATCCGATTGTGATTCCGGGAGAACCGGCTCAGTCAGGGGACGGCGGGTATTGTTTGGTGCTACAGAATGCAACGGCGTTAGCTGATAACTGGCGTGCTCAGGTCTGGACTAATCTTACTGCAAATTTAGTTGCGGGGAAGAAGTACACAATGACTTTTATGGCTAAAGCTACAACAGAATTCTCTCCGGATGTCTATTTGCAGTCTTCAGCAGATGGTAGCCAGGAGTATAGCCCGGGCTCATTTGCTGTAGGTAAAGAATGGGAAGCAATTACGATTACATTTACACCGACTGGTAGTAAGAACGATAAGATCACCTTTAATATTGGAAAGCTTGCCGGTAAGATATTTATTGATGATGTAGTACTTACCGTTGAGGGATCAACGGAGAACCTGATACCCAATGGGGATTTTGAAGCACAAAATGTAGATAAATGGCAAGCTTGGGATAAATCCTTATATGCGCTTTCAGGAGATGGCGAAGGATACAGCACAGGAGGAGGTGGATATTCCTTGATTTTGCAACAGGCAGCGGCACAAGGAAATATTTGGGATGCTCAGGTCTGGGCTAATCTTGGTGCCAACTTAATCGCCGGAATGAAGCATACACTAACCTTCATGGCTAAAACTACGAATGAATTTTCTCCACAAATCTATCTTCAGTCTTCAACCGGGGGTTCTCAGGAATATAGCCCGGGCTCATTTGCTGTTGGAAAGAGTTGGGAAGAAGTGAAAATTACATTTACGCCCAGTGGTAGCCAGATTAATAAAATAACTTTTAACATCGGAACGTTTGCCGGTAAAATTAATATTGACAACGTAAAACTTACGGCCGAAGGTTCAACAACGAATCTGATTTCTAATGGCGATTTTGAGGATGGTACTGCAAGTGGATGGCAAGCTTGGAATTCGGCATATTATACTGTTTCCGAAGAAGGAGGTGGGTATAGTGCGGGCGGTACTCCGGATCAGATTATTGAAAAAACCGACCAGGAAAAGAAGGATATTTATACTGGGGTTTTGGAAACTTGGATCAAAGGTATGTTGGAAGCTTGCGAAGGTTATGTGATCGCATGGGATGTAGTGAACGAACCGCTCTCCGGTGCAGACAAAGACGGAGATGGCTTGTACGACTTGCAGTCAGCAAGCAATGTTTCGGCAGAAGATGCCAAGAACAATTTCTACTGGCAAGACTACTTAGGAAAAGATTATGTACAGACAGCAGTTAAGATGACTCGCCAATACGGTCCTGCCAACATGAAATTGTTTATCAACGATTACAATTTAGAGTCGGATTGGGATGATAACAAGAAACTGAAGAGTTTGATCAAGTGGATCGAACGCTGGGAATCAGATGGTGTCACTAAGGTCGATGGTATCGGTACGCAGATGCACATTTCCTATTATGCTAATCCTACTACCCAAAAGAGCAAGGAAGATCATATTGTGAAGATGTTCGAGTTGCTTGCTGCGTCAGGCAAGTTGATCAAGATTACTGAATTGGATATGGGATATATAAATGAAAGCGGTACTGAAGTGAAGACTGTGGATGTGACAGATGCACAGCACAAGCAGATGGCTGAGTATTATAAGTTTATTGTGAAGAAATATTTTGAAATAATACCAGTTGCACAACGATATGGAATTACAGCATGGGCTATCACAGATAGTCCCGATACGACTAACTCGTATTGGCGCAGAGGACTTCCTATCGGTCTTTGGGATCTGAATTACAGCCGTAAGCATGCTTATGCAGGCTTTGCCGATGGTCTGAGAAATAAATAAAAAGACTTTTCAATAGGTGTTTATTAGCCGGGAAGGCAACTGAATGACGACAGTTGCCCCCGGCTTTTTTTAATGATTTTGGCGGGGATGTAACACCAAGAAAGGTATATGAAGCATATTCATGTGCCGGTTTGCGAAATTACGGGTATATTTGCAAAAATAACTAACAATCAGCCTGATTGAAAAACAAACAAGAATGATGAAACGAACTCTTTTATTCGTATTGACAACCCTATGCATCGGCATAACCAAAGCCGATGAGTTGAAACTATGGTATTCCCAACCTGCCAAGGAGTGGGTAGAAGCCCTGCCGCTGGGAAACTCACGCCTCGGAGCGATGGTGTACGGAAACCCTGCCAACGAAGAGCTGCAACTCAATGAGGAAACCGTGTGGGGAGGCGGACCGCACAGCAACGATCAACCCAATGCGCTGAAATCCCTGCCCGAGGTACGCCGCTTGATATTCGAAGGCAAGAACCTGGAAGCACAAAAGATTATAGACAAGGAATTCCGGACGCAACAAAGCGGTATGCCTTACCAAACCATCGGTAGCCTGATGCTGCACTTTCCTGGACATGACGCTTACACCGACTATTACCGTGACCTGAATATAGAACAGGCAGTGGCTACTACCCGTTACAAGGTAGGAGAGGTGACGTACACCCGTGAAGCATTTGCTTCGTTCACAGATAACGTAATCATCGTAAAGCTCACGGCCGACCGGCAAGGAGCACTTTCGTTTACAGCCGATTATAAATCGCCCTTGAAAGTACACGCTGTCACCAAGAAGGACGGCAAGCTAATCCTGACCGGAGAAGGGCAGGAGCACGAGAGCATACCGGGAGCTATCCGCCTGGAGACGCAAACGCAAGTGCAGCATACCGACGGAAAGATGACGCTGGAGTCCGATAAGATCGTTGTGAACGGTGCAACCACGGTTACACTCTATATATCGGCTGCTACCAATTTTGTGAACTATCGCGATGTAAGCGCCAATGCCGGCAAGCGGGCCACTACTTACCTGAAAGCAGCTTTGAAGAAACCATACGATCAGGCCAAAGCCGATCATACAGCCTATTACCGGAAACAGTTCGACCGGGTGAAGCTCGATCTCGGCACATCGAATGCCGCCAAGGAAGAAACGCATCTGCGGGTGAAGAACTTCCAGAAAGGCAACGATATCTCTCTGCCGGTGCTGCTTTTCCAGTACGGGCGTTATTTGCTGATCTCTTCCTCCCAACCCGGCGGACAACCTGCCAACCTGCAAGGAATCTGGAACCATCAGTTGCTCGCTCCGTGGGACGGAAAGTACACTGTCAATATCAACCTGGAGATGAACTACTGGCCGGCCGAAGTGACCAACCTGAGTGAAACGCACTTGCCGTTGGTGCAAATGGTGAAGGAACTTTCGGAAAGCGGAAAAGTAAACGCCCGGAATATGTACGACTGTGACGGCTGGATGATTCATCACAATACCGACTTGTGGCGTTCCGGCGGTGTGGTCGACGGAGCTTACTGGGGCATGTGGCCCAACGGAGGTGCCTGGCTGGCGCAACACCTGTGGGAGCGTTATCTCTACACCGGCGATAAAGCGTACCTGAAAGAAGTCTACCCCGCCCTGAAAGGTTCTGCCGATTTCTACCTCGACTTCCTCGTGGAACACCCCACCTACAAGTGGATGGTAACCTGCCCGTCGAACTCGCCCGAGCATGGACCGAACAGTTCGTCCATCATAGCCGGTTGTACCATGGACAACCAGATCGCTTTCGATATTCTTTCCAATACCCGCAAGGCTTGCCTCATCTTGGGCGACAATGCGGCGTATGCGCAGCAGCTCGAAGCAATGATCAAACGCTTGCCGCCGATGCAGATCGGCCGGTACAACCAGTTGCAGGAATGGCTCGAAGATATGGATAACCCCAGAAGTGACCACCGTCACGTGTCGCACCTTTACGGTTTATACCCCAGCAACCAGATTTCGCCTTACACTCATCCGCTCCTGTTCCAGGCGGCCCGGAACTCGCTCGTGTATCGTGGCGATATGGCTACCGGATGGTCCATCGGCTGGAAGATCAACCTGTGGGCGCGCCTGCTCGATGGCAATCACGCTTTTAAAATCATCAATAACATGTTGGCGCTTGTAGAACCGGGCAACGACGACGGACGCACGTACCCGAACCTGTTCGACGCCCATCCGCCTTTCCAGATCGACGGTAACTTCGGCTTTACCGCCGGTGTAGCCGAAATGCTGATGCAGAGCCACGACGGAGCCGTTCACCTGCTGCCTGCCCTGCCCGAAGCCTGGCGCTCCGGAAACATCAGCGGACTGGTAGCCCGCGGCGGATTCGAAGTGGCTATGAAGTGGGACGGCGCCCAATTGGATGAGGCTACCATTACCTCTCGTCACGGAGGCAACCTGCGCATTCGTTCGTATGTGCCATTGAAAGGAGAAGGGTTGAAGAAAGCCATCGGCGCCAATCCCAATCCGTTGTTCGAAAGAGCCGATATCAAGGCTCCCCTCATCTCTGAAAAGATCAATCCGCAGAGCCCATTGTTGTATCAGGTGTATGAATATGACATTGTTACAGAAGCCGGAAAGAGCTATTCGTTGGTAAGAACACATTAAGAAAATTCTTCAAACAACACATTGCTTATGAAGAAAAGCATTATTGGTTGGCTACTGGCGTTCTGCGCCGTATCCACTATTCAGGCACAACAAACGGAATTGTCGGCATTTCTTTTTCCCGAGTACAAGGACGCTGTGGTGCAGTATGTAAGCGGCACCAAGTCTGCCGAGAAGATGAATTACAACCGGGTAACCAATAAGTTCAACTTCATCGACAAACGCGACGGGGAGGTCAAAGAGCTTTCGGATACCCGGACCATTTTTATGATCCTCATCGGACATCGTAACTTCATGCCCGAAGAGGAGGGGATGACGGAGGTGTTTGCTACCACGCCCATTATCTATGCGCAGTATCGTGCCAAGGCACGTACCAAAGCTCCCGAAGCGGGATATGGTGGCACCTCCGAGCTAACGTCTACCAAGACGTATGTGGCTAATACCGGTGGAGGTAGTCACTACTTCGGCTACGATACCCGTATGGGAGCAGCCAGCTATTACAATTATTACTGGATTGAAAAGGGTGGCAAGCGAAAAATGTTCAAGGACTTCAAAGGGTTCCTGAAGCTTTACCCGAAGCACAAAGTCGCTTTACAACAGTATATCGAAGAGAAGAAACTGGATTTTCTGGAAGCGGGTGATATAGTGAATCTTTGCATGTACGCTGAGGGGTTATAAACGGCATTTCTGTCTGGGTTGCAAATAACTATTTCCCCAAGAGTTTGAAAAACCTGTCACGCACTAACGCACTTACCGCAAACCCTTTATCCATCGGCATTAGAGGCGCGTAAGAGGAATTATTTCTCTTACGCGACTCTTACGCACCCGCATTTTTATCGTACACAACCGGCCGTAAGAACCTTGTAGTCTTGTGTTATCCAACCGGGATATATTTGTTGTGCGGTGTCTACTCTTTGATTTTCGAATCTGAAACCTCTTGCTCCATCCGGGTGTATGACTCCTCCAGACCCGGGTGGAGAGCAGTTGTAGACCCGGGTCTGCAAGACCTGTACATCCGGATGGAGCAACTGCTTTCCGATTTTGATATTTTTAGTTCCTAGTACGAAACAAAACATTTCCTGCCTGGAAACCAATGGATTGAAGCTTTATTTCTTCTGTCAGGTATGCTATTTGGCTTTCTCAAGTGAATATTGAGATCTCGTCCTGTGAATAGTGCGTAAGAGGTGCGTAAGAGAAACAATTCCTCTTACGCACCTCTAATGCCGATGAATAAAGGGTTTGCGGCAAGTACGTTAGTGTGTGACAGGTTTTTCAAACTCCTGGGGAATATTTCACTGCGAAAGCCGGATTACTTAAACTCCCAATAGTCTATACGGAAAAGTTCGCCTTCCTCCCCTTTAAAGACCAGGTACACATCAAATACCCCTTTCATACGTTTTACGTTCGTTGTCATCGTTTGCCATTTGCTCCAATTTCCGGTCGACGAGACCGGCAAAGTACCGATGAGTAACCCATCGGCTCCTTCCAACCGTATTTCGATGTTGCCATTTCCTTTTAGGCTCGAAAGGGAGGCCGAGAATTGTGACGCTCCTTTGTTCCCGAAGTCGACTCCGCGAATTTTCAGATAATCTCCCTGCTGAATTGATGTTACGATGCGATTGTTACTACCTTTCTCTTTGAAATCCGTATCAATACCGTGACCTTTTGCCATCGTTTCCGCCTCGTTACGTTGATAAGGGTTGATATATTTCAGTTGCTCAAGTCCGTCCTGTGTGATATGAACCGTTCGGATAGTGCCATCTTCATTGTGGTAAAGACGATCTATGCATACACTACGCATGTATTCGCGGGCGCGTTGGTCTTGTTCATTGTTCTCATAAGCCACTTCCCGGTTGTGGTAGGCGATATACCATTCGCCTTTAAACTGGAAAATTGAGTGATGATTGTTAAATCCGTCGTTCACCGGAGGATTGGGCAAGACAACTCCCGGATTTCCAAATCCTTCCATCGGCTTGTCGCTCATTACATATTCTATGTTGGCCGGCTTGCCAAAATAATGTCCGGCATAAGACAGGTAGTATTTATTCTTGTATTTATGCACGAAGGAGGCCTCGAAGAATCCCGGTGTATTCGGTTTGACGGCGGCTCCGTCAGTCTCTACCATGTTATCTTTCAATTTGATGACACGGGAATTGTCGGGATGTGCTCCACCAAAATACATGTATACCTGGCCGTCATCGTCCACCAATACACTGGGATCGAAGCACCACATGCCCCAATTCTCGCTTCCGGAAATGGCGCCGGGAACGTCTTTCTTGTTCTTAACGGGCTGATGATTCTCGTCGTAAATCAAAACGCCCGGCGTATTCATGCCTACTACCGGTTGGTTGTGGTTGTCGATGTAAGGTCCGGCAGGGTCATCGCTTATAGCCACTCCGATACCTCCGCCGTTGGCATCGCCATAATATAAGTAGAACTTACCGTTATGGTGTACCACGCAGGGAGCCCAGGTTCTTTTGGCTCCCCACTTGGAATCTTTAGCATGGAAAACCTCTCCATGATCGGTCCAGTTCTTCATGTCGTCGGTAGAGATACAAGTGATGTCGTTCATGAAATAGCCGTATCCTTTTTCGGGGCTGTACGTGTCGTGCGAACAAAACAGATACAGTCGGCCGTTGTATTCCAGTCCCCAGGGATCGGCTGTATAACGTTGCCAAAAGATGGGATAGTCTGCCTTTAGGGGATGGTATACGCATAGCAATAAAGTCAATAGGAACAATGCTCTACTATAATCTTTAAAACGGACGTTTGTTTTCATGATGATTATGTGTGTTACATTCGTTATTTCGTGAATTGCCACCAGTCGAAGTTGAAGAAGGGATACTTCCCTTTGCCTGTGAATACCAGATACAAATCATGTTTTCCACTGGCTCCTGTAACAGTACATGTTTTCGTGAGCCATTTCTTATTTCCTCCGGTACTTCCTACTTCGCAGGTTCCTATCAGCTTCCCTGTAGGGCTGTCCAAACGTAATTCGATGTTTCCTTCGCGGTATATGGATGCCACCGAAGCCTCAAAACCGCTCGCTCCTTCGCCGAAATCCACCTGACGGACTTTGATGTAATCCGTGTTGTGAATATCGGTAACATACATACCGGTCTTTTCGTCTTTCTCCGTTTTTACCCCATCCGCCCAGGCAATGGTTTCCGCTTCTACCCGGCGATACGGATTCAACGGCATAACAGGTGTTACCTGTTGTTCATCCCAGAAAGCAAGTTCCGGAATGGTGCCGTCGGCCTTGTATGTCAATTCGGCCACACAAACGGAACGCCGCTCGCAATGTACATTGCTTTGCGCTTTGTGTATGGCATAATTGAAACCAAATACATAAGACTTTCCTTTGTATTCTATGATGCCCGGGTGATTGCCGTTGCTTTTGGAGTTATGATCCATGATGGTGCCCGTCTTGCGCCAAGGACCGGTGGGGCTGTTGCTCATGGAATAACCAATACCTTCGGGACAGCAGGTTGACGAGTAAGCCATGTAGTACTTCCCTTTCCGTTTATAGACCCAGGGGCCTTCCTGGTAATCTTCCGGCTTTACATCGCACTTCACGATATCGCCCGCACAAGAAATCATGTCCTTGTTCAGTTTTACGTAGTAGATATTGGGATTTCCCCAATAAAGATAGGCCTGTCCATCATCGTCGATAAATGCAGTCGGGTCGATATCTTCCCAATGTTCTTTTTGCCATACGATGGGTTTGTTGATGGGGTCTTTGAAAGGACCGTAAGGAGAGTCGGCTACCAACACTCCGATTCCCTGACCATGGATGGGGCAATACAGGTAGAATTTACCATCCCGTTCGATGCATTGCGGTGCCCAGGCACCATTCTCGCGATTTACCCAACTGAAACTTTTGAGTGAAGCCACTGTTCCGTGATCGGTCCAGTTTACCATGTCGGTAGAGGTATAGAGCAACCAGTCTTTCATGATAAATCTTTCCGCCTGATCGTCGTCATGAGAGGTATAAAGATACACGGTGTCATTATAAACCATTGGCGCCGGATCGGCTGTGAATTTGGTTTGTATGATTGGATTCTGTGCCGTACACAGTCCTGACATAGCAAGGGCCATCGTGCCCATTAGTATTACTTTTTTCATATTTACGAGTTTTTGAATGAGGGTTCTTTATGAATAGAGTCCGCATGTGGGGTACGGACTCTATTAGCTCGTCAATTAGTACTCTTTCCCAGCCAAACCATCGGCAAATCCGGCATACGCATGCTTGCGGTTATATTCCAGATCCCAAAGACCTACAGGTTGCCCTTTGCGCCAATAAGAATTCTCCGGACTATCTGTGGAGCACCATTGGGTGATACCATATTGCTGACTGGCAGGGATAATCTCGAAGTATTTCCTGATGATGAAGTTATAGAACTTAGCCATTGTTTTATGCTGGGCCTCCGTCATATTCACCGTTTTTATGTTTTCCGAGCTACCTGCCGGTATCAATCCCATATCCAGTTCCGATATTTTAATCAGCTTACCGGTTGCACTTAACAATTGAAGCATCCGCACTACAGCATCTTCCGTCTTTTTCTGCGTGGCGGCATCCATCGAGCAGGTTACATGCATCTGCGTTCCGATACCGTCTATTTTGGTGACGCCGTCTGCCTCCCAATACTTGATCATTTCTATCAGGCCTTCGCACTTCTTATTATTATTGTAACTTGCTTCCAGGTTATAATCATTAATAAAAAGCTTGATATCCGCCGGTCCGTACTGGCGGGCAAACTTCGCAACGACCCGCGTATAATCTTTGCCTAGATAATCCTGCCAATAGAAGTTCTCGCTGGCATTAGATTCCGTAGAGGCCGATTTCAAAGCGGAAGGAGTTCCGTCGGACATGGGTTCATTCACCAGATCCCATGCTTTGACATATCCGCCACAAGCCGTCATCATACCTTTTACCCAATTTTCCATGGCGCTGGTCAATATATCGGCTTTTTCCTTTTCGGTTTTTGCAACTATTTGCCCCGCTACTTTCCACTTGATCCGGACATTATCTATGTAATAATCCGCAGAGGTAGTTCCGGAGCCTACCTGTATCGTGAATTCATTCAGCAATTTATTCGCATCCGTCAAATTGAGCTTGTCGAAACTCAGTTCAATAAGCTTCTTACCCCATTGTCCGTCCGCGCATCCGAAAGTTGCAGGAGAGTCGTACGTTGCCTCAGAACCCATACCTATTATCTGTAAGCGCATTCCACCTCCCCAAAGTCCTCCGGTGCCGGGCGCTTTCATGTCCAGCACAACCGATTTACAATCGGCCAGCGTTTTCCCTGCGGGCAGTTTCACCTCAATTTTAGGAAATGAATAGTTGGCAGAGCCTCCTACATGCAGAACCTTTCCGTTCTGATTGTCGGGATCGTTCATCACGGTAGCTGTTCCGTTTCCACTCATGGGATATGTTTTGCCAAGCGCATCCGACTCGAAATCGGTGATCAGTACATCGCCACCCACTTCCACGGGTGCGATGATCGAATTCAAATAGGTGTTATTTTGTTGAGCGTGCCAGCACAAGGTATGTCCATAAATACCCAGTCCTGCATCTCTTGCGGCATTTACAAAATTAGTCACTTCGGTAAAGTTCATCGTACCGTCGCTCTTTACTACCGAACTATACTTCATGGCATTGCCCGCCACCATTTCTTCGAAATTGGAACGTGCCACCTCATAAATAGGATGATTCTGCTTTTGTAGGAACTCGCTCACCGTAACAGCTATTCCCAGCTTAAATACAGGATAAGAAGTACGATTTATATAGGATTTCAGCGCGCTGTAGTTCTCCAAACTGTACGGAACTGTTTGCGAAGCAGCCTCTTGTTCAATTGTTAGCTTCTTGCGTTCTTTCGTTGTTTTATTTACTATAAACACGTCTTGTGTTCTCGAATCCGCACCTGTGTTTTCACTGTAACTAAACTTAACCCGGGTAAACTGTTGCTCGCTTTCAGCGCTTCCTCCTTGTGCTGGGGAAATCGTTGTGATCACACCCTTATCAACATCCATAACGACCTCCCAGGAGGTAGCCGACCATTCTACTAAGACTGTAGCCTCACCGGCAGGACTTCCAACAGTTAACTTCTCCTGTAGGAATCTGGCAGATCCTTGAATGTCATTTACTTCCGAAGCATCATCGGAACACGCCCAGGCTAGTATGCCTAAAGCCATAATAAAACTGAGATGCAAATACACCTTCTTCATGTTGCAATTGTGTTTTTTAGTATAAAACAATGGTTTGTTTACTTCGTAGTAATTGTTGTGGAATACACTTTGTCGATACCTTCAGCCTTGACATGCACTTGCATGGTGCCGGGTTTCCGGGTAGATTGCACAATAATCAATGCCTGACCGAACTTGGTAGGCAGTGCGTTGCTGCCGAATGCGATGGTACGGCGTAGTTCACTGCTGTCTAGTCCACGGAACAGACCTTCGCCCTCTACGGTGACGGTGATCTTACGGTCGTCTACCTGTACGGGATTTCCTTTGTCATCGATCAGCTGAATGGCGATGTGCGACAAGTCCTGCCCGTCGGCTTTGATCTCTGTACGGTCGATGGCGAGAGTCAGGTCGCTGGTTCGCTTAGCGGTGACCAACAGTTGGGTGGCTACCACTTCGTTACCGTTGTATGCCTTGGCTTCCAGCTTGCCGGGAGTATAGGGTACATTCCATACAATGGTGTTGTTCGGATAGTCGGCGGTTTCGTAGAGTCCCATCGACTTGTCGTTCATGAACAGTTCCACCTTTTCGCAGTTCGTAGTGGTGCGCACTTCCATAATCATGCCGATGTAGCTATTCGGGAAACTCCAGTGCGATGCCATCTTGGGCCATTGCCAGAGGTCTCTACCGTGGTCCATATCCAATGATTGATCAATCACTGCCATACCTACCGAAGGTTCTGTGTTCCACATAGCCCGATGATAGGCGGCGCGCGGCTTCTCGAACATACAGATATCGAACAGACCGTTGGACCATCCGTGGCTCGGGCCTCCGGCTTCTCCCAGATAGTCGACACCCGACCAGATGAATCCGCCGGCAATAAAGTCATTGGCAGCCACAATGTTCCATGGATTGTTCACCGTGTAACTGCGGATGTTTCCTTCGGCGCCACTGTAATAAGGAAGTTCCTCCGAAACAAGGAAGAGGCGCGACGGTTCTTTCTTGCGATCGGTCAGCAAGCGGGCTTCCAGGTAGTTGTAACCCGCTACATCGACCACCGCCGAGAATTCACCCCGGTGATTGTTCTGTGCGGCGAGGGTTACCAACCGGCTTGGTTCCAGTTTGTGAACAAAGTCTTGTAACATCTTTGCCCGTTCAATGCCGGCATTGCTTCCGTCCCAGGCTTCTGTTACTTCATTGCCGATGCTCCACAAGATGATACATGGATGGTTGCGGTCGCGTAAGACCATGTCGGCCATGTCGCGTTGCCACCACTCGTCAAAATACTTCTCGTAGTAGCCCGACTTCCATTTGTCGAACGCTTCGTCGATGACCAGAAAGCCCATGCGGTCGCACATGTCGAGGAACTCCGGCGATGGTTGGTTGTGTGCGCAACGGATGGCGTTGCAGCCATATTCTTTGATAATCTCCAACCGGCGCTCGTACGAACGGTCGGGTACGGCGGTGCCGAGGCTTCCTGCATCCTGGTGCAGACACATTCCTTTCAGCTTCACTTGTTTGCCGTTCAGTAAGAACCCTTTCTCACTGTCGAAAGCGATGGTGCGCACACCGAAAGGAGTACGATACACATCGACTACCTTACCGCCTGCCTTGACGGTTGTTTCCAACGTATACATCGCCGGGTCTTCTTGTGTCCACAGACGGGGACTAGGCAAAGTGAGGCTTTGTTTGGCATCCGCTGTCTGTCCGGCATTTAGGGAAAGAGAAGCATTATCGCCCTTGGCAACTGCCTTGCCTGTTTCGTTCAGTACTTGCTGAGAAATGGTCAATTTTTCTGCCTTACCGGACGTGTTCATCACGGTAGTGGCTACCTCTATTTCGGCTTTCTCTTTATTAATAATAGGCGTGGTGACGTAGGTGCCATACGTGGCGATATGTATCGGGTTGGTTACTTGCAACCACACGTGGCGGTAGATACCCGTACCGGTGTACCAACGGGCGTTCTCGTCGTTCCTGGAACGGTCGGCGCGTACGGCAATCACGTTCTCTCCCTGATAATCGAGGTAGGGAGTGAGGTCGTACTCGATGCTACAGAATCCATATGGGCGGAAGCCCAGGTGATGACCGTTGATGTACACATCGCTCTGGTGGTAGATGCCATCGAATAGAATGGAGATTGACTTGCCTTTGTACGCTGCCGGAAGTTTGAACGCTTTGCGGTACCAGCCAATGCCACCGGGAAGATGTCCCACGGAGCCTGTTACATTGGGGTCGAAGTTGAGCGTTATGCTCCAATCATGTGGTAGTTGTACGGCTTTCCAATCCGTATCGGTGTATGCCTTTTCGGCATACTGTGGGTTATCACTCAGCGAGAACTTCCAGTCGAAGTCAAAATTCTCTTTTACTCGTACTCCCTTTTGAGCAAACAGACCGGTTGCTACGAAGAGGGCGAAACAGAATAGGGTTACTTTTCTCATGGTAGAATTAGTTATTTAACGATTCGTTATTCCAAGGACAAAGATACTCCATCTATTGTTGGAACGAAGAGATTCTTGTTGCTTGTTGCCGTGCTTTTGTTACAGGCTTTTTGCTGCCTGTAACAAAAACTCTCTTTGACGTTACATCGAGGAATGAATCGTTTTTTAGTTCTTTTCGAAGTTACGGGTCACGAACGGCAGGCAGGTATAGAGTGCCGAGTGCCAGTATTCCCAGTCGTGTCCTCCGTCGCGTACGCGTAACTGACAAGGGATACCTGCCTGGCGCATAGCGTAGAAGAACTCAGTATTGCGTTCGAGCAGGAAGTCGTCATCGCCACAATCGACAAACCAGGCGACGCTGCGCAGTTGCGCTTTCCGGCTTTCATCGGCCTCCTCCACATACTTAATGCAGCTGTTGTCTATCACCGATTGGGTGAGAATAGCCAGTTTCCCATTCGGGTCGTCAAAGCGGGCGGCTCCTCTTTCGGGGATGCTCATCAGTGCGCTCATGGCGTAGACGGCACAGAACATATCGGAGTGCCGTTGTCCATAGCAGGTAGCTCCACCGCCCCCCATGGAAAGCCCGCCGATGGCCCGATGCCGTTTGTCGCCTATCGCACGGTACTTGTTTTCAATATACGGAAGGAACTCTGTATAGAAAAACTGCTCGTAGTTCCAGTTCTTCATGTTGAAATAGCCGTTCTGGAACTTGTTCGGGTCGCCGCCACCGGCATCCGGAGTAACGATGATCATCTCACAGGCTTCGCCGTTGGCAGTGAGGCGGTCCATCACCACCTTCACGGCTCCTTGATTGGCCCATGCCGAATTGCTCTCCCACATACCATGCAGCAGATAGAGCACGGGGTACTTTCTGGATTTTTCCTGATCGAAGTTTTTCGGCAGGTAGACGGTGTATGCACGTTTAGCTTTCAGTACCTGGCTGTACAGCGTGTCGGTCACTATCCGGCTGGCGTTGTTCATTTGTGCCTGTACGGTTAGTGTACAGGCAAGTATCATACATAGTAATAATGCTTTTCTCATGGCTAATTATTGATTTTATTTGTTTTCTACTGGAACGAGCTTTATCACATTCACGGAGTGAACCGGGAGGGTGACTTTGAATGAACCCGAAACGATCCCTAAATCTATTTTCCGAGGTGTAATAGTCTCGTCGTAAGTAAAGTTTTGAACCTCCGGATGGCTGGAATAGTAGTTCTGATCCTTTTGGTTCTTGATGTTCAAATCGTCCGAGGTCAGATACTCCAGGCTTGCCTTGTAGCGTTTGTTCTTACTTCCATTAATCTTCACAAAAGTCTCTTTCGATGCATTCTCCGAATTGACAGCTTTCACAAAGAGTACTCCGCTTTTCGTATCGATTGTTGCCGAAGTGTAAACGGAAGCATCTGCCGTGGTACCTTTGTGGAACGGGGACGTTTCGAAAGCCTTATTTCCTACATTGTTGGCAAACAGTGCCATGTAGTAATAATTGCTTGTGCGCCAGAGCCCGCGATTATCGAACCAGATCAGGTTGGAGTTCCATTTATTGAACCCTTTCTTGCAGAACAAGGGAGCATAAGCCGCCATCACCACCATGTCCGAGTTACGTTCCAGACCGGTGAAGAAAGCCGCCTCGGCCAGGGTCGACATATATGCATTGTTGGTCCCGTTGTTGGCAAATTCACCGACAAATACGCGCGTTGGTTGGGAACGGTCATATGTTTTGCCCTGATTACCGCGCGCTTTGTTTGCATCGTATCGATGGGTATTGTTATAAAACCATTGATCGTTCGAGTAGTAATGCTCGTCTACGATACTTTCCGGATATTTCTCGTCGATGATGGCATAATTGGTATCGAACTCACGTCCGGAGTCTCTGGCGCCGGAAGTTGTGATGACTTTGATCGCCGGATATCGCTCTTTGACGGCTTTGTAGATAATATCGAACCGTTCCCAGAAAGCTTCACCGCTGTTTTCATTACCAATGGCGAGGTATTCGAGGTTGAAGGGAGCATGATGCCCCTGGGCGATACGTGCCGCACCCCATTCTGTGTTGGCATCTCCGTTGCAGAACTCAATCAGGTCGAGTGCGTCT
Source organism: Bacteroides sp. (assembly GCA_031554635.1). Lineage (GTDB taxonomy): Bacteria > Bacteroidota > Bacteroidia > Bacteroidales > Bacteroidaceae > Bacteroides. The sequence goes on from JAVBVD010000001.1 coordinate 179,324, forward strand.
TTGACGTAGATGTCATGGAACCGTTTCCTGTCTTCTTCCGTATCAAGCGGAGCAATGTACGAATGTCCGGCGAACTGGCAGGTGACACCATTGTTCAGTACCGGAAGTGGCTTGGCGCCCAACGCCTCGGCCATCAGGAAGTACTCATAGAAGCCGATGTGCTGGGTAGTCCAGGTGCCCCAATGGTTTCTGAAACCGATTCTCTCTTCAATGGGACCGATGGAGTTCTTCCAGAAAACCTGTCCCCAGTAGTTGGGCCCTTCCGACGCACAACCGCCCGGGAATCGCATGAACTGAGGTTTCAGACCGGCCAATGCTTCCAGCATATCCTTTCGCAAATCGCCTGCGACGCCGTTCTTCCACAGCTGGGAGGGTTCCGGAATCAGCGTAACGAAATCCAGGTAGAATGTTCCGGCGGCATCGGCTACGATAGCCATCCGGCTATCTTCACTGCGTAGGGCGGTGAGTCGTCCGGTGAATTTTTTCCACTTATCAGTAAGCCTGTTGAACGATAATACATTGGAGTTGACTTCTCCGGCGGCATTCTCCAGATACACCCGAATGGTGCCTGTATACGTTTCTCCTTGTAAGTAGAGTCCGACGTCGTATTTAATTCCTCCGTTGACCGGTATGGATGGAACCTGTGTGTTGACTGAGTAGTAGTGTCCTTCCTTCTCCCGACCGTACGGATGAATGCCATATCCATTGGCTGCCAGACCGAATCCACTGCCCGGATGCTGAATATCGAACCTGATGGAGTATTGCTTGTATCTTTGATCGTCGTCCGGTGAATCTATCTTACCGAAATCATAATAGGAAGTATGCTTCACCAAGGGCTTTTCGTCCACGGTAGTGGCTGTACCTGTTGCTCCTTCTTTGCTGATGACTGTCCAGCCGAAAATATCGGTTGGTGATGAGGAGTACTCTTTGGGGGCTGCCCCTTTTAACTGATACATCTGGAACGAATGGTTCTGAATCAGTTGGGCACAAATACCTCCGTCGTTGGATTGATTGATATCTTCGTAAAAGATACCGTTTAGCGTCGGGCTGATGTCTATTCCCCATTTATTCACATTCAACTCGAGTTGATAAGGACTGTCGGCAGATGTGCCGGAGCGTTGTGCATATACTTGTGCAGTCCATAATCCGGACAATAACACGGCAGCTCCCAGAATGATGTTCTTTTTCATACGTAAATTATTTAGCATTGAAACCCTGGCATTTCAGCATCTGCTCGGCATATCGCTTGCCTAGCAGACGGAATCCCTCAATATTAAAATGGAAACCGTCATTCACTCCTTTGCATTCTTCGGAAGAGATGATGTACGAGTTGGGCACTACGGAAGGAAGCTTAGCGAGTACAGCGGAGTTAAATCCTGCACATACACCTCCCTCGGCAGCACTTTTCAACTCACCGGCCAGCAGGTAGAACTCAGTAGGATTCAGGCTCAGATCCTTCACCAGGTTATCGTATATGCCCTTTACTTTGTTGCACCACTCCGGATCGCCTGCATTCGATTCGCCCTGGTGAATCAGAAGGCCTTTGATAATCCCGTCCTTTTGTGCAATCTTCGCCATATCGACCAAACGCTGGTAGGGATTGCCGTCGTATTGCTTGCACATATTCTGCATCCAGCTTTCGGCCTGGTCCAGATACTCTTTATAGGTGTCTTTCTCCCACAGTTCGATCTTTGCACCGGCTACGGATACATTGATGACTCCTACACTGTATTCCTGAGGAAGTTGGGCCACCATGGTGCGGCCAAAGAAATCGACCGGTCCCATGTTGTTCTCCGGGCGGTTGAGCGGCGGAGTTGCCACATACCAATTACCCATGGTACGTTCCAGACGTGGCATATCCACAGCGGCCAACATTTTGAATCTGGGGTCGACCGGTCCTTGGTCTTGCTCTTCGGGTTTTGCACCGGCTTCCATATTCGACTGACCTATGCAGAGATAGATGAAGAGTTGGGGTTCTTGCTTCTCTTCCTGCTTGGGATCCTGTTTTTCTTCCTGCTCAGGCAGGTTTTGTTCCTGTTCGTGGCTTGTACACATGGTGGTGAAAAGCAAGGCAAAAGTCAGTATCAGTGTTATTCTAAGTTTCATCATAACTGTATGTTTTAATAGAATCATCGGATTGTTTATTTACGGCAGTCGGGTGTATTCGAAGCTGTCGATATCTATGTATCCTCCCGGAGCCTTGGTAGCATAGTTGAAGATACTGAAGCGATTGCCCATAAAATGCCTCAGGTTGTACACCATCTGGAACTCGGTTCCCAACTTGGTCCACTCTTTCTGGTTGAGGCTGTAGTAGAAGTTCGCCTTATCCGTTCCGTTGTGGAAGTCGCAATCCAGGCGTAGGTATATCTTATCCTGATTTAATTCTGCCCGCTCCTTTTCCGTGTTCCGGTCGGTCATGGCGATGTACTTCTTGCCGCCTTCCATCTTCACCGAGATAATCCCCGGTTCGGAGCAGTACGCGCTCAGTCCGGCGATGTCGCCCTCCTGCATGTGCGATACATCCATGGTTATAACACCCCGGCAGGCAGGACCCTCGGTCCGTTGTGAGAGCATGTTGCGGGCTTCGAAGATGCTTTGTACCACCTTCCCAGTTTTCAGACGCATATATCCTTTGCGTTCGGTCAGTGACCAGAGGCTGTTATCGGGGTTGTGGTTCCATTGCCAGTTAAGCGCCAATGTGGGCGATTTGAAATCATCACTGATCACCAGCGGTGTTTCTTTTTGTCCGGCTACCGGTAGAGGCATAGACAGCGGTACTTTCCCGTTTGTGTCGCCCAATATCGGCCATCCGTCTTCCCAGCGGCAAGGCATCAGCACCGGCACACGCCCTACCGCTCCCCGGTCTTGAAACAGGAAGCCGTACCAGTTACCTTCCGGCGTGTCGATGATGCAGCCTTGTGCTACTCCGGCATTTTTGCGGTCCATGTCGTTGGATAGGATCACCTTCTGTTCATACGGTCCCTCGATCTTGTCCGAACGGAATGCCAATTGGGTACGGATGCCACCGGAGGGCCACCAGATGAGGAACATATAGTACTTGCCATTGTATTTGCACAGATGTGTGCCTTCGAGCAATCCTTTAAGGTCGCGTTCGCGTCCGTTGATGACTTCCACATTGAGTCCGTCTTTATTTACACCCGACAGGTCGCTCTTTAGTTCCCGCAAGCGGATGTTGCCCGAACCTCCTGCGATGTAGACTTTCCCATCGTCATCAAAGAAGAGCGAAGTGTCGTGGTACAGTTCGTTCAGGTCCATTACCTTGTCCCATTTACCTGCCGGATCGACGGCGCTGTATATGTAAGTCTTCTGCGGACGGTTGGTAGCAAAGAATACATAGAACTTACCGTTTTGGTAACGGAGTGCGGTGGCCCATTGTCCTTGCCCGTACACATTCCCCCCTTCCAGATCGTAAGCCGGACTGTCTTTGATTTCGGGAACCACGTAGCTAATCGTCTTCCAGTTTACGAGATCTTTCGAATGCATGATCGGCACGCCGGGCATCAGATGCATGGTAGTGCTCACCATGTAATAGTCACTTCCTACGCGGATCACATCAATGTCGGGTACATCCGCATAGATCACCGGGTTGGTAAAGGTTGTTTTAACTTGTTTCTTCCCCGCGCAGCCGGAGAAAGTGAGTAACAGGCAAAATGCGCCTGCAAGCAGTGTAAAGGTATGTCTCATAATTACTAAGATTAAATCAGTATATTCTATTTGGTAAATGTCCAATAATCAAAACGAAAGAGCTCGTGGGGAGTCCGGCCTTTGAATACCAGATACAGGTCGTGTACGCCGGTAGCGCCGGAAATTCCCGTCGAATTCACTACCCAATTGTCCCATTCGCCGGTATATGGGGTGCGGATGGTGCCAATCAGTTCTCCTTCCGGACTGTCGAGATGTAGTTCGATGTTTCCGCCGAAGTATCGGCTGGAAGTACAGGCGCTAAAGGAGGAAGCTCCCTGAGAGCCGAAGTCGACGCTTCTTATCTTGATGTAATCTCCGTCGTGAATGGAGGTGATGTAAAGTCCTTGGGTTTTATCTCCTTCTACTTTCACTCCTTCCGAAAAGGCCATCGTTTCGGCTTCGTTCCGGATATAGGGGTTCAAAGTGCCGGCAGCGTTGACAACACCCTTGCCCATAGTCATAGGAGGGATGGTACCGTCAGCATTGTATTCGAAAGGTTCTACACAGACCGAACGGCAATAGCTATGTCCTCCCGGAAGTGCATCGTTGTGGTAGAAAAAATAGGAGCGACCTTTGTAGTCGATGATTCCGGGATGGTTGGTGTTACTTCCTCGTTCGAGCGGCATCACAACACCCCGGTGAGCCCACGGTCCTTCCGGTTTGGAGGCCGTTGAATAATGAATGGATTCGGGGAAGCCGGAAGCATAGATCATATAGTACAGTTTGTTCCTTTTGTACACCCACGGAGCTTCTGTAAATCCGGGACCGAACATCGATGCGTCGCGGGCATTCAAAGCGGTAATAGGACCGTCGAGTGATATCATATCCTCGTTCAGTTTTACCCAATAGCAAGCGCCATTCCCCCAATACAGGTAAGCTTGTCCGTTGGTGTCAATAAATACCGTTGGGTCCAGATCGTCCCAGCTGTGTTTGGCAAAGGTAGTCATCTGGTTGGTGATCAATGCTTTTTCCAATACATCTTTGTAGGGGCCATAAATATTATCAGCTACCATTACCCCAACCGATACGCCTCCCGAGCCGGGAGTGTTGTTTTGGGTGGAAATATAAAAATAGAACTTACCGTTCCGTTCCACACATTGAGCGGCACTAGCGTCATTGACCGACCATTTCACTTCACTGGTTCGTAATACTGCTCCGTGGTCTGTCCAGTTTACCATATCGGTTGTTGAGTAGAGACGGTATTCGCGCATCAGGTAGGAATTCCGGGGAGCTTCCTCCTGGTCGCGTCCGACGAAGACAAAAAGCGTGTCGTTGTGAATCATAGGAGCCGGATCGGCCGTGTATACAGTTTGTATAATGGGATTCTGTGCCTGTATTGAAAAGAGAACGGAACTCATTACAAGCAGCGTTGTGGCATATCGCTTTAGTTTATTTATCTTGCTCATTTCTTTTATCATACTTATTTAACTCATCTCGTTGATTATAGTTTCTTATTTATTTACGATCCATTGTATGGGGCTTTATTCAAAACGAATCCAGTCGATCTCAATGTTATTGTTCCCTTGTGTGGATATGCATAGGTCCTGAATTCCTGTGGGAGTATTCTGAACAGAAGATTGAGTGAGTACCCACTGGCTTCCTTTGGGAACTTTGATGGTAGAGATAATCAAACCGGCTGGACCGTTGAGGCGTACTTGCAACGTGCCTCCCGTGGCGGAAGCGACTCTTGCACGAATACTCTTCGGACTCTTCTTGCCAAAGTCCACCCGGTTGTATTGCACCCAGGCTTTGTTGCCGTTCAGGATGGTCTTCCAACCTTCGAACTTATTGTTCGTGTTGAGGTAATCAATGGTAGCTCCTTGTTCGCTTAGTTGGCTGTACCGATCCAGTTGTATTTCTTTCCGTGCATCTGTTATTCCCACTCCTCGTAGGGTAGGAGTCACTTTCTGAATGGTACCGTCGGGGTTGAAGAAGAGTGAGTCGACACGTGCCGACCTGTTCTTGTCGAACTCGGGCGACAGGTCGTTGTGGTGATAGAACAAGTACCACTGATCTTTGAATTCGACGATGGAGTGATGATTGGTCCAGCATTTCGAGGGCCATTGATCCATGATCAATCCTTTGAACTCGAAAGGCCCCATGGGGCTGTTGCCTATGGCATAGGCCAATGTCTCGGTTTTATCTTGTACCCAAGGGAAGGTGTAATAATAGATACCCTTCCGTTCGAACAGGAACGGACCTTCCTTGAATCCTTCCGGCAGTCCTTTGATGGCTTCCGGTTCGGTAGCCAGTTCCAGCATGTTATCCTTCAGCTTGGCCATGAACATGCCTCGTCCCGACCAATAGATGTAAGCCTGATTGTCTTTATCGATAAATACGCAAGGATCAATGCCGCTTATCCCTTTGATAGGTTCGGCTTGCGGAGTGAATGGCCCGTACGGTTTGTCGGCAATAGCCACTCCGACGGTGAATCCCTTTCGGAGAGTGTCGTTGGGAGTAGAGGGGAAATAGAAATAGTACTTTCCGTCTTTCTGTACACAGTCCGGCGCCCACATGGAATATGATTCGGGTGCCACCCAAGGTACATGCTCCTGACTGACAATCACACCGTGATCGGTCCAGTCGACCATATTCTCGGAAGAAAACACATGATAGTCGGCCATGCAGAACCACTCTTTCAAACGGTCGATGGGACTTGGAATGTCGTGGGAGGGATATACATAGATCTTCCCGTCGAACACTCTAGCCGTAGGGTCGGCCGTGAACTGATCTCTGATGATGGGGTTCTGTGCATTCAATGCGACTGCTACAGTCGTGACAGAAAATAAAAGAAGAAGTTTGTTTTTCATATTATTTCGCTTGAAGAGTGATTCATGTTAACTACAACTCTCGATGTTACAAAGTTACTCTTTCTTGCTGAAGCTCCGGTCTGCTATTGTTTCCTCTTCTTCGCCAGGTGTTACATCAACCGTTTCTTTGTTACATTTCCTATAATAGATGTAACATTTACTACGAAAGGAGGCTTAAGACCTTGCATTTGTTTAAATAACAACGAAGGTGATGGGAACCTGTTGGGGTTGTCTGTCCATCACCTTCATTGTTTGCTTGTTTTATAAGGATACTGATAAGTCTTTACTGACTCCTTTTAAGTGTGATTGGTCTTGACTTTCAGTTACGGGAGTTGCGTATATCCGCAAATATAAGTATATTTCGTAGGAACTACAACGATTGATGAGCGTTTTACTATGGATTTGCGGTTGTTTACGGAAATCATTTGCGGCGGTAAGAAACACCGCAAGATTCACCTAAACACCGCAATAGGAAATTCGGCCTCAACGATTGTTATATGTAGGGAAAATGGATACTCAATGATTAATAAAATATAAAAAAACATGAAACAACAAGTATTGGTAGACATGGACGGAGTGCTGGCAGATGTATATGCACAGTTTACGGAGATGGGATACAGGGATTCGGGAATACGCCTGAACAAGGAGGCATTGTACGGCAAGCTGGAAGAGGATGCTTTTCCATCGTTCGATGCACATGTGCGGAGTGCGGGATTTTTCCGCACAGTACCCGTTATGTCCGGGGCTATTGAGGGGTTGAAGCACCTGAACGACAACTACAACGTATTGATCGTATCATCGGCTACGCAGTTCCCGGATAGTCTGTTAGACAAAGAACAGTGGCTCAACGAGCATTTCCCGTTCATCTCCTGGCAACAGATGATTTTCTGCGGAAGCAAGGAAAGTATCCGAGGGCACATCATGATCGACGATCATCCCAAGAACCTGGATCCGTTTCCCGGGAAGAAGATCCTCTTTACACAACCGCATAATATCTATGTACCCGACGCGGCTTACCACCGGGTATTCAGTTGGGAGGAGATCGGGAAGATACTTTGATAAAAACGGGAAGATGTAACGTGCTGAAAGGCATCTGTAACATTTCGAACCGGTAGTCAGGATAAGTCAGTGTATCTTTGCGGATAGTCATTATGAACGTTAATTCTATAAGTATGAAACATCCGATTCTATCCCGTAGCTTATCTGTATGTGTGCTGGGGCTCCTTTGCTGCCTCTCGGCAAAGGCTCAAAACCCCATCGTACAAACCATGTACACGGCCGATCCGGCGCCGATGGTTTATAATAATAAGGTATACCTGTACACTTCGCACGACGAAGACGGCTCCACTTGGTTTACCATGGACAACTGGAAACTTTATACCACCAGTGACATGGTAAACTGGACCGATCACGGCGTGGTACTGAGTTACACTGATTTCAGTTGGGCCAAAGGCGATGCCTGGGCAGCGCAATGCATCGAACGAGGAGGCAAATTCTATATGTACGTCCCGATGATAAATAAAGAGAACAACAGTCCGGCCGTAGGTGTGGCTGTGGCAGACTCTCCGTACGGACCTTTCTACGATCCGTTGGGTAAACCGTTGGTACAGACCCGCACGGGCGACATCGACCCCACGGTATTTATCGACGACGACGGGCAGGCGTATCTCTATTGGGGTAATCCGAACTGCTATTACGTGAAGCTGAACGAGGATATGATTTCCTATTCCGGCGAAATCGTCAGCATCCCGATGACGGTGGAGACTTTCGGTAAGCGAGAGAACGACGCCCGGCGGAATACCTCGTACGAAGAAGCTCCGTGGATCTATAAACGCAGTGGGCTTTACTATTTGTTCTTTGCCGGCGGTCCGATATCCGAGCATCTGGGGTATGCTACCTCCAAGAGTGTTACCGGACCGTGGAAATACGGCGGCGTGCTGATGCCTACCCAAGGGAAAAGCTTCACCAATCATCCGGGAGTTATCGACTTCAAAGGGAAAACGTATCTGTTCTACCACAACGGAGCATTGCCCGGCGGTAGCGGGTTTACCCGTTCGGTATGTGTGGATGAGCTTAAGTTCAATCCCGACGGATCGATACCTACCATGAACATGACCACCGAGGGCATTGCGAAGGGACATGCCACGCTGAATCCTTATGTGAAGAACGAAGCCGAAACCATTGCCTGGTCCGAAGGGATGAAGGCCTCGCAGAATAAGCAGGTAGGGGTTTTTGTTACTGCCATGCACGACGGAAGTTACATCAAAGTGCGCGATGTTGATTTCAGGAGCAAAGGAGCCCGGAAGTTTACTGCCCGTGTGGGCACTACTCATAACAACCCGGTTGAGATGGAAATACGCCTCGACGGTGTCGATGGGAAACAGATCGGCTCGGTGAAGATTCCACGAACCGGCGGGGACGATCGTTGGGCATTGGTAACTACCGACATTTCTTCTGTGACAGGTGTGCACGATCTCTATTTTGTGGTAAAAGGGAAACTTCTTACCCGGTTGGCGTATTTCGATTACTGGATGTTCAGTGAATAGTCAAAGACTCGCAGCGTAGTATCGCTTAGGAAAGATCCGTACATCCTACGTTTTTCTGTCAAGAGCAGATTTATATATTATTAAGAGATAATACCTTCGGCTGATAAGATAAGAGGATAATCTCATAACATCGGATGATATGAAATTATCTCCTGATGAAACAAAATTATCAAGGCATCAAATCTACCATTTGCTAGTATCAAACCGACCGTTTGCAACCGTCTTCCGGAGTGTTTGCTACTTACAAACAGTAGATTTGCAACTTACAAAAGGAAGAGTTGCTGCTTGCAAGCGAAAAGCCGCAACGGGCGGATACAAAAATAGGGAGGCATGAGCCTCCCTATTTTATGTGTAGTTTAAATTGAATACACTTTATGATTACCTGACAAAGATACACTATTTATTTGCCAAAGTCAAGTAAATGGCCGATTAATTGATTCGGTTTTTACCGGTAAATCTTACTTTTCCAATTCCAGATCCTTTATTGTTCCTTGAAACATTTCCATCCAATAATTACCATTCATAATCTTCCCTTCCTTATCCACCAATACATAGTGGGGGATTCCGTTGAAAGCGAAGAGTTGGCGCAGGTAGGCAAACTCGTCATTGGGCAGGCGATGAGTGAATTCCATGTCCTGTTCTCCTATAAACTTTTGGTATGCCGCTGCCGGAGACTCCTGTTCGTTGGTCAGGAATACGAACGCAATTTCCGGATGATCCTTGTACTTGGCACGGGTTTCCTTCATCTGCTTGATTCCCGCTACGCACGGACCACAAGTCGTGGCCCAGAAATCGACAAATACATACTTCCCTTTGTGCGGATCGATGGCTTTGCGGAAGATGGCTGTACCTTTCTCCGAGGCGGGAAGTTCATACGCTTTCGATGGTTGAAGCGGAAAGTATTGCTTAAAGAGCCGCTCAGCCTCCTGCTTAAGGAAAGGTTGGTCGACGGTTTGCATCAGCTTGTCCTTGTATTCACGGGCTTCTTCCCGTTTTTTGGTACTCTCGAATCTGGACTTCAAGAAGCGTACTTTGGTAATGTCATACATAAGGCTTGGCTGCAAAGCCAGTACCTGTGAGTATATGGAGTCTTTCTGATACCATTGATCGAGGATTAGTTCCGCCATGGTAGGCTGCTTCAGAGGCTTGATGTATTTTTCCGAATAATCAGTCTGTTGGGAGCTGTGCCTTTCGTAAAACGCCTCTTGCAGCTTTCTGTATGCTTCCCAGGAATCTCTATCTTTTCCTGGGTCTGCCTTTTGGTAGATCAGATCTTCTTCTGTTGGCTTTAAACCCAACTCCTGAAACAGATACTCCTCAAATGATTTTTCAGGCTTTATGTATAGCCTGCCTGTGAGTTCCGAGAAAGGTGTGGAGTACTCGAATCTGTTAAGAACTACGCTGGAATTGGGTGATACCAGGAAGGCAGGATCATTCAACGGCATCTTTTTCAGAAAGTCATAGAAGCCGGTGGTGTCCAATGTATCCTTTGATCTCCTGATCTTATCCATGTCGTACGTGAAGAGCCAATACGGCAATACCAGTTCCTGATTCATCCGGAGAACGGTCCGGGTAGTGGGGTGAAGCGATTCGTCCTGTATGAATTGCTGCAACGTGTTTCGGTGAACCGCGGTAGCCGATTCGGCAAAGGTAGGAAACTCTTTTATTCCCAGCGGGAATCCTTTATCTCGAAGAGCCCTGAAATCCAATTCAGGAATTCGGCGTTCAGCCGCAGCCAGTTCGCTGTTGATTTGCCCCAATGGACCGGAATAACGCGTCAATTCGAACTTATAGCGTATGTTCCTGTATCGGTCGGCTTTCAGACAGTCGTCCCAATCCACGATGACTCCCAACGTTTGTCCTGGTTCTATGTAAAATGGAATAGCTTCGTCCTTGATGTAGAAATTATTGTAAATAGGGTAGCTTATTGGAAGCTTACCCTCAAACCGTCCGTCCTCGAAGATTTCGATAACCACGGGGCAGTCTTCACGCGTCAAATTATTCCCGACGTGTGTAAGAGCGGTTTTAATGCCCGACTTGGGTGAGTAGCCGCGGATGTATCCTATAATTCGTGCCGTATCTTTACGAAAGAAGTTCTTTCGGTCTATATCGCCAAAGGGGCGGGCAGGAGCTTTCGCCAGTTCTGTTTCCATCCATTGGGTTACCTCGGAGGGGATTCCTTTGTCTTGTACAGGCTTCTCTTTGGGATTCAATGAGATAGCATAAATACCTGCTTTATCATCCATGTAGTTTATCTTCTTCACCTGTTTGTTCAGGGGCGGGAAGATAAGTATAAAGGTGGAGTCGCCCGATGCAGGCATGTAAATCTTCTTGTCGAATTCTCCTTTCTCAATGCCGGTAACTGTCCATTTTTCGCCTGTATCGCAGTCTTCCAGATAGATCTTGCGGTCGAACATCACCCACATCTTAGGGACAAATGTCTTATGAATGTATACGCGGGTCTCGTTTTTACGCAACTCAATTTTCGATACGTTACTGATACCGGTATTCTTAAATTCGTATACCGGTTGGTTGATAATAATATCCTTGGCGGATACCTTTCCGATGCACAGGCACAGGAACATGGAAAGTAGTAGGGTGAGCTTTTTCATGGTATATATTTATAAGGGGGCAAGATAGATAAAAAAAACGAACGAACCTCTATTTATGCATCCAAATAGATAAAATCTTCCGTCGGATGACCAGTATGTTCAGGCAGGAGACGACCAGGAACAGAACAACTCCTATGATCATGGCTGGAAGTAGTGAACCGCTCGTCAGTTGCGGGAAGAGTAGGGAGATGGTATCCATGTACGAAGTACGTAGCCAGGCTACACCGCCAACGGATAGCAGAAGCACGATGATGTTCAATCCCAAAGTCAGGATCTGATAGGGTAAGGCAACCTTGGCGGGACTATATCCGATGAGCAACAGGCTTTCCAGCTTCACGGTATTCTTTTGCAACAACAGGAAGATGCTCAGCATCAGGATGTAGAACGACAGGATGCTGATAAACAATCCGACACCAAGTACGATTCCCACGATCAGGCGCAGGAAGTAAGTGGTTTTGCCTGCATCCAGTTTGTTGTCCTCTGTTTCATATCCTTTCTGCTGGAAGTATTTGGCGATGTTGGCATCGGCCGGGTTCTTCACCTCGACGATGAGGCGCGAAGGTTCGGCTTTCTTTTCCGGTGCGAAGGTATTATTGGCCCAGTTCATAAACGATTGCGGCACCAGAATGGTATTCAGCCGGTTGGAAAACCCTACAATATTTCCCTTGTACTGTTCTACCCGCCCGTTGCCACGCATCATGATATCCATCTGTATCAGACTCATTAAGCCTTCTGAAATTTTGGGCAGGTTGCGGCTCTGGGCAAACCCGAAGTTGTACAGGTTCAGGTAGTTGCGCGGTATGATGATGGGGATGACGTGGGCGTTCTCATCAAAATGCCATTTGTCGAGGCTAACATCCACAAATGCATCGGGAACGGACTCGAAGAACATCTCGGTAGAGAGGTGAATGCCTGCTTCCTGCATACCCAATCCGGCAGAGACCTTGAACTGCGACGGTGTGAAAGCGCCTACTGCCTGTGTGAACGGTTGTGCTTTCAGTTCGTTCATCTCTTCGGAAGAGAAGGTGTTGCTTTTTCCGGCAAACGAACCGAGCGTGCTCACTTTCTTGGTGGCGATGATGTAGTCCTGCTTCATAAAGCTGTCGCCCTCGGTGAATACGGGGATCACATCTCTATAAAACTGTACACTAAGCAGGACGATGGTCATCCCGAACAGGTTGGCCAGAAAGAAACCGGCCATCTGACCGATACTGATATGTTGGCGGAGGAGCTTCCAGACTAATTTCATGGATATACAAAGGATTGTTTACAGACGTAAGAGTTGATGATAGGGGAGGTCGATGTGCTTGCCGATGGAGGTGATGATGATGCCCGCTCCTTGCTTGGAGACTTCCTCGGTGAGCAGCTCGCCCATCAACCGGCCATTCTCATCGTCCAGGTGGCTGACCGGCTCGTCGAGAAAGATGAAATCGAACGGTTGGCAAAGCGAACGGATAAATGCTACCCGCTGCTGTTGCCCGAACGAGAGCTTACCGGCAGGGGTATGCAGCCTGTCGGTGATGCCCAACGCTTCGAACAACGCCAGTATTTCTTTCTTCTTCTTGAATCCCGTCAGGTTATTCTTTAGTTGTACGTTCTCGAGGGCGGTAAGCTCCGGAAATACACGCAGATCCTGAAAGAGCATGCTGAGTGAATGCTTGCGGAGCTCTACCCATTGCTTTATCCGGAGTGCTTTGATATTCGTCTCATCGAAATTAATAATTCCCTGGTAGTCGTTACGGTAACCATAGAGATAACTACACAACGATGATTTTCCGGTGCCCGAAGCAGCCTCGATCAGATATGTTTCTCCTTTGCGGAAGAGTACGTCCTGATGCCAGATGTCCGAAGTCACCGAGTCGCGGTCGGCAAACACTTGGGGAAGTGTTTGCCGCAGATGAATGCTATCCATTATGTGCGCTGTTACATGCCTGCAAACTGGCGGACAAAGTCCACGATCTGTTTCAGGGAGTTGGTGTTTTTGTCTTTCAGGGCAAGAACGATTTCGCTGGTTCCGTTTTCGCTGTTGCATTCCAGGTAATTTACCTTGGATGCCAGTTGGAAGTACATACCAGCTTCCTCGCCTCCGAATCCGATGATCATTTTAACGATCGGAAGCTCGAGTACAGCATCCATATTAATGGCAAAGAATACATTCTTGCCCTTCATATTCGATGTGTAGTCTAAATCTTTGATAGAGGAGTCGGCTGCCTTGAAGATGGTTTTATATGTCATTTCGTCATTAGTGACGTACATCTGCTTACCTTTCAACCCGAAGAACATATTCATATCCCTTCCTTTGTAGAAGTAGTTGTTATCGCTCAACTGGACGATGTCTTCCCCTCTTCGAAGGTTCAATGCCTGCTTGTTCTCATAGATTTTCTTCAATACATCGCCGTCTTTCAGTTCGGCATATCCCACAAAGCTGGGAGCGTTTTTCGAGCCATAAGAAGAAGTGCCATTCTCGATACCTACGTTCAGCAAGCCGATGGTGATATCTCCTTTGAATGAATGGAGCAGGTTCTTGATTTCAGCTGCTTCGGTAAGCGATACCTGGTTGCGGAACATTTCATTATCTACCAGGAGCTTGTACAATTCTTCGCCGTTGGCGCCGATGCTGAGGATGCCAAGGGTAGAAGCGGGAAAGTTCTTCAGGAAAGTACCGTCCAGTTTGGTCAGCGCTTTTTCCTGTTTCTTTATTTGTTCTTTCAGCACTTCGTTTTCTGTGTAGTTCTCGAAGTGAGCTACAATTTTTCCTTTCTCGTAATTGAGGTCACCCAGTAACATCAGGTCGCTGAGTTCCATGTCCTTGGGAAGTCCCATGCTGATCTGGCGGGCGTACATGGCAGGGATCGATTCCATCGAAACGAAGAAGTTGATATCTCCCTTGCGGTTCTGCATCTTTTGGAAGCCGTCACTCTTGGCAATGCTGGTCTCAGCGGTTTGTTTCATCAGGCCGGCGATAGCGGCTTTTACAGTTTCTACCTGGCTGTTTCCCCATACTTCGGTGACCACAGCAGTTGTTTCGTTGAAAGCCAGCATCGTATTCATGATCACGGCATAGTTGAAACCGTCTGCTTGGGCAATGGGTTGGCTAAGCTGTTCTTTAACGGCAAACTCCAGTGTTTCCTGTAGTTTGTTCTTGTTATCGACCTTAGCTACCAACGTGTAAGGTTGGTCGGGTGAAGTAAACATATATATCGGAGCCTTCACATCGAGGCCCGATTCGGAGGGATCTTTCAGGATCTTTCCCATTTGCTCGAAAGCCGCAGCGTTCATGCCGCTCTTCAGGGCATCCATCATCTTTTGTTTCAGGGCCTGGCTTTCTTTGTCGTTCAGTCCGGCCTTGTCAGTCAGCGACTTCAGGTTGATAGACACTACGGCTGTAGCATTGGCGGGAATCACATCGGTGTACGCTGTCTTTTGTTTCGAACAAGCGCATACAACAGTCATCAGCAGTACAAATACTGAAAGCCGGGAAATCATTCTTCTTACCATAATTGTATATTTAATTGTTATTGATTGATCAAATGAAACGTGTGGCAGGCCACCAGGGCAGCTGTTTCCGTACGCAAACGCGACTTGCCCAGACTGATGGGGGTAAATCCTTTCTCCACGGCCGCCTTTACTTCTTCTTCGCTGAAATCTCCTTCGGGACCGATCAATATCAGCGCATCCTCTCCTTGGCGAACGGTATCTTTTAATAAAGGTTTCTCGCCTTCGTAACAATGAGCGATAAACTTCTGTCCGGGAAAATCAAGGGCAATGAACTGTTGGAAGTCGGTCATCTCATTCAGCATCGGCAAGCGTGCCTTGAGCGATTGTTTGATGGCCGATACCAGAATCTTTTCGATTCGTTCCGTCTTGATAACCCTTCGCTCGGAGAAACGGCAGTTCAGAAAGGTCAATTCGTTGAGCCCTATTTCGGTGGCTTTCTCGGCAAACCATTCGTTGCGGTCCATGTTTTTGGTAGGAGCCATGGCGATGTGCAGATCTCCTTTCCACAGTGGTTCCTGATAAATGGTCTCCCGGATGGTTACAAAACATCGTTTGTTGGTAGCGGCTGTGATTTCCGCCCGATAGAAGTTCCCTTTCCCATCGGCCAGAGTAATCTCATCACCGGTAACCAGCCGGAGAACACGCACGCAGTGTTGCGCCTCTTCTTCGGGTAATTCGGTACACGTCTGTATGTCAGGTGTATAAAATATGTGCATCTTCTTATTTGAGTCGTCGAATCTGATCGCGCAGGCGGGCGGCCAGTTCGTAATTTTCGTCTTTAATGGCTTGGCTCAGTTCTTCTTCAAGGGTGTTCCGTGGAGAATTTCCCGATTCGGCAGTTACCTCTTCTTCGGAATTTTCCTCCTGCATCTCTTCCATCCGGATGCATTCTTGCTGCAGGATGGACTCATATATAAATATCGGTGATTGTGAGCGCACCGCCAGTGCTATGGCGTCCGAGGTCCGCGCGTCGATGCGGATGATTTCTTCGCCCTGCTGCAGGTAGATGTAGGAATAGAATACTCCCTCTTTGGCTTTGTATATAAGAACACGGATTAAGGAGACCCCCAGCACCTGGAGGCACGTAGTAAACAATTCGTGCGTTAAGGGGCGAGGTGTCTTGAGTCCTTTCAGGCACAAGGCAGTCGATTGGGCTTCGGCCGGTCCGATGATGATCGGGAGCTGCCGTTTACCATTCACCTCGCCAAGAAGCATTGCATATGCACCTGCTTGTACCTGGCTGTTGGAAATGTTCAAAACTTGTAATTCTACCTTTTTATCCATTGTTCTTGTTTATTTATACTTTCTGCGGAGTATGCTTGTACTTGAATACAAACATGAACACGATGGCTATGAATAAAGCATACCCTGCAAAAATAAACCAGATTGTAGGCCAGTCACGACTTAATAGTATGTGATTGGGGTCGTACTCGGAAAACAAATCGACCACAGCGCCGCTGGCATATCCGCCCAGAACGGCTCCCAAACCGTTTGTCATGATAAAAAACAATCCTTGTGCACTAGCTCTGGTTTCAGGTTTCGTTTCCATTTCAACAAATAAAGAACCCGAAATGTTGAAGAAATCAAATGCCATGCCATAGATAATCATCGAGAGGATGAACATCCAGAGGCCTGTTCCCGGATTTCCGGTAGCAAATAAGGCAAACCGGAAGAACCAGGCTATCATGCTCAATAGCATGACTCGCTTGATGCCGAAATGTCTCAGGAAGAAGGGAATGGCAAGAATAAAGAGGGTCTCGGACATCTGTGATATGGACATCAGGATGACCGAGTGTTTAACTCCGAATGAGTCGGCATATTCCGGGATGCTGGCAAAACTGCCCAGGAAAGCATCGCCGAACGTGTTGGTAATTTGCAAGGCGGCTCCAAGCAGCATAGAAAAGAAAAAGAAAATAGCGACTCGCTTCTGCTTGAATAATTCGAGAGCGTCCAGGCCATAAGAAGAAAGCAGGGTCTTATTCGGATTTTTCACGGGCGGGCAGGCCGGTAATGTGAATGCGTATAAGCCCAATACAACAGCCGAGACGGCACTGATATAAAACTGTGCATTACTGTTCCGGAAACCGGTGAGGTCGACTACCCACATGGCAACAATAAAACCGACGGTGCCCCACACCCGGACTTGCGGAAAACCTTTGACGATATCGAGGTCGAATTGTTCCAAGGCTTTGTACGAAACTGTATATGAGAGGGAGATGGTAGGCATGTAAGCCAACAGGTTGAACAGCATGGCCCAGTACATCTGGTTGTATGTCGTTGCGGTTGAAGCGTAAAACAAACAAGCAGCGCCCACCAGGTGCAGAACTCCGTAGAGCCGTTCGGCGTTGAACCACTTATCGGCCATTACTCCGATGATCCCCGGCATAATTAAAGAAGCTATTCCCATGGTGGCGAAAATAGCACCGATTTCTCCTCCTGTAAAATGGAGGCCTCGCTCCATGTATCCTCCAATAGAGATTAACCATGCTCCCCAAACAAAGAATTGGAGAAAAAGCATGATTGTCAGACGCGGTTTAATACCCATATAAGTTTTTGAATTTATGTGTTTTGCTTTGCCCACCGGACAAGATTGTTGATGCAAATATACTGTTTTTTTTAAGGAAGGTGCGTAGATGCGGGAAAAAACGGTGGATGGAAGGGGTATAAAAAAAAGAAGGCTATCTATCACAGACAGCCAATCTTCAAAACCTTAAATCTAATACCATGAAAAACACAGTGCAAAGATAAGTGGTTTTATGTTTTAGAACATAATGTTTTGTCGAAAATCTTTCGGTTTATAACATTGTTTAACTTTTTGTTCTCGTTTTAATGCTGAGAGGCACTTATTCTACATATAATACCAGTCCTTTGAGGTACTCTCCTTCGGGGTGGTAGATATTCACCGGATGGTCGGCAGGCTGTGTCAATTGGTGCAGAATGCGTACACTGCGTCCCGACAGGGCGGCGGCAGTAAACACGGCCGTACGGAAATTGTCTTTGCTCACTACCTGCGAACAGGAGAAAGTGAACAGGATGCCTCCCGGTTTAATTTTCTCGAATGCTTTGGCGTTGAGTTTGCGATATCCCTGCAAGGCATTGCGAAGGGCATCCTTGTGTTTGGCGAATGCCGGCGGATCGAGTACGATCAGGTCGTACTGGTCGCCCATACGGTCGAGATACTTGAAAGCATCTTCGGCAAATGAGGCATGGCGGGTATCGCCGGGAAAGTTCAACTCCACATTTTTGTTGGTCAGGTCGATGGCTTTGGCCGAGCTGTCTACCGAGTGTACCAACGTGGCTCCTCCACGCATGGCGTAAAACGAGAAGCCACCGGTGTAGCAGAACATGTTCAGCACCGAACGATCTTTAGAGTAACGTTCCAGCAGGCTGCGGTTCTCGCGCTGGTCGACGAAGAACCCCGTTTTCTGTCCTTTCAGCCAGTCCACATGGAACTTCAGTCCGTATTCACGGGCGATGTTATCGCTGCTTCCTCCTTTCAGGAATCCGTTCTCCGGATAGAGGTCGGCTTTGAAAGGGAGAGTCGTTTCCGATTTGTAGTAAATGTTTTCTATTTTATCTCCCATAACTTCTGCCAATGCGTCGGCAATCGCCATGCGGTCTACATGCATACCGGCGGAGTGCGCCTGCATCACAGCTGTCTTGGCATACACGTCGATTACCAGTCCGGGTAGGTTGTCTCCCTCGCCATGAATCAGACGGTAGGTGTCGTTTGTAGGATTCATGGCAACGCCGATGGCGCAACGCATTTCATAGGCAGTCTGAAGTTTTCGTTTCCAGAATTCATGATCGACAGGTTCTTGCTTGAACGATAGTACACGCACGGCAATACTGCCGATCTGGAAATGTCCCTGAGCGATGAATTCTTTGGCGGAAGTGAATACTTCGACCATTTCCCCCTCTTCGGGTTCGCCGTCGAAGCGCGCAATGGCACCCGAGAATATCCACGGGTGAAATCTTTTCAACGAATCCTCTTTGCCAGGCTTGAGGTATACTTTATACATATATATTATAGATGATTGTTTTCCGAATGAATGAGTCTCGCTTCCTGTGCGGCTTCCTGTTCCGGTTCTTCGGGCATCAGTTCGAAATTGCCGGTTTGCTTCAATTCTTGCAGCAGGTTGTAAATGCGCAGGCACGCCCATGCGTCGGTGGCTGCATATTGTTTTTGAGAGTCGGTGAGCACGTCTACTTCCCAGTTGGACAGACGTTGCGATTTGGAGATTTTCTCCTGAAACAGGATTCCGTATATTTTCTGCAGGCTCTTGTCCTGAATACCGAACGGGCGGACAAAGTCCTGTAGGTCGATACATCCTTGCTGGATGAATGGGGCACGTTTGCGAAGCATCATAAAGTCATCGCGCAGGGATAGCCCGACCTTGATGATCGACGGGTTTTCCAGCAATTCCACGAGTGGGCGGGTCAGTCCGGTTACATTCAATCGGAACAGGAAACAGCACTCCTCCGAGGAAATCTGTAGCAGGGCCACCTTGTGCGTCTGCCCTTTCGTGAAGGACGGGCGTGTTTCGCTGTCAATGCCCAGTACCGGTTGGCTTTTCAGATAAGACACAGCTTTCTCTACGTCCGCATCGGTATGAATCACGTAGATTCGTCCCGGGAAGACGGCCTTGGGCATTTCTTTGATCGATTCTTTACTTATGGTTCTTTTTACTATCATTTCTTTGTTTTATTCATGGCAGTGACACTCTCCGTCTTCGCAGGTACAATCGTCATCGCAGTCGCAGTCATCGTCACAATCGTTGTGTCCTTCTTTATCTTCGTCGGATTCCTGATTGAATTTTACATCGTGGAGGGCGCGCATCGTATTTACCAGTTTTTGGCCCCAATACAGTCCGAAGTTCTCCTTGCAGAGATAGAGGGAATCGTTCATTGTTACATTCAGTCCGAGCTGGAAAACGAAAATGAAGTCTTTCAAGTCTTGATATATATCGGCCAGATCTTCGGAAATGCATTTCTTGATGGGTTGGTCGCTATAGGCCATGTCAGGAAGGAACACTTCCAGATAGTCGTCTTTCTCGGCCAATACCTCCGCCAGGTTGATGCGCATGATTTCGTATATCTCCTCGGTGACATAGGTCTCGGGTGTTTCATCATCGATCATGCTGATCTTGGGGAGCAGGGATGTTTTCAGATAAAGCAACGGTAAAATTTTTAGCGTTGTATCTACGAATGCAGCACGTTTCATTCCTTCCGCACGTTCTAGAAATGCGCAGTACTCAGCGGCTACCGTGACGAATTCGATCACATTCCGTTCGAATATTTTTTTACTTTCTTTCTTCATGGTTCCGTTAATTCGAATCGCAAAGGTAGCAATAATGATTGAAATAGTATGCCTCTATGAAAAGGAAACTTGTGAAGTTTCGGGAGGTTGTTGGGCAGAAGTCGTTTTTTTATTACTTTTGCAGCATTGAATATATAATGATGAAGAAAACTCATGGCAAAAAAGAAATCAGATAAGGAAGCAGATAAAAGCGCAGAAAAGGTCGCTTCCACTAATAAGTTCATAGCAGTATGTAAGAATGAGACCATTCACTTTGTTATAGGACTCATCTTTGTTATCTTCTCCGTTTACCTCTTGTTGGCTTTCTCTTCCTTCTTCTTTACGGGAGCAGCCGACCAGAGCATTGTGGAGAATGTGCGCGATCTGGGCGAGGTGAACAACAGCGTAAAGAACTATGCCGGTTCACGTGGAGCGCAGTTGGCCAGTTACCTCATTAACGACTGTTTCGGAATATCTTCGTTCTTTATCCTGGTATTTCTGGCGATTACCGGGCTAAAACTGATGCGTGTACGTCCGGTTCGCTTGTGGAAATGGTTTATCGGATGCTCGCTGCTGTTGGTGTGGTTTTCGGTATTCTTTGGATTTGCTTTCAAAGGCTCTTACGAAGATTCGTTCCTCTACCTGGGTGGTATGCATGGATATAACATAAGTAACTGGCTGGTATCGCAAGTTGGCAAGCCCGGTGTTTGGATGATTCTCCTGGCCACAGCCATTTGTTTCTTTATCTATCTGAGCGCCCGTACCATTATCTGGTTGCGTAAGTTGCTTAGCCTGAGTTACCTGAAACGGAATAAAGAAGGAGAGGGAGAAGCCGGACCGGTTGAAAAGGAAGATCGTGAGTTGGTTAATCCACAGCCACAGGAAGTGGAATTCACCATGGAACGGACGTATAAGCAACCGACGCCTCCGGTGAAACCTGTGGTCGAAGTGCCCCAACCGTTCGTTCCTCAACCGGAAGAGGAGGAAGATACGGATGGAGTTGATCTTATCTTTGAACAAACCTCTTCTGACAACGAGCCCCCTTTTCAGAGAGAGCCGGCAGTTGATGAACCCGAATTCGAGATAGAACCCATTGCCGGCGACGATGATAATTACCATGGAAGAGAATCCGAACCGTATAATCCGAAGTTGGATCTGGAAAACTACCGCCTCCCGCCGGTAGAATTGATGAAGTTCTACGAAAACAGCGAACCTACCATCAACATGGAGGAGCAGAAGGCGAACAAGGATCGCATCATCAATACGTTGCGTAGCTTTGGTATCGAGATCAGTACCATCAAGGCAACTGTCGGACCTACGGTGACGCTTTATGAAATTACGCCCGAGCAGGGAGTGCGCATTTCCAAGATCCGTGGATTGGAAGACGATATTGCCCTGAGCCTTTCGGCATTGGGTATACGTATCATCGCCCCTATACCCGGAAAAGGAACCATCGGTATCGAGGTGCCTAACTCCAACCCGAAAATAGTTTCCGGTCAATCCATTATCGGCAGTAAAAAATTCCAGGAATCTACGTATGATTTGCCTATCGCACTGGGTAAAACAATTACGAACGATGTATTCATGGTCGACCTTTGTAAAATGCCGCACGTGCTTGTGGCCGGTGCTACCGGACAAGGTAAGTCGGTCGGATTGAATGCCATTATTACTTCCTTATTGTATAAAAAGCATCCGGCCGAACTGAAGTTCGTGTTGGTGGACCCCAAGAAGGTAGAGTTCAGCATCTACTCCGTTATTGAGAACCACTTCCTGGCGAAGTTGCCCGATGGAGGAGAACCGATTATTACCGATGTAACCAAGGTGGTACAAACACTGAACTCCATTTGTGTGGAGATGGATGCCCGGTACGACCTGCTCAAGTCGGCTCATGTGCGCAATGTGAAGGAGTATAACGAGAAATTCATCAACCGTCGCCTCAATCCGGAAAAAGGACATCGCTACTTGCCGTATATCGTTGTGGTGATCGATGAGTTTGGCGACCTGATCATGACGGCGGGCCGTGAAGTGGAGCTCCCCATTGCCCGTATTGCCCAGCTGGCCCGTGCGGTAGGTATTCACATGATCATCGCTACCCAGCGTCCTACGACCAACATCATCACCGGTACCATCAAGGCCAACTTCCCGGCGCGTGTGGCGTTCCGTGTATCGGCTATGATCGACTCGCGTACCATCCTTGACCGTCCGGGTGCCAACCAGCTGATCGGACGAGGCGATATGCTCTTCCTTCAGGGAGCCGATCCGGTGCGTGTACAATGTGCCTTTATCGATACCCCCGAAGTGGAAGAGATCACGAAGTTCATCTCCAAGCAACAAGGATATCCTACAGCCTTCTTCTTGCCCGAAGTGGCGACCGAGGGTGGGGGCGGAGACGTGTCCGACGAAGACATGGGACGACTCGATCCGTTGTTCGAAGAAGCGGCCCGCCTGATTGTTATTCATCAACAAGGCTCCACATCGCTCATTCAGCGTAAGTTTGCCATCGGGTACAACCGTGCCGGACGATTAATGGATCAGTTAGAGAAAGCCGGTATCGTAGGTCCGACGCAAGGCAGCAAAGCCCGTGATGTGATGTGTGTGGACGAGAACGACCTGGAACAGCGATTAAGAAATCTTAATTTGTGATGAATAAGTGACTATTTGAAAGATAATAAATGTATTTTTGAACGTCGAAAATAAGATTTGTTGACTATATGAAAAAGAATCTACTAATATATATACTGATGCTACTGGCGTTGCCCGTATGGGCGCAGCAGCAACCAAAGGCCAAGGTAGTGCTCGATAAGACGGCAGCCGCTTTCCGCAAAGCGGGTGGGGTACAGGTTGGTTTCACAGTGAAAATGTATGATCGTGGCGTGCTTTCCGGAACATCGGATGGTGCCATCCAGATAAACGGGGAGAAGTTCTACTTGCAAACACCCGAAACAAAAACATGGTTTGATGGGAAAACCCAATGGAGCTACGTTGTGGCCAACGAAGAGGTAAATGTGACTACCCCAACCGACGCCGAACTACAAAGCCTGAATCCGTATGCGCTGCTTACCATCTATCAAAAAGGATTTAACTATAAGCTTGGTACTACACAGAGTTACCAGGGTAAACCGGTGGACGAGGTGGTGCTGACCCCGATAGCCAAAAGACAAGACTTGTCGTCCATCGTGCTTTACGTGACGAAGAATACCAGTCAGCCGCTTCTTATCCGGGTGGAACAACCGAATAAGAGTTTCAGCGAGATTGCAGTGGAGTCTTATAAGGGCGGGCAGAAATATGCTGATTCCCAGTTTGCTTTCGACAAGAAGAAATATCCCCGTGCCGAAGTCATCGACTTAAGATAACTTATAATAAAACAAACATAATGGAAAAAGAAAAAGTTAGATGCCTGATCATTGGTTCAGGTCCCGCCGGTTACACGGCTGCGATTTATGCAGGTCGTGCCAATTTATCTCCCGTTCTTTACGAAGGATTACAGCCGGGTGGACAGCTCACAACGACTACCGAAGTGGAGAACTTTCCCGGTTATCCTGAAGGAATCACCGGTCCGTTGATGATGGAAGATCTTCGCAAGCAAGCCGAACGCTTCGGAGCTGATGTCCGTTTTGGTATGGCTACTGCTTCAGACCTGAGCAAGGCTCCTTACAAAGTGGTGATCGACGGTGAGAAGGAAATAGAGACAGATACATTGATCATTGCCACCGGTGCTACTGCTAAGTACCTGGGGCTGGACGATGAAAAGAAATATGCCGGCATGGGTGTAAGCGCTTGTGCTACCTGCGACGGTTTCTTCTACCGCAAGAAGGTGGTAGCAGTAGTCGGTGGCGGCGATACGGCTTGCGAAGAGGCTATTTACTTGGCCGGACTGGCTTCCAAAGTGTATCTCATTGTTCGTAAACCTTTCTTGCGTGCATCGAAAATCATGCAGGAACGTACGTTGAATCACGAGAAGATCGAAGTGCTCTTCGAACACAATGCGGTGGGACTTTACGGTGAAGACGGGGTAGAAGGTGTACATCTGGTGAAACGCATGGGCGAGGCCGACGAAAGCCGTTACGATGTTGCTATCCACGGATTCTTCCTGGCTATCGGTCACCAGCCGAATTCGGATATCTTCAAACCCTACCTGGATACCGACGAAGTGGGTTATATCATTACCGAAGGCAAAGGTCCGCGTACGAAAGTTCCCGGAGTATATGTTGCCGGTGACGTAGCTGACCCCATTTACCGTCAGGCGATTACCGCTGCCGCCAGTGGTTGCCAGGCTGCTATTGAAGCTGAACGCTATTTGTCGGAGAAAGGTTTGTAAACCTACATCATAGAAAATAATAAAGGCTGTCATCAAATGCGATGACAGCCTTTATTGTTTTCTTATGTTTCCACTGTTTGTTAATTACGTGTGACTAAAAAGATTTATCGAATTAATAAACCTCCACTTCGTCTATATACAAATTGGCCTGAACCGTTCCGCTGGCTACATCGGTCCGGAAGTCAATACCACTGGTCAGCGTACCTCCGTTCTGTATAGTCAGGCGGATGTATTCAGTTTCCGTGGGATCAAAAGTAAGAATGTCCGTATATGCCACTCTGCCGTTCTTCGGAAGTTCGCGGGCGAACGTCTTTTCTGCTACTTTCCGGTAGGTCTTGCCGTCAGTGGATATTTCTACAAACGCCGAACCGGCAGGCAGGATGCAATAGGCAGGATTGAACAACGAGCCGAAGAGCACCTCGCTTACCTGTGCCGGTTTATCCAGTTTTACGGTAAATACTACCTCTTTGCATTTGTCGCTCATATAGAAACAGCTCCATGGAATGTACGAAGCATTATTTCCGCGTTTGCCATTTGTCAGTCCCAGGGTAGTGGCATCTGTACCGAGTTCCTCGTTCGGGCCTATGATATCTCCCATCACCCAACCTACTTTCGGTGTGACGGTGTACTTCTTTCCGCTGATCAGGTTGCCGTACAATGATTTACGGGTCACTTTGCCCACTCTCTCACCGTTCTTAAAGGCTGCTGCACGTAACTCGAAGCATTGATTTAGTCCAAAGGGCTGCGAATAAAGCGCCGATGAAGCGGTCGGATCTGTTTCGTCAATCGTATAACGTATCTCAGCACCCGGGTAATAGGTATCCAGCACTACATTCAGTGAGTCGTTCTCACCTACATGAGTGTTGATGCTAACCTCGAAGAAGTTGGTACACGGTTTCACTCCCAGTACAGCCATGCGGTCGAAATCGTTTACCATACGTTGGCAGAAACTCTCCCAGTTCTTGTTGGCATCCAGTGTCCATCCCGTTTCGCCAATAGCAACTCCGCGTGGGAATACCTGATAATCACGACGGTCCTCTGTTTGCATATACTCAGCCCAGCAGTTTCCTTGCAGGCCGATGATGTGTTTCTTAACCAGCTCGTCTGCATCGTCGGGTACCGGATTGTAGGAATATACGTACTTCAATGTAGCCAGTCCGCCGATGGTAGTCGGGGCAAACTCCGGATCTTCCTGATATCTGTCCAGATACGCATACGCTCCTGGAGTCATGATAGCGTCGTGTCCGGCCTTGGCGGCATTCAATCCGCCTTCCACACCACGCCAGGACATTACCGTAGCGTTCGGTGCCAATCCGCCTTCCAGGATCTCGTCCCATCCGATGATGTTGCGTCCTTTGCTGTTGATGTATTTCTCCATGCGGGTGATGAAGTAACTTTGCAGTTTATCTTCCTTCGAGTGTTTCAACCCGTCGATGGCATTCGGAGTGGTATCGTCCTTCAATCCCAGCTTTTTGATTAGTTCCTGACAATGTTTGCACTTCTTCCAGGCAGTTTTCGGGCACTCGTCGCCCCCTATATGAATGTATTGGCTGGGGAAGATTTCCATCACCTCGTCTATCACCCCTTCAAGGAAGGCGAATGTCTCGTCTTTCGGGCAGAATACTTCTTCGAATACTCCCCAAAGACCAGTCACTTCGTATGTTGAGTCCGGGAAACACGAAAGTTCCGGATAGGCGGCCAGCGCAGCCAGTGCATGACCGGGCATTTCTATTTCAGGTATGACGGTGATGTATTTGCTGGCGGCGTATGCCACAACGGCTTTGGCCTCTTCCTGCGTATAGAAACCGCCACATTCTTTGCCATCGAACAGTTGCGGATAGTTTACAAAGTAATAATCGACCAGCGTTTCTTTCCGTTTCGAGCCTATTTCCGTCAGCTTGGGATATTTTTTGATCTCGAGGCTCCAACCCTGGTCGTCGGTGAGATGCCAGTGGAAGGTGTTCATCTTGTGCATCGCCAGCATGTCTATATACCTATATACATAGTCGAGCGACGGGAAATGACGGCACACATCCAGGTGTAAACCACGGTAGGAGAAGCGGGGAGCATCTTCTATTTCTACAGCAGGTACGGACCATTCGGCTTTCTTTACCTTCTTCTCTCCGTATACTGCCGGGGGAAGCAGTTGGTAGATGGTTTGCACTCCGTAAAAGAACCCATTGGGTTGGGAGGCGGTAATCGTAATCTGTTGGGGAGTGACCGACAGCTTGTACCCTTCTTTCGGCAGCCCTTCCTGGGTGACGAACATGATGGCAGGTCCATTGGCTTGTTCGGCCATTTGCAGGGTGATACCCGAGGTGAGCGACAGGCGTTGAATCAGACTGTCGGCAATGGCTTTCACCTCCGGCGTGCATCCGGTGGTAACGACCTTTACTTTTTTAGATAACTCGAAACGCCCTTCCTGAGGAGTTAGTTGGTTGGGCAACGGAACGATGTTGTACTCGTTCACGACTTCTTTCGGCTGTTGGCATCCGGGGGAAATGAACAACAGCGCTAAAAGAAGGAGGTTGATTCCTTTCTTCATGACACAATTAGATGTTAAGTTTATAATTGATTGACCACAAGATCATCCGATCTTGCTTATTTTTTTCAATCTGTCTTCGTCTATGAGTTTGATTTTTCGTCCGTCGATGGTGATCAACCGTTCGTTGGCGAAATTCGATAAAGTACGGATGGCATTGGAAGTAGTCATGTTCGACAGGTTAGCCAAATCCTCGCGTGACAGGTAGATGCTCAGTGTAGAGCCGTCTTCTTCCAGTCCGTAGCTTTCTCTGAGGAAGAGGAGTGATTCGGCCAAACGTCCGCGGATGTGTTTCTGGGTGAGGTTGACGGTGCGTTCATCGGCAATGCCCAGGTCGACAGAGAGTTGGTGGATAAAGAACATGGCTAGTTCATTGTTTTGTGCCAGTACAGTCAGGATAGCAGTCATGGGAATCAGTCCCACATTGGAAGGTTCGAAAGCGGAGGCGGCAGTCACAAAATCTTCTTTAGCGAAGTAGGCGCGGTAGGCGAAATACTCGCCCGGCTTAATCATGCGGATGATTTGGCTCCTACCGCCTACACCGTCTTTGTATATTTTTACTTTCCCAGTCAACAAACACATCAGGTGGGAGGGAGTTTCGCCTTCCATGTAGATCGTTTCGTTTTTCTTATAACTCTGTATCGTGAAGTTATTAGCCAAAAACTCCTTCTGCTCCTCGGTAAGAGGACCCCACATCTCGGAAAGTTTCTCCGAAAGATTGATTTCAGATACGTTCATTTTCACCATGAATGCTTCAAAACTGTGTTATAAAGCACAAATGTATAAAGAAAAAACGGAATTCTGAATAAATCTCACAAAATGTTTGCTTTCTGTTATTGATTGTTACTTAGAGAATAGTAGTTCTCTATATTTCGGAAGTGGCCAGATCTCATCATCAATTTCAAGTTCCAATTGGTCGATATGTTCACGGATACTTGCCAGGTACGGACGTACCAATTCTTCGTAAGTGTAGGCCCTGTCCTGGTGATTTTCTTTGTGATTGGCTACCTTGCGGGCCTCGATCATATCGCGTACCAGTGTCTTGATGGCAGTCACCCGGTAGGAAATTTCTTTTATCAATTCTTTACGGTCGGCAGCCATTACCTCGAACTCTTCGGGAGTGAAGATTTCCTTGATTCCCCGGAGGTTTTCCAGCAAGCGGTTCTGGTAGCTTACGGCGATGGGTACGATGTGATTGATGGCAAGGTCGCCCAGTACACGGCTTTCGATTTGTACCTTCATGGTGAATTTATCCAGTTCTACTTCGAGACGGCTGGATAGCTCGGTTTCATTGAAGATGCGTTCGCCGATGAGAACCATTTTGGACTGGTTGTCCATAAAGTGCATCAGTGCTTCCGGCACATGGTTGATGTTGGTCAGTCCGCGCTTGGCTGCTTCTTCTTTCCATTGATCGGAATATCCATCGCCTTCGAAGCGGATGGGTTCGGATGCGATGATGGTTTCTTTCAGTATGCGGAAGATGGCTTCGTCCTTGTTGATACCTTCTTCAATGAGTTTCTCTACCGATGCGCGGAATTCATTGAGCTGGCTGGACATGGCCGCATTGATGGCAATCATCGATGCGGCACAGTTAGACGATGAACCGGCGGCACGGAACTCGAAGCGGTTGCCCGTAAAAGCGAAGGGCGACGTACGATTACGGTCGGTCGAGTCGAGCAGGATCTCGGGGATACGTCCGATGCCCAGTTTCAAGGTAGTCTTCTCTTCCGGCGTCATCTTCGAGTTGGTCACCTGACGTACGATATCGTCGAGCATGGAGGACAGATGTCTGCCCAGGAAGATGGACAGGATGGCGGGCGGTGCTTCGTTGGCGCCCAGACGATGGCTGTTGCCGGCACTCATGATCGAGGCGCGGAGCAGATCCTGATTCTTATACACCATCATCAGGGCGTTCACCAGGAAAGTGAGGAACAGCATGTTTCCTTTCGGGTTCTTACCCGGTGCAAACAGGTTGATACCTGTGTCGGTACAGAGCGACCAGTTATTGTGTTTCCCCGATCCATTCACGCCGCTGTACGGTTTCTCATGGAAGAGCACGGCGAAGTGGTGTTTACGGGCGATGCGTTTCATCAGGTCCATCACCAACTGATTGTGGTCGTTGGCAAGGTTGGCATTCTCGAAGATAGGAGCCAGCTCGAACTGGTTGGGTGCTACCTCGTTGTGGCGGGTCTTTACCGGTATGCCCAGTTTGTGGCATTCTATTTCGAGCTCTTTCATGAAAGAAGTAACGCGTGGCGGGATGGAACCGAAATAATGGTCTTCCAACTGCTGATCCTTAGCCGAAGAGTGCCCCATCAAGGTGCGACCGGTCAAACAAAGGTCCGGGCGCGCGTTATATAAAGAAGAGTCCACCAGGAAGTATTCCTGTTCCCAGCCGAGGTTGGTATAGACGCGGGTGATGTTTTTGTCGAACAACTGGCACACTTCCGTAGCGGCTTTGTCCACAGCGGCCAATGCTTTTAGTAGCGGCGTTTTGTAGTCGAGCGCCTCACCCGTATACGATATAAATATGGTGGGAATACAGAGGGTAGTATCTACTACGAAAGCAGGCGATGAAACATCCCAAGCCGTATAGCCGCGCGCTTCGAATGTGTTGCGGATTCCTCCGTTGGGGAACGAGGAAGCATCCGGTTCCTGCTGTACGAGCAGCTTGCCCGAGAAACGTTCGATGATACCACCGTCCTCACCGAACTCAATGAAGCCGTCGTGTTTCTCGGCTGTTCCGTCGGTCAGCGGTTGAAACCAGTGTGTATAGTGTGTCACATTGAGAGATTTTGCCCAGCTCTTCATGCCATTGGCTATCAGGTCGGCCATCTCGCGGCTGATGGGAGTTCCTTTTTCAATGGCATCTACTACCGCTTTGTAGGCTTCGCGCGGGAGGTATTCCTGCATCTTCTTGCGGTTGAATACATGGCTACCGTAATAGTCGGACAATTTGTTGGAAGGAGTGGTGATTTCAATAGGTCCTCTGTTGGAGAGTTCCTGAAGTGCGAAAAATCTCATTTTTGACATATGGGTATCCTTTTTATTGGTTGATGGCGCAAAATTATATGTTTTTCTTGAATGTACCCCTGTTTTTTAGGGGGTAATTTCATAAATGTGCGTAATTTTCTCTTTTTTTCTTTAGTGAGTGTGTATATGATAAAATGGTTTTTTTTTAGTGTGAAATGTCGGAACAGGTTTGCTCCAACCATTCAGAAAAATGCAAACCGTATCTGTCACCTATCACCAAAATTAACTCAAGATATTGATTCATAGAATGATAGAGGAGGTGATAGATGCCGTTTTTGCCGAATTTATCTGTCACCTCATCTATCATCTATCACCTGTCACCTGTTTTTTTTAATTGTTTATACTAAGAGGTCTTCCTATTCTCGTCAGATAATCAACCGATAACTCTTTGTGTTTTAGTGATCCCACCCGGCGAGGCTTATCGGCCCACCGTGCTGGGCCTATGGGTTCACCTGGATGTGACCATTGTCCCGGCACGGTGGGCTCACCTGGATGTGGTATTAAAGATACTAAACATCCTGCGAAACGCAAAGTAAGATTGGGGATAAATGGTACAAAACCGATGGTTTCGCACTTTGTTATCAAATCTACTCAACGTTGTTTGCGCAAAAAAAGAATCCGCCAACGAGTTATGTCTCGAATAAATATCTATCTTTGTTTTGCTTATGAAAGAAATGAAACGCTAAAATGAACATATTATGGGATTTGTATCGCTGTTTTTAATAGGTCCGGTAGTCCTGCTTGTAATTTTAATTATACAGCAAGGCTCTTTGTCGCGTAAGATAGACGAAGGTCTGGCGGAGGTAAAGAAAGAATTGTATAAGGTGGCCAAGGCTCTGGAAGAGGAACGCGCCAAGAAGCAGTCGACCGGGGAGGTGCCTGTACCGCCAATGCCGGAGCAAAAACAACCAATATCAGAAGAAAAACAACCGGTAAAGGAAAAACAATCTATATGGGGAGATGACAAGCCTGTAATAGAAGGTAAAACGGTTTGGGAAGAAATTAAAGAACTACAAGAAGCACTTCAGGTGGCACCGGTTGTTCCGGAAGAACCGCCAGTATATAAGTCTGTAGTGATTCCTGAAGTTGTGCAGGAAACTTCGGATGTTATCGTATCCGAATCAGAGACAGTGCATCAGGAGCCTCCAGTCGTTGCTGTTAGCCAGGAACCTCCGGCAGTTCCCTCGGATATTCTTTCGGCTACTTCTCCGGAAATCCCTCTGGATGTTCCGCCGGCTATACCTGCGAGCAAGATTTCACCGGCTTCCGCTCGCCCGGTAAAGAAAGAGGTGAACTACGAAAAGCTGATCGGCGAGAACCTGTTTGGCAAGATTGGCATCCTTGTGTTCGTAGTCGGTGTAGGACTCTTTGTGAAGTATGCCATCGATAAAGATTGGATCAATGAAACCATGCGCACCGTGCTGGGATTTCTGGTGGGCTCTTTGTTGCTGTTTATAGCCGAGCGGTTGCGCGAGAAATACCGTACGTTCAGTTCGCTACTTGCCGGTGGAGCCTTTGCGGTATTCTACCTGACGGTGTCCATCGCTTTCCATTATTACCACCTGTTCTCGCAGACCGTGGCTTTCGTTATTCTTGTGATTATTACTATGCTGATGTCGGTACTAGCCATACTGTATGACAGGCGGGAATTGGCCATTATCGCTTTGGTGGGCGGATTCCTGGCACCTTTCATCGTAAGTACAGGTACCGGAAATTATGTGATCTTGTTTACATATATTGCCGTATTGAATATAGGGATGTTCATTCTCTCCGTATACAAGAAGTGGGCGGAGCTTCCCGTGCTCTCGTTTGTGTTTACTTACGTGATTCTCGGGCTTTTTATACTGAATAGCTACTTCTTTGGAGGAAGGGAGATCACGATAACGATGGCGCAACGCCTCTTCGGGTTTGCTCTTCTCTTCTATTTTATATTCTTCTTGCCCGTCATGCTGATCCTGAAAACCAAAGGAGTGACGCAGAACCGTGTTTTGCTTTCTGTTATCATTGCCAATAATTTCCTGTTCCTGGGATTTGGTTGTCTGTTCCTGCACGAAATGGCACTTTCGTTCCGGTCTGAAGGACTTTTGAGCTTGTTCATTGCTATTGTGAATCTGTTACTGGCGCTCTGGTTGAAGAAGAACGAAGGCGATTACCGCTTTTTGCTATATACCATGATCGGCTTGGTGCTGACTTTCGTTTCCATCACCGTACCGTTGCAGCTCGACGGCCACTACATCACGCTTTTCTGGGCATCGGAAATGGTGCTGTTGCTCTGGCTTTATGTACGTTCGCAAATCCGGGTGTACGAGTATGCCGCGTTTATCATGGTGCTTCTCACCGGTATTTCGTTCGTCATGGATATTGAGGGCGGACATGCCGCCTTCGCCACCAATCTGTTTACCGCTGTAGCTTCCGGAGTATTTGCCTGGCTGATGGTGAAGTATCGCGAAGCGTTGTCCGAAGCCACTCTTCTGACATACAAGCCCTGGAATGCTGTGATGTGGATCGTTGCAGTAGCTGTGTTCTACTATGCGTTCATGGAAGAATTCAATTCATGGAATGTGTATTATGTGGAGCAAATAAAATTGCTCTTCTCCGTAGCCTGTATCGGCGGTGTAAGCGTTGCTTTCCGGAACCGGTTCCCGATCGGTAAATATTCCGTTCCCTATCTGCTGGGTATCGGTTTGAGTGTCTTGTGCTCATTGTTGGGTACATTTACCAGTTCGAATGGGGCGATGGCGGGGGTACTGTCATGGGCTTCGGTGGCGGTGATTGCTGCTACACTTTATTATGTGGGTCGTATGTACTATGCGCATTATGGTGTTACCGTACGTTTCACGGTGTATCTGAATATACTGGCTGTTGTTCTGTGGCTCTCCGCTATCCATCTCTTCCTGTATCAGGCGGGAGTTTGGGGCGAAGGGAATGCCGCTTTCTCCATCGGGCTTGCCATAGCCGGATTTGTGCAGATGCTCCTTGGTATGCGTCTGCATCAGAAAGTGTTGCGGATGATCAGTCTGGTTGTCTTTGGTATTGTGTTGGGCAAATTGGCCCTTGTCGACTTATGGGCGTTGCCTACCATTGGAAAGATCATTGTGTTTATCATGCTCGGAGCCTTGTTGCTCGTGCTTTCGTTCCTCTATCAGAAATTAAAAAATGTATTATTCAAAGACGATGATCGGGAAGAAGATATTCATTAATGGGTGGATGGCCATCGCGCTGCTAACGGGCGGGACGGTCTGTGCGCAACCGTCTTGCCGGGCAACCCTGCCGGAAGTGCCGGCCGATGGATATTACGCCATCGACTTGCCTTATGCGGTACTGGGTCATGCGCGGGAAGATTATGCTGACTTGCGCATCACTGATCGGAATGGACGGGAAATAGCCTGGCTGCTTCGCGGAGAGACCGAACGGATCTATGCGGGCGGGTTTCAATCTTTCCCGGTAGACATAGAGGCGACAGCCAAAGAAACGAGTGTGTTGATAACAACCGGAGGCAAGGCGCTTTCATCGTTTACTTTACGCATGAAGAATGCGGATGCCAACAAATATGCTACCCTGAAAGGAAGCAATGACCGAAAGGCATGGTATGCCGTCAAGGACCACTTGGCTTTGTTGAATATCAGCAACCGGGAGAGTACGGAGGCTTATGTACAGCTGGATTTTCCATTGTCGGACTATCAGTATTACAAACTAACCATCGGGGACTCTCTTTCGGCCCCGCTAAATATACGTGGAGTGGGGGTGATGAAGGAAGGATATTCGTTGGTGCCGCATCTGCTGGATGTACCTGTGAAGGAGTCGGTAATACGCACGGAAGGAAAGCAAACGGATGTTTTGCTGGTGCTTCCCTACGAAACGAAGGTGGCTGATGTCGTTTTCCATATTTCTTCGCCGACATACTACAACCGGGATGTGAAAATATGGTTGCCTACATACCATCGTTCGGTTGAGCGGCGTTCGTTGCTGAAAGCCCGGAAATATATCACCTGGCAGAATTACACCATCGGTACACTTGCGGCTGATAGCGGCCGGCCGGTAACGTTGTCATACGATCAGTATACGGACACACTTCGGATGGAAGTGTTCAATAAAGACGATCAACCACTGAAGATCGATTCCATCAAGGTATATGCGAAGAAACTCTACCTGGTAGCCGGATTGAAAGCAGGTGAGGTCTATCAGTTGACGTGCGGGGATGAGGAGGCAGTCTATCCACAGTACGACCTGTCGTTTGCTGCCCAACTTCCCGACAGTTTGCAACACCTTACTTTGGGGAATATAGAGCAACAATCCATTACGGAAGACGCCGATCCGGTGTGGTGGGAAGCCATGAAGACGTATGGTATATGGATCATTATCGTCTTCATCGTTCTGCAAATACTATACATTGTCCGTAAAATGTTGAAACAAAATCCAAAACAATCATAAAACAGTGTTAATACATGCAAGAATCTTCGTTTTTCCTCGTTTTTCTTTAAATTTGCTACTCGTAAAAACGAACACTCTTGAGAATTAATATAAAAATAGGGGTTATCTGCTTTTTTCTGCTTACTCTGGTACAAGCAGGAAAAGCCAATAGCGTGTTGAATCCATTTACGAAAGAGATTGTATCGGTCGATTCCATCCTGAGTAACATGTTGAAGTTCGCACCCTCGTATGGTAGGATTGTGAACGAATACAATGCGAACCTCTATATCAAAGGCGAACTCCATGTGGTGAAGAAAAATGCCTTGTTCCGCTACCTCCCTGTTATGTTCCGCGTTCAGAAAGGAGTGCGCGACTACCTGACTGAGTCGTACAGCGAACTTCATTACACAGCTCCCAATATTTACGACCACAAAGTGAAAGGAAGCATCGGTACAGCCTCGGGCGGCCGCCGTTTCGAGGGTCTGATGCTGGAGTATTTCCGGGTAAATGTCTATTCGTCTTCTTTGCTTTTCGATAAACTGTTGTCGCCGCTCTCCTCGAACGGACAAAAATATTATACTTATCAGGTCGATACGGTCATGGGAACTCCGCTGGATACGCAGTATAAGGTGTGGTTCACGCCACGTACAAAGAGCGACCAGCTGGTAGAGGGGTATATGATTGTTAGCGCCAATGTGTGGAGTGTGCGCGAGATGCGTTTCTCGGGGCGTTCGGAACTGCTTGCCTTTGATAACATGATCCGGATGGGCGAAGTCGGTGAGAACGATGAGTTCCTGCCGGTGCGTTATGAGTTTAATGAACGCTTCTCGTTTGTCGGCAATGTGGTGGATGGCAGTTATACGGCCGACCTGGATTATAAATCGATCACGCTGGATCCCAAGCAGGAGCGGCGGCGCAGAAGAAAACATACACACGACCTGTCGGACTCGTACACCCTGACTACCGACACCAATGCATACCGCACCGATATCGCCTATTTCGAGCAGGTGCGTCCCATTAATCTGACCGAAGATGAGCGTAAAATGTATCAGGACTATGCCTACCGGAAGGATACTATCCGCTTTAATCCGCCTAAAAAAAGCCGGGTATTCTGGGGACAGGTAGGCGATATTCTGCTCACGGACTACAACCTGAATTTTGCCAACGCGGGCACGGTGCGTTGCTCGCCGCTCTTCAACCCCTTCTTGTTGAGTTATAGTGGAAGCAATGGCTTGTCCTACAGGCAGTCGTTCAAGTACAACCGTCTGTTTTCCGGTGATCATTTGCTGCGCGTGGTGCCGCGACTCGGTTACAACTTCACGCAAAAAGAACTCTATTGGTCGTTGGGGGTAGACTATGGCTATTGGCCGGAAAAGATCGGTACGTTCCATCTGGCTGTAGGTAATGGTAACCGTATTTACAGCAGTGATGTGCTCGACGAGATCAAGGAAATGCCGGATAGCGTCTTCGATTTCAACCAGATACAGATGGAGTATTTTCATGACCTTTATTGCAATCTTAGCCACAGCATCGAATTGGTGAATGGCCTGGAACTCAATGTGGGTGTGTCGATGCACAAACGTACGCCGGTAAAGAAGAATACGCTGCTTCCCATTAAGCCGGGCATAAGCCTTACGCCCGATCTCAATGGCCTGATTAAAGATGAGTATATAAGCTTTGCACCCCGCATACGGGTGGAGTATACTCCCGGATTGTACTACTACATGAATGGACGGCGCAAAGTAAACCTGCGTTCCGAGTTTCCCACATTCGCGGTCGACTGGGAACGGGGAATCAAAGGAGTGTTTGGTAGTACGGGTAAGTACGAGCGGGTGGAGTTCGACCTTCAGCACCAACTTCCCCTGGGATTGATGCGTAACATCTATTACCGGTTTGGCTTAGGAGCATTTACCAACCAGGAAGAACTCTACTTTGTCGACTTTGTCAACTTTGCCCGCAACAACCTCCCGGTAGGATGGAACGACGAAATCGGCGGCGTGTTTCAATTGCTCGACCGGCGTTGGTATAACTCGTCCAACAAATACGTGCGGGGGCACTTCACCTACGAGGCTCCCTTCCTGTTTTTGCGACACCTTAATAAATATACCCGTTATGTGGAAAACGAACGGTTGTACATCAGCGCTCTGGCCGTTCCCCATCTTCAACCCTATCTCGAGCTTGGATACGGCATCGGCACCCATGCCTTTGACTTCGGGGTGTTTATCGGTAGTGAGAACCTGAAATACACGCAGGTGGGATGCAAGTTTACCTTCGAACTTTTCAATCGTTAATACCCTTAACCTTCGTTGGCAGTGAACGACTTATCCTCCTTTTTATTCTTAATTTATTTTTGTAGCTCGCAAAATAGTGCTATCTTTGCGCCCGATTTATAGATTATATAATGTCTTATTTAATTAAAGTTTTAAACAACAAGTAGTATTAATGGAAAATTTAAAGAACATTGCCCCTATTGAAGATTTCAATTGGGATGCGTATGAAAACGGCGAAAGCCTGACCGCGGTAAGCCACGAAGATCTCGAGAAAGCTTACGACGGTACTCTTAACAAAGTGAATGACCGTGAGGTTGTTGACGGAACAGTAATCGCAATGAACAAACGCGAAGTCGTTGTGAACATCGGTTACAAATCAGACGGTATCATTCCTTTGAATGAATTCCGCTACAATCCTGAATTGACAGTAGGCGACGTAGTAGAAGTGTACATCGAAAATCAGGAAGACAAAAAAGGACAGTTGGTACTGTCGCACAGAAAAGCTCGTGCTACCCGTTCTTGGGATCGCGTGAATGCTGCTCTGGAAAATGAAGAAATTATCAAAGGTTTCGTTAAGTGCCGCACGAAGGGTGGTATGATCGTAGACGTATTCGGTATCGAAGCATTCTTGCCGGGTTCTCAGATCGACGTGAAGCCTATCCGCGACTACGATGTATTCGTTGGAAAGACAATGGAATTCAAAGTTGTTAAGATCAACCAGGAATTCAAAAATGTGGTTGTATCGCACAAAGCTCTTATCGAAGCTGAACTGGAACAACAGAAGAAAGAAATCATCGGTAAACTTGAAAAAGGACAGGTTCTCGAAGGAACTGTTAAAAATATTACCTCTTACGGTGTATTCATCGACCTGGGTGGCGTAGACGGTTTGATCCACATCACAGACCTTTCTTGGGGACGCGTTAGCGATCCGAAAGAAGTGGTTGAACTCGATCAGAAACTCAACGTGGTTATCCTTGACTTCGATGACGAAAAGAAACGTATCGCTCTCGGCTTGAAGCAACTGACTCCGCACCCATGGGATGCGTTGAACTCAGGCTTGCAGGTAGGCGACAAGGTGAAAGGCCGCGTAGTGGTTATGGCCGACTACGGTGCATTCATCGAAATCGCTCCGGGCGTAGAAGGTTTGATCCACGTATCGGAAATGTCTTGGTCACAACACTTGCGTTCGGCTCAGGACTTCATGAAGGTGGGCGACGAAGTAGAAGCTGTTGTATTGACCCTCGACCGTGAAGAACGTAAGATGTCACTGGGTATCAAGCAGCTGAAACAAGATCCGTGGGAAACTATCGAGGTGAAATACCCGATCGGTTCCAAGCACACTGCTAAGGTTCGCAACTTCACTAACTTCGGTGTATTCGTAGAAATCGAAGAAGGTGTTGATGGTTTGATCCACATCTCTGACCTGTCTTGGACGAAGAAGGTGAAACATCCGTCTGAATTCACTCAGATTGGTGCCGACATCGACGTACAGGTTTTGGAAATCGACAAGGAAAACCGTCGTTTGAGCCTCGGCCACAAACAACTCGAAGAAAATCCTTGGGATGTATTCGAAACAGTATTCACTGTAGGTTCGGTACACGAAGGAACAATCATCGAAATGTTGGATAAGGGTGCTGTTGTAGCTCTTCCTTACGGTGTAGAAGGTTTCGCAACTCCGAAACACCTGGTAAAAGAAGGTGGCGCTCAGGCTCAGTTGGACGAAAAGCTCGAATTCAAAGTAATCGAGTTCAACAAGGACGCTAAGAGAATCATCCTGTCGCACAGCCGCATTTTCGAAGATGTTGCTAAGGCAGAAGAAAGAGCAGAGAAGAAAGCTCAACAGAATGCTAGAAAGGCAACATCTAACAACAAGAGAGAAGATGCTGCTCCTGCTATCCAGAACCAGGCTGCTTCTACTACTTTGGGTGATTTCGATGCACTGGCTGCTTTGAAAGAACAACTCGAAGGAAAGAAATAAGATTCGTATTTCTTTGAAATAAATCGAAAAGGGTATCAGCAATGGTACCCTTTTTTTTGTAGGATTGCGTTCACCTTTCACTATCTTTGCAAGGTTATGGAAAAATTCGAGCTACACATACTGGGATGTGGATCGGCCTTGCCGACTACCCGCCATTTTTCTTCCTCGCAAGTGGTGAATATGCGTGACAAATTGTTTATGATTGACTGTGGAGAGGGCGCGCAGATGCAACTCCGCAAATCACATCTGAAGTTTTCCCGGTTGAACCACATCTTTATTTCGCACCTGCACGGAGACCATTGCTACGGACTGCCGGGGCTGATCTCCACTTTTGGGTTGCTGGGGCGTACGGCCGATATGCATATTTATTCGCCCAAAGGGTTGGAGAAATTGTATGGTCCCATCCTGGCATACTTTTGCAAAGGACTATCGTACAAGGTGATTTTTCATGAATTCGATACAAAGCAGCCGGAGCTTGTTTTCGAAGACCGCTCGATGACCGTCCGGACAATTCCACTGAAACACCGCATCCCCTGTTGTGGCTTTCTTTTTGCTGAGAAACCCCGTCCCCGGCATATTTTACGCGATATGATAGACTTCTACCAGGTGCCGGTGTACGAACTCAACCGCATCAAGAACGGTGCCGATTATGTGACGCCGGCAGGAGAAGTGATCGGGAATACCCGGCTGACGCGTTCGTCATTGCCTCCCCGGAGCTATGCTTACTGTTCGGATACAATTTATATGGAAGAACTGACTGCTTGCCTGAAAGGAGTAGACTTGCTCTTTCATGAGGCTACTTTTGCACAGGCAGATGCGGCCCGGGCAAAGGAAACATTTCATACCACTGCTTCACAGGCGGCTCAAATAGCCCTCGGGGCAGAAGTCAAACAGCTGGTAATCGGTCATTTCTCGGCCAGGTACGAAGATGAGAGCCGGTTGCTTGAAGAGGCTCAGGCCATTTTTTCGAATACCGTCATGGCTAAGGAGAATTTGTGTATCAGTCTGTAAATATATTCTTTCCAACGGCTTGGTTAGTAAGCCGAAACATTTTATATTTGCGGGAAGTAAGTTTATAAATAGGAAAACAAGATAGGATGAACCCCTACAGTGAACGCGAAGTGTTGGCGCTCCTTCAGGACGGAAGCACACAGAAGAAGGGATTTGAAATGATTGTGGCGCAATACAGCGAACAATTGTACTGGCAAATCCGACGGATGGTGTTTTCGCACGACGATGCAAACGACCTTCTCCAGAATACTTTCATCAAGGCATGGGTCAATATAGACTATTTCCGGGCGGAGTCCAAACTCTCCACCTGGCTCTATCGTATTGCCCTGAATG
Source organism: Bacteroides sp. (assembly GCA_031554635.1). Classification (GTDB taxonomy): domain Bacteria; phylum Bacteroidota; class Bacteroidia; order Bacteroidales; family Bacteroidaceae; genus Bacteroides. Next base: position 219,689 of record JAVBVD010000001.1, read on the forward strand.
AATGTATTACCTTCCTGAATAAACAACGAACCATGAATCTGGTTACTATAGAAGATGCGGAAGCCGATATGGTTCACCGGCTCGAAAGTGACGAGTATTTTGAGGGAGATAAGGCGCAGCTGGCTTTACAGAAAGCGCTGCTGACTCTTCCCGAGAAACAACGTATCGTATTCAACCTGAAATACTACCAGGAAATGAAATACGAAGAGATGTCGGACGTGCTCGGCACATCGGTGGGAGCCTTAAAGGCGTCTTATCATCATGCAGTAAAGAAAATAGAGAAATATTTGACAGACCTGGATTAAACCTTTCAAATAATGGAACGTCTAAGAAAAAGAGAGAGGAGAAGATGTTATGAAAGAAGAAGATAACCTGTTGAAGAAGATAGGGACGGGTAATCCCTTCAAGGTGCCCGAAGGGTACTTTGAAAATCTTACCTCGGAAGTGATGAACAAACTCCCGGAAAAGGAACAGCCGGTTTTAAAAGTAAAACAGCCCGGCGTGTGGGACAAAATGAAACCTTGGGTGTACATGGCTGCTATGTTCGCAGGTGCGGCAATGATTATCCGGGTAGCTTCGACCGAGCATAAACCGGCCGATGAGATGGCAGTAATGGGTACAGATACGGAAATCGTGTCCGACCAATTTATCAATGCAGTTGTCGAGGGCTCGATGATTGATGATTATTCGTTGTACGTTTACCTTTCTGACGCAGGTGCTGAATAATAAAAAAGAGAGAAAGATGAAGAAGTGGTTAGTATTGTTCGTAGTAATCTGTGGTTTCGTTCTGCAACTCCGGGCGGAAGATGGTTCGAACCAACACCTGACAAAGGATGAGTTCAGAAACAAGCAGAAATGTTTTATAATGGAGAAGGCTTCGCTGACGAAAGAAGAAGCCGCCCGATTCTTTCCGGTTTATTTTGAACTGCAAGACAAGAAGAAAGCATTGAATGATAAGGCTTGGGAACTTCTCAAGAAAGGAAAGGAAGATAATATGACGGAGGCGCAATATGCTGAGATTCTCGAAGGAGTATATGATGCGCGCATTGCTTCGGATCGTCTGGAGAAAACTTATCTGGAGAAGTTCAAAAAGATTCTTACGTATAAGAAGATTTATATGGTTCAAAAGGCCGAAATGCGCTTTCATCGCGAATTGCTGAAAGGCATCAACGAAGGCGGTGGAGACAGGAAAGAACAGAAAAGGTAAAAAGTAATAGATTGTTTTCGGGCGAATATGGCCCGGATGGCGAAAGGACATGAGCCGCTCTGTAATACAGGGCGGTTTTTTTTATGCCCTTTTTGTGCATTGGCTTCTGTACATACATAAAATGATAACGTTTGTCAATAAACCAACGTTGTTCAAACATTTGATTTCTTAGGATGTTTTGTCCAGAAAACATTATGAAGAAACTGTTGAATATTATATGTAACGGTTATCTGGGTTTGCTGTTTCCGCTGATCGTCAGTGTTATATTGTTGGAAAAACTGCATAACCTGTTATTGCCGGTTACCCACTGGGTAGAGTCGCAATTGCATGTAACGCGGTTGTTGGGAGTACTGGGCTTTTTTGTTATATCCATCCTCCTGATGCTCTTGTTGGGATATTTGTGTGGTTTGCTTCTGGGGAGCCCGCTTGTGAAGCGGCAGATCGAAAAATATGAAAACAATGTTCTTTCCAAAATTCCTGTGTACAACCTGATAAAAACAGTGCTTGGCTCACAGGTCGGAGTCCGGTCGGAGGATAATTTTCGTCCGGCTTTGCTTTATGAAGAAGAGGGATTCTCACTTTGTTACGTGACGAGCGAGAGCGAACGTTATTATGCCATATGCGTGCTTAGCGGCGGATTGAGCGGGGGCGATGTGAAGATTGTCCTGAAAACGAAAATACGCTTATTAAATATCAGCCTGCCGGAGTTTACCCGGCTGGTGAAGCAATACGGCATCAACGCAGCTATACTGGCCGAGAGGCATTTTGATAAAGATAAAACAGATGAAGTATAAAACTTAAACAGAAATATATGATACGAAATCTAATGTGGATCATCGGGTTCCTGTTATTGGAACTGGGATTCAGTACGAATGTGTGGGCGCAGCAGGTGCGTCAGGCGAGACCTGGTGTAGTAGGGAGTTGGCAGGTGATAGGCACTACCGAAGCTCGTTTTACCGCCGATCACGATTTTGTTGTGGTGGCAGGTCCTTTCGATAACTTCCGCCGGGTGAAGTTCAAAGTCACCGATGCTCCGTTGCGTATGGTCCGGATGAAGATCACTTACGCGGATGGTGCTCCGGATGAGATCCCGACTGCCTTTGATATTCCGCAGGGAGGAGAAAGCCGGATCATTGATTTGCGTGGAGTGGGGCAGCGGCGTATCCGCCGGATAGACTTCTGGTACGATACGCGCGGCGTACTCCGAGGTAGGGCTAATGTGACAATCTTCGGGATTAAGTGAGTGAGATAAATCTCAACACTCTGTCAACTAGTTCAAGATAATTCCCCTTCGGTTCGGTCGGGTATGTATTGGTTTTCCTAACCCACGTATCTTCCATACTGAAGTAGTCGATCTCTGTAGGGGGATTTCCGTCCAGTTGGCTCTTCAGGTCCTTAAAGAAGACTTCCCAGCGAGGGAGATAGAAATCGGCTAACATACCATTCCATTCTCTGTGAGAATAGTCTCTTAAGTTTGTTTGAGGGTTGTAGTCTGGTCCCCAGTAAGCTATTTGTACACGCGCGTTGAACTCGCATAAACGGCTATCTTCCGGGGTTGTTCCATATTTCTTGGCTTTTTCCAGCCAGGTACCCAACATGAACTGGGGCTGAGTTCCGGTTAGTTCATTTTGTAGATTCAGTAAGAATAAAAACTCATCGCATTGTTTATTGAGCAATGCTTTGTCTTTGGCTTCAAAAGCGTCGGAAAGCGCCTGATAAGTGATACGTGCCCGATTGGCGATAACCTGTCGCGCCAGGTCGACCAGGTCAAAACGAAAAGTGGGCGAATGACCAAGTTGGGAGGCTGCCTGACGGAAGGATATCAAAGCCTGTTCTGGAACGGAAGGATCGTAATTGTTCTTCCGGGAGCCCCAGTAAGAGACACCTGTGATGTTTAGTTTTGGACGAGCGCAGAAAATAGATTCATAAAGCCCTTCACTCTTTTCTGTGAAGTCGCCATACAAAGATTTGAGCAACAAGGTCCAGGCGTGATAAAGCTGGTCGTCCCACTTGCCATAGCGGTAGAGTATATAAGAGCGTAAGAAGGTATCAGGATTGGGGATTGTATCTGTCCAGGCTGTTTGCAGCGCCCAATCATAAACAACCGGATTTGTATCGATTCCTTCGGGAATAATGCCTATACCTTTCAGATACTTTTTTGTTGAATATTGGTAGGCCAGATGAGGTTCACAGATTAGTTTGGGGAGTTGGGCTCCCATTCCTACCCGACCTCCAAAGCAGTTGACGGAAGCCCATATCCATGGGAAACCGGAATATTCATTCGTCTTTCTCCAATTCTCTTGAGTCTCTCCGAATAGATCGATAACCAGCGTCTTTTCGGGATTCAAACCTTTCAGCAGAGATTCTTTCGGATTACCTCCCCAACCTTGCAAGAACCAGGTGGAGCCGGGCATGTGTTTCTGCATATTCGCCTGAATTAGTCCGGCAACTTTCGGAATATCAATGCCTTTTGTATTTCCTCCCTCATGAAACAAGTCCCCTCCTAAGAAACGGACATTTTCGCCATAATATTCTTTCATGTAATGGTAATATACTTTTGCCATCTGGTCAAACAGCGGATCTTCCGGCGATAAGATGGCAGGGCGAGGGAAATTACCGGCCCAAGTACCTTGGTCAATCACGTTTGCTTCTGGAAATTTTTCTTTCAGATTGCGAGGAACCATTCCCCAGAAGCCTTGCAGGATGGGTTCTATGCCTAGCTCATTCATTCGTGCCAATATCTTTTGCTGGATGGTTTTCCACTGATGAATAAGGTGATCGCTTACCGGGCCTCCCCAGCCTTCAAGATTGCCCATCAGCCACCAGGCATTGAATGCCGGGCCAGGAATGAAGTCTTTGATTTCCTTTTCTGTGTAACCAAACTCTTTTAGGGTGTTCTGCCAAAGGATTTCGGTTCCCATAGGAGTCAGCATAAGGTTCACTCCATTCAGTGCCATCCAATCCAGCTCGCGTTCCCAATCTTCCCATGTATAGAAGCTGAATGTATAGTTGTACGTACAGTAATTTAGTGCATACCGGTATTGAAAAGGAGAGGAGACGACGATTTTTTTCTTTGTCTTGGGCAATGTCTTAGGGGGTGTGTAATTATCGACACAATGAGTGATGTTGATGTGGCAATAGTTTTTCAAATAATAGTTGAGGGCATTCCCTGCAGCAACCGGCGAACTGGCTTTTATTTTCAGGGACTTTCCATTACACGACAATGTATAAGTGTCTTTCACCTCCTTTCCGGCAGGGAGGCTTAACTTCTTAAATTGTACCTTCCCCTTCAAAAAAGGAACGCGTCTTTCTACGAGTTTCTCTATTCCGTAGAATTCACTGGCCATCAGGCTAAGGGGGAGAAGTATGACTGCAATTAGGATAACTAAGATTTTTACTTTCATGGTCATATGGGTTAATGTTAGATTTTCTTATAACCCTTTCCGTTTCGCTTCATCCCAGATAACATCCATTTCCTCCAAAGAAAGCTCTTTCAATGCCTTTCCATTTTGGTTGGTTTGCGCTTCCAGGTAATTGAATCGGCGGATGAACTTCTGATTGGTACGCTCAAGCGCATTGTCCGGGTTAATGCCATACAAACGGGCGGCGTTGATGAGGCTGAAGAACAGGTCGCCGAATTCAGCTTCGGCCTCTTCTTTGTTCAACTGTGCGATCTCGGCTTGCAATTCGCTGAACTCTTCCTTTACCTTCTCCCAAACCTGTTCCTTCTCTTCCCAGTCGAAACCTACATTGCGGGCTTTATCCTGTATGCGATAAGCTTTGATGAGCGAGGGTAGGGCGGCGGGCACACCACTCAATACGGTTTTATTGCCTCCTTTCTCTTTGAGTTTCAGTTGTTCCCAGTTCTCGGAGACCTGTCCGGCAGTGTCGGCTTTTACTTCGCCGAACACATGTGGATGGCGGAAGATGAGTTTTTCGCATAGGCGGTCGCACACTTCCTTGATGTCGAAGTCGCCTTTCTCCGAACCGATGCGGGCGTAGAAGCCTACGTGTAGCAATACGTCACCCAGTTCCTTGCAAATATCGTCCTTGTCGTCGCGGATGAGTGCGTCACATAGTTCGTATGTTTCCTCTACGGTGTTGGGGCGCAGACTCTCGTTGGTCTGCTTGCGATCCCAGGGGCACTTCTCGCGCAGTTCGTCGAGTATATCCAGGAAGCGTCCGAAGGCTTCCATTTTTTCTTCTCTTGTATGCATTTCTTTGTATGTTATTGTTTGGATTTCTGAATGTATTCGTCGTACGAAATGAGCAAGCCCACTACCTCGGAGTAGTTCTTTCGTCCGCTTTCTATCTTGTTGAATTTTAGGTAATTGTCGTAGAACCAGCTTTGCATATCGCCTAGCAACGGACTGTATTTCGCTGCCCAATAATCTTGATTGGTGCGTGCCAGTTCAATGATTTCCGGACGTATCCGCTCGAATCGTTCCTTGTATTCTTCTTCCGTCATCAGTCGGCGGGCATTGCCCAGCACATGTCCCAGAATGGAGAAGTAACCGCTGAAACGTACCTCGGGTACTTGCGAACGGGTACATACCTGGTAAGCGTAGAAGTTGGCCTCGGCTTCGCTTGTGATGCCTAGCAGGTGAGCCAGTTCGTGGGTGTAGGTGGCGGGATATTGCGACGGAAGCACATCGCCGTTGACGGTGAACTCGCAGAAGAATGGTCCCATACTTCCGCTGACTCCTACTTTGGAAATGAGTGGGGTGAATAGCATCGTCTTTACCCGCGGATGGGAGGTAGGCGGACGGTGTACGCCCATCGAATCGGAAATGGCAAGATATCCATTCACCGCTTCCCGGCTGATGATTTCTTGACTAATGACTTTCTGTTCAACAGAGTCTGCCTGGACATGCGAATCATTCAACGCCTGTATATATCGATCTGTAAAGTTCTTTAGATTCTCCGGTGTATATGCCGAATACGGAATACGGTTGCGCGCGAAGAAGTTAGGTTGCGAATAATTCAACCCCCAGGCAATGTAAAACCATACATATACCCACAGCAAATACTCCCCGTCGCGAAGCAGGATCTTTTTCCACGGGTGTTTGCGAATACGACCGTAAACAGGGTAAAGAATCACTCCGGCAATACTGAGGAAGATAAATAGATCGCCGATGGCAAAAGGGAAAAGATTGGAGAAAGAAGAAAGCCCCCACGATAGGATGGGATAGAGCGAATGAGCATACCAGGCAGCTATGGAGGGAATCTGTTGTGCGCCCCAAACTGCCAGTAACAGTACTCCCAGGAAAATATATCGTATTTTGAACTTTCCTTTCATATTCCAATCAATGTTTTGGCGAACAAAAGTAGGTAATTCTTGATTTAAATTAGTATTTTTGCAGCCATTATTTCGTAATTTTATACTTCATAGATATACGCAACATGGAATTAGCAAGCAAGTACAATCCCGCTGACGTGGAAGAAAAGTGGTACCGGTATTGGATGGACCACAGATTATTCAGTTCGAAACCCGATGGACGTGAACCTTATACCGTCGTCATTCCTCCTCCCAACGTCACCGGCGTATTGCACATGGGGCACATGTTGAACAATACGATCCAGGATGTCCTGGTACGTCGCGCCCGCATGGAAGGCAAAAATGCCTGCTGGGTACCGGGCACCGACCATGCTTCCATTGCTACCGAAGCCAAGGTGGTAAACCGCCTGGCCGAAAGTGGTATCAAGAAAACCGACCTCACCCGTGAGGAATTCCTGAAACATGCCTGGGAGTGGACCGATGAACATGGCGGCATCATCCTGCAACAACTTCGTAAGTTGGGCGCTTCGTGCGACTGGGACCGTACGGCTTTTACCATGGACGAACTTCGCAGCGAAAGTGTATTGAAAGTTTTTGTCGACCTATATAGCAAAGGACTCATCTATCGTGGCGTGCGCATGGTAAACTGGGACCCGAAAGCGCTCACCGCCTTGTCTGATGAAGAAGTAATTTACAAGGAAGAACACGGCAAGCTCTTCTACCTGCGCTACAAGATCGAAGGCGAAGACGGTTATGCCGTAGTGGCTACTACCCGTCCGGAAACCATCATGGGCGATACGGCCATGTGTATCAACCCCAACGATCCGAAGAACCAGCACCTGAAAGGAAAGAAAGTAATCGTTCCACTGGTAAACCGTGTGATTCCTGTGATCGAAGATGATTATGTAGACATCGAATTCGGTACGGGCTGCCTGAAAGTAACTCCGGCGCACGACGTGAACGACTATATGTTGGGTGAGAAGTACAACCTGCCCAGCATCGACATCTTTAATGACAACGGTACACTGAACGAAGCTGCCGAACTCTACGTGGGTATGGATCGTTTCGATGTACGTAAACAGATAGAGAAAGATCTCGAAGCAGCCGGACTGCTCGAAAAATCGGAAGCTTACACCAATAAGGTGGGCTATTCGGAACGTACGCACGTGGCCATCGAACCGAAACTGTCAATGCAGTGGTTCCTCAAAATGGAACACCTGGCTAAGATTGCCCTCGATCCGGTAATGAACGACGATATCAAGTTCTACCCGGCCAAATATAAAAACACATACCGTCACTGGATGGAGAACATCAAGGACTGGTGCATCAGCCGTCAGCTGTGGTGGGGACACCGCATTCCGGCTTACTACCTGCCCGAGGGCGGATATGTGGTGGCTGCAACTGATGAAGAAGCATTGAAACTGGCGAAAGAAAAGACGGGTAATGCTGCTTTAACGATAGGCGACCTGCGTCAGGACGAAGACTGCCTGGACACCTGGTTCTCCTCATGGCTATGGCCTATCTCGTTGTTCGACGGTATCAACAACCCCGGCAACGAAGAAATAAAGTATTATTATCCTACTACCGACCTGGTGACAGGCCCGGACATTATCTTCTTCTGGGTGGCTCGCATGATCATGTCCGGCTATGAGTACGAAGGAACGATGCCGTTCAAGAATGTGTATTTCACCGGCATCGTGCGCGACAAGCAAGGACGCAAGATGTCGAAATCGCTCGGCAACTCACCCGATCCGCTGGAACTGATCGAGCGCTTCGGAGCCGACGGTGTACGTATGGGTATGATGCTGGCCGCACCTGCCGGAAACGACATCCTCTTCGACGATGCATTGTGTGAACAGGGACGTAACTTCAACAACAAGATATGGAATGCCTACCGCCTGATCAAGGGTTGGCAGGTAGATAGCAGCATACCGGTGCCGGAAGTTTCGCAACTGGCCATGCGCTGGTTTGAATCCAAGCAAAATGAAGTGGCTGCCGAAATGGCAGACTTGTTTGGCAAGTACCGTTTGAGTGAGGCGTTGATGGCAGTGTACAAACTCTTCTGGGATGAATTCTCTTCCTGGTATCTGGAAATGATCAAGCCGGCTTATGGCCAGCCTATCGATCATATCACGCACAATGCTACGTTGTGCTTCCTCGACAACCTGCTTCACCTGCTCCATCCGTTTATGCCGTTCATCACTGAGGAGCTGTGGCAGAATATGTTCGAGCGCGAAGAAGGCGAGAGCCTGATGGTAAGTCAGTTGACTGTAGACTCGCTTGTCTACACCGATATGCTTCAACAATTCGAAACAGTGAAAGAGATTGTGGGTAACATCCGCTCCATCCGTTTGCAGAAGAACATCGCACAGAAAGAACCGCTTACTTTGCAGGTGTTGGGCGAGAACCCGATAGCCGGATATGAAGCCGTAGTGGTGAAGGTGTGTAATCTTTCGGCTATTGAAGCTGTGGAAACTAAAGCTGATGGTGCTGCCTCGTTCATGGTAGGTACTACGGAATTTGCAGTGCCTCTGGGTAGTATGATCGATGTGGAGGCCGAAATTGCCCGTATGGAAATGGAACTGAAACACAAGGAAGGTTTCTTGCAAGGGGTAATGAAGAAGCTGAGCAATGAGAAGTTCGTGAGCAATGCTCCGGCGGCTGTTCTCGATCTGGAGCGGAAGAAACAAGCAGATGCCGAGAGTATTATCAAATCACTTCAGGAAAGCATTGCTGCGTTGAAGAATGCATAATAATCAATCCAAATAAGAAAACCGGGCTCTTGTATAAGGAACCCGGTTTTTTTATACATTTGGTTCATTTTGGATCATCCAATCAAGTACAAAAAAAGCCAACTTATTCATTGGGGATAAGTTGGCAGATATAAATATCTATGGGTAAGACAATCAAATAAGGAAAATAGAGCTAAGTAAACTTAGCGAGGGGTAATGCCTGCTATTAATTCTCCAGTAAATTCTTCAGAAAAACATCCAGTTCCTCGTCCAGTCCTTTCAGCAAGCCGCCATCGACCAGCAATGTGTCCTCGTCAATCAGTAACAGTTCGGAAACGGTTTCTTTCTCTTCGTCAACCAATACGAATGAATAGGGCTTAAGAATGTTCATCTTGTCGAAAGTGCCGGCTTCATTCATCCGGTTCAGCATGTTGCGCAGAATACGCTCAGTCGTTTCATAGAAGTCGTCATTCTCGTATGCTACCCATTCGTTGATCATCACGTGGGTGAGTTTATTATCTTCGTCGTCGAAAAAGTAAAGTTCACCGGAATTGGGATTCGGCTGTATATAAATATCTGTAATGGCGGCTTGTTCATGGCCGCGTTCGTACTTGCCGACTACTTTCCGGATAGCCGATTCGATCAGTGATTGTGATGGTTGACTCAGTTTCATGGGTTTCCTTTTCTTTTGATTCGTTCAAAGGTATGAAAAAAATAAATACTGTTGCATAAATCTTCTAAAAATCATCACCAAACCTATCCATTTGCACTTTTACCTTTGTCGATAGTTCCAATCTTCTCATGATTTCGTTCAAATATACGGTAGATTGGATGCTATAAGGATATCGCTCTCTGCTTACATAGAACTTGCCATTTTCCGGATCGAAGTTCTCAATCTCGTAGGCCAGGTCCCTGGCTTTGGTGGCCCATTCTTCGGCTTCATGGAGTTTGTCTGCCAGCTCATAATACAAAGTGATGTTGTGGGCAAAACGCATCTTCTTCTTGGAATCCTTCGTCGACTGGAATTCTTTGTACCAGATCTCGTAAGCTTTTTCCCAGTTCTTATCGCGGATGTAACTGTGCGCATCGCGCAGGCTGACAGTGCCGCCGGAGAAGTAGCACCGAAGGTCGGTTTTCCAATAGGGGATGAGGCTCTTGACAGGCAGGGTGCCGGCAAACTCGGATGCCTCCTTGATCATCAGTGAATCGTTGATTAACTTGGAACGGACATAGGGCTCTGACCCCATTTCCTCCCAAAAGATGCTGTCATTGGACAGGAGGGTAGCCATCGGACCCGAACGGCTGGGCAGGTATATGCGTACAACCGGGTAGACTTTGACGTCGACTGCTCCCCAATAACTACCTAACTGTGAGGCGAATCGGATCGTGCGTTTGGAACGCAACAAAATGCTTTCCAAAGAAATCAGTAGATCTACATTTAACTTCTGAGTCAACTCTTTCACCTCGTTCTGGCTCAGGGCAGACTCTCTGAGGTGAATGTCATTGGCGCGTAGAGCCGAGTCGCATATCACGACTTCGTCGAAGTAATTTTCTTTAGCGATGGATTCGGCAAGCGTTTCGGTCGCTAATACGGCGTTCCCTTCCGGGTAGGTGGTCGACGATTGGATGTCTGTCTTGCTAGCCAGTTTCTTGACCTCTTTGGCCGGGATGGCTCGGTCGGCTACGGGATTGACATTGTTTACAACACCAACCTTCCGAAGCGTGGCAGGGAAACTGACCTCCGCAGGAACTACATAATCAATGGAGAGCTCCTCGATGGTATAACAGGAACTGACCACGAGAAGGAGCAGAAGCAGGGTACAGGAGTGTTTTGCCAAAACTTTCATTTTTCATTTCAGGGTTAATGATGAGCAAATATGTTCTTTTTCGACTAATGATGAGCAAATATACTCTTTTTCATTGAAAATATGAATGAAAGAGAAAGAATGTGTAAAAAAAGCGGACCATGCCTCGGTTTTGGCACAGCCCGCTTTTATGGTTGGGTGTTTATTTATCTCTTATACACGTCCGTGACAGTTCTTGAACTTCTTGCCGCTTCCGCATGGACAAGGATCGTTGCGTCCTACGGTTTTTTCAACACGTACCGGCTCGCGCTTTACATTCTCACGGGTATCCTGTTGAGCGGCTGCCTGTTGGTGCGGATCGTTCAGGTCGGTCTTTTGCTCGCGGTATTTGCTCATGTCCTGGCGTTGTTCCGGTTCGGCACGGCGTACTTGTTCGGGTTCTTGTACCGGGATTTGTCCACGCATCAGGACGGCAACTGTCTGGTTATTGATCTTGTTCACCATCTTGTCGAACAAGTTTACCGATTCGAGTTTGTAGATCAACAGCGGGTCTTTTTGCTCGTAGCTGGCGTTCTGTACAGAATGTTTCAACTCGTCGAGCTCGCGGAGATTTTCTTTCCAGGATTCGTCGATGGTATGTAGCAAAATCGATTTCTCGAACGACTTAACAATTTCTTTAGATTCTGTTTCGTAGGCAGCTTTCAGGTTGCACGAGATGTTGTACATCCGCTTACCGTCGGTGATGGGGATCATGATGTTTTCATACAAATGTCCCTGGTTTTCGTATACCTGCTTGATAACCGGGTTGGCTACCTGCGCCATACGTTCCGTTTTACGTTTGAAATTAGCCATAGCCAGTTCGAATGTCTGTTCGGCAAGCTTGTCTTTCTTTTCGTTACGGAATTGTTCTTCGTTGAACGGTACTTCCATGGCCAGGGTATGGATCATCTCCATTTTGCATCCTTCGTAATCGTTGTTCTCGATAGCGTTGGCACAACGGTCCCAGATCATGTTCACGATGTCCATACCGATACGTTCGCCGATCAAGGCGTGGCGACGTTTGGTATAAACCACAGTACGTTGCTTGTTCATCACGTCGTCGTATTCCAACAGGCGTTTACGGATACCGAAGTTGTTTTCTTCTACTTTCTTCTGTGCGCGCTCGATGGAGTTGGAGATCATCTTGTGTTCGATCATTTCGCCTTCCTGGAAACCCAGTCTGTCCATCACACTGGCAATACGGTCGGATGAGAAAAGACGCATCAAATCATCTTCCAGCGATACGAAGAATACAGAAGAACCCGGGTCACCCTGACGTCCGGCACGACCACGCAACTGGCGGTCGACGCGACGTGATTCATGGCGCTCAGTACCGATGATGGCCAAACCGCCGGCTGCCTTTACTTCCGGACTCAGCTTGATGTCGGTACCACGACCGGCCATGTTGGTGGCGATGGTCACGGTTCCGCTGTAACCGGCTTTGGCTACAATGTCCGCTTCTCTCTGGTGCAACTTGGCATTCAATACGTTATGATCGATCTTGCGCATGGCAAGCATCTTGCTCAACATCTCAGAGATTTCTACCGAAGTGGTACCTACCAGTACCGGACGGCCTGCATTGACCAGCTTCTCGATTTCTTCGATTACCGCTTTGTACTTCTCGCGTTTGGTTTTGTACACACGGTCGTTCATGTCGTTACGGGAAATGGCGCGATTGGTAGGGATTACCACCACGTCTAACTTGTAGATGTCCCAAAGTTCACCTGCTTCTGTTTCGGCAGTACCCGTCATACCCGAAAGTTTGTGGTACATACGGAAATAATTCTGCAGAGTGATCGTTGCAAACGTTTGTGTAGCCGCTTCTACCTTTACTTTCTCCTTGGCTTCGATAGCCTGGTGGAGTCCGTCTGAGTAGCGGCGTCCTTCCATGATACGACCCGTTTGCTCGTCCACGATTTTTACCTGTCCGTCGATGACCACGTATTCGTCGTCTTTCTCGAACATGGTATAGGCTTTAAGCAGCTGGTTGATGGTATGTACACGTTCCGATTTGATGGCATAGTTGTTCATCAACTCGTCTTTCTTCTCCAGTTTCTGTTCGTCGGTAAGATCGATCTCGTTTTCCAGTTCGGACAACTGGCTGGCAATGTCGGGAAGAACGAACAGGGTAGGATCTTCGGAATTACCGGTAATCAGGTCCACACCCTTGTCGGTCAAGTCTACACTATTTAGCTTTTCATCGATCACGAAGTACAACGGGTCGGTTGCTTCGTGCATGCGCTTGTTGTTTTGCTCCATGTAGATCTCCTCGGTCTTCAGCATACCGGCTTTTACGCCTTGTTCACTGAGGAACTTGATCAGGGGTTTGTTTTTGGGCAATGCCTTGTGGCTGCGGAACAATGCAAGGAAACCTTCTTCGTTTTCTTTCTTGTCGCTGGAGCCGATCAAACGTTTGGCGTCTGTCAGGTATTTGGTAGCCAGTCCTTTTTGTACTTCCACCAGACGTTCCACCATGGGGCGGAGCATCTCAAAGAGTTGGTCTTCACCTTTGGGTACCGGACCGGAAATGATCAACGGAGTACGGGCGTCATCGATCAATACGGAGTCGACCTCATCGACGATGGCGTAGTTGTGTTGGCGTTGTACCAGGTCTTTCGGGCTGATAGCCATGTTGTCGCGCAGGGAGTCGAAACCGAATTCATTGTTCGTGCCGAATGTAATGTCGGCCATATATGCCTGACGGCGGGCATCCGAGTTGGGTTGGTGGCGGTCGATGCAATCCACGCTTAATCCGTGGAACATATACAACGGTCCCATCCATTCCGAGTCACGTTTGGCCAGGTAGTCATTCACGGTTACTACATGCACACCGTTCCCGGTCAGTGCGTTGAGGAATACGGGGAGAGTTGCCACCAGTGTCTTTCCTTCACCGGTTGCCATTTCGGCAATTTTACCTTTGTGAAGTACCACACCACCGAAAAGCTGTACATCGTAGTGTATCATATTCCATAAGGTGTCGTTGCCACCGGCAATCCAGTGGTTGTTGAAAATAGCTTGGTCGCCTTCAATGCGTACGAAGTCTTTGGTGGCAGCAAGTGTGCGGTCGAAATCAGTGGCAGTTACTACGGTCTCCGCGTTTTCTGTAAACCGTTTGGCAGTTTCTTTCACGATGGAAAATGCAGTGGGCAGTACTTCGTCCAATGCCTTCTCGTAGATTTCGAGTATTTCTTTTTCAGTTTTATCGATTTGAGCGAAAACCGCTTCTCTGTCTTCCAGTTCCAATGACTCGATACTAGCTTTCAGTTCGTCTACTTTAGCCCGTTCGGCTGTTGCAGAGTTACGTACATAAGCTTTGATCTCTTCGGTTTTCGCGCGCAAGCCGTCGTTGTCGAGTTTGGCAACCTCGGGGTAGGCAGCTTTGATCTTTTCTACCCAGGGTTGGGTTTCTTTCATATCCCGATTGGCTTTGTTTCCGAAAATCGAGCTTAAAATTTCATTAAATCCCATTTTGATTGTATGTTATATTATTATTTTAATTAGAAAAACACAAAATTACCGGATGCCGGTAAGCGGAGCAAGCTTGCAGGCGTTCGGTGCACGTATTCTCACAAAATTGGCCACGGTAGGCGCAATATGTTCAATAGCTACGGGTGTTTGTACGATAGCAGGTTTCACACTGTTCCCCAGGAAAATAAGTGGCGCCGGAGTATAGGCGCTGCGTATAAACCGTTCATCGGGTTGGTTCTCGTTGATGGCAGTCCAACCGGGAAGCACTTCGATGACCAGGTCGCCCGAGCGTTTTCGGTGATACCCGTTACGAATGCGGTGGATATCCGGGGTCCAGGCACCCAGTAACAGGCGATGGGCGGAATATACTTCGTTCACCCCACTGAATTGGATGAGGAAGTTGGCTGCTTTGTCTTGTATTTCAGCTAAATTGAATTGTTTTTTTTCAATAAGCTCGTGATTGAGGTAAATTTGCTGATCATAATAAGCCTCTACATATTGACCGGCTCCATACGTGGCAGTCAGGTACATATTCAACAGAGCGGCACAACGATTCAGGTAAAATTGTCCTCCCGGAACGCGGTAGAGTCCCAAGTCGGGCGACTCAGGTGCGGTGTAACCGGTAGAAGTAATGAAAAATACCACATTGTGAAGGCCTATCTTTTTTTCTATGAGGTCCAGTAAGTCGGCAATGCTATGATCCAGGCGTACATAGGTGTCTTGGATCTCCATCGCACATTCCTGCGTGTTCTTGTTGGCGTAGTTTCCGGCAAAATAGGTAAGTGATAACAGATCGGGAATATCATCCTTGCCGAGGTAGCTCTTTTCGAGTAACGTCTCAACCATCATATTCACTTCGTCGTTGACAAACGGACTGCTGATGAGTCGCTTGAATCTTATCGATCTGTCGTCGTCGAGTTTGTATTTGAAGGCGATGTCTCTCCAGTCGGGGAGGAACGTGTATTTCTCTACCGGATGAACCGGTGTCCATGTCATGTTACTGATGCGCAGGTCAATACCCTTTTGATCATTGTATTGCCCGATCCACCAGGGGAATTCCTTGTAGTAAGTTGTACCGCACCATTTACCGGTCACGTTATTGATCCAGTAAGCTCCGTCGCCCGAGTGTCCGGCGGCAAATATGGCGGCATCACGGAAAGGGGCAACGGCATATACCAGCCCCCGGTTACGTGTCGTGATTTTTAATTCGTCGGCAAGGGTAGACGTGAGTAGCTGGGCTGGCGAACTGCTCTCGTCGGTATAGTTACCCATGAAAGCCGGATCGTCTACACAACTGATGGTACGCAGTGTTTTGGGATCCATCCATTGGTTGGAGATGATGCCATTGACAGAAGGGGTGGTACCGGTATAGATAGCGGCGATGGCCGAGGCCCGGTCGACTTTACTGAACGAATATTCTGCGTTCCGGAATACATGCCCCTCTTTCCAAAGCCTTTTGAAGCCGCGTTCGCCATACAACGACGAGAAAGCTTCAATATAATCCGTACGTAACTGGTCGATTGTCAGTCCTATCACCACTTTGGGCATAGGCGCAAGCGACTGGGCTTGAAGTCCGGTGAACGTTAGTACGGTTATGAGAGAAGTAAGTAAACCTTTCATTCTTCTTTTTTATATGTCAAAATAAGATTGCTTGCCGAACGTACCAGCAAACAAAGTGCCAAAGGTACGACAGCTACGTTGATTCTTTGAGGTATTAACACAAAAAGCAGTATAAAAAGTGTTAAAACCGCAAAATTAATGAGGTGATACCAGCTTTTCTTCCTTTTTATTACCGCCCGGATGGTGAAAGGGAGTGAAAAAAGATGAAGTGGATGAAATACAAAAAGTAAATAATTACTGCTGACTGCCGGGTGTTGGGAGAAAAGCGCCAGAAAGGCCAGGATGCATCCGGCAATACCGGCTGTGCCAAATAATAAAGCGTCCACTCCCCACAAACCTTTTCCTTTTCGTAAACCGTAAATAGTACTTGCGGCTACTAATATAAATAAGGTGAGCGTGGTTTGCATCGGGGTGGGGCACCAGGGCGATTCTTCCTCGTATTCGGATTGAACAACAAGGGATGTGTCCGAGACCAGTGGCCGGGTGCCTTCGGGAGTTTCAATTTGTGCCGTCGAATAGAAATCCATCAGATAGAACGGAGCAAACATCATCTGTTCGGGGGTGATGGGGCGATCAGCTTCAACTCCTACACAAAGATCAATGCCGAATTGTGCCCAGGGATGCCCCTTGGTGTATTCGCGGACAATGTCACGGAAAGTCTTATTTCCCAGGTGAACAGGGTTACGGGGGGCATTGTAGATCACTTTTCCATCGATACTTTCAGCTATTTTGTCGCGGGGGCGTGTGGAACAATTGTCGTAGAAAAAATTGTACCGGTACACCCTATTGGCAGGAAGGTGATTGGTCTCTAAGAGAGAAATAAGCTTGTGCTCCTCTTCCGGATTCAGGTTCAATGTTTGTTGCCATACACTTCGTCCTTCAAAGAAATATTCGGCTTCGAATCGTTTGAAATCGCATTTCCCCAAAAGGTAATCGGTCTCTCCCAGTGCAAAGCGAAGCATAAAGTTGGGTGTATTGAAGCTGAAAATCCCATAATTATACACCACATCGGTGTGTTGGCTGAAATTCTCATAACGGATGGCTGTATGCCCGTAGAGTGAATAAACTTCTTCACCCGGCTCACACGTCAGAAGGCTGAGGCGTATGGAGTCGACAGGCATTTCTTCGCTTTTTACCATTGCGAAAGGTAATACCGAGAGGAAAAGTAATAATAAGTTTTTTCTGAAATCTATATTCATGACCGACAAAAGTACGTATTTTTATCAATGTGTGCAGAAGGTTTAACACATCTTAAAGGTATAGTGTGTGTTGCGCCCCGTATCTTTGCATCGAAATTTTAACGCAAAACGTAGTGAATGTAATCATTGATATTGGAAATACAGTGGCTAAAATAGCCCTTTTTGACGGGGATGAGATGGTTGAAATCGTTTATGAGTCCAACCACTCATTGGATGCTCTTCAAAAGATTTGTTCTTCCTATTCTATTGAAAGAGGGATGATTGCCAGCGTTGTTGATCTGAATGAGCAGATGCTTGTGCAGTTGGATCAGTTGCCGTTCCCTGTTCTTTGGCTGAACCGGGAGACGCGTTTACCCATCATTAATCTATACGAATCTCCGGAAACTTTGGGGTACGACCGCATTGCTGCCGTAGTAGGAGCAAATGCCCAATTTCCGGGTAGAGACATCCTGGTGATTGATGCCGGTACATGCATAACCTATGAGTTTATCGATGCCCGCGGGCAGTACCATGGGGGAAACATCGCACCTGGGGTACAAATGCGTTTCAGGGCATTGCATCAATTTACCGGACGCCTTCCCCTGGTCTCGCCCGAGGGAGCATTGCCCATGTTGGGAAAAGATACTGAAACCGCTATTCGTGCAGGAGTTATGAAAGGGATTGAATACGAAATAGAGGGATACATAACCGCTCTGAAGCATAAATATCCTGAACTTTTCGTTTTTTTAACGGGAGGAGATGGATTTTCTTTTGATACAAATATAAAAAGTGTCATCTTTGCAGATAAATTTTTAGTGTTGAAAGGATTGAATAGAATTTTAAACTGTAATTAATGGTAGGATTTAAACATACTCTTTGTGCGCTTTTGCTCACTGTCTTTGCCGGATTGGCAATCGCCCAAAACAATACAAACTCCCCTTACACACGCTATGGATATGGCGATTTGTCCGATCAAAGCTTTGGAAACAGCAAGGCGATGGGAGGAGTAGCTTTCGGGTTGCGCGATGGCATGCAAATCAACCCTTTGAATCCCGCTTCGTATACAGCAGTCGATTCATTAACATTCTTGTTTGATGGCGGCGTTTCCTTGCAAAATAACAATATGACCGATGGTGTGACGAAGCTGAACGCCAAAAATTCCAGTTTTGATTATGTAGCCATGCAGTTCCGTCTGCGCAAAGGACTGGCGTTTACTGCCGGTCTGTTGCCTTATTCGAATGTAGGATACAATGTCTCGGAAAGCATAGAAGAATCCGGCTCCACTCCTCAAAGCACCAAAACGCTTATTGGTACTGGCGGATTGCATCAATTATTTGTTGGAGTAGGTTACTCGCCGATTAAAAACTTGTCTTTGGGAATCAACGCATCTTACTTCTGGGGAGATATCGACCGGGGAATATCCATGTATTATCCTTCTAACTCGTCGTCCAACTCCTTTTCGGGACTAACTCATATGGAGGTTAGGGATTATAAGTTTGACTTTGGTGCGCAATACACACATAATTTTGGAAAGAAACATGCTTTCACTTTAGGGGCCGTGTTCTCTCCGAAGCAGAACCTGCATAACGAAGCTTATGTACAGGAAACTACCAGTGTTATTACCAAGAACGATACGGTGGCTACTTTCGGAACGCCGAATACATATGGAGTGGGGGTAGTGTATAAGTACAACCAGAAATGGACGTTTGGTTTGGATTACAGCTTACAACAGTGGTTCAGTGTCACTTATATGAATCAGCCTGATGCCTTTTGCGATCGTTCAAAGATTTCTTTGGGAGCTGAATACTATCCTAATAGCATGATGAGCCGTAATTATCTGGCTCATGTGAAATACCGTGTCGGTGCTCACTATACGTCACCTTATTATAAAATAGAAGGTAAGAGAGCTTCCAAAGAATATGGAATATCAGCCGGATTCGGATTGCCTGTTCCCAGATCCAGATCCATCGTAAGCATCACTGCTCAGTATGTGCGTGTGGAAGGGCAAACGATGAATGCATTGAACGAAAATATCTTGAGATTCAGCATCGGCCTTACGTTCAATGAACGTTGGTTCCAGAAGTGGAAAGTGCAATAAACTCCTGGAGCTCAGGCATGTCTCATATCTCATGGGGCAATTTAGATAATATATGTTGAAACAATCGAATAAAACAGTATTCAAACAAATAGTGGGCATGGCAATTGTTCTGGGAACAATTGTTGTGCTTATTTCATTTTCTTCCTGTGAAGGGAGAGGGAAAGCTTTGGGGGATGCGATTACCGAGCGTGATTCATTGCCGGTGATGGCTACTTACGGCGTGACGACGTTGGTGTCGGACTCCGGAGTGATCCGTTATCGAATCAATACGGAAGAATGGTTGGTGTACGACCGGAAGCATCCTTCGTATTGGGCCTTTGAAAAGGGAGTGTACCTGGAAAAGTTTGACTCGTTACTGAATGTCGACGCCAGCATCAAGGCCGATACCGCTTACTATTATGATAAGGATAAGCTCTGGAAACTGATGGGAAATGTGGATATCAAGAACCTGAAAGGAGATCATATGACTACTGAGCTCTTGTATTGGAATCAGGCTACTCAGAAAGTCTATTCTGATAGGTTTGTCCGGATAGAGCAACCCAATGGCGAGATCATTACCGGCTATGGCTTTGAATCCGACCAACAACTGAACGCCCCTGTGATATTTAATGTTGCAGGTGAGTTATACATAGACGAGTCTTCCGGGGAACCTGAACCAGCCCGGACGGATTCCATAAAATAACGCTATGAATATCTTTGTCGCTCTTCTGTTGACCATGGCTTTTTCGGCATTCTTCTCAGGAATGGAAATTGCTTTCATTTCGGTGGATAAGTTGCGTTTCGAGCTGGAACGGAAGGGAAGTCTGTCGGCACGTATACTCTCTGTTTTTTTCAGGAATCCGAATGAATTTATCTCGACAATGCTGGTGGGCAACAACATCGCATTGGTTGTGTACGGTATATTGATGGCGCAGCTTATCGGTGAGAACCTGTTGGCAGGTCTGATTACCAATCATTTTGTAATGGTACTGGTGCAAACTGTAATTTCCACCTTTATTATATTGGTTACCGGAGAGTTCCTTCCCAAAACCCTTTTCAAGATCAATCCGAACTTTGCCTTGAAGGCTTGTGCTCTTCCGTTGTTCATTTGTTATGTGGTGTTGTACCCCATTTCCAAATTGGCTTCCGGACTTTCTGTCCTGTTCCTGCGTCTGTTCGGATTAAAGATAACCAAAGATGCTTCGGCACGTGCTTTCGGGAAAGTCGATCTGGACTATTTTGTGCAATCGGGTATTGACGGTGCCAATAGTCAGGACGAATTGGATACAGAAGTGAAAATATTTCAGAATGCACTGGATTTTTCAACCATCAAGATACGTGATTGCATTGTGCATCGTACGGAAGTGGTGGCAGTGGATCAACAAACTTCTTTGTCCGAGTTAAAGAATAAATTTATCGAGTCGGGAATTTCCAAGATTATTGTTTTTGAGGGCAATATCGACAATGTGGTCGGATATATCCATTCTTCAGAGATGTTTCGTGATCCGCATCACTGGCGCGACCATGTGAAGGAAATACCTATTGTGCCCGAAACGATGGCTGCCAATAAGCTGATGAAACTTTTTATGCAGCAGAAGAAAACCATTGCCGTAGTAGTCGATGAGTTTGGAGGTACCTCAGGAATCGTTTCATTGGAAGACCTGGTAGAAGAAATTTTTGGCGACATTGAAGACGAACACGATAATACGTCGTACATCTGCAAACAAATATCCGATAACGAATATGTACTTTCCGCCCGCCTGGAAATAGAGAAAGTCAATGAATTGTTTGACCTGGAATTGCCGGAGTCGGATGATTACCTGACAGTAGGCGGGCTGATTTTGCATCAGTATCAGAGTTTTCCGAAATTGCATGAAGTGGTGACTATTGGCGCTTATCAGTTTAAAATAATAAAGGTTTCGGCAACAAAAATCGAACTGGTCAGGCTAAAAGTGACAGAATAATACCCCGAACCCGCAAATTTTTGATTAATAAATAGAAGCGTATTAGCATTTTTTGTATCTTCGTGCGCTAAAATAGAAAAGAAACAATAAATATAAAAGTATAATTTAAAATGGCAACTTTACAAAAGATTAGATCGAAGGGTCCCTTGTTGGTGATCGTGATTGGCTTGGCATTATTTGCATTCGTAGCTGGTGACGCTTGGAAAATCCTTCAGCCGCACCAATCACACGATGTGGGCGAAGTTAATGGAGATGCGTTATCGGCTCAGGAATACCAGGCATTGGTAGAAGAATATACCGAAGTAATCAAATTCTCCAGCGGTATGGCTTCTTTGAATGATGAGCAAAACAATCAGATTAAAGACGAAGTTTGGCGTTCGTTTGTGAACAATAAATTGCTTGAGAAAGAAGCTGAAAAGCTTGGGCTGAAAGTTACAGATGCCGAAATTCAGGCTATCATCAATGCAGGAACTGATCCTATGTTGATGCAGACTCCGTTCCGCAACCAACAGACCGGTGCTTTTGATAAAGATATGTTGAACAAGTTCCTGGTAGAGTATGCCAAGATGGATGGTCAGCAAATGCCGGCCAATTATGTGGAGTACTATACATCACTGTATAAATTCTGGTCGTTCCTGCAAAAGAACCTGAGACAGAACCGTTTGGCAGAGAAGTATCAGGCATTGGTTACCAAATCACTCTTCTCTAACCCGGTAGAAGCTCAGGTGGCTTTTGACGCAAGAGTGAATCAGGCAGATATGATTCTGGCCGCTATTCCGTATAGCTCTGTTATCGATTCTACTATCGTAGTCAAGGATTCGGAACTGAAAGATCTTTATAACAAGAAGAAAGAGCAGTTCAAGCAATATGTGGAAACCCGTAACATCAAATACATCGATGTAGAGGTGACTGCAAGTGCAGAAGACAGAGCTACGCTTCAAAAGGAAATGATGGAGTTCACCGAACAATTGGGTGCTACAAATAATGATTATACTGCATTTGTTCGTTCAACCGGTTCGGAATATCCGTATACAGACTTGTATTACAATAAGGCTGCATTCCCGAACGACGTGGTAGCACGCATGGACTCTGTATCGATAGGAGATGCATACGGTCCTTATTATAATGTAAGCGACAATAGTTTGAACTCATTCAAGATCCTTTCGAAAGTAGCTGCTGCCGACTCTGTCGAATTCCGTCAGATTCAGGTTGCTGCCGAAACAGCCGACAAGACAAAAACATTGGCCGACAGCGTTTATAACGCTCTCAAAGCCGGTGCGTCTTTTGTCGATGTTGCTAAGAAATACGGACAGGCCGGCGAAACCAGCTGGATCTCTTCTGCTAATTATGAAAGAGCTCAATTGGATGCTGAAAACGTGAAATTCATTGCAGCTATCAATAGCTTAGGTGTAAACGAACTCTCTAATGTAGCGTTGTCACAGGGTAATGTTATTCTTCAGGTTGTTAACAAGAAGTCAATCAAAGACAAGTATAAAGTAGCTGTTATCAAACGTACAGTTGAATTCAGCAAGGATACTTACAATAGAGCTTACAACGATTTCAGCCAGTTTATTGCTGCTAATCCTACATTGGATAAAGTACAGGCTAATGCCGAAGAGGCCGGTTATAAATTGCTGGATAGAAGTGACTTGAACAGCGCCGAACATACAATTGGTGGTGTGAAAGGTACTAAAGAAGCTTTGAGATGGACCTTTGCTGCCAAGCCAGGTGATGTTTCCGGTTTGTATGAGTGTGGCGAAAATGATCGTATGATGATGGTTGCATTGGTAGGGGTTACTAAGGAAGGATATCGTCCTTTGGCACAGGTACAAGCTAACTTGAGAGCTGAAATTATCAAAGATAAGAAAGCTGAAAAGATAATGGCTGAGATCAAGGGTGCTTCTTTCGACCAGATTAAAGGGATGGCAAATGCCGTAACGGATTCTATCAAGCACGTAACCTTCACAGCTCCTGCTTATGTTCCTTCATTACGTAGCAGTGAATCGTTGGTAGGCGCCTATGCTTCGGTTGCCGAACTCAATCAGTTGAGCGCTCCGATCAAGGGCAATGCCGGTGTATTTGTACTTCAGGTATATGCTAAGGATAAATTGGATGAGACATTCGATGCTAAATCGGAAGAAGCTTCACAACAAAGCATGCATACTCGTTTTGCAAGCCGTTTGATGAACGACCTTTATCTGAAGGCACAGGTGAAAGATAGCCGTTATCTGTTCTTCTAAACAAGAAATTGAGATACTCAATAAAAAAAGCTGCCCTTATGGCAGCTTTTTTTGTGTCAAGTGCGAGGCAGATGAATAAAAATCAACTCAAATTCTGTACCTTTGCAGCGAATAATTGATAAATAGCAAATAATATGTCTAAGTTTCCCCTTTCCGGAATGACATTGTCGGAGTTACAGTCAGTGGTGAAGAATCTGGGTATGCCCGGATTTGCCGCCAAGCAGATTGCCTCTTGGTTGTATGATAAACAGGTGACGTCTATTGACGAGATGACGAATTTGTCGTTAAAGCAGCGGGAACTGCTGAAAGAAGAGTATGAGGTGGGAGGATCGGATCCTGTGGAAGCCATGCGCTCGGTGGATGGAACCATTAAGTACTTATATAATGTAGGGGATGGCCATTATGTAGAAGCTGTTTATATCCCCGACGAAGATCGTGCCACCCTTTGCGTATCGTCTCAGGTAGGGTGTAAGATGAATTGTAAATTTTGCATGACCGGCAAACAAGGTTTTTCCGCCAATCTTACCGCCCACCAGATTCTCAATCAGATCCGTTCGCTTCCTGAACGTGACAAGCTGACCAATGTGGTGATGATGGGCATGGGAGAACCATTGGACAACCTGGATGAGGTGTTGAAAGCTTTGGAAATACTGACATCTTCGTATGGTTATGGATGGAGCCCCAAGCGTATCACCCTTTCTACGGTAGGTTTACGAAAAGGATTGCAACGCTTTATTGAAGAGAGCGACTGCCACCTGGCTATCAGTCTGCATACGCCGATTGCCGCCCAACGGGCAGAACTCATGCCTGCCGAACGGGCATTCTCCATCGTGGAGATGGTCGACCTCCTGAAAAAGTATGATTTCAGTAAGCAGCGTAGACTTTCGTTCGAATACATTGTGTTCAAAGGAGTCAATGACTCGTTGGTATATGCCAAGGAACTTGCCCGGCTGCTTCGTGGGTTGGATTGCCGCATCAACCTGATCCGTTTCCATGCCATCCCGGAGGTGGAACTCGAAGGAGCCGAGATGGAGACAATGACTGCTTTCCGGGATTACCTGACCTCACACGGTCTGTTCTCTACCATTCGCACTTCACGTGGTGAAGATATATTTGCTGCGTGTGGCATGCTTTCGACCGCCAAGCAGGAGGAGAATAACAAGGATTTAATATAAATTATTAACTTATCTGCTGAATTTCTATGATCTTGTCGTAGATTTGTGAGTTCATAATATACCAAGAGCCCGTAAAAAGGGCTGCATTGCTAAATAATAAATAAAGATGGAAGATAACAAAATAAGAATTGGCATTACTCAAGGAGATATCAACGGTGTCGGCTATGAAGTAATATTGAAGACATTTGCCGATCCGGTGATGTTGGAACTTTGTACACCTATTATATATGGATCGCCCAAGGTGGCTGCTTACCATCGGAAGTCGTTGGACTTGCCTACTAACTTCAGCATTGTGAATTCGGCCGCAGAAGCTAACCACAGTAAGTTGAGTGTGGTGAATTGTACCGACGACGAAGTGAAGGTGGAGTTTGCCAAACCCGATCCGGAGGCTGGAAAAGCAGCCTTGGGAGCATTGGAAAGAGCCGTTGAAGAGTATAAGGCCGGCCTGATCGATGTGATTGTAACGGCTCCCATCAATAAGCATACCATTCAGTCGGAAGGATTTTCATTCCCCGGCCATACAGAATACATTGAAGAAAAACTCGGCAATGGCAGCAAGTCATTGATGATCCTGATGAAAGGTGATTTCCGCATGGCTTTGGTTACCGGTCATATACCCGTCAGCCAGGTTGCTGCCGCCATTACCAAAGAAGTGATTCAGGAGAAGCTGCTCATCTTCAACCAATCGTTGAAACAGGATTTTGGCATTTCCGCCCCACGGATTGCCGTGCTGGCTTTGAATCCGCATGGAGGTGACGAAGGTCTGCTGGGAAAAGAGGAACAGGAAATCATTGCACCCGTTATTCGCGAATTGGGCGAAAAAGGCATGCTGTGTTACGGACCTTACCCTGCTGACGGATTTATGGGCTCGGGCAACTTTGGAAACTTTGACGGTGTGTTGGCCATGTATCACGATCAGGGGCTGGCTCCGTTCAAGGCATTGGCTATGGACGAAGGTGTAAACTATACAGCCGGACTTCCGGTGGTACGTACTTCACCGGCTCATGGTACCGCCTATGATATTGCGGGCAAGGGAATCGCTTGCGAGGATTCGTTCCGTCAGGCTATTTATGTGGCGATCGATGTGTTCCGCAACCGCCAACGCGAGAAAACAGCCCGCGTGAATCCATTAAGAAAACAATATTACGAGAAACGTGACGACAGCGATAAGCTGAAACTCGACTCGGTAGATGATGAGGTTTAGGATATGCGATTGAAGAGATCAGAGATACTGCAGGTGAAGCAGCGTTTTGGTATTATCGGAAACACGGAAGCTTTGTCCCGTGCCATCGATATCGCCATTCAGGTGGCGCCTACCAATATGTCTGTACTTATAACCGGCGAAAGTGGGGTGGGGAAGGAAAGCTTTCCCCAGATCATTCATCAGTATAGCAAGCGGAAGCACGGGCAATACATTGCGGTCAACTGTGGAGCTATTCCTGAAGGGACCATTGATTCCGAACTTTTCGGTCATGAGAAAGGAGCCTTTACCGGTGCCATCGGTGAACGGAAAGGCTATTTCGGTGAAGCCGATGGAGGTACCATCTTTCTGGATGAAGTCGGCGAACTACCGTTGCCTACCCAGGCGCGTTTGTTGCGTGTGCTCGAGTCGGGAGAGTTTATTAAAGTCGGATCGTCTAAAGTACAGAAGACCAATGTGCGTATTGTGGCTGCCACCAATGTAAATCTGACGCAAGCGATCTCTGAAGGACGTTTTCGTGAGGATTTGTACTACCGTCTCAATACCGTGCCCATCCAAATCCCTCCCTTGCGTGAGCGTGGAGAAGATGTGCTTCTGCTGTTTCGCAAATTCGCAACCGATTTTGCCGAGACCTACCGGATGCCTGCCATTCAGTTGACGGAAGACGGCAAGCGTGCCATGCTGGCATATACATGGCCGGGCAACGTGCGGCAGCTGAAGAATATTACCGAACAGATCTCTATCATAGAAACCAACCGGGATATTAGTGCGGAAATCCTGCGCTCTTACCTTCCGGAACAGGTGCCTCAACAACATCTACCTGCATTGTTTGCCGGGGGAAGGTCGAATAAAGCCTTTGAGAGTGAACGGGAAATCCTGTATTCTGTACTGTTCGATATGCGTCAGGAAGTGGCCGAGTTGAAGAAGATGGTGCACAACCTGATGACGGAGAAAACCAGCGGGGTGTCGCCGGCGGGTTATTATAACGAAGTAAATCCGATGGTAACTCCACCTCCCTCGACCGTTCCTACCATTATTCATCCGGTGAAACCTGCCGGCTCTCATGACTATATACAGGACACGGAAGAGTATGTGGAAGAGTCGTTCTCATTGGATGAACTGGAAAAAGAGACGATGCGCAAAGCGCTCGATAAATATCATGGTAAGCGGAAAGAGGCAGCGAAAGAGTTGGGGATTTCCGAACGGACACTGTACCGAAAAATAAAAGAATATGGTTTTGAATAAGAAATGGACTGCTGCATTGACCGGGACGTTGCTGTTGATAACAATGGCCGCCTGTACGGTATCTTATAAATTCAATGGTGCTTCTATCAATTACGATAAGGTGAAAACGATCTCTATCGCCGATTTTCCTATCAAGGCGGAATATGTGTATGCTCCGTTGGCAACACGTTTCAATGAAGAACTGAAAGATATCTTCTTGCGGCAAACACGCCTGAAACTGGTGAACCGGAATGCCGACCTGGAGTTGGAAGGAGAAATCACCGGCTACAACCAATACAACCAGGCTGTACAAGCCGACGGTTACTCTTCGCAAACGAAGCTGACTATCACGGTGAACGTGCGTTTCGTAAACAATACCAATCATTCCGAAGACATCGAACAGCAATTTTCAGCGTTCCGTACCTACGATTCGACCAAGCTGCTGACGGAAGTGCAGGATCAGTTGATTTCGGAAATGACCAAAGAGATTGTTGACCAGATCTTTAACGCAACTGTAGCCAACTGGTAATTGGGGATGAATACCACTGCTCTTCAACAATGGGTGCTGCATCCCGAGTCGCTGAACAGGGAAACCTTGTACGAGTTGCGTACACTGGTTTCGCGTTATCCCTATTTTCAAACCGTCCGGTTGTTGTATCTCAAGAACCTGTATCTGTTGCGCGATATTTCCTTTGGTGCGGAATTGCGTAAGGCTGCCTTGTATGTGACCGATCGTCGTGTGCTTTTCTACCTGATTGAGGGGGATAAGTTCGTGTTGCAGCCTCGGAAACCGGAGGGAACGTCCGACTATCTGCTACAGGAAGAACCTTCGCTCGATCGTACATTGAGTTTGATAGACGCTTTCCTGTCCACAGTGCCCGAAGAGATGAAACAACCCGCCGCACTGGATTATGCCACCGACTATACAGCTTATTTGCTTCAGGAAGATCATCCCGAGGAGGAGTCATTCAGGCTTCGCGGGCACGACCTGATCGATGGATTTATCGAGAAAAGTGAGAACGCTTCCTTGCGCATACAGTGGCCTGAAAAGGAAGATATGCTGCCCGCGCCGGAAGCAGAAACAGCGCTCCCGCAAGCCGAAGATGTGCCTGAGGAAGAGGAAGATGATAATTATTTCACGGAAACATTAGCCAAAATCTATATCAAACAGCAACGATATGATAAAGCGCTTGAAATAATTAAAAAATTAAGCTTGAAATATCCAAAAAAAAATGCTTACTTTGCAGACCAAATTAAGTTTTTGGAGAAATTGATTATTAACGCAAAATCAAAATAGTAAAATGTATTTGTTTTTAATTATCCTAATGGTCGTTGCAGCCATCTTTATGTGCTTCATCGTGTTGATTCAGAATTCTAAAGGAGGTGGTCTTGCTTCTGGCTTTTCATCTTCAAATGCTATTATGGGCGTTCGTAAAACAACGGATTTCCTGGAGAAAGCCACTTGGAGTTTGGCCGCATTCATGGTAGTAATGAGTATACTTACAGCTTATGCTATTCCCAGAAGTTCTGTTGCACACGATGCTATCATGGAACAGGCGCAGAAAGACGAAAAGACCAATCCGTATAACCTGCCCGCAGGTACGGACGCTCCTGCTGCTGAAATGCCGCTGCCGGCTGCTAACGACTCTGCAAATTAAAGCCCAGCCGGGAGAATTCTCCGTGCTGTGATATAAATGGAGCCGCAAATTCTTATTTGAGAGTTTGCGGCTTCGTTCATTCTTGTGTGTAAACTTTTCTGCTTAAGAACTGTTTACCAATCGTTCGTGTATACTATTTAAAATAACTCATACAATGACAGAACAAGTGAAAAGAAAGCTGAATGATTCGGCTTTGAACCGTTGGGGAGCGTTGTTCATCGTGGCATTTACCATGATGGCGGCCTACTACGTGAACGACGTGGTGGCTCCTCTGAAAACCATGCTCGAGGCACAGTTGGCATGGAACAGTAAAGAATTCGGCTTCTTCACCGGAGCTTACAGTTTCCTGAACGTATTCCTTTTGATGCTTATCTGGGGAGGATTGATCCTCGACCGTTTCGGCATTCGTTTTACCGGAAAGCTCTCTACCATTCTGATGGTGGTGGGAACCGGGATCGAATACTATGCCATGACGGCTATGGCAGGAGACGAGTCGATGATTTTCGGTTATAAGTCGGGAGTATTTGTGGCGTCGGCCGGTTATTCGCTTTTTGGAGTGGGTGCTGAGGTGGCCGGTATCACGGTGACAAAGATGATTGCCAAGTGGTTCAAAGGTAAGGAAATGGCGACAGCAATGGGCGTACAGGTGGCGTTGGCACGTATCGGCTCGCAGGCTGCTTACTCGGTGGCGATTCCGTTGGCGCGCAGCTTTAGCCTCACCACCCCGGTGCTTATCGGTCTGGTGGTGCTGGCCGGCGGTATGATTGCTTTCTTCGCTTTTTCTATTCTTGATAAGAAACTGGATCGCCAGTTGGTGGCAGAGAAAAGTGATGACGAAGAAAAGTTCTCGTTCGGTGATGTAAGGTACATCCTGAAGAACCCCGGATTCTGGTTGATTGCCCTGTTGTGTGTGCTGTTCTATTCCTGCGTGTTCCCGTTCCAGAAGTTTGCATCGGAGTTGCTGATCACCAAGTACGGTATTAACGAGGATTGGGCAGGAACCTACGTGGGACTACCGGCTTTGGGAGCATTGATCCTTACCCCCATCTTTGGCGGCTTGGTGGACAAAACCGGTAAAGCGGCTTCCATCATGGTGCTGGGATCGGCCATGCTGATCTTCGTACATTTCATTTATTCTACTTCGATCACCGGCGAATGGGTAGCCATTGGTCTGATGCTGATTCTCGGTATTGCATTCTCATTGGTGCCTTCGGCTATGTGGCCGTCGGTGGCGAAGATATTCCCTGCGCGCCAGTTGGGCACGGCTTATGCATTGATTTTCTTCATCCAGAATATCGGTTTGTGGGGAATTCCTACCTTGATCGGTTGGATACTCGAAGAATATTGCATTGTTGGTTCGATAGGCGCTGTGAAGTTGTACGACTATACGCTTCCGATGCAGATCTTTACCGGTATTGCTGTCTTGTCTTTGGTGGTTGCGTTCCTGCTGAAAGCCGTGGATAAGAAGAACGGATACCATCTCGAAGAACCCAATATCAAGAAATAAGCCGATCGGGTAGCATGGCGTCAGATAAACAGAAAGAGCATATACTCGACATTGTGCCTTGCCGCAGGCAGGACATCCTTACCGAGAAGGAGGGCGATCGCGTTGTGATCGCTTATCCCCGGTTCAGGCACGCGTGGATGCAAAAGTTTCTGTTGCCCAAAGGAATGTCACCATACATCCGTGTGCGACTGGAGCAGCATGGTAGCGTTGTGTGGGAAAATATCGATGGGCGTTCGACCGTGCAAGAGATTCTGGACAGACTTGCCGGCCACTTCGAAAGTGAGGCAAACTATGACGCCCGGATTATCACGTACCTGTATCAATTGGAGAAGGATGGATTTATTTCCTTTTTCCGTCTGCATACCTAGGCGATATTAGTTCATCGCTGTTATTTACCTTCGTCTCGTTCCACTTTGATCAGTCCGCCGGTTATGGGGTTGAAGCTCACTTTAACGGTCGAATTCTTGTTGAATAATTCCGGGGCCAGGAATTCTTTGATTCCCAGTTGGGTGATGGGCAGTTCGCCTTCGAACAAAGTCTTATTGCCCTCTTTCAGTAGGATCGAAGCCCGTCCGGGAACGTTGTATGCAATGCCGGTTATATCTTTCTTCTTGCTATCGACAGGCGCGGCTGTATTCACTACCTTCTGATCTTTCAGGGTGATGAGTATGGGTTCTCCTGCCAGGTCATTGTTGGCTACAACACCGAGCCTTTTAGAAAAACGGAAGACAATCTGGCTCTCCATCTCCTTTGTAGGAGTGAGGCGGATGGTGAATGTCTTTTCTTCTTTTTCCTTCGTACCCGAGAACATTTCCGTCATGGCGCTTTCCTGATCGTTCAGGTTGTCGAGCATCAGTTTCAGTTGTGCACCGTCTTTGGGCATGTTGTCGGCTTGTCCGCGTAGCAATGCGTTCTTGCTGTCGCGGATGTTATAAATTTCTTTGGCTACCAGCTCGGCCATCTTGGCGGTGGAGCTTGCCATCAGGATTTCTTCAGTCAGAAAATCGCGCGGATTTAGCTTCTTCTTGGGTGCGGTGGCAGTAGGAGCGGGTGCGGTGGTGGCTGTTGTCGCTACGGGGATGGAAGCCATGTTGATGGATTTTATAATGCCATCGGGGGTCAGTTCCATAAGCGGGGCTACGGTTTTGTCTTTCAGTTTGACGAAGTATACGCTCTCACTGTCGGGCACACCGATGCCTTTTGCTTTGACACTGTTCAGTTCCCAGTACTCTTCCGGTTCAGTCGATATGTTGGATAAGTGCAGGTAGCGGTCGGCATACTTGCTGAACTCGCCCGGGGTGTACTTCACCTTGCTGGCTTTCACCTCGATCTCGATTTGCGTTTTGGGGAGCATGTACGTCACCCCATAGTCTTTTCCCTGCGTCACTCCGGTAACCACTTCCGTCTGTGCATGGATGGCAGTAGCTGCAAACAACCCTGCCAGTATCATTAACTTTCTCATTTTTCGACTACTGTTTACTATTTCAGGAAACAAAATTAATCAAGTTTCTCGGAAATCCATTAGTTCTTAACCTTTATTCGCTAACAGCCCGCCAAGCGTATGGCAAATAGTCAATGATATCGCCTGCCGTCAGACTGATTTCACCGAGCTTGTTTTTCGCCAGATCGCCAGCTAATCCGTGTACGAATGTGGCAACGATGGCTGCCCGTTCCGTGTCGTACCCCTGTGCCAGCATAGCCAGCACAATGCCTGTGAGTACATCTCCGCTTCCGGCAGTTGCCATTCCCGGATTTCCGGTGGGGTTGAAGTAACATTTTCCCGAAGGGCATACCACTACCGAATAAGCTCCTTTTAATATGATATGTACTTTGGCTGTTTTCGCCAGTTCGCATGCCTTTACCAGTCGTTGGTACGAATCCTCACATTTGCCTACGAGCCGTTCCAGCTCCTTGGGGTGTGGGGTCAGGATGGTGCCTTGAGGCAATGCGTTCAATAAATACCGATGGTTGGCAAGTAGGTTAATGGCATCGGCATCGAGCACTAACGGTCCCCGGCAGGTGTTCAACTGTTCGAGCAGTGCGGTCTCCGTCTCCTCGCTCTGTCCCAATCCCGGGCCGATACCTATAGCCTGGTAATTCTCCGTATTCGTGGGCACACTGAAACACGTTTCCGCCGCATCCGATTCCACCATGGCCTCGGGTACGGCTGTTTGCAGAATCTGGTTGTTGGCTACCGGCGCATATACGGTCAGCAGACCGACGCCCGATCGCAGGCAAGCCTTGGCCGCCAGTATCGAAGCCCCTGCCATTCCGCGTGAACCGGCGATGAGGAGTGCATGTCCGAAATTGCCTTTGTGGGCAAATTTCTTCCGGGGCTCTACGTACGCTTCTACCGTTTCGCCTTCGATCATCTCGAAGTAGGAATCGGCCTCGTCGATAGCTTCGGCACTTAAACCAATGTCGAGCAGTTCCCAATAACCGGTGAATTCCGCATTCTCGGCAAACAAAAAAGCTAGTTTGGGCAGTTGCAGACTCAGCGTTACGTTGGCTTTGACGATGTTCGCCCGGATGTTAAATGTGTTTTCTTCGCACATCAGTCCCGAAGGCATGTCGATGGACACGACAGTGGCCGGCGAGCTGTTGATGAGTTTCACTACGGCTGCGAATCCTCCGCTTAGTGGCTTGTTGAGTCCTGAGCCAAACAGTCCGTCGATCACCAGGTGGTTGCGCGTCAGTACAGGTGGCGTGAATTGGGTCGATACCTCGGTAAAGGTTACTCCCTGGGTCATCTCGAGCAGTTCTTTGTTTATCTGGCAGTCGGGCGAGAGTTCTCCTTTGGTGTTGAACAGGTAGACCTCTACCTGGTATGCTTTCTCGGCCAACATGCGGGCTACGGCGAGCGCGTCGCCTCCATTGTTGCCCGGTCCGGCAAAAACGACGACCGGCTTTCCGGTATTCCAACGCTTGGTGATGGCTTGAGTGATGGCTTGGGCGGCGCGCTCCATTAGGTCGATGGAGGCTATCGGCTCGTTTTCTATGGTGTAGGCATCTGCTTTCCGGATGTCACTGGGTGATAGTATCTTCATTTTTCTTTGTTTGTTGATTGCTTTTGAGTGGCAAATATACTGTTTTTTTCAGAATTTCTTTGTTCTTTAATCTGTTTGGGCTGGCGCTGTGGCTTCTTCTTTCTCTTTTGTCTTGAAACAAAAGAGAAAGAAGCAAAGAGAAAAATTCAAGGCTGCGTCTGTTTTCCTACTCGCTCTCTGCGTAGCGCTAATGACCCCGAACTCGCTCCACTTTGTTTCGCTCAAACACAGGGTCGTCTTCACGCGCTACTCCGGTCGCTCGCTTCACGGAAAACAGCCGAGGCCGATCTTTTTCTCGCCACATCGCTTCGCTCGTGGGGTTTTGTAAGGTGAGGTGCTGGTTCTTTGTTTTTGTGGTGTGCCTTTGCAGTGGTGTCTTTGGGTGCTGGGCATGTCTTTTATTGGCGATTGACGATGTGTAATTGTAACCTTGGCTTGGTTTCTCTTTATTCTTCCTGTTTGTTTTTTGTAATTTATCCAGCACTCCAGCACGATTTTTGAGATATGTGTCTGGAAATGGGTGTGATATGTCGTGCTGGATCCCTGTTTTATCCAGCACGGATCCAGCACTTCTTGGGACATCCGTCACGTGTTTGTTGGTCAAAGCTATTCGTATTCTGATAGTCAACTCTTTTATTGACAACGTGTTTAGTAAACATGGAGGAAAACTGACAACCGTTTTAGTATAGGTCAACACTTTGTTTCTTGGCATGGTACAGAGTATTTCACGCCGTGAAACGCCCTGTTCCACGCCGTGAAACGCCCTGTGCCACACTGTGAAACACCTTGTGCCACGCCGTGAAACATTTTGTGCCACACTGTGAAACACTCTGTGCCAAAGCACGAAACTGACAGCACTACAGCGTGGAACTTGATTTGCCGCTATGACTGGAGGAAAGCAATAACCCTACCGTGACGAATCCCCTCAAAAGTGGCGAATGCGTGACGAATAAAACAGCTATTCGTCACGGTATATGTATCTGATTACTATGTAATTAAAAGGAAAATAGTGGCAACGTGACGAATGATTATCAAAAATCGTACAGGAAGAAGTACACAAAGTCCACGAGCGAAGCGATGTGGCGAGGAAAGGATTGGCCTCATTTTCGTAGCGTTAAGCGGAGTCTGTTTGGAAAACGAGTAAAGGAGCGATTGTTTGAACGGAGCGAAGCGTAGTGAGTTGGAGCTCCGATCGTTTTCCGAACAGGCGGAGTAGCGTAGAAAATGCAGCCTTGATTTTTTCTTTTGTTTCTTTTCTTTTGCATCAAGGCAAAAGAAAAGAAAATAATCGTATTTTTGCAAATTCAAATATGAGTAGAATACTAGCCATTGATTACGGACGCAAGCGCACCGGCATAGCCGTTAGCGATACGATGCAACTTATTGCCAACGGATTGACCACAGTTCCCAGCCACGAATTGCTTGATTTTATTACGAATTACGTGAAGCAAGAACCGGTGGAACGCATCGTTGTGGGGCTACCCAAGCAGATGGACAACACCGCTTCCGAGAGTATGAAGTACATCGAACCCTTTGTCCGCTCCCTCAAAAAACGTTTGCCCGATGTTCCCGTCGAATATGTCGACGAGCGATTCACCTCCGTATTAGCCCATCGCACCATGCTCGAGGCCGGGTTGAAAAAGAAAGACCGCCAGAACAAAGCGTTGGTCGACGAAATCAGCGCAACCATTATTCTGCAAACATATTTGGAGAATAAACGTTTCAGATTATAAATTACTAACAATAACAAACCGATGATTTTACCTATTTATGTATATGGCCAACCGGTGTTGAGAGAAGTTGCGCAGGACATCACGCCCGACTATCCCAACCTGAAAGAGCTGATTGCAAACATGTTCGAAACCATGGAGAACGCCGATGGCGTGGGACTTGCCGCACCGCAGATCGGGCTTCCCATCCGCGTGGTAGTTATCACGCTCGACCCCATGTCCGACGAACATCCTGAATTCAAGGATTTCAACAAAGTATATATCAACCCACACATTACAGAAACAAACGACGAAGAATTAGTAGCCATGGAAGAAGGCTGTCTCAGCCTGCCGGGTATCCACGAGAGCGTGAAGCGCAGCAATAAGATACGGGTAAAGTATATGGATGAGAACTTCACTGAGTACGACGAAGAAGTAGAGGGTTATCTGGCCCGCGTCATGCAACATGAGTTCGACCATCTGGATGGAAAAATGTTTATCGACCACATCTCTCCGCTCCGTAAACAAATGATTCGCAGCAAGCTCAACGCCATGCTTCAAGGCAAGGCTCGTAGCTCGTATAAAATGAAGCAAGTTCAAAAAAACGGTAAATGATGTTCATTTTGAAATAAAAAAGCTTATTTTTGCACCAACTTTTTAAAAACGATCCATAATGGATAACATTCAGATAAAAGACAAAACCTTTGCGATTTCGATTACGGCAGAGGAAATTCAACGGGAAGTGGCCCGTGTGGCCGGGGAAATCAACCGCGATTTGGCGGGAAAGAATCCCTTGTTCCTTAGTGTCTTGAATGGAGCGTTTATGTTTACGTCCGATTTGATGAAACAGATCACCATTCCTTGCGAGATCTCGTTCGTGAAACTTGCTTCCTATCAGGGGGTAACTTCCACGGGAACCATAAAGGAAGTGTTCGGCATCAACGAAGATATCTCGGGTCGTACCATCATTATCGTGGAAGATATTGTGGATACAGGATTGACTATGCAACGCCTGCTCGAAACATTGGGGACGCGCAACCCGAAGGAGATTCGCATCGCCTCATTGCTGCTCAAACCCGATAAGTTGAAGGTAGACCTGCATGTCGACTACGTAGCCATGCGTATTCCTAACGATTTCATTGTTGGTTATGGGCTGGATTATGATGGATACGGACGTAATTATGCTGATATTTATACGGTAGTTCAATAGAGAAGTCGTGTGGGCTTCCCAAACAGACGCCAGTTACTAACTAAATTACAATGTTGAACATTATTATTTTCGGTGCTCCCGGATCAGGAAAGGGAACACAGAGCGATCGTATCGCTGAGAAATACGGTATTGGTCACATCTCCACCGGAGAAGTGCTTCGTGCTGAAATAAACAACGGCACAGAATTAGGTAAGATTGCACAAGGGTATATCGATCACGGGAACTTGATTCCTGACAAATTGATGCTGGACATCCTCGCGGGGGTGATAGATTGTATGGGAAACGAGAAAGGAGTTATCTTCGACGGTTTTCCCCGTACTATTCCACAGGCCAAGGCATTGAAAAAGATGCTGGAAGAACGTGGAGAGGATATTTCCGTTATGCTCGATCTCGACGTTCCGGAAGAAGAACTGATGACACGTCTCATCAACCGCGGAAAAGATTCGGGGCGTGCCGACGACAACGAAGAAACCATTCAGAAGCGTTTGGAAGTGTATCATACACAAACCTATCCGCTGAAAGAATATTACAAAGCAGAAGGCAAGTATCGTCATATCCAGGGACTGGGTACGTTCGACGAGATCTTCGACCAGGTCTGCAAACATATAGATAGTTTATAATAAGGTTGGGAGGTAGTTAATTACTGATCACCAACCACTAATCATTCAATAACGTGGCTGAATCGAATTTTGTTGATTATGTAAAGATATACTGCCGCTCCGGAAAGGGCGGGAGAGGATCTACGCACATGAGGCGCGAGAAATATGTACCCAATGGCGGTCCCGATGGGGGCGACGGGGGGAGAGGAGGACACGTTATATTACGTGGTAACCGCAATTACTGGACCTTGCTTCACCTGCGCTACGACCGTCACGCGATGGCCGAACACGGCGAATCGGGAAGCAAAGCCCGCAGCTTCGGGAAAGACGGTAAGGATAAAATCATCGAAGTTCCTTGTGGTACCGTGGTGTACAATGCCGAAACCGGAGAGTACATCTGCGATGTGACCGAAGACGGGCAGGAGGTGGTGCTGCTTAAAGGCGGACGCGGCGGACAGGGAAACTGGCATTTCCGTACGGCTACCCGTCAGGCGCCGCGCTTTGCGCAACCCGGCGAACCGATGCAGGAGATGACCGTGATCATGGAGTTGAAACTGCTGGCCGATGTAGGGTTGGTAGGTTTTCCGAACGCTGGGAAGTCCACTTTGCTCGCTTCCGTATCGGCAGCCAAACCGAAGATTGCCGACTATCCGTTTACGACGCTCGAACCTAATCTTGGTATCGTGTCCTACCGCGACAGCAGGTCGTTCGTAATGGCCGATATACCCGGTATCATCGAAGGTGCCAGCGGAGGAAAAGGATTGGGATTGCGCTTCCTGCGCCACATCGAACGAAACTCGTTGTTGCTTTTCATGGTGCCGGCCGACAGTGACGACATCCGCAAAGAATACGAAATATTGCTGAACGAGTTGAGTACGTTCAACCCCGAAATGCTCGACAAACAGCGCGTGCTGGCCATCACCAAGAGCGATATGCTCGACCAGGAACTGATGGACGAAATCGAAGAAACGCTGCCCGAGAGTATTCCGCACGTGTTCATCTCGTCCATTACCGGACTAGGTATTTCTGCGTTGAAGGACATCCTTTGGGAAGAACTCAACAAGGAGAGCAATAAGATCGAAAGTCTGGTACATCGTCCGAAGGATGTGAGTCGCCTGCAACAGGAACTCAAGGATCAGGGTGAAGACGAAGATCTGCTCTACGAGTACGAAGAGGACGACGAAGACGACCTGGAATACGAATACGAGGAGGAAGATTGGGAAGACGAGTGAACTCAAACAATCAAAGAATGATTTCATTTACAGAAGATAGAAGAATGTTGGGATATGAGTCGCTGGTCGCCTATCCCGACATTATTCATTTTGTGACCACCCGTCACGGAGGTTACAGCCAGGGGACGTACGCCTCGTTCAATTGTTCGCCTTTCTCGGGCGATGTGCCCGAACAAGTGTCCCGGAATCAGGAACGGTTGTTCGAAGGATTGCCGCAACGTCCGCACGAGCTGGTTATCCCGCATCAGGTACACGACACACGCTGTCTGTGGATCGATAAGGCCTATCTTTCGGCTACACCGGAACAAAAACGGGAGCGACTCGAAGGGATCGATGCACTTATGACAGCCGAACCGGGTTTCTGCCTGTGCATCTCCACAGCCGATTGTGTGCCTGTTTTGTTTTATGACAAGGCACACCGGGCCGTAGCTGCCGCCCATGCCGGATGGCGGGGAACGGTGGAGGAGATTACCGGCTGTACGTTGCAACAGATGCAAATGGCTTTCGGAACCCGGGGAGAGGATGTGGTGGCTTGCATTGGTCCAAGCATCTCGCTCGACGCGTTTGAAGTGGGCGACGAGGTGTACGAAGCATTCCGGCAGAAAGGGTACGACATGACGAAAATTTCCTTCCGGAACGAACGGAGCGGCAAACACCACATTGATTTGTGGGAAGCTAATCGACAGCAATTAATCGACTTTGGTGTGCCTGAAACACAAATTCAGGTCGCGGGAATCTGTACATACACCTGTCACGAGGAGTTCTTCTCCGCCCGCCGGTTGGGTATTCATTCTGGTCGCATCTTGTCGGGAATTATGATTGTCGATACGTATTAATTTTCTAATATAGCATTTGTAGGAGTATGTTTACCATTCGGGTATCTCAGGAATTAAAAAAGGCTTGTCCCGCTTTTGCCGGTGTAGCCGTTTATGCAGAAGTAACAAACACGGCGTATTGTGAAGGGCTTTGGGAAGAAATCAATCAATTTACCCGTGAGCTCACTGCCGGCACGGAGATGGAAGATATAAAACGTCAGCCTGCCATTGCCGCTACGCGGGAGGCCTACAAGCGTTGCGGGAAAGACCCCGGAAGGTACCGTCCGTCGGCCGAGGCTTTGCGTCGCCGGTTGATGCGCGGTATTCCTCTGTATCAGATTGATACGCTGGTCGACCTGATCAACCTGGTATCGCTTCGCACCGGATATTCCATAGGTGGTTTTGATGCCGGGAAGATACAAGGCCGGGAGTTGGAACTGGGTATTGGTCGTGCCGAAGAACCGTTCGAGGGTATCGGGCGGGGAGTGCTCAACATTGAAGGGTTGCCGGTTTACCGGGATGCCGTTGGTGGCATAGGTACCCCCACCAGCGACGACGAACGCACGAAGATGGATATGAGTACGACCCATATACTGGCTATCGTCAATGGTTACAGCGGTAAGCAAGCACTACCGGAAGCCGCTGCAATGATTCAGGAGTTGTTGAGGAAGTACGCTGGCTCCGGTGGAGGCGAACTGATTTACTTTGAGTAATACAAACGCATTCGTTTTGAAATGATAGCAAGCGTTCGTTTTGAAGATAACAACAGATTAAATTACACAATGTAAGCCAAAGCGCTTTAAATACATACTAATAGATGAAAAAGACATTCTTTATTTCAACCTTTTTACTCGTTGCTGTGTTTGCCAAGGCGCAGACTTCTTTCTCGAATATGGAAGTGAACCATGTCCGGGCAGCTACCCCCGGTTTGTTCGACGCTAACAAGAAGCTCGTCTTGCGTTTCGATTCGTTGGCCGCCAATGGCTATGTGTTTCCTTTACCTGGTGGTAAGGTGATTTCTACTTATGGAGGCAAGCGGTCGCATAGCGGAACGGACATCAAAACCTGTGCCAAAGACACCATTCGTTGTGTGTTCGATGGAGTGGTGCGCATGGCAAAACCATATGCCGCTTATGGCAATGTAGTGGTCGTGCGTCACGATTGCGGACTGGAAACTGTTTACAGTCATAACCATGCCAATCTGGTGTGTAGCGGTGATACGGTAAAAGCCGGTCAGCCCATCGGACTGACGGGACGTACCGGCCGGGCAACTACCGAGCACCTGCATCTGGAAGTTCGTTTGAATGGTCAGCACTTCAATCCGGAAATGGTTTTTGATTTCCAGACCCGCGAACTGCGTAAAGGAGGTATTCAGTGTATGAAGTCAGGAAAGGGTGTGCAGGTGAAAGCGGTGAAGCCTTAGTTAAGCCTCGTCTTTATTATACCACCTGCATGAAAGACCATTCAGAGAATATTTATCCGTGGTTGTTATTCGGCAAACTTGATACAAACAGGTTTGTCCACCTGTATGTCTTGTTGGGTATCTGTAAGCAATCCCGTTTCGCTATCCCTCAGAAATACCTGAATCACCTTGCTGTCGCGGCAAGCCACTAGCAAATACTTCCCGTTTGGGGTAATGTTAAAGTTACGTGGATGAATGCCGGTCAGTTGATACCCCACTTTCGTCAGCATACCATCATTGGGATTGATGCGGAAGATAGCCAGTCCATCGGCTTGCAAACGATTGCTTGCATACAGGAATTTCCCGTCCGGACTGATGTGAATATCGGCGCTTCCCCGCGCGCCTATTGTATCTGCAGCTATCACTTGGATCTCTTTCAACATTCCGTCGGCATATTCGAAAGCATTGACCATCCCTGAGAGTTCATTGATCAGGTAAGCATATTTTCCATTATTGCTGAATGTCAGGTGGCGTGGACCGGTACCCGGTACCAAAGAGAAAGCCTTTGGTGTACCTATAGAAAGATGGGCAGCTTCTTCCCTGGTTTTCGGATGTACGGCGAACTTATGAATTTTATCCGTTCCCAGATCGGGCACGAGCAGGAACTTCCCATCGGGAGCGAAGAGGGCGCAATGCGCATGGGGTTGATTTTGTCGTTGTGTATCCGGTCCGGTTCCTTCGAACAGGAATACGGTGGGTGAGGGAAGCAAAGTTCCGTTATCGGCCAGGGAAAGCACTGACAGGCAACCTCCCTTGTAATTGGCCGTTACTACCATTTCTCCGTTTGTCGATATATAGCACGGGCCTTTCCCATCCGTCGGCTGACTGTTCAGTGTTTGTAAGGTACCGCTCTCTTTATCGAACGCAAACGCCGTCACTGCCGATTGTTCATCTGTTTCGGTCACTGCATACACAAATTTCCCGTCCGGTGATAATGTAAGGTAAGATGGGTTTTCCACCACCGCCTCACTGAGCGGAGTGGCTACACCGTTCTCTTCATCGAACCGGAAAGTGTAGATGCCTTTGCTTTCGCCAGATGTATAGGTGCCTACCAGCATGGTCAGTTCACTGCTGTTGCCTGCGTTTTCAGTTGTTTGCTGAGCACTTTTCTTGGGCGAACAGCTACTTATTGCCATACCCATGGCGCATATTCCAATCATTTCTTTCATCATAAAACAATCAATTTGTAGTGTTTTCTGTTCGGACAAAGATAATGTATTCTTATAATAAATACTAACAATGGATAGCTAAGCGAAAAACATTTCTTATATTTGCGCCCGGAGAAAAAGTTCTCCCGTTTTTTAGCACGTTATAAAATCATGGGGTTGACTGGATTTGACAGCGGGCAGAAATGGTAAGTAAGCATGCAGTGCGTCGGTGATTTGCACTTAAATCTCAGTTATCAAAATTTTATCTGGCGAAAACAATTACGCTCTTGCTGCTTAATCGAATCATAGTAGATTAGCTTAATCCAGGTACTAGGTACCAGGACGAGACATCACTCGGAAGCTGTTGTTCCGAAGCATTCCGGCTCAGTGGTGCAGTAATATCGGGAATAGCTTGAGGTGGCCTCGCGCTTCAAGTGAAAATTTAGAGGATAAGGCAGGAATTGATGGCTTTGGTTCTGTTCCGGCTCGAAAACTTAGGCAAAGATAAGC
This sequence comes from Bacteroides sp., assembly GCA_031554635.1. Taxonomy (GTDB): domain Bacteria; phylum Bacteroidota; class Bacteroidia; order Bacteroidales; family Bacteroidaceae; genus Bacteroides. Next base: position 261,794 of record JAVBVD010000001.1, read on the forward strand.
ATGTAGAAAGCTTATGATTTCCTCGTTTGGACGAGGGTTCGACTCCCTCCAACTCCACTATTAGACAATGAAGACTATCAAAAAGGAAATCGGCGCGGTGCGTATGAGAAACAGGATAAAACTATACAGACAAATGGCTGTTGCAGTCGTAGGTTTTTTCTTGTGTAATACTGTTGCCGCCCAACAGTCGGTACGTGACGACTTTCCGGAAAATGATTCGGATTCTGTTTCGGTGTCTTCCATGGATGAAGTATTGTCTGAAGATTACTCTTCTTATGTCAAGTCGTTGATAGGCTCGCAAGGCGTCATTCATCGTTTAGGGGTGGAGTCGCATCCTTCTTATGTTTTTCCTACTCATCGTTTTCTGAAAGGTGTGAATCCGTATCGTAAACTGATACGGGGAGGACACTCCGCCCACCTGAAGTATTCGTTCCAGTTCCGGCCCAATACGTGTATCGATCGGATATACGGTGGGGTGTATCAGGGAGTGGGTGTATCTTATTTTTCTTTTGGTGAGAAAGAGTTCCTGGGAGATCCGACGGTGGTCTACCTATTTCAAGGGGCGCGTATGGCTAAGTTCAGCCCGCGTTTGTCGCTCAATTATGAGTGGAACCTGGGACTATCGTTCGGGTGGAAACCATTCGATTTCGAAAACAACAATGATAACCGGGTGATTGGTTCCAGGGTTAATGCGTATATGAATACGGATTTCTATCTGAACTGGATGGTAACACGCAACTTCGACCTGAATGCCGGACTCTCTGTCAGTCATTTTTCCAATGGTAATACAAAATTTCCCAATGCCGGACTGAATACCATCGGAATGAAGGTGGGAGTGGTGTATAACTTCAACCGGAGAGATGAGGATCTGAAGGCTCAGTTGTTTCAGCCGGTTGTTCCTGCGTTCGATCGGCATATCAGTTACGATGTGGTGTTCTTTGGGTCATGGCGCCGGAAAGGAGTTGTGTATTTGGATGGTTCGGGGGCAGCTTCGCCGGAAGCTTATAAAGTGTTGGGCTTCAACTTTGCACCCATGTATAATCTGAACTACAGATTTCGGACGGGTATATCGTTGGATGGAGTGTATGACGGTAGTGCTAACATTTACACATCGGACTCTTCAGGTTCGGCCCCGAATTTCTATACGCCTTCGCTTAGCAAACAGTTGGCCTTAGGTCTTTCCGGACGTGTGGAGTACGTAATGCCTTATTTTACGGTTGGGGTGGGCATCGGTACCAATGTGCTTCATGCCGGGGGCGATCTCAATGGCTTGTACCAGGTGCTGACACTCAAGATGGAAGTCACCCGGAATTCATTCCTGCATATTGGGTATAACCTACAGAATTTTCAGGATCCCAATTACCTGATGTTAGGTCTGGGTTTTCGTTTCCACAATAAATATCCCAGATTCCGTCGCTGATTCTTAATCAAAAATTTGTTTGTATATTACTACTTTTCGTGTGCTTTCATCCACCCGGAAGCGGTCGTCCGTTCGTTCTCCAATGAGCCAGGCTATCCGGTCATCGCAACAAAGTACCCATTGGTTTTCTTTCTCAGTCAGGGGAAATTTACGGTCGGTCATGTAGTCGCTGATCAGTTTTTTACCCTTCATGCCGAAAGGTACGAATGTATCGCCTTTCTGCCATTTGCGCAAGGTGATTTCACCGTTCAGCTTGTCGGCGTCGAAACAGGCGGTGTGCTTTTCGCACGGAATGGCGAAGTGAGGCGTGTATTCAGCTTCTTCTCTCACAAGCCGGAAGGAAGGGGCGTTCTCTTTTGTGGCGCTCAGTTTCTGTATGAGTAGCCATTCGCGGTCCTTAATGACTCTCCACTCTTTGCTTGTGAATTGCTTGCCGGGTTGTCCGCTGAGTGTTGCGAAAATGTCTTTGATTTGACTGGGATTGAATCCCATCGGATGAAGAATCTCGAATAACAAAGCTGTTGGTGAAGGTTCTTCCAGTAGAGAGGAGATGTGAATGCCGTTCGGAAGCAATACTCGTTTCCGTCCTTCTTCTATGCTGTTTTGGTATACCAGTGTCGTTTCCTGCAAGTGAAGGGATGTTTCGGCCAGGCTGTCTTTTACGGAAGGATTGATTTCCTGCATCAGTGGCAGTAGCTTCAGGCGGATCTTGTTGCGTGTGAATTCGTCCTGTAGATTGGTGCTGTCAGTTACGTACGTTTGCCCGATTCGTTGCAGGTAAGTAATTAATTCCTCACGACTCACACAGAGCAGTGGACGTACCACAACGCCGTTCTTCGGTCGGATACCGGTCAGACCGTTGATTCCCGTTCCGCGGATCAGGTTGAGCAACATCGTTTCCACACTGTCGTCCTGGTGGTGTGCCACAGCAATCACCTGGGCGCTGCATGCATCCTTTAGTTCGGCAAACCACAGGTATCGTAGCTCTCTGGCTGCCATTTCTATGGAGATATGCCGCTCGGAAGCATGGCGTTCCGTGTCGAAGTGGACGACATGTAACGGTACTTCAAACTTCCGGCAAAACTCACGCACGAATGCTTCGTCCCGGTTGGACTCTTCTCCCCGCAAATGAAAATTGCAATGGGCCGCTTCGCAGGTATAACCCATTTGAAGCAGTATCCGGAGTAATGCTACCGAGTCGGCACCGCCACTCAGGGCAACGAGCACTTTGTCTTTCAGTGAGAACAACTGCTCTTTATCAATGAATTGTGAGATTCGATGTTGTATCATCCTGCAAAAGTAAGAAACCCTCCCGAAAGCCTTGTGAAATCTGTAGAATGTTTGCGTTATTTAAAAACAATCTAAATAACTTGTGTGTTTCGATGTGATTGACTAATTTTGTCGAAAAATAAAGAAGAAGTATGCGGTTGTCCGAACTGAAAACAGGGGAAAAGGGAGTTGTCGTTAAAGTGCTTGGTCATGGTGGCTTCCGTAAACGTATCGTCGAGATGGGCTTCATCAAGGGGAAGACGGTGGAAGTGCTGCTTAACGCTCCTTTGAAAGATCCGATCAAGTACCGGGTGATGGGCTATGAAATATCCCTACGTCGTCAGGAGGCGGAGATGATCGAGATTGTCAGTGAGCAGGAAGCTTTGCTGCAAATCGAAACGCCTGATGAACAGAAGGGTATCGGCGAGAATCTTCGTGCGGACGACGAGGACTTGAAACGCGCGGCGCTGGGCAAACGACGGACCATCAACGTAGCCTTGGTGGGCAATCCCAACTGTGGAAAGACTTCTTTGTTCAACCTGGCATCGGGTGCTCACGAGCATGTGGGAAACTACAGCGGTGTGACCGTAGATGCTAAGGAAGGTTATTTCAACTTCGAAGGCTATCAGTTCAAGATTGTCGATTTGCCGGGTACCTATTCACTTTCGGCCTACACACCTGAAGAGATTTATGTACGGCGACACATTGTCGACGAAACCCCCGATATTATTATCAACGTGGTCGACTCGTCCAACCTGGAACGAAACTTGTACCTCACCACTCAATTGATCGATATGAATGTGCGCATGGTGGTGGCTCTCAATATGTACGACGAGCTCGAAGCCAGCGGAAACACCCTCGACTATCGACTGTTGGGCAAGTTGTTCGGAGTACCGATGGTACCTACCATTTGCAAGCGTAGCATCGGTATCGATCATCTTTTCCACATCGTTATTCATCTGTACGAAGGAGCCGACTTCCTCGATAAAAATGGGAATATCAATCCCGATGTGGTGAAGGAATTGCAAGATTGGCACCGCACGTATGTAGACGATGAACATGCCGTAGCCGGGGTAGACGATCCTGTGTATCATTCCGAATCGAATGAGAAGTTGTATCGTCATATCCACATCAATCACGGACCGGAACTGGAGAAGGCAATCGATGCAGTGAAAGAGGAGATCTCGAAGAATGAGATGATCCGGCATAAATATTCTACCCGCTTCCTGTCTATCAAGTTGTTGGAGAACGATCGGGAAATCGAAAACCTGGTTCGCTCATTGCCCAATGGTAAAACCATTCTTCAAAAGCGTGATAAAGTAGCTAAACGGGTGTCTGATCTGAAGAATGAGGAGTGCGAATCGGCTATAACCAATGCTAAGTACGGATTTATCAGCGGTGCTCTGAAAGAAACATTTGTCGATAATCATCGCGAACAGGAGCATCTGACGAAGGTACTCGATACCATTGTTACGCATCGTATTTGGGGGTATCCTATCTTTTTTCTCTTCATGTACCTCATGTTCGAGGGTACATTCGTGTTGGGTAGCTATCCAATGGCAGCTATTGAGTGGTTGGTGGAGGCGCTGGGCAACCTGATACAAAATAACATGGATCCCGGTCCGCTGAAAGATTTGCTGATCGACGGTATCATCGGTGGAGTGGGAGGTGTGATTGTCTTCCTGCCTAATATTTTGATTCTGTATTTGTTCATTTCATTGATGGAAGATTCGGGTTACATGGCCCGGGCAGCGTTCATCATGGACAAAATCATGCATAAAATGGGATTGCACGGGAAGTCGTTTATTCCGCTGATTATGGGATTCGGGTGTAATGTACCTGCTGTGATGGCATCGCGTACCATTGAAAGTCATAAAAGCCGATTGGTGACTATGCTCATCACGCCGATGATGTCGTGCAGTGCCCGTCTGCCGGTTTATTTATTGTTGGTCAGCGCCTTCTTTCCGCATAACGGTAGTTTGGTGCTGTTTTCTGTGTATACTATCGGCATTCTGTTGGCTGTATTGTTAGCTCGCTTGTTCAGCCGTTTTCTGGTAAAGGGTGAAGATACACCGTTCGTTATGGAACTTCCTCCGTATCGTATGCCGACTACGAAAGCTATTTTACGTCATACCTGGGAGCGGGGTGAGCAATACCTCAAGAAGATGGGAGGTATCATTATGATAGCGTCCATTGTCGTTTGGTTCCTGGGCTATTTCCCGAATCATAACGCATACTCGTCGGTGGCCGAGCAACAGGAGCATTCGTACATCGGCCAGATAGGTAAGGCTGTGGAACCGGTTCTGGAACCATTGGGTTTCGACTGGAAGCTGGGTATCGGACTAATTACCGGTGCAGGTGCCAAGGAATTGGTGGTAAGTACATTGGGCGTGCTGTATACAAACGATGCCAGTACAGATACTGTCAGCCTAGGCGAGCGCATTCCTATAACTCCGTTGGTGGCTTTCTGTTATATGCTTTTTGTACTGATTTACTTCCCGTGCATTGCTACGCTGGTAGCCATCAAACAAGAGTCGGGTAGTTGGAAATGGGCTGTATTTACTGCGGTGTATACCACCGTATTGGCATGGGTGGTTTCCTTTGCCGCTTATCAGATAGGAGGAATATTTGTATGAATTGGGGATGGCAAGAGTGGGTAGTAGCCCTGTTGGTTGTTATCTGCGTGGTGCGGACAGGGTATCGCGTACGGGACTTTTTTCGTCGTGTGAAGAGCGGCAAGAATCCGTGCGATAGCTGTTCGTGCGACTGTGAGTTAAGAAATTTGCCTAAGCACGAACGTGGAGACTGTAAGGAAAGATCGCATAAAACGAATAAAAAGTGTTGTGGATAGTTGGTAATATGGAAAATGTTACTACCTTTGCAACCGCAAACAAGAAACAAGGTTCCTTGGCCGAGTGGCTAGGCACCGGTCTGCAAAACCGTCTACGGCGGTTCGAATCCGCCAGGAACCTCAAATGCCCAGAAAGGCGATAGTCAATTGACTATCGCCTTTCGCTATTTAGGTGGTTATCAGTGGTTTATTCCTTTTATGTGTAAATGTTTTAAAACTGAAAATGTAGGTAAAATGTAGAAAAAAAAGCAAAAAACACATCTTTGCAGGTAAAATGTAGGTAATGAAAAACTGATAAAAATTAAAGGGATCAGTTTTAAGAGTTAGTGGATTTCGTTATTAGGGGTGATGATATTAAGGATGTTAAGAAAGTTAGATTTCTGGATTAGTGATTTAAATAATCACTATTGGCCGACTAAAATCAAAATTAGTCGGTCTTTATTTTTAACTCGTTATTATTCAATTGTTTATTTATAAACAATTCATTTTTTTTAAACCTACCTCCCTAAAAACTCAGAGATAATTGCGTTCCTGGTC
>JAVBVD010000031.1:0-9898 GCA_031554635.1 Bacteroides sp.
TGGTTTGGATTATGCTTATTGTGCAGCCAGTTGCAGCTTTTGTTCTTTCGGTACGGCCTGGGGATTGATAGAAACCGAGAAAATCTATACATTGCCTGAAATCATATCGAAAGCGGACGAATATGTCGCCAATGGTGTCCATTTCATTGTTTTGCGCACCACTCAATATTATTCGCTGGAAACCCTGTCGGGCTACGTGCAAGCCATCAGGCAGGAAGTGGCAGGTGAGTATGAAATGGTAATCAACGTTGGAGAATTCAACCTCCCGATGGCAAACCACCTGCACGGGAGTGGTGTGAATGGCGTATATCATGCCATCAGGCTTCGCGAAGGAATGGATACACACTTTAAGGTTGAAGACCGTTTGGATACCTTGTCGGCCGTGAAAAGCTCGCCGTTAAACCTGATCCATCTGGTTGAACCTGTGGGTATGGAACATAGTTACGAAGAAATAGCCGACCGTTTCCTTTGTTCGTTGGAATACGGGGTGTATATTTCGGGCATCATGGCACGTATTCCCGTGAAAGGCACTCCACTGGGCGACTCTCCGCAGCTAAGCGACGAGGAGATTTCCAAGATGATTGCTGTACTTCGGTTGTCGGGTGGAAAGACTGTACAACATATATGCGTGCATCCCGCATCAGAGCTTGCCATACAAAGCGGCGCCAATGTGGTGGTCATCGAAACGGGAGCCATTCCAAGGGATCAGGTATTGGCTTCGGGAAAATGGATGCAGTTCGATTACCACTCGGCCAAAAAGCTTTTTTCAGAAAATGGGTTTGTGGTGACAGCGTGAGTTATTTCTCGCTGATCGTTCAGGTTTTATTTGCATGATTACGTGCGCGATAAATCCTGAACAAGCCCCCTGTATTCAGGAATACTTCTGCCGGTCTGTTTTTTGAATAAGCGTGAAAAGTATTCGGGGTCGTTGTAGTTGAGGTCATAAGCCAGCTCTTTGATGGAAATGTTTTCAAGATACAATTTCCGTTTGGCTTCCAGCATCAACCGTTCGGTGAGATAGGTTTTGGGAGACATACCCGACTGGGTTTTTACCAGATGGTACAAAGCATTGGTATTCATGCCCAGCTTTTCAGCCATTTCTTCTACCGGAGGATGATTCAGGTAATTATCTTCCAGGTAATTTTTAAACAGGATAAAATCGGACAGGCTGTCTTTTGCATCGGACGCCGGCTGCCTGTCTTTGAAATAGGCGCTGTTGCATTCAGTAAGCAAGGCGTTGAGGTAAATCAAAACCAACTCGGGATTGGATGTCTCGTCCTGCAAGATGCTGCCCAATGAAAGAAAAAGGGACATCATCCGCTGCACAACAGGTGGGGGCACTTCAATAACCGGGTTCGCGAAAGGGTCGGTGAAGAAAGGAAAAGACGAAGGAAAGTAGTTCATTAACTCTTCGCCGAAACTGGTACCGTACGATTCCGTTCCAACAAGTTTTTCCATCGCATGGATTTGCCAGGGGGTTGCAAACAGCAACTGACCATTTGTAATCGTGTAGTCCCTAAAGTCGACCATGTGCGTTGACTCTCCTTTAACAACCACTATCAGGGAATAGAAGCCCTGTCGTACGGGTTCATTCAAGCCCTTGACGATTTCTTCGCTAAAAGGTGTATCATGAGGCAAGCGCACCATAATAGGCAGTGCCTTATGTTGCTTGATGCTGTCTAATATGGCTTTCTTTTTTTGTGACATACTAAATTGGTTACTCGCACGATGTATTTGCAAAGGTATGCTTTTTTTGTCAGGCGCCGGCAGGATTTATCAGGGTATTACTACAAATCTTCCGGTTCTGCCCGGATAAGCCGCCCTATCTTTGCATCAGTAAATAATATCAAATACCAGAATGATATGAGAAAGTTAACAATAATGACAGCATTCATCGTAGCCACGCTATCCCTGAATGCACAAACAACGAAAAGTATGGAAACTGAAAAACAGAACAGCCCGATAGCAGCCAAAGTGCTCTATGATGCTTTCGCCAAAGACAAGGCCCAGGCCGAAAAAAAGTACCGCAATCAGACGATGAAGATATCCGGCTTCGTTACCTACTCAGGTCCAGACCCTTATACGCTGCCCTCCATAGAACTCTCGGAGAAGAAAGGCGGGAAAAGCCGCGTACTTTGCGTGTTGTCATTCAGCGACTACCTCCAACTGCGCCGCGTGTCCAAAGGCAACGAGGTGGTAATGGAAGGCGAAGTACGCAGCCTGTACGAAAAAGGCCAGACAATCGTGGTCAAAGAGTGTAAAATAATCGAAGTAAAGAAATAGAATCAAAAAAATAGAAATAAAACAAATGGAAACAAGAAAGACAATTATCATCACAGGCGCCAATTCCGGCTTAGGCTTTTCCTGCGCCATGAACATCGCCAAGACATCGCCCCAGTATCAAATCGTCCTCGCCTGCCGCGATCTAACAAAGGCCGAACAGGCGAAGGAGCACATCGTGCAGGAAACCGGGAATCAACACATCCTCCCGATGGTGTTAGACCTGTCCTCCCTGCAATAGGTCAGAGACTTTGCCGCGGCATTTCGACAGCCAACTGGAAGAGTTGGAAAAAGATGGTGCCCATGTCCGGATACTGAGCCCTGAAGAATTGGAGCAATGGGAAGCCGCTACCCGGCACACAGAGCTACAATCAGTTTGAATATTTCTTTTTTTACCATGAATATACAACAATGAAGGACCTTTGTCAAGAGGTGAGGACATTTATTTTAAGCACATCCGGTAATTCTTGGTAAGTTCGGGCTGCATTATATTAGGTGAAAATCAACAAGGATGTGTGTACATATCATATTTTTTAATAAATCCATGAACTCAGTAGAATTGAGTCTGGAGGAAGCAATATGACCATTGGTACACTCGTAAAATATCTCAGGCAATGGTGTGAAGCTTATTGATTTATTGGATGTAGAATAAAACAGGTAAGACTTTATAGAGTTCTTATAGATCTTTACTATTAATGGCGAAGTATAAAACACCTCGCCATTTTCTTATTTTGACACACCGAATCACAAAACGCTGATAATCAAACACTATTAAGAGTTTCTTTTTTCTCTCCACCTCCCACTTTACAGTAGAATGGTCAAAATATGAGTATTTAAGGCAGAAATCCATTATTTTGCATCGAACGAGCACTCTATCTTTGCCACAAAAAAAGGTTCCTACAACAAATTCGATAGGAAAGTAGTACCAAAACAGAACGAAATATAAAACCTGAATGCAACTATATGATATTCAAACAAATTAAAACTTTCTGCCGCCCCCTCTGCCTGATAGGTACAGGTGCAGCAATCCTGACCTCCTGTATCGCCGATAATAATTGGGAAAATGGAGATCGAAACACCACCGACCAGGAAACCCCAGTAAAGATTACTTTGCAGATGCCTTCGGCCTCGGCTCCCGGTACGTATGCAATTTCCGCCATTGACGAGAACTGTGTGGACAACATCTATGTATTGGCTTTCAAACGGGTGCCGGTCGATGAGGCACATCCTTCGGGATGGGGTTATGTGTACAGTTCCGAAGGAACTTCCATCATCGATAAAGCGGGCGAAAATCCCGATAAAGCTTTCAAGCAATTCACCGTCACACTGATAAAAGATAAGGACAACGAGCAAACTCTGGTTCTACTGGCCAATGTGCGTAGCCAATTCGAAGAATTGGGAGTGATAGGTCCGGGAAGCGATAAAGATAAACTGCTGGCTCGTTTACTGTACCAAAATGCAGATAAGTGGAATGCCAACAACGATGGCAACAACCCCGACGACGTAAACCGTTTCCGGCCCTTTCCCATGTGGGGAGAAACACATGTTACCATTAACGACGCTACCACACAAATCGGGGAAGTGAAGCTGATTCGCAGCATTGCCCGTATCAATGTGGCAGTAGCCGACGATGTGAACAATTTCAAGTTGAATGAGATTTACATATACAACAGTAAAAACACCGGCAAAGTAGTACCCGACCCGAAAAATCTGGTGGACGGTGAGTTCAGGGTAAACGCTCCCACCATTCCTGCCGGTAGCATTAACAATGCCACCCCGTTGAGATATGTCGTTCCTCTCGGCATGGAAAAAGCCTTCCTGCGAACCATCTACCTGTTCGAGGCGCAGAGAACAACTGCCGACAAATCCTCGGAAGCCACCTGTCTCGTTGTGGGCGGAACCTATGGCTCAGACAACAAAATCACGTATTACCGGGTAGACTTCTTCGAGAAGGACGAAAACGACAAGTACACCCGCGACAGCCGTGCTATCCTGCGTAATCACAGTTACAACCTGAATATCACCCATGTGAACGAAAAAGGGCTCGACACTCCGGAAGATGCTTTCAACTCGAAAGCCATCAACATGACCATCGAAATAAACGATTGGGACGACACCTATACCGATGTAACATACAACGGGCAATATTACCTGAAAGTAGACCGAAATCCGGTGAGACTCTCCGGCGACCCCTCTACAGATAATAAAGTCATTGTAAAAACCGATTGGCCCGATGGTTGGACAGCTGCGCTTGTGGACCCAAGCCATACCTGGTTTACTTTACAAACGACCTCAGGTGCGACCGGGGTAGATGCCGAACTGGTTTTCGATGTGACAAGTAATCTGGATGGAACAGAATCCCGCCAGACAATCATCCGACTCACGGCAGGTAATCTCACCAAAGATGTGATCGTGATACAAAGCACCGATACCGAGCTGGCTTTGAGCGTCATGCAAGACGGGCAACCAGTGGACGAATTAGTTTTTCTTTCCCAGAATCCTGCTGTGGAAAATCTGGACATAAGCTGGAAGCCGCAAAGCATCGCATCCTGTAAGGTTACTGTTTCGGGAACTTCGCAGTTGGCGATGAATCAAGCCATACCCAACTCAGTAAACGCTAACGGATACACCCTTGCCCTGTCGGCTAAATCCCTGAGCCCGACCGAGCTTGGACAGAATCCTTTCCTTGAAAAAGAAACCTTGGTGACATTCACCCTCACCGACCCAGCTTCGGGAAGGAAGCTGGCCAAAAGCGTAATTCTCACACAAGCCAATTACGCCATGGTAATCACACCTGCTTCTTCCTATTATGTACCAATGGATGGAAAACCCAAAAAATTCATGATCAGTACCAATCTACCCTGGAAAGCGGAAATCAACAGGAACGACAACGGTTTTATTACCAACGTTGAAAGAATGTCCGGGCCTGCAAATACCGTCCCCACTGAGTATAATTATAAGGTTGTTGACGATATATATGTTACTCCCACCATCCGGTCGGCCAATGGAGTGATTACTTTCACTTCCACTTCCGAGAACTCGAAGAAGAAGTTCCCTACAGTATCAGTTCCCATTGAAGGATTCTCAGGATACCTGTACACTTCCGGTGGACGAAATCATATTATTGATTTCAATGATGCAAAAGATGAGCAGCTGGGATGGCCGGATGCCGATAAAAAATGCAAACAAGCAAACATGGCAGGTAATTGGCTCCTGCCCACTCTGCAACAGATAAAGGATATGTATGCACAGTTCACACCGGCATCAAACTATGGTATAAAGCCAGAAGCCTATTGGACGTTAACCGAGTTGTGGCCAGGAAGATATGCACTGAATTTTGGCAACGGTTACTATTCAGGCTGGGGCGATGCGGGAGCAATTACCTGGTGGGTTCGCTGTACTCATGGACCTTTGCAATAATAAGACTACGATGCGCAGTGTGTGACAGAAAACTGCATGATCTACAGCCGAGTAGGTCTGGGACAAGAAGCCCGGACTTACCCGGCTGCACTTCACAATGGAAGTACGATCGGTATTTTTCATTGTGGGTATCGTATTTCTTCCAAATATACGTACATTTGCACAATCACACAATTCAAACATGCGCAGTTATGCTGAAAGAAGAAAGACATCAATACATTATCGACCGGATCAGTAAAGACAACCGGATATTTGTTACCGACTTAAGTATAGAGTTGGGAGTGTCGGACGATACCTTAAGGAGAGACCTCGTAGAACTGGAAAATGCAGGTCTGCTAACGAAAGTGCATGGAGGAGCCATCGCTAAATCAGGAATATCTATCCAGTTCACCGAGAGGCTGAACACAGCAACTCTGATCAAACAAGAAATGGCATCCAAATTGGTTCCGCTGTTTAAGGAAGGGGATGTGATACTAATAGATGGCGGTACTTCCAACCTGGAAGTGGCCCGTCAGATGCCCAAAGACAAGAAGTTCACCATCTATACGAACAGTCTACCGATTGCCAACGAACTATCTAATCATCCGAAAGTGGATTTAATTCTTTTGGGAGGCAAACTCTTTCCATCATCCATGGTAACGGTCGGTGTATCCGTTTTCCAGATGTTGCAGTCTATATATCCCGATTGGGTGATTATAGGCATCAGTGATATTCATCCGCAAAAAGGATTGACTACCTCCGACCGCGAAGAAGCCATTATAAAACGCTGCATGCTCAAGCAGGGAGTCAAACGAGTGGTTCTCGCCGCAGGCGACAAACTGGATACTGCCAGGAACTACCATGTCGCTTCTTTGGCTGAAATCGATTATATTGTCACCGAAAACAACAAAGTCAATCACATCAAGCAGCATTGGCCTGCTTACTCGTATAAAGTGATCTGATTAAAAGTTACTTAGCATATTGAAAGATGAATAAGAAGTTAGAATACAAGCAGCAAAATGAATCATTCCTGCAAACGGTAGCCTTGGAGCCCGATGTAAAGCAACTGTCCAGAGGAATCATGTACCAAGTTCTGAAACCAGGCGAAGGGGCTTCGCCGGCCGACAACAGCATCGTGTCCGTTTATTACAAAGGCTCACTTATCAATGGAAAAGTGTTCGACAACAACACACAGCAAGGTTATCCTGATGCTTTTCGGTTAAACGAGCTGATCGTGGGATGGCAGATAGCCTTGCGTCAGATGAAAGCTGGCGACAAATGGAAGATCTATATCCCATCGGAATTGGGTTATGGCAGCCAAGGAACAAGTGGTATTCCTAGGAATTCAACACTTATCTTTGAGATTGAATTGGTTAGTGTTGGTTGAGTTATCAACCGCTCATTTCTGCGATGTCAAACGGATAGAGAGTTTACTTGCCTGAATAAGCTCCTGATGCGAGATGCGGTAACCCGTAAACGATTTCCCATTTAGTCGCATCTCTTTGATGTATTTATCCTCCGGATTCATCCGTTCGGTCTCAATGACCAGTTCTTTTTGTCCCCAATAGCGATCGTCAAGTTTGATAGTGATGCGATCGAACACAGGAGTGGTCAGCGTGTAGCTAGGTTCGCCCGGACAATCCGGGTAGAAGCCCATCATGCTGAAGACCGCCCAGGCAGACATTGTTCCTGCATCGTCGTTGCCGGGAATACCTTCCGGACGGGTGGTGTAGTACTTATCCAGCAAACGAAGCACATGGTGTTGTGTGCGCCATTCCTCGCCCTTGAAATAGCTGAACAGGTATGGGTAAGCGATGTCCGGTTCATTGCTTGGGTCGTAGTAGCCTTTATCGAATACCGTCTCCAACTTGTCGATGAATTTCTTTTGTCCGCCCATCAGTTTGGCTAGCCCTTTCACATCGTGCGGAACGTAGAATGTGTAGTTCCATGCACTTCCTTCATGGAAGCCGGGATTCTCTTCGAAGTTCATCCCTTGTTCCGGGTTGAATGGCGACAGGAACTGACCACTCGGTAATATTGGGCGGAAGGTGCCGAATTCGGGTGAGTAATAATGCCTGTAACCCAAAGAACGTTTTTTGTAATAAGCTGCATCTTCCTTTTTACCGAGTGCATCGGCCAGTAAGGATAAAGAATAATCAGCGATGTAGTATTCCAGTGCGTGGGATACCGAGTTATCGTACTCGCTACGCAAGGGTACATAGCCTAGTCGCATGTAGTCGCTATTGTCCGGACGCATCCGGTTGAACTCGCCTTTTAGGGAAGCGTAATACGAGTCTGGTAATGCTCCCCCTTTGCTGATGGTATCAGTAGGATAACTGATGCCGGGCATGGTAGCCGATTTCCGGAAAGCTTCGTAAGCCGTTTCTATGTCAATGTTTTTTAAACCTTTCAGCCAGCTGTCGGTGATCACCGGGATGGAAGGATCACCCTCCATTGTCCACGTTTCACGCCCGTAGAGTTCCCACTTGGGCATCCAGCCCCATTCCTTGTACATGCCGATCATGGAACGGACCATATCCGTTTGGCGGTCGGGCCAGACGAGTGTCATCAGTTGGTGAAGGTTGCGGTAAGTGTCCCACAGGGAGAAAACCGTGTAGCGGGTGTTTTCCGTTTTGAGAATCTTTCCACTCTCCATCGCCGGGTATTCTCCGTTCACATCGTTCAAGATATTCGGATGAATCAAAGCATGATAAAGGGCGGTATAGAATACAGTTTTCTGTTCGTCCGTGCCGCCTTCCACAATAATGCGTGATAGGTCGTCGTTCCATTTCTTCACCGCTTCCGTGCGGATCGATTCAAAGTTCTTGCCCGACTGTTCGGTTTCCAGATTCAGTCGTGCATTCTCGATGCTCACAAATGAAACACCCATTTGTACTTCCACCGTTTCACCGGCTTGTGTGTGGAACGAGAAATAAGCGCCTACATCATCACCGGCTATCTCCTTGGAGTAGTTCGGATAAAGTTTGTACTTGCCTTGGTCCGGATCCCATTGAGCTTCCACACCCTGCATGGGGCGTTGCTTCTTCCAACAACCGCTTTGTTCGGATGGTTTGTTGATGCGCATCACAAAGTAAATGGGGAATACAGCTTGTGGATTATAGCAGAATGTTCCCAGAAGCTTCACACCCTCCACTTCCTGGTTGTTCACCTTACGTACGAAAGCGCCGGTTTCATTGGTCAGCCCTTCGCCCAGGTTTAACAAGATGTGGCTCTCGCCTGCGGGAAAAGTAAAACGGAGAACTCCGGTTCGGGGGGTAGCCGAAGCCTCCGTTTTAATATCGTAACGGCTGAGAGTGCTGGTGTAATAACCCGGAGAAGCCTTCTCGTCCCGGTAAGGGGAACCGTACGATTTAAAATCCACATCTAGTTTCCCAGTGGTGGGCATTACTAACAAAGAGCCAAGTTCAGGGCACCCTACCCCACTCAGGTTCACATGAGAGAAGCCGGTGAAGTAAGTATTGTGGTGTTCGTAGGGGGTCGACCACCAGCGGGAGTCCTTGTCGAATTTGTTCAAGTCAGAACCCATCACATTGAACGGCACTACGGACATCAATCCGTTGGGGCATAAAGCACCGGGGTTGGTGGTACCGAAGTTGGTAGTGCCGATAAACGGGTTGACATAGTCGACCGGGCGGAAACTTTCACGCTCTCCGCCGAAAGAGGAGGAGAGCCAGGTGAAAGCCAGTGTTAAAGCTAATAAAAGTCGAAACATATTAATTTAATTGACAGTTGACAATTGACAATTATTTAAACGATACTGTTTTGTTTGGTAAACTCGATAATCTCGGAAATGTATCCGAAAGAAAGCCCTGTCACCGTATCGGCACAACCGTAATAGATGGCAATACGCCCACTCTGCGGGTCGTGCAAAGATGCACAAGGGAAACATACATTCGGTACATCACCCGTACATTCATACAGTTTCTGAGGAGAAAGCAGGTAAGGACCCGAGCGGTATTTCACTTTCCACGGTTCTTCCAGATCGAGCAGGGCAGAGCCGAAGCTATACACAAACCCGTTGCACGAAGCCAATACACCGTGGTAGATCAGCAACCAACCTTCTGAGGTCTCAATGGGAATAGGACCAGCGCCAATCTTGGTACATTGCCAAGCGCTATCCTCGAACGGTGCGGGCGACATCACATGCCGGTGACGTCCCCAGAATTCCATGTCGGGGGATTCACTGTAGAAGATATCA
>JAVBVD010000022.1:0-52161 GCA_031554635.1 Bacteroides sp.
CGGGCGCCTTTGAGCGGTTTTGATTCTCCATACTTTTCGCGAAGAGCCATAAGGCCGGGCATTTCTTGTTCTGCCAAGTCGATTTCCTTGCGACCGAAGTCGGCAAGCGTAATGTCTGCCACTTTGTAGGGCAGGGTAGAGAATAATTCTTTGGACATATTTTGATTTGTTTAAAAAATAAAAGTCCTGCAAAGATAGAACATTCTGATTAGTAGGGCAAAAGGCGTGGAGCTTTTTTACTTAATTTATAAAGCTACGGGGAGTACGGCACACCTTAGCCGATGTTTTTATGCAGGTTACGCACAATACGCAGAACTAAAAAAGTCCGGAACAGCGCAATACTGATCCGGACTTCTCCGATAGAACTAGTGTTTTTTACAAGACTCGGTCTAGTAACAACAATAAAAATTCGCATTTTCCTCGAGATATATCATCGCCAGCCAGCGATTTGGCTTGCTGTAAATAGCGGCGTGCGCTCACTAACTTCTCATAACAGACATTGTCAATGTTCGTGTCTATCAGATAGTTAATGGAAGTCATGGGTTCCATGCCTGCATACAGTGCTTCGTTCGTTTCCTGAATCGCCTGGGCTGCCGGGTGGAACATCGGTGCGTCGGAGTTTGTGAGTGCTATTCCCTTGCCCGAATCCATGTTGGTTTTCTGTATGGCTTTCAGTGTGGGCGAAATGCTGATCACCCCATTGATATAAGCTCCGATTTGTGTGACCTTGTTGTGCGATAGGGGCTTCGATGCCCGTACTTCGGCAAATACATACTTCTCGATATCTTCCAGATACTCTTTCTGTGTATAAGGCTTTTCCGATTTTACCACACTGAATGTCATGCGGGTGAGTCGTGACAAAAGCCCCATCATCGGTACACCGTTACTGTAGCACCAGTCGGATATGCTTGTGTTGGTTCCTCCCAGGTACAGGAATTCGCGGTTGGCATCCAACCATTTCAAATCTTCACATACCTTGAGCACCTTCTGTACCGCCTTCTTTTGCAGGTCGGCAGGTACCGATTGGAACGAAGGTGTCTTGCTTCCCTCGTTGGCCTCGTTCAGGTAGATTCCTCCGATGTATGGAAACAGTGTCGATAGTGAGTTGTTGTACAGTTCGATGAATACATAGTCGGGAAATAGTTCCCGGTAGTCACGTGGAATTTCATCGTCGAACCATGCCGGGCTGTTATTCACCACGAATTTCAGGTGTTCTATTTTTGCATCGATGGCAGCAAAGGGGTCATTACCCAAATCATTTCTTTGGCAACGTGGGTCGTACGCCATTGCCATGGGAGCTTTCCCGAAGAAATAACGGATGTCGCCGTCGTGTTCCATCGCCCAACGTTTGAGCGTTTCTTTTTCATCACCGGATATCGGGGCATACAGATAGCGGAGGACGAATTCGTCGCATACGCCCGGCTTATCGATGATCAATGCCACTCCTTTTTCTTTATCTCCCGGACGTGCCAGGTAGTTGTACATCACATCGTCCATGATAGAGGCGGTGATACCATTCTTCTGTGTGAACTCCGGTGAACGCAATTGTTCCGGTGAGTAAGCCATTGATCCGGCGAGGTTGGTTGCCAATCCGAAACTACGTCCGAAGGCTTTCAGCATATAGGCAGTCAATGCTTCGCATACCACATCGTCGGGGATGTAATATGTTTGAAAACGGGCGTCTACATCTGCCATCTGGTATACTCCCTTTCTGCGTACCGAAAATGCAAAGTCGCGTGATATACCGGCCCGGCTACTCAGGATCTCACCTGTACGCGGATCGGTGATGTTGTACGAAGTGATACTCGTCTTATTATTGTTGATAAATGCAATCGTATTGATCAACGGGTTGTTGGACCGGAAAGTCGAGTCGGCCGGATACGGTTTGAGCGCGATTGGTTTCCCCAATCCCAGTTGGTCGAACACCCGGTTCCATGCATCCGCACTTTTTTGTACAGCCGCCTGCCAACTGGGTTTGATTAGTGTATCTACATAGAACACGATTGGTTCCTGTCCGGATATCTTTCGGCGGGTGGCGTAATAGCCTTCCTGAGAGTCCTTGACATTGCGGAAGTCCATATAGGAAACATAGCCCGAGCCGATACGCGGATTGGCTTCACGCGTTTGCATCTTCTCTTTGGGAAGAAGCGTCAGGGTGGCTTGTATCCCGAGGGTAGCTTCGGGTTTCTCGGTAAGCTCAAGGCCTTGGATGTTGAGTGACAATTGTACGGAACTAACCAAATTGAAACTGATACAGTTTTCGAAAGCTTCGGCTCCTTCCAGGTAAGACGTCTTGTTTTGCAATGTAAAATCGCCGATAACCATTATGCTTTCGTACGAGCGACCTTTCAAATCAAGAACATCCTTGTTACTGCCAATGAAGTACGAAGTCACATTGAACAGGATAGCCGTGGAGTCGGGCGAATAACCCTCGATGGGAAATGCTTTATAGACAGCGTTGACACGCGACTGTTCAAAAGCCTTCCGTTGATTCTCGTCCTGTTCGTTAATACGCAGGTTGTACTGGGGTGAATGGAAGAGCACCAGTGAATCGCTCTTGTCAATGATCAGGTATTTGGGATCGGCCGCCTGCAATCCGGCAAGCGAGATATCGCTGGCCGATTCGATAGCTGAAGTCATCAGAAATTCACCGCCAAAAAGCTTTACCGGCATTTCAAGATACACTTTCTCCTCATACTGGTGCACGGTGATCAACCCCTTGCTTACCGTATGATTCTTTTTCTCCTTGAACAGCTTGGAGTACACCGTTGCCGGTTTCTTCTCTTCCGGCTTCGCTGCCTCTGTCTTCTTCTTATCTTTTTTCTTCGAAGCGGCGTATGTCCGTTCGATCGGAGCAAAGAACAATGCACCTGTCAATAGGAATACTATTAATTTTTTCATGCGCATGGTCTCCTTTATTTAAGATTCATCTGCATTGTTCTCAGCAGCAGTTCATAATGTGCTTTGGTGCTTCCCGATGCACTACCTACCCGTTGCTTCATCAGGCTTTGGGCTTTCAGTACATATGAGTAGATATCTGCCTGAGAAACTCTTGGAGTGGCAAAACGGTTCAACGGCGCCCATTCGAAACCTCCTACCGGATTGTGTACCTCATGTGTAGCCTCACTGTGTGCCTGGCAGCAGCTGCAAGCCGATGTGCGGTGAGTCAGATCAAGGATCGGTTCCCCAGCCAGCGCGGTAGCTTGTTTAATCTTGAAGCCACCTGTCTCCATCATCATGTAGATGTACTGCTTCTGCAATCTCATTTGAGCGTCTGTCAACGCCTTGCCCGCCAATGTGGGTTTCCATACAAAGTTGTACACCATGTTGAATGCATCGGGTGCTTTGAATGAATCCTTGTTCATACCCTCGTATGTTGATACGCTGATGGGGAGGGGGAGGATCTGCCTCATCATGAAATTCTCAATCGTCATTTTGGGTGAGCCTGTGATGGAAATCTTCGACAGCAAAGCTTTATTGTCCAACCAATCCAGATCATTGTAGATTTCGAACAAATAGTTGAGCGCCTCTTTTTGGTACTGGGTAGAGAGCGGAGCAAAACGGGGCAGTTCATCACCTTTCTTGATTTCATTGATGTAACATCCACCTATGTTTCCTACTACGTGAGTGACGTACATGGCTAGTTGTTCGATCGCTCCCGTCAGGAGTTCTCCCCGTTTTTCATACGTTTCGTCTCCTTCTTTAATCCAGCTGTCGAGATTCTCAACGATGTATTTCAGGTTCTTGATACCGTATTTGGTTGCTTTGATGGCATCGTCTCCCAAGTCTTCCGTTTGCGAACGGGGATCAACTACAGAGTATAACTGTTGCTTGCCATAGCGGTAAACCGGGTTCTCTTTCACAGCATCGGTGATCCAACGGGTGGTGATGGGTGCTTCTTCTTCCACGGAGTTAACGTTCAGTACCGGAGTGTATGTCCACCGCACCAGGTATTGGTCGTAGATACCGAAACGGGGAGGAGTGAGCTTCACGCCGCGTTCTTTGTCACCCGGCTGGGCCACATAGTTGAAACGGGCGTAGTCCATGATCGAAGTAGTCGTACCATATTTCTGTGTATATGCTGCCGAACGCAGGGAGTCGACAGGAACTACCGAAGAGCCGCTCATGTTGTGCATGAATCCCAGACAGTGTCCGATTTCGTGCGCGAGTACATAACGGAGGGCATCACCCAGGATGTGATCCGGGATATTGGTGGTACGTACGTCTTTATCGGCCTGTGCCGTTTGCACGAACAGCCAGTTACTGATCAGCTTGATCACATCGTGGTACACATATACCGATGCCATCAGGATTTCTCCGGTACGCGGATCCGTCCACGACGGTCCCATGGCATTTTTTATATTGGTAGGCGCATAGCGTACACACGAATACTTGATGTTGTCCGGATCGAATTCCGGGTCATCGGTTGGGAAATCTTTCGCAACGATTACATCCTTGAAGCCGATGGTGGCGAACATCTCGTTCCACTGATTGACACCTTCTCTCAGGTAAGGTTTCCAGCTTTCCGGGAAAGTGTTGTCGATGTAGAAAACGATGGGCTTGACGGGAGCCACCTTTTCCCCTCTCAGGAATGCAGCCGTATCAGAGGGTTGCAGGTCCCACCGATTGGCATAATAGATGGGGGCGGTGGTCTTCGCGTCTTCGCCCAATTGTTGGCGGGGTGTGAAAAATACCCCGATGCGGTAGTCGGCCATACGCGGACGGTAAGGCTTCTCTTTCAGCAGCATGATGGAGCGTGTCATCTCAGCGGTGAACGGTTGGTTCTTGATCAGTGCCCGTCCGCTGTGATCGTTCACATTGAACGTGTATGACAGGGTGCTTTTGATAGACACATTGTCCGAGAATGCTTTGATTCCGGAGATGAATGAACAGTCCGATTTGTAGCTTTCGGTCCGTTTTAATTGTCCATAAATGGAGTTGGTATCAAACGGAGTTAACTTTTTGTTATCACCCAGAAAGAAACCGGTCATATCGAATACAACAGCAGTAGAGTCGTTGTTGTATGCCGCAATCTTCAGGTTTTCCAGGATGGCGCTCTGATTACTTTTGCGCAACGCCTCATCAATCTGCAGGTTACCGCTGATGTAGTCGGTGCTGACTTCCCGCAACTGCACATGCGTTTTGTTCCGGGTAAAGGCAACGTGCAAAGGAGTGGTAGGCTTGGATCCCACAACTGCATTTCCGTTGTCCGAGATGGTAGTCACGGTGGAACCAATCAACATCTCTTTGCCGAACAGACTGATGGGGAACTCGAAGTACACCTTTCCATCCAGCTGATGCAGGGTGAAGAGACCTTTGGCTGTTTCATGTTTCTTTTTGAACAGCTTTTCGTACTCGGTTTCCTTTTTCTCCGGAGCTTTTTGCTCGGTGGCTACTTTCTTTTTCTTCCAAAAGAATGGAAACTGTCGTTGTGCGTCAATGGTGGCAGACGAAGCCACCACCATTGTTGCAAGTATCAGAACTTTTTTTCTCATAAATATATTGCTTTATGTATTTAGTATCCGGTGGTCGTTACATCCAGAATCTTACCGAACCCATCATATATTTTGGCTTTGGAAACATCCAGTGTTCCCGCTGCTACTTGTGAGATGGGGATGATGTATACTTTTCCTTCGTATTGACCTTTTTCGGTGGCTACTATAAGGGCGGTGTTGTTCCATTCGGTTTTGGCAACAACTTCATCCATGATAAAATCCAAATCGTGTTGATACACTCCTTGTTGGTACATCTTGGCTTTGAGAATGCTTTCGCCGGCACCGGGAGAGAACTTGGCGACTGTTGACACAGTAGCTGTTGTTCCAACACCGTAATTGATGACGTAAACACCATCTGTGGTGACTACATACAATACAGGATTTCTGTTATAGAAGAAAACAGATACTGCTTTGTCCAGTAAAGTCTTTCCTTCGCTGGGGATGGTATACTTAGCTTTAGCGGCAGCTGGTTGCTCAGGTCTTGTTACTATCCAGGGGCTGTCATCATCGTCCGGAAATTCCCAGTAACCAGCTTCTGCTACATAAGTAGTAAGTGTGTAAATAGTATAAGTTCCACTTGTGTCATCTTTCATTAAAAAAACTACCTGAGAAATATCCTCATAGACAGTAGCTGAAATGGCTGTTTGTCCGGGTAGATTGTTGGGGTCAAAACTGGCGTTGGCTTCGAAAGTCTTGGCCGCCATGAATTGTCCTTGCCCTTCAAACGATATGAATTGTGCGTTTTTCTTGTTGTAAAAATTGATGTGATTCTTACTTGCACTAATGTAATAACTTGCAGTATATCCGGTATTGGGACTGTTAGTAATTACTTGATTATTGATCTCATAATTTTTGAAGTCATTTCTAGGGCTTCCAAAACGGTTTGTGGATGATAGAGCATTCAGTGAATATACACCGTTGCTTGTGTTGACAAAGAAATCCGTATAGCTCTTGAGAAACGAATATACTTTCATGCCAGCTGGCTTGTCCACAATCATTGATTCGTCCGATAGCCGTCCATTGATGCTGTAGTCAACCGTGTTAAACCGGATACAACTTCCATCTTCTAAGATAGTCCAGACCTGGTTGGTATGCGTAGTCTCAAAATTACCACTGACCTGATAAGCCAATGACCTCATCAGTCCCTGTTGAGGCTCACCGTTGGCTGTGGTTAATATGTCGCGGAATATCCGTTCTTCTTTGTCATAGTTGAGCGTGAACGACTTGTTGTTTATCAATGTGACGTCAGAAGTGCTACCATCTTTCGTATCACTGATAAGCAGGCCATCCAGGAAAGAACTTTGTACATAGACTTTCCACGAATGAATGTATTGTAAGTCACTTTTCGATGTGTCGGTAACAATCAGTTTTAATGTATAGGGTGCTGAAGCAATAGGGCGGCTCATCGTGAAGGCCAACTCTTTTTCTGTACCAATTACTTCATATTCGGGTTCTTTGGTGGCAGTTGTTTCCGTCAATGCCCATTCATATTCCAATGCACCGGCATTAGTGCCTTCAGCTATTTGTAACTTGGGAGAAACAGTCAGGTCTTCTTGGAAACCGATGTATATGTTTGTTTGTCCTTCATCAAATGTAATATTTCCGATGTTCCCAGTGCCTAAAGTGCTACTATCGTCATAGCATGACGATAAGCCGAGCAACCCTAAGAAACTTCCTATGATATATATTCTTTTTTTCATAATGTGCAAATATAAAAATTAATATTTACGTGCTTCAATTATTTGGCCTTTGAATGCTCCTGCATCATGACGCAAAGGTTCGTCATGCGTGGCATTGTAGGCTGTAATGTATTCGCCCAGTTTATTTGCAAAACTGACGTAGGTGCCATCATTATAGATAAGCGTCCAGTGGGGAAGATATTTATAACTAAAATAAGTGGGGGTAGGGTAGCTCGCATATTCCGGATGCGCAGATTTGTCATCCCAATCATTCCATCCGAAAGACTCTACAATGAATCTCAACGCATTGGAGCTGTAGTGTGTGGCAGCTGTGGAAGTAAAAGCGGCTGTACCTTTTATCAACATGTTATAGCTTCTGAGATAGTTCGCTACTGTAGGAGGCTGGATCACATTGTTCCATGTCAAACTGCCCTTCAGATATTCAGCAGGGCCGGCAGCCAGATCCTCAGATCCTTTGATCACCAGCCGAAGTTCGTATGTGTCTTCTCCGTCAGGATTGTATATCTTCACCCGAATGCGTCCACTTCGTTTATTAGCAGGAATAAGCGCTTCTACCACTTCATATGTGCCACTGGGGGCAGAAGTATTCTCTGTATCTACTGTGTATGCTACCAATCTATCTTTGTCGGATACATTGCCTATCAGGGTTATTGGAAGATCACATGTTGTATATTCATCGGACATGTGTTCGCTGAACGAATGTGACTTGTAAAGAGTGGAAGTTGCGATATCATATCCAAATCTAATTGTATCACTAAAACGAACCGCATTGCTCTCACTGTTATAATAAGGTATCGTTTCCTTCTCGCAACTTGCATATAGCGAGATAAATAGCACGAGTGCTATTGTTTTTATAAAGGTTTTCATATTTCTGAATCTTTTAATTTATTGAACACGTCCGGATTGAAGTTCGAATTCCGGATAAGGCAACACATATTGAGCATCTCCCATTTCGTCGCTCAAGAAAGGA
This sequence comes from Bacteroides sp., assembly GCA_031554635.1. GTDB lineage: Bacteria > Bacteroidota > Bacteroidia > Bacteroidales > Bacteroidaceae > Bacteroides. The sequence continues at coordinate 8,166 of JAVBVD010000022.1, forward strand.
ATGGTGGTAGCGCCCGTACGTTTGTAATAATAGAATATCACCCCTTCGGATATAAATTCTTTCTTGTATTCTTTCTTAATTTCTTCTATGATACCATTGGCATCAAGGTCTTGTAACGGGGTATACAGCCCTCGTTTTTCCCGTACTGTATTCAGTCTCTCCAGTGCCAACGACAAGTTGGGGCTAGCTTTGGTCGCATAACATTCGGCTGCCATGTAATAGAGCTCGGGCAGACGAATCATGGAGATGCGATCTTTATATCCAGGCGCTAAGTTTCCCTGAACGACCTTCAAAGGGACATATCCTTTCTTGTTGATAGATGTATTCAGGGACAGGAGATTAATGATCCGAATATCCATAGCCGAGTGTTCATACAATTCTTCAGCATTTTCCGGGTCAATAAACATAGCTTGCGAATCGGATTCCTTATATCCTACATTAATGAAGACTACGGTGCGGCTAGCCACATCGGATACGTTCAAGCCAAATATGAATTCGTTGCTCAAAGATGTTCTGGACACATTTATGTTATCAGGAGTTGTGAAATAGCAAGAGGTGCTCATGTCGCTCATGCGTATTCCGTTTTCTCCAACAGCCGTGATTACTTCTTCGGCGGCACTTAATGCTTTCTCCAGGTTCTCATTTCCGCCTTGCCACATGTAGACACGTGCCTGAAGAGCTTTTACTGCATAATAGTTCATACGGAGGGTACGTTCTTTGAAAAAACCTTCTTCGTTGTACTTGCTATAGGCAGAAGCTTCCTGCTTCTTCGTAATCGGGTCATAGTCTTTGAGCAAATCGGCTGCCTGAGTCAAATCCTGTAACAAGAGTTTGATGGTTTCCGTACCACTTTGTTGTGGGGTTGGATTTTTATCGACTGTCGTTACGTATGGGATGGTTACCTTTGCATTCAGCTCTGATTGACGGTTGACCCAGTTACCATATCCATACAGACGGAGCAGGTCGAAATGCATGTAAGCACGGATGGCCAGCAGTTCTCCTTTGATTACATGGTAGTTGAAGTCATCCAACTCTTCTTTCTTCGTATCTATGTTGGCAAGAGCCTTGTTTGCATTAGCTATCACATTGTATGCTTTGGCCCAGATTCCTTCAATAGTAGGCACAATGTTGCTGTGTTTATACAAGTGCTGCTGGAACATATAGGAGATGGAGGTAGGCCCTGTGAATTCCACCGGGTTGAATTGATGAGCCATCAATTCCGGACCAAACCAAGACAGGTTGGTGCCATAAAGGGCATCATCCGTCATGCCGATATAGCAGCCAATCAGTGATTGCTGGAAACCGGTTGCGGTGCTGTAGTGGTCTTTTTCACGAACTTCGGAATCTGCTGTTACATCGAACCAGTCGTTGCAGGAAATGCAAGTCAGGGCGACGAGACAGAGGGTGGTATATATTATCTTTTTCATATTTCTTTGTTTTTAGAATGTTCCGGTTACTGAGAATGACATAGTTCTGGCGAAAGGATAGGACAATCCCCGCTCTACTTTGATGGACGAGATTGTGGCAATATCGTTCATGTTAAAAGCCAATCGCAAATGTTGCATCCGAAGTTGGCTGTAGAAGCTTTTCGGGAACTCGTAATAGGCGCTGATGGCAGCGATGTGCAGTTCGTTGCGGTCTTGTACGAAACGGGTGGTGGCGCGGGTCTGTTCTAATGAATTGAATTCTTTGTATTGGCTGACTTGTCCTGCTGTACGCCAGCGTCTCTCTAACAAGCGACGGTCTACGTTGTAGTTGATATTGGCATTCTCTACACGGTCGACCAAGGTTGAATTGTACATCTGGCAACCGGCCAAATAGCTGAGAGTGGCACTTAAACCGATGCCTTTATACTCAGCCGTAAAACCTGCATTTCCTCTGTATTTAGGCGTTTCGTCACCGGCGGCAACCATGTCGTTAGACGAATATTTATAGGTGTATGTTCCATCTTTCTTGATGTACACTTCCTTTCCGGTTTGCGGATCAATACCTGCCGAGGGAACTGCCCAGATGGTTCTCATGGGAAGTCCATCCTGATACATCAGTACAGGTGTTGATGTGGAGGTCTCTTCAGCCAGTTTCAACATTTTTTCGTTGTATGATCTCATGCTTTCCGAAAGTCTGATAATTTTGTTCTTACCATAGACAAATGTACCATAAATATTAAAGAAACCATTTTTGTTTTGCCAAACGGTCAGATTGGCTCGTGCTTCGATACCGGAGTTCCGTACCAACCCCAGGTTGTCTTTCACATAAGCGAAACCGGTGGATGTAGGGATGGTAACATCGGTAAGCATGTTCTCTGTATCAGCCGAGTAATATTCGGCAGAAAGAGAGAGCCGGGAGATGCGCATGTCTATACCAATATTGTAGTCCTTTTTTTGCTCCCATTTCAGCTGAGAGTTTGGCATATTGTAGAGGTAAGCTCCTGTCATGGGGTTGGTGATTCCACCATACGTTACTCCTGAATAATACTTGTAAGTGGCAATGGCGGCATTGGTGTCGAAGTTCTGGTTACCGGTTAAGCCGACGGAGCCACGAACCTTTAGTTGTTGGAGCCACTCAATGTCTTTGAAGAAAGCTTCATTGTGTATGTTCCAACCTAAACCGAATGACCAGCTATTGGCCCAACGATTATCTGCACCATACAAAGAAGAGGCGCTTTCGCGTACAGTTGCATCGGCCAGATAGCGATTGTCGTAGTCGTAAGATGCTGCCAACAGTACACTCGCCTGGCGGTTGATGGAGGAATAGCCAATCGGAGTGGTACCTGCCGCATATTGCTTGGCAAAAGTTATATCCGCTTTCTGGCTGTTCGAGAATCCTTCGGCAGTATATTGATATGCCGAATATTTATCTTCTGAGATGAATAAACCAGCATTGGTGAATATTGAATGTTTGTTGAACGTCTTGTTGTAATTGAGGTTAAAGTCGCCTGATAACGAGTTGGATTTTCCATTTTCCATGGTGTATTTCCCTCGGCGGGCAACTGCTTCTGCTACTGTGTAATTAGCAAATATGGAGTGTTGAGCCGGGTAGAACTGGTCTGAGTCATTACGTTTCTGTCCTACACCCAGACGCATTGTAGCTTTCAATTCTTTATTAATCTGCCATTCAATGTAGAACCGATTGGTGAAAGATAGATAGGTAGTTCCAAAACTTGTTCCAATCGTTGCGTCATACATGGGATTGGCTACTATTAGCTCATCTTCGTTATATTCTGCCCAACGAACTGTTTCTCCATTGGCATCTGTAGCTTGCCAGTAGGGGTTCATGCGGGCATAACTGCTAAAACTACCATAAGGCGAATCGGTACTGCTATTTGATAAAATGGAGAGTATGTTTTTGAATAACAGGTTCTTGTGGCGATAGGATACGTTTGCGTCACCTGACACATTCTGACGACTTGATCCTTTCATGACGCCATTCACTTGATTGTAGGTTACATTCAGTAAAGCGCGCAAGTTTCGTGAATCACCCAGTTCCACACTCAGATTGTGTTTTTGTCCGATTCCTGTGCGGATAGGTTTGGATAGCCAGTAAGTGTCCTGTCCTTCCAATATCAGTTTCTTACGGGTGTTGTATAGCTGATCTAACTCAATTTGTGTATTGACATTATCGGTATAAGTATATACACCATCCAATCTTTCCGCTTCCAGTTTCTCCCATGCATTACACAGATTGTAACTGGTCAAGTCTGGCATTTCTAAAGTGATGCTTCCATCATACGTTACTCGTTGTTGATTACCTGCCAGGCGTTTAGTCTCAATAACGATTACTCCATTGGCAGCTTTCGAACCATACAAAGCTTTAGCCGAAGCATCTTTCAGAATGGTAATACTTTCGATGCGGTTCATGTCCATGTCCATCACATATTCAGCGGTGGTTTCGAATCCATCCAAAATAAACAAAGGCTGATTCGGCTGATTCTGGTAGTTACTCTTCAATGCAGTAGTCTCAGATGTAGGGAAACTGGAGATACCACGCATAGACATCGTAGGCACCGAATTGGGGTCGGAACCCATGGCCAAGTTGTCCGGGATGTAGAGCGTTGGGTCCAGGTTCTTCAAACTCTGGAATACGTTCTGGTTACCTACCCGTTTCAACTCCTGACTGGTTATGGTCGTAGCTGCTCCTGTAAAACTCTCTGCTTTACGGGTATAGATACCGGTTACTACCACCTCAGTCAACAGATTCTCACTTTTAAGAGTGATATCTTTTTGTACACTGGTTCTTCCGGCATTGATGATGGCTTGTTGAGTGACCATACCGATGTACGAAAAGGTGATGGTACACGAAACTCTTTCCGGAACTTCGATGCTGTACCTACCATTGTTGTCGGTTATGGCGAAACGGGCCAAATCGGCAATCACCACATTGACTCCAGGCAAGGCTTCGCCTCCATCGTCGGTGATTAAACCGCTGGCGGTTCGTCGGCCTCCTTCCTGCTGTACATAGGTGATGGTGACAATGTCCTTCTCTATGCTGTAAGTAAACCCGGTTCCTGCAAGAACGGTCTTCAGTACATTGTCCACGCTTTCGTTGGTCACCTTGATGGTGATAGGTTTCAGTGCTTTTGTTTGTTCGGTACTGTAAACAAAGCTCAAACCAGTCTGCTTCCTTAAAGCATCGAAGAACTCTTTGACGGTAGCCGACTTCAGATCTAATGTTACCTTTTTCCCATTCTCCACGGGAGCTACAGCAAAGGCAAATGCTGGCAATAAGCATAGTACTATTGCTAGGGATAGCATGAATCTGCTTCCCTTACCTCTTCTCTCTTCCATCTTTCTATATGTTAGTGAATAATTAGTTTCCTATGACCCAGATTTTTCTGTCTTGTATTTCAAAGTGCAGATTGCTGGTACGTGCAATCGCTCTCAGGATGGGGGTAATGGTACCATACCGGTCCATGTTACCGGTGAAGCGAAGTTGTTTCAGCTCCGGAGTGTCGAAGTCTACTTCTACGTTATACCATAGTTCCAAGGTTCTCATGATGCTTTCCAACGGACGGTCTTCAAAGATCAGGCGGCCGTCGTTCCAGGCAATGTAGGGGGTTATGTCTACATTGTGGATAGAAACCTGATTGTTCTTGCTGCAATATGCCAACTGACCGGGAGCAAGTCGCTGTTCTTTCGCTCCCGGGGAGGAGATGATGCTGACACTTCCTCTTACGAGTGCCACTTCTGTGCGGCCGGGGGTGAAAGTATTAACATTGAACTCGGTTCCGTATTGTTTGATGGTTCCTTCTTCGGTGACTACATAAAAAGGACGGCTGTCTTTGGCAATATTGAAGTAGGCTTCTCCTTTCAGGTAAACGGTTCTTGATTTCGCATCGAACTTAACCGGATAACTCAACTCAGTGTTGTAGTTAAGGTGTACGCTGGTGCCATCTTCGAACGTTACGTGGAATTCATTTCCGCGTTCGGTAGTCAACACATTGTTCTCGTCTGTACTTTTTCTCTGGGAGGATTGTGCCGAGTAAACGAGTCTTCCGCTTTGTGTCACGGCCGAAGTTGATGTGCCGACTTTAATAGCTGTGTCGGACATAGCTTCGGGAGCCAATACGTGTTGGACATTATTGGGCAATGACAGGATAGCTTTGGATGTTCCCGGTGGGAAGTGTTCGATAATCTCCGCACTTTCTTGTTTTAGACCCTCCGCTCCGAAATAGTAATACACACCAGCGGCCAACAACAAGGGCAGCAGGAAGATGGCGGCGTACCGTAAAAGTTTATATAGCTTAAATGTTGTACGCTGCGGCAAACAGTTGCGTTCGAAACGTTTCCATGCATTCCGCGAATCGATCCGGTGATAAGCTTCGTATCGGTCGAGCAACGAATGGTCCGATTGCAAACGGTTGTAAAGCGCCTGATGACGGGGCGATTCTTTCACCCAGTTGTCCAATTGCTCTTTCTCCGTTTCGGTGAGGGTGCCGAGCAACTGCTTCGCCAAAAGCTTATTTACATCTTTACTGTTCTCCATAGGTGTTATAGTATGTTGTTATATAATAAAGACAACTAAAGAGATGAAAAGGGGTACAAGCTTTTAAAGAAAAAACTTTTTTGTTAGGGAAAATACTCCGATTTAGGCAAAAGGTCATAAATAAGCAAGATATAGAAGACAGTTCCTAATTGTTCCTTAATAAATCGTATCGCGCGTTTCTTCTGCGTCTTAACAGTTTCGATCGAAATGTTTAGGGCTAAAGCGATCTCTTCGTTTTTCTTTCCATCCATGTGCATCAGGAAGATTTCGCGGCAACGTTCAGGTAGTCGGTCAATGGTGCTGAAAAGCAAGTGGTACACTTCTTCTTCGGTGGCGTCGTCTTCATGAACATCCTGGTAGGTTTCTTTTAGTTTTTCCAAATAGAGAGATTCTACATTTTGGTGTTTCAGGTAGTTGAGGCTGGCATTCCTGATGGAGTTGAAAAGGTAGGTCCGGAAAGAGGCGAAAGAGAGGAAAGTGATCTTTTTCTCCCACATGGTGGTAAATAATTCTTGTACGATGTCTTCAGCGGCTTCGGTTGTAGGTAGAAAGTTGGAAGCGTACATTACCAATACCTTATAATATTCATTATAAAGTTGATGGTAGGCTGCCGGGGTGTGCCTGTTCAAACTTTCCAAAAAGACATCTTTTTCCACTTTTGCGTTACATATTTGTCTGCAAATATAGATGGATTTCTGATATTTTATAGTTAATGGTTCGATTTTAACCGAATTCGTGTAGATAGGGCTAATTTGTCTTTGTATGCATAGGTGCTCAAATAAATTTATTTGTAAGTAATTGGCTCATTGAATAAAAAGTTAACTTTGTGTGCGGTTTATGACTTGTAATTCTTGAAATCCGACATTATGTACATCAAAAGTGTTTCTCATATTCTTTTCGTGTTGTTGCTCCTGACGCAGCTGGCAGCTTGCACAGTGGTTATGGACGACGATACTCCTTCGGCGAATTTCGATCTCCCCGTACTTACTCCCAGCAATACCATTCAATTCACCGTCGACTATAAAAACCGGTTCCCGGTAGAAATTTACGTGAAAGGAAGCAGGATAGCTATTGATTGGGGAGACGGGAAAATAGAGAAGCGGGAAGACCTTTCCGGAGAATATCCTGCTTTCACGCACGATTACAAAAAACTGGGTACCTACCAAGTAAGAATCTGGGCAGATGAGATCACCTTTCTGAATACGTCCAGTCCGGTGAATGTGTGCAGGGATCTTAGTATCGGGAAATGCCCCCAGCTTTTGATGTTGTATATAGGAAATATAGATGGGCTAGCAACATTCGATGGTGCCAATTGCCCCAACCTTGTCACGCTGAGTCTATCCAGTATCAATACTTTGAAATCCATCAACCTGAGTGCGTGCCAGGATTTGAAAGAAGTAGCGTGTTATTCCTTATCCAACCTGCTTTCACTGAATGTATCAAAGAATGCCAAACTACACACCTTGTATGTGTCGGGAACCGGGTTGAAAACCATTGACTTTGAAAACAACCAGGCGCTTTTCCTTCTGGAAGTCTCTTATTCTCCGGTTACTCACCTGGATTTTACCCATGCGTCTTACATTAGGTATCTATTTTTCTGCGACAATAACCAACTTAAACCGCTTGATTTGAGTCCGTTGGAGTACCTTACTAACTTGGACTATAAAGGAAATACGATGTCTGTGTTAGACCTGACCGGCAATATAAACCTGCAATATCTGAAGTGCGCAGAAAGTGGTCTGAAAGAGGTGCGCATCTCAGAGGTGGCATACCTGAAGACGATTTTCCTGAATAATAACCTGTTGGAGGCGAAAGCGCTGAACGATCTGTTTGCTCTTTTGCGTCCCTCTTCCGATTTTATGAATGGCGCTGCCTGTGTGATACAGTTGCAAGGCAATCCGGGGACGAACTCCTGTAATCGCAACCTCCTTTGGAACAAGGGTTGGAATAGTATCGAATATTAGGACTCGGCAATAATCAATGCTGTAGTTGCTGGCTTGAATTCTGCCCTTTTTCTCTCAGGAAGTTTGAAAATCTGTCACGCACTTACGCACTTGTGCTCAAACCCTTTATTTATCGGGTCTAGAGGTGCGTATGAGCATGTGATTTCTCCTACGCACCTCTTACGCACCCTCGCGCTGTTGTCGATCTTTAAAGAGATGACTTGTGCCGCTGTAGACGCTTCGGGCTGAAAGGATATGGCGGCAAACCGTTGTTTTCCAAGTATGAAGTGCCTTGTTTCTTACTTTCTTCCGGTCATATCGAAGTGTGAAAGCCTCCCGTCCGTCCGGGTGTATATGCCTCGTAGATCCGGGTGTACAACCCCTCTAGATCTGGGTCTAGAGGGGTTGTACACCCGGATGGAGCAAGGGCTTTCTTAGTCTGAAAACCAATAAAGATCCTATTAAAACGAACAAATGCTGGTAGGATAACAAAAGAATGCAGGGTCTTAATGTCTTTTGTGGACTAAGATGCGTGATTATTTATCAGAAAATAATTTGTCAATATGTTGATGTACTCGCTCCCTAATCTGTTCTCCAGTTAGCTGGTTCCAAGTCATTGCAAGAAACTTTGCACAACAATGAAAATAATACAGCAAAGCGTCATATATTGGCGCACAGAGCAACTATTTTTGTAACTGCAACAGCCCATTGAGGGCAGAAATACTTGAAATGTTCTGAATAATTTTTATATTTGCACTGTCATGTTAACATGGCGGACATATTAGAAATCAAACATTGAAAGTGTTTGACGTATTTCTCTCTAGTGAAATCTGGTAAATTTTAATAGGGTGAGGAATAAGTCGATTGCTCTCATGCCGTCATAGGCGTGGGCTGTTGCTTATTTTAATCCCTTAGGCTTACCAGAGCCTCACTAGATAAAATAAGTCAACGGTTCCACGCTTTCTTTATGTTACAAACTGTCCTTTTAGGAACCTGAGGAGATAAAAATGACGGCAATGGGATTTCTTATAAGATTAATAATGCTGAAGATTCTCTTGCCTGTGATAAATAAGGATTTATACAACTTTAAAATGTGAAATATATGGAATTATCTCAAGAGCCAAGACAAGTATTCAGTACTTTAGACTTAGACGGTTATAAATTACCGCCCATAGATTTATTAGTGCAATATGAAGCCGAAGATATAAAAGTGGATATAGATGAACTGAATGACAATAAAAACAGGATTATCCAAACTCTGGCTGATTATGGTATCAGAATAGAATCCATAAAGGCGACTGCGGGCCCGACAGTCACACTGTATGAAATAACGACAGAAGGGAACGTTCGATTGTCCAAAATCAAGAAATACGAAGATGATATTGCTTTGAGCCTATCCGCATTAGGAGTTCGTGTTGTTGCTCCTATGCCGGACAAAAATACCATAGGAATCGAAATACCTAATAAAGATGCTAAAATTGTTTCGATGTATTCGGTTCTATCCACGCCTGAATATCGGGAGTCAACCATGGAATTGCCCATCGCATTGGGTAAGACAATTGAAAATAAAGTTTTCATGATTGATTTGGCAAAAGCACCTCACCTTTTGATTGGAGGAAGCACAGGACAAGGGAAAACAGTCGGATTGGATGTTATCATTACATCTTTATTATATAAGAAATATCCGGCAGAATTAAAGTTTGTCTTAATTGATCCGAAAATGTTGGAATTCAGACCATATTCGATTATTGGGAACCATTTTCTAGCAGAATTACCAGGTTATGAAAACTCAATTATCACTGATGTTTCAGAAGCGATAACTGTTCTTAATTCATTGGCTATAGAAATGGATAATCGCTACGATTTATTGATGTCTGCTGGTGTGCGTACAATGAAAGAATACAATGAAAAATTTGTAAACAAGCAACTAAAACCAATAGGTGAATATAAATATATGCCTCATATTGTAGTTGTGATAGATGAGTTCGGCGATCTGATTATGACGGCAGGTAAAGAAGTTGAACTCCCGATTGCGCGTATTGCCCAAAAAGCACACAGGGTAGGAATTCACTTGATCATAACTACTCAACGTCCGACTGCTAATATTATTACCGAAACAATTAAAGCAAATTTCCCAACAAGAGTTGCCTTTCGAGTAACTTCGCAGATGGACTCTCGGGCGATTTTATATGCATCGGGTGCTGAACAACTTTTAGGAAATGGCGACATGCTGTTTTCTAAAGACGATAACATGACACGTATACAGTGTGCTTTCATAGACACATCGGAAATAGAACGAATCTCAGAATACATTAGAAGCCAGCCTAGCTTTTCTCAGACATTTGAGCTGCCTGAATACACAGATTAAATCAGGTTTTTACAACATTATAAAACAATTAATTATTGAAATCATGTCACAAACAAATTTCTTCAAAACAATTTTGACGAGCATGTTCGTTTTATGTGCAACAGGATTTTCTTCCTGTAAATCTTCAGACGATGATCCCAACCCTACCGGTGATGAAAAGAATATCATAGGGAAGTGGGAAGTGAAAAACTCAGGGGCTGAATATGGCTCCTTTGAGTTTACCGGTGATAAAAAGTATATCGTAACCCAAAAAGTTTCCGGTGATGCAAGTACTATGAAAAGTAGTCAAACCCGATCCGAAACAAATTACATCATTATTATTTTTGGTGATTATTCAGCAGTAAATGCAAAGGATAATAACTATACTTTGGATTTAAAGCAATTCGGTACTATTGTAATAAACATTTCCGGCTCAGGCGCAACCATTACTGTTAATGGTGAAACTTATGACACTAGCAAAGTAAAAGAAGTTACGACCAACGAACAAACTGAATTGTTGTGTCACACATGGAATATCAAATCAGAAGACGAGGAAGGGGTAATTGCAACTGGGACTATGACCTTTACAACATCCGGAACATACTTTTGTCGAATTACAGATTATGAAAATGAAACAACTAACGATACAGGTACTTGGGAGTGGAAAGGCTCAAAAATGCTATACGCCTCATATACAAGATATTGGACAGAATACAGTGATGGCGAAGTAACTCATGGAACTGAGACTATATACGATAGTATGAACCTGATTAAGCTTACTGATAAAGAATTTGTATTTGAATTTGATGATGAAGGTAATACTGTTCAGTTAATAGGAACCCGTTAACCCCCCCACCATAATCCACCTCAAATGGGTTGTCAACAATAGTTCGGCAACCCATTCCTCTTCCTCGATTTCTATTCGATTACCTATAACGCTGATTACATCGGGATAGTATATCTAAGTATAAACAACAGTTACAGACTATTCCTTTCCAGTGCAGACTTGCAAATGGAATGTATCTCTTCTCTGAGTGATAAGGGCTCAATGACTTTTAAGGACCAACTTCGAGACATTAATTCCATAACAAAATCTAATGTAACCTTTAGCCGTAGCCGGATAATAAATTCATCCTTAGTATCTGTAAGTATCTCTTGACTATGATGCAAAGGCAGAGATTTTAAATAACTGCCGTCTCTGGAGTCAAAAGAGAGTATCACATTTTCCACCGGATACTCGTCGGATGAATAAATGCCAAAGCTTTGTTTAAACTTTTCAGGTACATCTATAGTACTATCTTTTCGAAACTTTTCATCCAATATCATGAGTTCACTTATCCTATCCAGGCCGTATGTCTTCATGTCATTCAGTCCTTGAGTGCATCCAACCAGATACCACCGGCCGCGACATTCCTTTACGACATACGGTTCTAATAGCCGCATAGAAGATTGTTCCGTTCCAAATTTTAGGTAAGAAAAAGATATACGAAATGAGTTTCTAATGGCATGGATAAGCGGATAGAGATGCTGTGTCCCCATAGGACGATGCTTCTCGGCCAGCACAAAGTCTGGTATTCCAGTTTCTGAATTGAGAGACGAAAGAATATCAATCGAATCAAGAAAACGGTCTATGTCGGAGCACAGAATACTGTCTTCAATATAATACCCCTGATTGCGACGGCAATATTCTATATCTATACCGAAATCAGTACGGATATTCTGTATATCCCGTTGTATTGTTCTGCGAGATAAACCGGTATCGAATATTCCACGAAGATTCAGTTCTCGCTCCAAATAAGAAGTAAGCTCTGAGAAGTTGACATACGGGGTATTCCTGATCTTTTGAATTATCAACAAATTACGTTGTAAGTGATGAATACGTGGCATAAAGTATATATTTATTTGTTGGGATCAAAAATAATCATTTAAAGCGTCACGGAATGGCGCAATAGGAAATTAATTTTGCAAATACAACAGTCCTTTGAGGATAAAACACTTTGAATGTTCCAAATAATTACTATATTTGTCGTGTTGGCTAATTGCCAGCAGACATATAAAATCAAACATTGAAAGTGTTTGACTTATTTCTCTCTAGTGAATCTGGTAAAATTAATTAGGGTCGAGAATAAGTTAATTGCTCTCACGCCCTTACAGGTGTGGGCTGTTGCTTATTTTAATCCTTTAGGTTCACCAGAGCCTGACTAGATAAAGTAGGTCAATGGTTCCACGCTTTCTTTATTTATTAACTCTTCTTTTGGGAACCGGAGAAGGCATTTAAAATAACGATGTTATGAATGTAGAATTAATAGCTGGAATTATCTCCCTGGTTCTTATAGCTATACTCCTAAGAGCAAGTAGGAAGAACCGTGTTCAGTTGAAAGAGTCAATCAATTTGTTGGAAAGCTTGTTAACTAAGCAAGGCGCACAAATAACTGAAATTAGAGACGATCATAATAAATACGTCGATAATACAAAAGAAGAATTTCGGGTTGTAACTGATGCTTTTGAGAAACTGAATGCAACCCACAAGGAGATGCTCGACAAAGAAAATCAAAAGCTCAATGAATATGAACATTTTTTCAATAGGGGTGAATGCCTGAAAAGTGAATATAATAATGGATTTGATGCCGGTTACAAGAAAGGGCAGTTTGACGCTAGCAAATCTCAGGGATGGGAGGTGCAAATATTCCCATGGAAAGAAGATATTGAGGAAGGAGCTTTCTTTAAAAAACAATCAGTTAGAATAGGATTTAAGTACCAATTGTTTGTAAATGGTATACCATGTTTTGAACCACATGTTCAAATACATGAAACGCTTGTTACAACTAAATTAGATGCCGACTCTATCAACATTGCTGTTTCCAGCTTAAAAGAGGCAATGAATGCCATGTCAAATATACACCCGGCTATAAAGACAATCGGAGATGGCACAAACTTGGCAAAATCATTATTAAGTATGGTTAAAACCAAATAACAACAAAAGTAACCATGAAGCCCCCACTAATAGATGGAATAGATGTATTAAGGAGCTTATTTGTTGATGACAAAGAGCTTATAAACCATGTTATAGACAACACTATGTTTATAGACAAGCGCATGGTAAAGGAGCAAGCATTGGATATTAGTCAGCAAACCCGTTTAGGCAAGGCAATCCCTGTACGATACAATTCTAATGGTGCTTTCTTCTTGCAACATGCAGTAAAAACTACCACCCCCAGTTTCAAAAACAAATCAGGGGCAATACGTTTTACAAATGACAAAGCCAATGTGCTGTATCACAGAGATACCAAAATCCGAGTTTGCTTTGACCGCGACGGAAATTATTATCCCAAACAAGCAATATATAAATATACACAACACAAAGTCAGTTGTGGAACCTTGAGTACAGTTGCTAATTATACGATTGCCCATATATGGAATAAAACAGATAACCCGCTTTATTTTAGTCTGTTGTGGAATTATTGCTTGATTCCATGTCATTGTACTTTTCTAACCGATAAAAGAGAAGAATCGCATCCGATAGTAAAGCAAGTGAAAGACTTGATAAAAGCTATTAGTATAGAATTGTATAATCCAAACCGCATAATGGACTGGAATCAGGATGTACTTGTCGAGGAAGAAATGCCACCGATAGAAGCAATTAAAGAAGCAAGAACTATTATTAAAGAGAACCGAATAAAATTTCTACCAATTAATATAGCCATCTCACCTGGTTATAGTGTAGAAGAAATCAAATAACTATCAATTAATAAAATAAACCATCATGGGATTATTCAATTTACTATTTGGAGGTGACGATTCCTCTGAATCTACTTCCAGCGAAGAGATGTATGATGTTCGCATCAAAGGCACAATTCAGGCCAATGGCCCGAAAACAATCAACCGGGTCGTTCGCATGGATAAAACTCAAATGCAGTTGTTTACAGGGAGTAAACGCTATGAGGCAATAGAAGGCTGGATAAAGGCCAACTATCCAGGAGCAAAAATACCCAATATCCGTAATTTCGGAATTGAATGGAAACGAGTAGAATAAAATAACATGAAGACGATGAATAAGTACAGCCTTACAGATATTCCACGCGATATAGCAAAGGGGGAAGCAGATAAACTAGGAATTGGGCAATATGAAAACGGTTTAATCCAATTTATTGAACATGCTAATACGCCAACAACCATAGCTTTGCAAGGAGAATGGGGAAGTGGTAAAACATCGTTGATGAATACCCTGAAAAATAATCTTTGCGAGGGTGATAATGCTAAATTCTCAGGAGTGTGGATAAATACTTGGGAATATTCGTTGATGAGAGATGCAACCACTGCGTTATTGGATATTGTCAATAGCCTGACCAGAAGTATCACACAGATTGCCGGTAATCAAACAGACGAAGTAGGCAAGAAGATAGTAAAATTCGGATTGATGGCGTTCTCTGCTGCTTTTAACAGAGGCACTGATGTAGTCAAAGAGATTTTGACAGATGGGAACAAGTCATCTATAAGCGAAATCCGCACCGAATTAGAAACAATTATCAATGATTGTGTTCAAAAGCAAGGGAAACAGGGCTTTATCTTTTTTATAGATGATTTAGACCGGATAGATCCGCCGATAGCTGTTCAGCTATTGGAATTACTGAAGAATCTTTTCACATTCAATCATTGTATTTTCGTGTTAGCGATTGACTATGACGTTGTTATAAAAGGGCTAGAACCGAAATTTGGTAAATTATCAGAGCAGAACGAACGGGAGTTTCGTTCATTTTTCGACAAAATCATTCAAGTTCCATTCTCGATGCCTGTTACCCGTTATGATATCAATGATTTTTTGAGAGAAAGTTTGCTGTCCGTTCATTATCTGAATGAAAATCAATCGAATAACAAAGAACTGATTGCTGCTTTTTCTGAAATATCCAATTTGTCTGTCGGTACAAACCCGAGAGCCTTAAAAAGACTCTCAAATTCATTGTTGCTTATTCAGTGTATTAATTCAAAAGATGAAGAGCGAGTAGATTCAGAGTGGGAATTATTAGTCAATTTCGCATTAGTCAGCATACAAATATCTTATCCTTCTATCTACAGATTCTTATCCATAAATCCGGGCTTTGACAAATGGAATGAAGAGTTATTGTCCCAAATGGATTTAGCTCCACTAACTCAACAAAGTGCACAAGCAGAGGAATGGGAAAAGGTTTTGTTTCGACTGTGCAAAAACGACTATTACCTGAAAAAACAGTTTTCGAATATATCAAAAATACTCAGCCAACTCAAAAAGCTTATAGAAAAACATGGTCAGACTCAGACTGTGGGAGATGTAATCAAGTATATTATTTCGCTATCATCAGTTACTAATGTGGATGCGTCTGATAATCTGCCGTTAAATAATGATATACATACATCATCATTTCTCCGAAAATTGTGTAATGTATTAATTCCGCGACTAAAAAGTGGCTTGCCTGATGTTAAATATATAACATTGCAAAGTAAACGCGTTCAAATCAATGCGTTCATCAAGTTCTCCAAAAAAGATGGCGAATATTGGGTGAAATTACATGCTGAGCCTAGCGGGAACAGCATAAAGTTAACTCTTTCGGCAAAAATGGTAGATGCTACAAAAGAATTCATGTTATCTTCTGAAGAAGATTTTTACAAAGAAGATAGTTTGCAGGAAATCACAAATGCAATATGTGAATTATATCGGAATATGGTATTGATCCTAAAGTAACACATACCAAACAAAAAAAAGCCAGCAGAAATGCTGGCTTTTTTTGCTCTCCCTCTTGGACTTGAACCAAGGACCCTCTGATTAACAGTCAGATGCTCTAACCGACTGAGCTAAGGAAGAATGTTGCATTTGAGGTCTTTTTGCTCTCCCTCTTGGACTTGAACCAAGGACCCTCTGATTAACAGTCAGATGCTCTAACCGACTGAGCTAAGGAAGAATGTTTCCTCAAATGCGATGCAAAAGTAATAGGATATTTTGAAATATGCAATATCTTTGCCAAAAAAATATCAAAATGAGTAAAATAGTAGGAATGGGGAATGCCCTTGTAGACGTGCTGGCAGTACTGAACGATGACCGTGTGCTGGAAGAAATGGGACTTCCGAAGGGTAGTATGCAACTGATTGATGATGCTAAACTTCAACAGATTAACGACTTTTTCGGACAGATGAAAACACATCAGGCTACGGGAGGTTCGGCCGGAAATACCATCCTCGGGTTGGCTTGTCTCGGTGTGACGACAGGATTCATCGGAAAGGTGGGAAATGACACTTACGGGGACTTTTACCGGGAGAATCTGGCACAGAATGGGATTGAAGACAAACTGCTCACTTCGAATTTGCCCTCCGGAGTGGCTTCCACTTTCATTTCTCCCGAAGGAGAACGGACCTTTGGAACCTATCTGGGTGCGGCCGCCTCTCTGAAAGCCGAGGATCTTACTCCGGACATGTTCGAAGGATATGCATACTTATATGTAGAGGGGTATCTTGTACAAGACCATGCCATGATTCTCCGCGCCATTGAGCTTGCCAAGAAAGCCGGATTGCTCGTTTGTCTCGACATGGCGAGTTACAACATAGTGGAGGGTGATAAGGATTTTTTCACTCTACTGATTGATAAATATGTTGACATTTTGTTTGCCAATGAGGAGGAAGCCCGCGCCTTTACCGGTTGCTGCCAACCCAAAGAGGCGCTGGATATTCTTGGAAGCAAGTGCCACATTGCGATAGTAAAGGTGGGAGCCGAAGGATCGTATGTGCGCCGGGGTTCCGAAACGGTGAAAGTGCAGGCAATGGATGTACATAAAGTGATAGATACCACCGGTGCAGGCGACTATTTTGCATCCGGATTTCTATACGGACTCACCTGTGGATATACCCTGGAACAATGCGCCCGGATCGGTTCGTTGCTGGCAGGGAATGTCATCCAGGTGGTGGGAACTACCGTGTCTGCCGAAAAATGGAATGAAATTAAGTTAAATATCAATCGGATAATAGCCGATTAAGTGTCGAATGTGTTACTTTTACATCTTTCTCAATAATTTAGATTTATGAAGAAATACCTGAATAGAAGAAACTCTCTGATCGTGCTTGTCGTAGCGGGCGTTGTGGCGCTGCTAAGTTTCAAGAACAGTGACGACCGCAACTTCCAGTTGTCCAAGAACCTGGATGTTTTCAATGCCATCGTTAAGGAACTCGATATGTTTTATGTGGATACCATCGACCCGAACAAGACCATTCGGGAGGGCATCGACAATATGTTGTATTCACTCGATCCGTATACCAATTACTTCCCGGAAGAGGACCAGAGTGAACTGGAACAAATGGTGAAAGGAACGTATGGCGGCATCGGCTCCATTATTTCGTACAATTCCAAGTTGAAACGGTCGCTTATTGCCGAACCGTACGAAGGGATGCCGGCGGCAACCGTCGGACTCAAAGCAGGCGATATCCTGATGAAGATCGATGGAAAGGACCTGGGCGGAAAGAATAACCAGGAGGTGAGCGAGATGCTTCGCGGACAGAATGGCACCAGCTTTGTACTCGAGGTGGAGCGCCCGGGTACCCCGAAGCCGCTGCAATTCAATATCGTACGCAAATCCATACAAATGCCGACTGTACCTTATTACGGTGTAGTGGGTGATAAGGTGGGCTATATCAACCTGAACTCGTTCTCGGGCAATCCGTCTAAAGAATTCAAAGCGGCTTTTGTCGATTTGCAGAAGAACAAGGGAATCACTTCGCTGGTGATCGACCTGCGTGGTAATGGCGGCGGTCTGCTGGATGAGGCGGTGGAGATTGTAAATCTTTTCGTGCCGCGTGGTAAGACCATCGTGACTACTAAAGGAAAGATTAAACAAGCCAGCAATACGTACAAAACGTTGAAGGAACCGATCGATACTGATATGCCTATCGCCGTATTGGTGAATAACGGTACGGCTTCTTCGTCCGAGATACTTTCGGGTTCGTTGCAAGACCTCGACCGGGCCATCATCGTGGGTAGCCGTACCTACGGTAAGGGATTGGTACAGGTACCACGCCCGTTGCCCTACGGAGGAAACCTGAAAGTGACTACTTCCAAATATTACATTCCCAGCGGACGTTGCGTGCAGGCCATCGATTACAAGCACCTGAACGAGGACGGAAGTGCGGGACGCATCCCCGACAGTCTGACACATGTGTTCTATACCGCTGCCGGACGTGAAGTGCGTGATGGCGGAGGGGTAGCGCCCGATGTCGCGGTGGAACGGGAGAAACTTCCTAACATCCTGTTCTATCTGATGAGCGATAACCTGATATTCGACTATGCGACGGACTTCTGCATCAAGCATCCTACGGTAGCGTCGGCGGAAAAGTTTGCCCTGACCGATGCGGACTATGCCGACTTTAAAACCAAAGTGAAGCAGGCTAATTTCAAATACGATCAGCAAAGTGAGAAGATCATGAAAACGCTGAAAGAAGCGGCCGAGTTCGAAGGTTATCTCCCCGAAGCGTCCGAAGAATTCAAGGCATTGGAGAAAAAACTGTCGCACAACCTGGATCGCGATCTGGATTATTTCTCGAAAGACATCCGTACTGCCATCAGTTTGGAGATCATCAAACGCTATTATTACCAACGAGGTAGTATTATTCAGCAGTTAAAGGACGACGACGACTTGCAGGCAGCACTCAAGATCCTGAGTGATTCCGATAAGTACCGCAACATGCT
This sequence comes from Bacteroides sp., assembly GCA_031554635.1. GTDB lineage: Bacteria > Bacteroidota > Bacteroidia > Bacteroidales > Bacteroidaceae > Bacteroides. The sequence goes on from JAVBVD010000022.1 coordinate 27,139, forward strand.
GGCTGCCCCGGCCAAAAAGGGAAGCGAAGTTGCAGCACGTAAATAATTGAAACAAAAAGAGAGATGGAGCGCTGTTACAGTGCTCCATTGCTTTTATATAAAACCTGATATACCTCATGAAACGAAAAACAAGAAGTTTTTTATTGGCTGTGCTGGTGATTCTACTAGCCGGTTGTGCTAGTTCCTCTCCTACGGAACTGAGTGTGATGACGTTCAATATCCGTATGGATACGGCGGGCGACAGTTTAAATAGTTGGCCATACCGCAAGGGTCCTGTTGGAGAAATGCTCCGTTATTACAGTCCGGACCTGCTGGGTATGCAGGAAGTATTCAAGCATCAGTTAGACGATGTAAAGAGCGCTTTACCCGGCTATACAGCAGTGGGTGTGGGGCGCGATGATGGAAAAGAGCAAGGGGAGTATAGCTCGGTGCTCTTTAAAACCGACCGGTTCGACCTGCTGAAACAAGGGACTTTTGCTTTGGGAGAAGATCCGGAGCAGATTGGCAAATTGGGTTGGGATGCCGTTTGCCCCCGTATTGTTACTTGGGTGATGCTGAAAGACAAGAAGTCGGGACGTAAGTTCTGCTTCTTCAACACGCATTTCGACCACCGTGGCGAGGTAGCCCGCCGGGAGAGTGCCCGGTTGCTGATGGCGAAGATGAAAGAACTGAGCGACGGTTGTCCTTCGGTGATAACAGGTGATTTCAACGGAACGCCCGATTCGGAACCTGTCAGTATAATAACAAAAGAAAGCGGGGTACAAGATACACGGACAGTTGCCGAAGTTACATACGGCCCGAAGTGGACGTACCACAATTTCGGACGGCTCGCAATCGACAAGCGTGAGTTGATCGATTATATCTTCGTACAAGGGAATGTCAAAGTGCGTAGTTACCGGGTCATTGGCGATCTGACCGATACCGGTTTCCTGTCCGACCACAATCCGGTGGTGTCTGATATCTTCCTTTATTAGAAGTCACTTTCCACGATAGGCGGAAGAGATGCGAATGATCATTGTTCCACGTAATCCCCGTTTGCTTTGATCAACTCAATGAGCTTCTCTACCGCCTCTTCTTCGGGGATATTCTTCTCGATACATTCTTTCTTTTTGTACAGGCTGATCTTGCCTCGTCCGGCTCCTACGTATCCGTAATCGGCATCGGCCATTTCACCGGGGCCGTTGACGATGCAACCCATGATACCTATCTTCAAACCTTTCAGGTGTGAGGTAGCAGCCTTGATGCGTGCAATGGTCGCTTGCAGGTTGAACAGTGTACGTCCGCAGCCCGGACAGGAGATGTATTCGGTCTTCGAGGTACGTATACGTCCGGCTTGCAGAATACCGAAAGCCGTGGTGTCGATTGTTGTGTGGGAGATATTGCCCTGGTTCAACAGCGCAATGCCATCACATAGTCCGTCGAAGATGAGCGCTCCCATATCGGCAGCCGCTTTGATTTGCAAATCCTCTGCATCGTTCTCTTCGTAGTGTTGCAGGAAGACGACCGGGTTCTGTAATCCTTCGATCAGCAGGCGATGTGTCAATGCACGATGATCGCCCAGACGATTGGGACGGTTGCTTTGCGAGATAATTACAATTTCAGGATGTAGTTTGAGGCAGACAATGGCTTCTTCATCCAATGCCTGGAAGGGCAGGAACAAGAACTTGAGTTCGGCAGGACATCCGCCGAGTTGAGCCAATTGTCCGTGGTGGAAAGCAGGCCAGGTTCCCGGATCTCCTTGCCAGGCGTCGGCATCGAGGATGTATTCCGGAGTATGAGCAGGAGTGCCCTCTTTAGCATTCGGCTCCGATGTGTTTGGGGCTTTGCGTCCTACGTAGAAGTAGTCCGGTGTGAATTGCGGTTCCGTTTCCAGATTACCATCGAGCCGGATAGATATCACGACCGGCAGCTGATCGCCTCCAATGTTTCGTACGGCTCTTGTCTCCCGGCGCTCCGGCGATAAGTAATTGAAACCGGCAGCCATCTCACCGGCGATTTCCGGATGTCCGGCTCGTGCGGTCACATAATCCACCAGTTTGCGGGCAACAGGAATTTCGGCTTCCGGCTCTTCGCTCAGAGATACCCGGATGGTATCGCCCAGTCCATCGGCCAACAGAGCGCCAATGCCTAGTGCGGATTTGATACGCCCGTCTTCACCGTCTCCTGCTTCGGTTACGCCCAGATGGAGCGGGAACGACATGCCCTCGTCCTTCATCACCCTGGCCAGCAAGCGAACCGTTCTCACCATAATGACCGTGTTTGAGGCTTTGATCGAGATGACTACATCCCGGAAGTTCTCGGCTACGCAGATACGTAGAAATTCCATGCAGGATTCCACCATACCTTCGGGCGTATCGCCGTAGCGCGACAGGATACGGTCGGACAATGAACCGTGGTTCACTCCGATGCGGATGGCGGTGTGATGTGCTTTGCAAATGTTCAGAAAAGGAACAAACCGGTCACGAATCTTCTGTAACTCCTGCGCATATTCTTCATCGGTAAATTCCAACTGCTTAAATGTGCGAGCCGCATCGACGTAGTTTCCCGGATTGATGCGTACTTTCTCCACATACAACGCCGCTACATCGGCCACTTTCGGATTGAAATGCACGTCGGCCACCAACGGTACCAGATATCCTTGCCGGCGCAGGGCGATGCTGATGTGTTGCATGTTTTCGGCTTCCTTGATGCCTTGGGTGGTGAGGCGCACATATTCTCCGCCGGCATCCACGATACGTTTGGCTTGTTCCACACAAGCTTCGGTGTCCTGGGTAGATGTGTTGGTCATCGACTGGATGCGGATCGGGTTCGATCCGCCCAGCGGAGTGATTCCGATATTGACTTCGGAAGTTTCCCGGCGGGAATAGTTGAAAAGAGACATGATGATTAGTGATTAGTGGTGAGTGATTAGCGATTAGTGGCAAGCTAATTAATCACTCGCCACTAATCACTAATTACTGTTTTCAGTTTGTTTTGTACTCGAATTTGACGGCTTTCAGTTCTTCGTTGGCCTGAACGATTTTCTTTTTCAGACTTTCTTTGTAAGCTATCAGTTTGCTTTCCAGTTCTTTGTCTTCCAATGAGAGCATCTGTACGGCAAGAATGGCGGCATTAAGCGCACCGTTGATGCCGACCGTTGCCACGGGAATACCCGGAGGCATTTGTACGATAGCCAGCAAGGCGTCCATACCATCGAGTGACGACTTAATGGGTACGCCGATAACCGGCAGCGGGGTAGAAGCGGCAATCACACCCGGCAGGTGTGCGGCCATACCGGCAGCGGCGATAATTACTTTGATACCACGCGAACGGGCATTCTTGGCAAATTCTTCGACAGCTTCCGGGGTACGGTGAGCCGAGAGGGCGTTCATCTCGAAGGGAACTTGCAAGTCATTGAGCAACTGGGCGGCCTTTTCCATGACCGGAAGGTCGGAAGTGCTACCCATGATGATACTAACAATCGGAGTCATCTCTTTTAGAAATTAAGAATTATGCGTTGATGATTGCTTTGTAAGCTTCAGCATCCAACAGTCCATCGACTTCGGCAACGTCAGCTACCTTCAGTTTAACGAGCCAGCCTTCTCCGTACGGATCTTTGTTCACCAATTCCGGGTTGCCTTCCAGTGCGTCGTTTTGTTCCAATACTTCACCGGCTATCGGCAGGAACAGGTCGGAAATTGTTTTCACTACTTCAATGGTACCAAATACCTCGCCTGCTTCGAGAGCTTCACCTACTGTGGGTATGTCGACAAATACGATATCGCCCAATTGTTCCTGTGCATAATCGGTAATACCTACGTAAGCTACATCGCCTTCCAAGCGGAGCCATTCGTGTTCGCTTGTGTACTTCAAGTTTTGTGGGAAATTCATGATAATTCGTTTTTAAAATTGGTACTATAATTGTCTTAAAATAAAAATACGCGTAATAAGCTGTTGGTTAGCGGGTGCAGTACCAGCAAGGCACAGATAAATCCCACGGCAAATCCAAACAGTACTTCACCCAGCGAATGATGCCCCAGGATGATACGGGCTGTGCCCAGTACTCCGGCTATGAGAATGAATACGCACAGCCACCATACCGGATTATAGCCGAATAAAGCGCTGAACGAGATCAATCCGCCCACGATGCTTCCCATACCTGCCATGTGCTCGCTCAACTTCCATTTCAGGTTCACTATCACACAGATGATCTGCACCAGCAACGCAGCCAGTATGATTCCCGTCATATACCACGGGATGTTCATCCGATGCATCATCAGCAGGCAGAAGATGTACGAGAGTATGGTGAGCAGGAAAGGTACGTAACGTCTTTTCCGTAAGCTCATTTCCTTGATATCGAACCCGTTGATTTTGCGGAACAGGAAGATGGTAATGGTGGGCAGCAGGATGGTGAAACAATATACGATGCCTAGTACGATCAGCTTGTATTGTGTAGGCATGATGCGCAGATAGGAAAACAGGAACAACACCAGAAACGCCAGAAAAGGGATGGAGAACGGGGTAAATACGCCCGAAATAATCCTCGCGGTGCGTATCAGCGTGCGATCGGCGATCATATGTTGTGGATGTTCTTTTTCTTCACTCATAGTTATATCAGAATTACTTTATTTCCGAAGACGGGCTACCGGGATATTCAGTTGCTCCCGGTATTTGGCAACGGTGCGACGGGCTATCGGATACCCTTTTTCGTTTAATATCTTGGTCAGTACGTCATCGGTGAGCGGTTTCTTCTTGTTTTCGCTCTCGATGCACTCCTGTAATATTTTCTTTATCTCGCGTACCGACATTTCTTCGCCTTCGTCCGTGGTATATCTTTCATTAAAGAAGAACTTTAATGGATAAATGCCGAAGTTGGTCTGTACGTATTTGCTGTTGCTCACGCGGGAGATGGTCGAAATGTCCAGTCCGGTGCGTTCGGCCACATCTTTCAGGATCATGGGATGGAGCAATAGCTCGTCGCCTTCGAGGAAGAACGGGCGCTGCAGGTCGATGATGGCCTGCATGGTGGTCATCAGGGTGTTATGACGCTGCCTTACGGCGTCGATGAATCCTTGCGCGGCGTCCATCTTTTGCTTGAGGAACATCAGTGCTTCTTTGGATTCTTTCGACTGGTTGGCCTTGTTCTTTGTATGTTCTTCGACCAGATCGGTGAAGTCGCGACTCATCCGAAGCTCTGGTACGTTGCGGTTATTCAGCGCCAGCGTAATGGTGCCGTTGTCCGAAGTCTCCACCAGGAAGTCGGGAACAATCTGTTGCATGCTGCGTCCGATGGCTTCACCCAGCGATGCTCCCGGCCGCGGGTTTAGTTTGGTGATTTCACCGATGGCCTCGTTGCATACTTCTTCGCTGATATCCAGCTTTCGTATGATCTTATCCCAATGCTTCCGGGTAAACTCTTCGTAGCACTCCTCGATGATTTCCTTTTCGGTATGTAGCAACGGGTTTGGGGCACCTGGCTCTTCCCGGCGACGAAGCTGGATCAGCAAGCATTCCTGCAAACTCCGGGCTCCCAGTCCGGGCGGGTCGAAATCCTGAATCACTGCCAGCACCTCTTCCAACTCTTCTTTGGAGGTATTGATACCTACGTAGATGGCCAGCTCATCCGAAATACTTTCGAGCGATTTGCGTAGCAGCCCGTCATCGTCCAGGGAACCGATGAGATACTCGGCCAGTTCGTGCTGATGCTCGGTCAGGTTTCGTTCGCGCAACTGTTCTTTTAGTAGTTCATAGAACGAAATAGCTTCCGAAAAAGGGATCTCTTCCGGTTGCTCTCCTTTCATGCGGTTGCTTTCCTGTAACTTATAATCGGGAATGTCGTCTTCGGTGAGGTAGTCGCTCAGTGAATCATATTCGTACGTTTCATTGTCGGTTCCCATATCAGCTTCTTCGCCGGCAAACTCGTCGGTGGCTGTCTCTTCGGGTCCTTCTTCCAATGCAGGGTTTTCCAGAAGCTCGGCGTGAATACGATCCTCCAACTCCACGGCAGGAAGTTCCAGTAACTTCACTACCAGAATTTGCTGGGGCGAAAGCGTTTGGATTTGCTGTTGCGCCTGAGATTGTATCTGACGGGAACCTTGTGCCATATACGGATGTAAAACGGTTTTCAGTAATACTGGATGCAAAAGTAAGTTTTTAAGTAGAGATTCCACAGAAACGGTGGATAAATTTTAATATTATAACGTGAAAATCGTTATCTTTGTTGGACTAACTTAAAAAAAATGACATTATGTTTGCCAAAGAAACGTATGAGCAGCGCAGAGCCCTGCTGAAAAAGAATTTAGGCTCCGGTGTGTTGTTGTTCCTGGGAAATGACGATTGTGGGATGAATTATGAAGACAACACGTACCGTTTTCGTCAGGATTCTACTTTCCTTTATTATTTTGGACTATCCTTTGCCGGTTTGTCGGCCATAATTGATATTGATGAGAACAAAGAAATCATCTTTGGTGATGAATTGACCATCGACCACATCGTGTGGATGGGTATACAACCTACTTTGAAAGAAAAGAGCGAACGGGTGGGAGTATGCGAGACGCGGCCTTATGCCGCCGTTGCAGAATATTTGCAACAGGCTGTCCGGAAAGGGAGGACCGTTCATTACCTGTCGCCTTACCGGGCTGAACACAAGTTGAAACTGATGGATTGGATGGGTGTTCCGCCTGCCTCGCAGGAGGGTTCGGTACCGTTTATCCGGGCTATCATTGGCCAGCGAAATTATAAGTCGGCCGAGGAGATTGTGGAAATCGAGAAAGCATGCGATATTACTGCCGATATGCACATTGCTGCCATGAAGATGCTCCGTCCGGGCATGTACGAGTATGAAGTGGCGGGTGCTATGGAGGCTGTTGCACTGGCGGCAGGTGGAAGTCTTTCTTTCCCTACCATTGCTACGATCAATGGACAGACATTGCATAACCATTATCATGGGAATCTGGTGAAACCGGGTGACTTGTTCCTGGTCGATGCCGGTGCGGAGACTGCCATGGGGTATGCCGGCGACATGTCGTCGACCTTCCCGGCTGACAAGAAATTCACACAACGCCAACGGGAGGTGTATGAAATTCAGAATGCGATGCACGCGGCTTCGGTAGCTGCACTTCGTCCGGGTATACCGTTTATGGAGGTGTATGACTTGTCTGCCCGTGTGATGGTGGAAGGATTGAAACAACTCGGTTTGATGAAAGGTAATGCGGATGATGCGGTACGCGAAGGGGCGCATGCTTTGTTCTATCCGCACGGTTTGGGTCACATGATGGGACTCGACGTGCATGATATGGAAAATCTTGGCGAGCTTTGGGTGGGTTACAACGGTCAGCCGAAGAGTACACAGTTCGGACGGAAATCATTGCGTCTGGCTATTCCGTTGGAGGCAGGCTTTGTGCACACCATTGAGCCGGGTATCTACTTTATCCCTGAGCTGATCGATAAATGGAAGGCCGAAAAGAAGTTCACGGATTTTGTGAATTACGATAAAGTGGAAACATACAAGGACTTTGGTGGTATTCGTAACGAAGAGGATTACTTGATTACGGAAACCGGTAGCCGTCGTCTGGGCAAGAAAATTCCATTAACTCCTGAAGAAGTAGAGGCATTGAGATAATATGTCTTTCAAGGGTTCTTCGTCATTTGGGGTGTACCCGAAGTGACGAAGAACCTGTAAACTAGTAGACTACTCCTGTAATAAACCAATTGAAATCTCTTATGGGAATATCTAGACGCGAATTCTTAAGGCGCTCAGCCCTGGGTGCTGTTTTTCTGCCATTTGTCTCTGTTATTGATCTCACTGGTAACCAGAAAGTTCGAGGCTCTTTTATTGACAAATTACTACCTGCTCCTGTTGGGGGAGGCTTTTCCATGGATGATTATTGGATATGGGGATCGTCAGTCATAAAAGGACCGGACGGGAAATATCACATGTTTGCCGATCGTTGGGCAAAAGAGTTGGGGTTCCATGCCTGGGTTACCAATTCGGAAGTGGTACATGCTGTCTCGGACACACCGGAAGGACCCTATTCTTTTGTGGATGTGGCATTGCCTGTGCGCGGGAAGGAATATTTTGACGGTTTGGTGACCCATAATCCCCGCATCCTGTATTTCAAGGGTACATACTATCTGTATTACTTCGGGACAACCTATGATTTCCCTGTTCCTGTTGCCGGCGGGGGATGGGAGAACGATTGGTTTGGACGCGCCTGGATGAACAAACGTATCGGAGTTGCTTATTCTTCCTCTCTTTATGGTCCCTGGACGCGAATGGATCGGCCTGTACTGGAATCTCGTCCCGGAAAATGGGATGCTTCCATTACCACCAACCCGTCGCCTGTCATCAATCCGGAGACAGAAAAGATTCTTTTGATGTACAAATCCTCTCCTCACAATTGGGATCCTCCTTTACTGCTTGGGGCAGCCGAGGCTTCATCGCCATCAGGGCCTTATACCCGGTTGTCGGATTCGCCCATTTTTCGTTTTGATACAGATGCAAATAAAGATAATGACGTGGAAGATCCTTTCGTTTGGTGGAACAATGATCATTATGAATTGATTATGAAAGATCGTTTTGGGCATATTTGCGGAGAAGAGGGAGGAGGAATCCATGCGGTATCTTCCGATGGTATTGACTGGCGCTTGTCTGAACCTATCAAAGCTTATTCCAGAAAGGTGAGATGGGATAACGGTACGACTACGCTTCAGGCAAACTTTGAACGTCCGTTCCTTTTATTTGAGAATAACAGACCAACTCATCTGTTTGCAGCTACGGGAGCCGGTACAGGTCCTTGGCAGTTCGAGAAAACATGGAATATGGTTATACCGTTAGGAAAATAGATGCTTCAGGCTCGTATGACCGGGATGTAAGTACTTCATAAAAGAAATCCCATTGGTAGTGTGTTCTTTTCGAACGCATTTCCAATGGGATTTTTCTTATAGGGAATCATGCTTTAGCAATGAAGTTCCAAAATGAATCGGCTTCCTTTGGTATACGAAGTATCCAGACTCAGGCTGCCGTTCATTTTAGTGGCGATCAGCGAGCAAATGGGAAGCCCCAAACCATCACCTTGCGTGAGATCCTTGATCTCGGTAAACGGCTTGAACAGGTTGGCCTGTAACTCGGTTGGGATGCCTGAACCTGTATCGGTGACAATAAACTGAACCGTATGCGCACCGCGTTTCTTAAAGTCCAGACTGATTTTCCCCGTTTCCGTATAGAAAGCAGCGTTCTTCAACAGGTGTAAGAGGATGCGTTCGAGTTGTTCGGGATTTGTTTTCACTTGCAGCTTCGGAGCATTGGCGGCGATCTCTACATCTTTCCGGATATGTGGTTTGATTTTTTCCACTATTCCTTCACAGAAGTTGCTTGCGCTTACTTCACTCTGTTTGTATGGTTCCGTGAGCGTATGCTCCAAATACGATAACTCTTGAATATCATTACTGAAACCTCTCAATGCTTCAATTTGAATTTGCATTAGTTTGGCTTCTTCAGCTTGTTTGGAAAGTTGTTGGGCAGACTGAGCCAATGTATTCAGCGCCGGCTCCATTTGTTCGGAGATATTACGTATAAACTGAGACTTTAACTCGTTGTGTTCATTGGCAATCTCGATGCTCTTCTTCTGCTTGCGCGAAAGATGGATGAACCGTAATAAAACGATTGTACCAAATACCAACGCCCCGATAAGTGCCACTGAAATGACACAGAGCGCGATCATTTTATAACGCTGTACAGAGAGTTCATCCTCTCGTTCCTCCAGGCTCTTTTGGGTGGTTTCGTATTTCTGTTTGGTGGCTGCCAACTCATTGCTGGCATCTACGGCATTGATAGAATCTGTCCAGGCGACGAATGACTTATACGTTCGCACAGCCATCGGTGCATTATTTACTTTCTCGGCAAGAGCAATCATGTTTTTATAGCATTCATTGACCTTATCCTGATTACCCGATTGTTTGTAACTACCGATCAGTTTGTTGTAACTTGCCACACCTGCTTCGGGAGGACCGAAGGTGAAGTAGTAATTGGCCTTTAGGTACAGTAACTCCTCGCTTATCGAGTCGTTTTTGATGGCACCACTCAATTCTTCCAGTCGTGTTAGCTGTTCTTTGGCACGTTCCGTATTCTTGAGACGGCTGAACATATTGAGTCTTTCCTTGGCAACGAGGAACCGTTCGTCGTTGTACTTCTTGTTTTGTTCGGTTTCTGCTTTGAGCAATACGACGTCCATATCCCGGCAGAGCTCAAATCCTTCCTTGTAAAGGCTTTCACGGACATAAAGTGCATTGGCCTGCACTCCACACCGAATGGCTTCAGTGTAGTTACCTTTTGCAGCAGACGATTCGAATGCACGTTTAAAGAAGAAGCGCGCTTCTGTATAATTTTGCTTTTTCAGACTCTCTTCAGCTCTCGTCTTAAACGACGCGGTGCCTTCCGAAGCGGTTTGTGCATTAAGTAAAAATCCTATATGTAGGAGTAGAATGATGGTGAATAGGCTTCTTTTCATACCTGACAATTTTTTATAACATGCCAAATATAGAACAAACAAACGGATATCCGCAACATTTTCACACGAAAAAAGAGATTTCATAATGAAAATCATGTAGAATTTCATCTATTTGCTTTATAGACGGTCTTCTTTCCGTGTCTTGATATACTCCTCTATCAATAGATATGGTTATGTTATGCAATGGCTTAATAAAGCAATATCTTTTATCCTCTAATGACGAGGAAGTTCTCTGCAGAAATTACATGTTGTAAGATTTCCTGATTGGCCTTATCAATTGTGGAAGCTTCCAGGGAAGCCAGATAGATGCGGGTGGTGGCTTCCGACGAATGTCCCATTCCGGCGCTGATAACCGGAAGTGAGATATTTATGTTTCGCGCGATCGTAGCCCAGGTATGCCGGGAAACGTAAGACGTCAGGAGAACATCCAGTTCCAGCATAGAGGATAATCTTTTCAATAATTTATTGTAGTAACTCAGCTTGTTCTTGTATTGCTTGTAAGCTTTTATGTCGTCGGTCTCGGTGATGATCGGCAACAGGTAGTCTGACTCGGCGTTACTGGTGTAGCGGTTAATAATCTTGGATATGCATTCCTCTACTTTCACCTCAATGCTGATGTCTGTTTTATGCCGCATGTAACGAATGACTCCATTCTTCAAGTTCTCTTTTTTCAGATAGGCGATGTCGACAAAGGCCGTTCCCCGCATGTAGAAACTGAGAAGGAATATATCGCGGGTAAATTCCAGGGAGCTATGTTGGGAAAGGTCTTGGTTGATGAGGCGTGCGATGACAGACTCGTCCACTGCACGTTTCTTGGTTTTGTCTATACCGGTGTATACTCTTCTGAATGGGAACGACTGTTCGGTTGCGCCTGCTTTCACTGCCTTGTTGAATATCGAGCGCAATTGTCTCATGTAGAAGGAAGTGGTGTTGCGTTGGATTTTGTTTTTCTTAAGCCATTGCTCGTAGTCGACGATCAATTCTTCGGTAATGGCCGTTAGGGGAAGTCGGTCGTCCCGGATGAACTCCAGGAAGCTGCTCCGTGCCGCCTGGTAGTTTCGGGCTGTACCCGTATGCCCTGAACTGTACAACTGTTCGGTCTCTTTATCTATATAGGCGAAGAAAGTGTCACAGGAACGGTATTGGTTGAATCTGTTTACAATATCTTGCAATGTATATTCCATTTTGGAATGTTCTAATTCCCGGAATACGCGCTCCAGTATAGCTTTATCACTCTCTATCCATCGTTGTATTCTGGTGAGATAGAATTCCCTGCCCTGATTGAGGCAAATGACGTGTTGTCTCCTGTCGTTCCACTCCGTTTGGTAGAGCGTGTATTCGGTCAGGATAAATTGGGTCCGCCTTTTATGGGAAACCCAGTAGCAGATAGTGTATTGTTTGCTCCTGGGAGTTAACTCTCTGAGCTTAATCTTGAAAATGGGCATAATAATAGTTTTAAAAAATTGATAAAATCAATAATGTTCAAATCTACTCTTTTTATATGGGTTTCATATCAACATGCGTCTTGAAAGGATGTTGCTAAAGAGCTGGTAAAAAAAACTAAAATATGTCGGTGTTATCAGAGTGTTTGATACAATGATGTAAACGGCAAGTTTCGGGGTGAAGAAACTTCCTTTACCCCGAAACTCCCGATGGAGAAAGAGTTCAGAAATATTTATAGTCTGAACTCCTTAGATAGAAAATCGTATTAAGTATTAATATTTGAAGCTGCTTCCCCCCAGGAACTCTCTCAGCAACGAGGTAGGTGGAATTTCCTTGTCTTGCACCGGGGTGAAGAATTTGATGAATTTCAGCAACCGGTAGGCTTCACTGTACTCCGGACAGTTACGCGGCACGCTGGTTAGGATGGGTTCGGCATGCATACGCAGCACGGCTAACTCGAACAACAAGGCTGAGTTGAACATCACATCGGCATTTTCTTGGAAAGGGAAGATCCATTTGTCTTCACCTTCGCGCACGGCCGGCCAACGGGAGATAGTCTCCCGTGCTGAATATCCACGGTAGTTGAAATCGCGGATGATGCGCCGAAGTAAGCGGTTGTCGGTAGTAGGGATCCAGTTGTGATCGTCGATGGAAATGGTGGTAAGTGCCGACACATAAATCTTGAACTTGCTACTGTTACTGATGTGAGGCGTCAGTTCGGGGTTCAGCGCATGGATGCCTTCCAGAATTAATATGGTGTTCTGGTCTATCTTCAACTTCTGGCCGGTATATTCTTTTTTACCGAGAGTGAAATTATAGCGGGGTATTTCTACTTCTTCGCCATTGAGCAAGGCTTGCAGCTGGCGGTTGAACAAGTCGAGATCGAGCGCATAGAGCGACTCGTAGTCATAGTCGCCGTTGGGTAGACGGGGTGTTTGTTCACGGTCAATGAAGTAATCGTCCAGCGAGATGGGGTAAGGCTTCAAGCCGTTGGTCATCAGTTGGATGGAAAGGCGTTTGCTGAATGTCGTTTTACCGGATGAAGAGGGACCTGCGATCAATACCAGCTTTACACGGTTTTCGTTTGTTCCCCGGTGGAAGATGGTGTCGGCTATCTGAGCAATTTTCTTTTCCTGTAATGCTTCGGCTACATTGATAAGGTCGGTAGCATGCCCCTCCTGGCAGGCGATGTTGAAGTCGCCCACATTGTTAAGTCCCATGATGTAACTCCAGTTGAGGTACTCCTTGAATACATCGAGCATTTTTTCCTGCTTCACAACTTCTTCGAGAACGGTCGGATTCTGTTTGTTGGGGATGCGTAGCAATAAGCCGTCGTAGTATTTCACCAGGTCGAACAGGTAGAGAAATCCGGTGCTGGGTACCAGATTGCCGTAGTAATAGTCGATGGTGTCGCCCAATGTATAATAAAAGGTATAGAGGGAGCCCGATGATTGAAGCAATTTTACCTTGTCGGTCATGCCATGTTCACTGAAAAGACGAATGGCTTCTTCGGTGTGGCATTCTATACGATGATAAGGAATATTTTCGTGGATGATTTCCTGCATGCGTTTCTTGATGGCGCTGACATCTTCCAGGCGAATGGGGTGTCCGATACGCAGGTTGCAGAAATAACCTTTCGATACAGGATGTTCCACGTATAATTTACTTTCAGGGTAGAGTTCGCGGACGGCTTTCCAAAGCACAAAACAGAGTGAACGCACGTAGGTACGCATGCCCGACAAATCGGACACGTCCAGAAACTCAATGTCTTTATCATTGAACACCCGGAAGTTGAGCCCTTCGGAACGATTATTAACCTTGGCGCTTACAACTGGATAGGGGAAGTCGAGATCGAATCCGCGATAAATATCCAGAACTGTACTTCCGATAGGAAATTCTTTAGAAATATTGTTGTTTTTGCAAAGTATTTGTATCACCTCTTTCATGTCTGTAAAAGTTAAAATAAAATAGATCGGATAAATATAGTACATAATAGGTTGTCGGGCAAAGAACGCTACTTTTTATTCTAGATGGGATATCTTTTTTATGTTTTTTTAAAGTTGATAGAGGTGAAATTAAAAAAAGCAAGCGTGCCATGCACGCTTGCTTTTTAATCGTTGTACGGTTCGAAGTCGTCCTTGCCAACTCCGCAAAGCGGACAAACCCAATCGTCGGGAATATCATCAAACGCTGTTCCCGGGTCAATTCCGCTTTCCGGGTCGCCCAATTCCGGATCATAAATGTATTCACATACCGTGCAAATGTACTTCATGTTGATTTTGTTTTTAAATGTTACTTAAATAATATAACGGGAAATTGTTTGAAATGTTCGGAAATATTGGGCTTTATTAATAGAAACACGCAAAAAAGCGTTAATAAACATTCTAAGCCGATTTTATGTTGTATTTTTGTCGCTTCATAATAATATTCTGACCTACATGACTGCAAAAACCAAGGATTATTATCATTCAGGCCTTACTGATAGCGAGGTGCTGAAAAGCCGGGAAGAGCATGGTGTGAACCTGCTGACCCCTCCTAAACGTCCTTCCCTCTGGAAGCTTTACCTGGAAAAATTCGAAGACCCGGTTGTACGTATACTGCTCATTGCGGCTCTTTTCTCACTGATCATCTCGATCGTACACAATGAGTATGCAGAAACCATCGGTATCATAGCGGCTATCTTGCTGGCTACGGGAATTGGATTTTACTTCGAGTATGATGCCGGAAAGAAGTTCGACCTTTTGAATGCGGTGAATGAAGAAACCCTTGTAAAGGTGATTCGCAACGGACGTATTCAGGAAATACCACGTAAAGACGTAGTGGTAGGCGATATCGTGGTGCTGGAAACGGGCGAGGAGGTACCTGCCGATGGGGAGCTGATCGAAGCAATCTCCCTGCAACTGAATGAGTCGAATCTGACCGGTGAGCCGGTGATAACCAAAACAACGGTGGAAGCTGACTTTGACGAGGAAGCGACGTATCCTTCGAACTATGTAATGCGTGGAACGACGGTAGTCGATGGACATGGAACCATGCAGGTGATTGCCGTGGGTGACGCTACCGAGATTGGTAAAGTAGCCCGTCAGAGTACCGAGCAGAGTGGTGAACCGACACCGTTGAATATTCAGCTGACGAAGTTGGCCAACCTGATCGGAAAGATTGGTTTTACCATAGCTACGGCTACTTTCCTCATCTTTGTTATTCGCGATTTATACCTTTATATAGCTGCACAACCGTCGATCGGTTGGGACAACAGCATGGATATCGTGCAGATTATCCTGAAATACTTCATGATGGCGGTTACGCTTATCGTGGTGGCGGTTCCCGAAGGGCTTCCGATGAGTGTTACGCTCAGTCTGGCACTGAACATGCGCCGTATGCTGGCTACCAACAACCTGGTGCGTAAGATGCATGCTTGTGAAACGATGGGAGCTATCACGGTGATCTGTACCGACAAAACGGGGACGCTGACGCAAAACCTGATGCAGGTGTACGAACCGAGTTTCTACGGATTAGAGAAAGGGGGAGTATTGGCAGATAATGAGGTAAGCCGGTTGGTGAAGGAAGGAATCAGCGCCAACTCTACAGCTTTCCTGGAAACAACCGAAGGAGAGAAACCCAAAGGGGTGGGAAATCCTACGGAGATTGCCTTGCTGCTGTGGCTCAACAGCCAGCATCAGAATTATCTGGAACTTCGTGAGTCTGCAAAGGTGATCAATCAGTTGACTTTCTCGACCGAACGGAAGTTCATGGCTACGCTGGTGCAGTCGCCTTTCATAGGTAAAAAAGTACTCTATATAAAAGGTGCACCCGAAATTGTGCTTGGTAAATGTAAGGAAGTGATTCTGGAAGGCGGTAAGCGGGTTTCGGCTACCGAATACCGTTCGAAGGTAGAGGCTCAGTTACTCGGTTATCAGAATATGGCAATGCGTACACTCGGTTTCGCCTATAAGATCGTGGACGACAATGCTCCGAGCGATTGTGCGGAATTAGCGGCTGCCGGTGATTTGAATTTCCTTGGCGTAGTAGCGATCTCCGACCCCATTCGTCCGGATGTACCGGCTGCCGTGGCGAAATGCCAGTCGGCAGGTATCGGCATCAAGATAGTGACCGGTGATACGCCGGGAACGGCTACGGAGATAGCCCGTCAGATCGGTTTGTGGAAGCCCGAAGATACGGAACGTAACCGGATTACCGGAACGGGATTTGCCGAACTGACTGACGAAGAGGCACTCGAACGGGTAATGGACCTGAAGATCATGTCGCGTGCCCGTCCTACCGATAAACAACGCCTGGTGCAACTGTTGCAACAGAAGGGTGCCGTGGTGGCTGTAACGGGCGACGGAACCAACGATGCTCCGGCATTGAATCACGCTCAGGTAGGTCTTTCTATGGGTACGGGTACATCCGTTGCCAAGGAGGCCAGCGATATCACCCTGCTCGATGACTCGTTCAACAGTATCGGTACGGCAGTTATGTGGGGGCGTTCGCTCTACAAAAATATCCAGCGTTTCATCGTATTCCAGCTTACCATCAACTTTGTGGCGTTACTTATCGTACTACTCGGATCGTTTATCGGTACCGAATTGCCGCTTACTGTGACGCAAATGTTGTGGGTGAACCTTATTATGGATACCTTTGCCGCTTTGGCACTGGCTTCCATTCCGCCCAGTGAGAAGGTGATGCTCGAAAAACCGCGGCGCACGACTGATTTTATCATAACGAAGGCTATGCAGTATAATATATTCGGCGTTGGAACAGCCTTCCTGGTAGTTCTGATGAGTCTGATTTATTACTTTGAAAATATGGACGGTGGAATGACGATTCATCGGTTGACCATCTTCTTCACCTTCTTTGTCATGTTGCAGTTCTGGAATCTTTTCAATGCGCGGGTATTCGGCACGAATGACTCTGCCTTTAAAGGTCTCACGAAATCCTACGGCATGGAACTGGTGGTGCTGGTTATCCTTGGTGGTCAGTTCCTGATCGTGCAGTTTGGCGGCGCGGTATTCCGCACTGAACCACTCGACTGGCAGACGTGGCTTCTCCTTATCGCTTCTTCATCGGTTGTGCTATGGGTGGGAGAACTAATTCGCCTGGTAAAGCGTTTAAGACACAAAATATAATGGAAAAGAAAACAATTAAGAATCTTCTGATTGATTTTGGTGGGGTGTTGATCGATCTGGATCGCGCACGTTGTATAGAAAACTTCCGGAAACTGGGGTTGGAACAGGTGGCCGATCTGCTTGATGTGTATCATCAACAAGGTATCTTCATGCAACAGGAAAAAGGGCTGATTACTCCGGCTGAGTTTCGCGACGATATACGTTCAATGATGAAGGAAGAGGTGAGTGATGCTGAGATCGACACGGCTTGGAACAGTTTCCTGGTGGGGATTCCTACCTACAAGCTTGACCTGCTGCTGAAGCTTCGCGAACAGTATGCCGTGTATCTGCTGAGCAATACCAACCTGATCCATTGGGAATGGTCGTGCGACAATGCTTTTGCTTATAACGGAAATCAAGTGGAAGATTATTTCGAGAAGATCTATCTATCGTTCGAGATGAAGATGGCAAAGCCCGAAATAGAGATATTCCGGGCGGTGGTGAGCGATGCAGGGATCAACCCCGAAGAAACATTGTTTATAGATGATTCCGAGGCCAATTGCCTTGCAGCCAATTCACTGGGAATTGCTACCTATACACCGCAAGCGGGTGAGGACTGGGGGCATTTGTTTGCTTAATTTAAAACGAACGTACTATGCAAGTTATTCGTAGCCTTCCTTCCGCTCCGCTGGCACCGTGTGTAGCCTCAATCGGGTTCTTCGATGGCGTACACATCGGACACCGCTTCCTCATCGACCAGGTGAAGGAAGTAGCGGCCGCCAAAGGATTGCGTTCGGCTTTGGTTACTTTTCCGGTACATCCCCGCAAGGTGATGAACTCTGATTACCGTCCTGAACTACTTACAACGCTCAAAGAGAAAGAAGCGTTGCTGGAAGAAGCAGGGGTGGACTATTGTTTCATGCTCGATTTTACGCACGAGCTTTCACAGCTTAGTGCCCAGGAATTCATGACCGATATTCTAAAAGAACGTTACCAGACCGAGTGCCTGGTGATAGGGTACGATCATCGTTTCGGGCATAACCGGAGCGAAGGGTTCGACGACTATGTACGTTACGGACGAGAGATCGGAATGGAGGTGATTCTTGCGCGCGCATGTACCTATAGTGATATTCATATCAGTTCATCGGCCATTCGTAATTTCTTGCACAAAGGGGAGGTGAGCATGGCTTCCCTTTGTCTGGGGTATGATTATTACTTGGAAGGAATTGTCATCGATGGGTATAAAGTGGGGCGCAAAATAGGTTTTCCTACAGCGAACCTTCGGGTGGACGATTCGGACAAACTTGTTCCGGGAGATGGGGTGTATGCGGTACGTGTCGCTTTCCGTGGGAATACGTACACCGGTATGTTGAATATCGGTCGGCGCCCTACATTTAACAATGGTCCCGAGCGAAGCATCGAAGTGCATATCTTTCAGTTTAATTCCGACATCTACAATGAATTTATACGCATCTCCTTTGTGCAGTTTATTCGTCCCGACAAGAAGTTCGATAGTATCGATGCCTTGATTGTTCAGCTTCATCAGGATGCCGCAACTGTTAAAGCATTATTTCAGAATCCGGAGAAGGGCCAATAACAGGCAGATTTAACTGTTGATATCGGGAAAAAGAATTATTTTATTGTTTTTCGATAAATTTATCAATGACTTGTTGCTGATTTGATAAATAATGCATTTCTTTGTATAAAGAAACACAATTAATAATCATTGAAAGAACAGTGCAGTCTTATGAAGAATCCATTAATGAATGTATCGGTGCTGACGGTATCTATCGTCGTGGCATCCTTGTTTATTTGTAGTTCCGTTGCCAATGCGAAAACAGCAGGGAAAAGGAAGGCGAAAACCACCTATGTGTACAACACCTGGGGGAATGAAGAAACGGTTTACACGCTGGACAAAACTGGTAAGCTCCTTACTCCTAAAGTAAAGCATGAAACGCAAAAGGGCGAAGACGGCAGTATGCTGAGAATTACGTATAGATGGGATGCTGATAACCAATTATGGAACCCGGGCTACCAACTAAGCATGTCGGAACTCGGAAACAGTACGGTATTGTCGTACGCTGCCTGGGATAAGAACACCCGGACATTTGCGTTGAATCAGCAAAAAGCAGTTTATGCAAAAGGACTGGAAAATGAGATCCTGTCGTACGAATGGTTTAAGTGGAACCATGCGGACGAACAATGGGATGTGAACCAACGTCTTGTGTTCGAAGGCTACGAAACCGACAGTGCAGACGTGCAATAATCAGCTATTCTTTGCCGGGCGAGAATGAAAACAGCCATCAAGTTACTATTAATCTATTTCGGGATGAGTTTATTGGGCATGTTACTTGCCATGATCCCTTGCATTCTTTACCTGTTTCTGACAGGTCGGGATTTGAAAGAGGCGCAAATTATGGCTATGGGACCCGGTATGCTGATTTCGATGTTGATGATGGGAGTATATCTCTGGAAAGAGGGATATATCAGCAGGGAAAAGGTTTCCTGGTCGGCTGTGTCCCCGGTATACTTGTTGCTGACGGCTGTTATGACGCTGCCCCTCATCTGGGTGGTAGACGCACTGACCACCCCCTTGCATCTGCCCGATTGGGCCGGTCAGGCTTTCGAGGTGTTGCAAACCGGATGGGTGGGGATATTCTGTATGACGTTGCTTGGCCCGGTAATGGAAGAGCTTATCTTTCGTGGAGGCATCACCAAAGCTTTATTGGCGGAGTACGAACCGACGAAAGCCATTCTGATTTCAGGAATTATTTTCGGCGTATTTCATCTCAACCCTGCTCAGGCGGTTCCCGCTGCTTTGACGGGAATAATATTGGCTTGGATGTATTACAGGACAGCCAGCCTGGTTCCTTGTATTCTGGTGCATATCCTTAATAATTCGGTGGCTGTATATCTCAATCTGAGGTATCCCGAAGTGAAAACAATGCATGAGTGGGTGGGTAATAATGCGACTTATTTGATCCTTACCGGCATAGCCGCGGTGATTGTCCTGGTAACGGTGCTTTTGATGAATCGCACCCGGGTAAGATATTCCTGGAAGGAGGATATTATATAGTAATTTGGAGAAAGTGGGAATAATAGTCAATCTGGATGTAATGATGGCTCGGAGAAAAATATCTTTGAGCGAATTGGCGGAGAAGGTAAATATTACTCCTGCCAATCTATCCATATTAAAAACGGGTAAAGCTAAAGCGGTTCGCTTTAGCACATTGCAAGCTATTTGTAAAGAGCTGGATTGCCAGCCGGGTGATATACTTGAATTTAAGGAGCCTTATTAGGCTCCTCTTGTTTTGAAGGCGAGTGCATATAGCCGCATCTGTTTCACCATGGATAGCAGCCCGTTACTGCGGGTGGGAGACAGGTGTTCTTTCAGTCCTATTTTTTCGATGAAATAGAGGTCGGTATTCAGTATTTCGTCCGGGGTGTGTCCGGATACTACTTTTACCAGCAGCGAAATGATGCCTTTAACGATGAGTGCATCGCTTTCGGCTTTGAATACCACTTTCCCGTCTATCAGGTCGGCCTGAAGCCATACCCGGCTCTGGCAACCTTCGATCAGGTTTTGTTCTGTTTTATATATTTCGTCGAGCGGTTCCTGCTCGCTTCCCAAGTCGATAAGTAGCTGGTATCGGTCCATCCAGTCGTCGAAGGTGCTGAATTCAACAATCACTTCGTCTTGCAGTTCATTGATTGATAACATGTTATTTCTCGTTAAAAATGACTTCCACGACCGTTTGCCCTACAGCTTTCAGGGTATTGCGGTCGATATTATCCATATTGTCGTTTACGGTGTGCCAGGTAGGGTCAAAGCTGCCTCCTTCGTGGTAGGAAATGATATCGATGGTTTTAATCCTGGCTATCTGGTTGATAAATAGATGATCATCGGTTACACCACCGGTTCTTTCGTTCACGAAATAGCGGCCATACCCCAGGTCGTTGGCTTTTTTCCAAACCTTCCTGTTGATGTCTTTGGCGTATTCTTCGGAGTATGCTTCCTTGAGGAAAGTGGCTGTTTTACCGCCAACCATATCGAGCAGGATACCGAAACGGGCATTGTAGTCCTGCACATGTGGGTTGCGTGCCCAGTATTGTGTTCCCAGGCACCAGGACTCTACCGATTGTGAGACACCATAGTCTTCAGCATCCAGAAAGATGATGTCGATACCCAGTTCCGGTTGTTGCTGTTGCAGCAGGCGCGCAATCTCGAGCAGTACGCCTACACCGCTTGCGCCGTCGTTTGCTCCCAATACAGGAGTCTTGTGATTCTTAGGGTCAGGGTCGTTGTCTGCCCACGGCCGGGTGTCCCAATGTGCAAAGAGGGCGATTCTTTTCTTTGTCTCCGGCTTGTACGAACCGATGATATTGCGTGCTTTCAGCAGGGTGCCGTCGTAAGCAATCAGGTCGGCATATTGGCTCACCACCTTGGCACCGAATGATTCCAGCTTGCCCGCCAAGTAATTGCCACAGGCTACATGCTGTTTGGTATTAGGTACGCGCGGCCCGAAATCCACTTGGTCTTGTACATATTGGTAGGCGCTATCGGCATCGAAAACTGGTGCTTTCACCAAGGCGTTTTCTCCTTCCTCTTCGGTCGTTTTGGGCTTATTACCGCAAGAAAGGCAGGAGCAAAGCAGCATACTTACCAGAATGAGCGTATAATTTCTTGTTCTCATTTTATCTATCGATTTTGCTTCCCGGTTTGGGGAAAGTTATTAAAGCGTTCAAAGATAATACTTTTCGATGCGAATGTCGGCGATGAAATGATAAATTAACGAATGAAGCTCAAATCGACCGTTTTCTTCCCTACCTGGAGCTCTACCTCGGAACCGTTGATCAGGGGGAGATTGTAGTCCACATGGCCTACGGGGTAGTTAAAGCAGACTGGATAATCGTATTCCTTGACCAAGTCGGCCAATGCTCCATAGAGCTCTTTACCCAGCGATTTGTCTTCCTCGTACTCGGTAAACTGCCCGATGATAAGTCCCGAGAGGCGTTCGAGAACTCCACCCAGTTTCAGGTTGTACATCATCCGTTCGATGCAGTGTGGACGTTCACTCACATCTTCGATGAAGAGAATGGTTCCCTCGGCCGGAATATCGAACGGGGTGCCACGCAGTCCGTAGAAGACGGACATGTTTCCTCCGCGGAGAATGCCCCGGGCTGTTCCTTCCCGGTTCAGTTTATGCTTCGGACACGAATAAGCCGGGAGATTACCGAAAAGAATATCTTTCAGATACAGGCTACAAGGATCGTCGGCAGCTTCCATGGTGAGATGGCGCGCCATGAGGGAATGAATCGACGCGATGCCGTGGTGTTGTATGAGATTGTGCAGGATGGTAATGTCGCTGAATCCCATTAACCATTTAGGCGATTGACGGAATTGCGTAAAATCGAGTCCGGCAACGAGGTGCACAGCTCCGTACCCACCCCGGCTGCAAAGAATGGCTTTGATTTCCTTGTTGTCCATAGCGCTTTGCAAGTCGGACAGGCATTGTTTGGTAGTACCTGCAAACTTGCCGTGCGCATTCCCGGCGTTTTTTCCGATGACTACTTCCAGTCCCCAGGACTCGAGTCGCTTCCTGGCTCCCTTCAACAACATCTTATCGATTTTGCTTGAGGGAGATACGATGGCTACTTTGTCGCCTTCTTGCAGAAAAGTAGGAAATATCAAATGTCCCATAATTCACTTGCTTTTGATCGCAAATGTACGGCAAAAAAATGTACGGCGCATTCTTTTTTTCGGACTTATATGGATTCTCGTAAAGAAAATTTGTGGTTTTCAGAAGAATATCATCTGAGTAACTAACAAAATGTTAGTGTCTGCCGTTAAATTTATATATGCTGATAGTGTATGTTTCAAACCTTTTTCGGATATTTGCTAAAAAGCTGACTATATGGAACCCATACGAGATTTTGATCAACTGACAACCCATTTACAAACGTTGAAACAACGGAAACGGATTGCCGTGGTTTGTGCAAACGACCCCAATACGGAATATGCCATTGAGCGTGCCATAAAAGAGGGGCTTGCGGAATTTCTGATGATTGGCAATTCGGCCATTCTGGAGAAATACCCCTCACTGAGACAATATCCGCAGTACGTAAAAACCATTCATATAGAGAATCCCGATGAGGCGGCGCGTGAGGCCGTGCGCATCGTACGTGAGGGTGGGGCGGATATCCTGATGAAGGGTATCATCAACACGGATAACCTGTTGCACGCCATTCTCGACAAAGAGAAGGGATTGTTGGCCAAGGGAAAAATACTGACACACTTATCGGTGATGCAGATCCCTACGTATGATAAACTGTTGTTTTTCTCAGATGCAGCCGTGATACCCCGTCCGACACTGCAACAACGTATCGAGATGATATGGTACGCCATTCATACCTGTCACCGGTTTGGTATCGATCAGCCGCGCATCTCGTTGATTCACTGTACGGAGAAGGTGAGTGCCAAGTTTCCACATTCGCTGGACTACGTGAACATTGTGGAACTGGCGGAAGCCGGGGAGTTCGGTGATGTTATTATCGACGGTCCGCTCGACGTACGCACCTCCTGCGAACGGGCCAGCAGTGATATCAAAGGCATTGCCTCGCGCATCGACGGGCAGGCCGATGTGCTGATCTTCCCCAATATCGAATCGGGTAATACTTTTTATAAATCAGTGTCTCTGTTTGCCAATGCCGATATGGCCGGTCTGTTGCAAGGTCCCATTTGTCCGGTGGTATTGCCGTCGCGTAGTGATACGGGCTTATCGAAATATTATAGCATCGCCATGGCATGCCTTACTTGTTAGTCTGCGACCTTTTGTTAAACTTATACTTTATGAGAATTTTAGTAATCAATCCTGGTTCTACTTCCACCAAGATAGCCGTTTATGAAAACGAGCAGCCATTGCTTGTTCGTAGTATTCGTCACTCCAAGGAAGAACTTTCCGTTTATCCGAAACTAACCGATCAGTTTGTTTTTCGCAAGTCTCTTGTGCTCAAAGCGCTGGAAGACGAGAACATACCTTTCTCTTTCGATGGAATCATCGGCAGGGGAGGTTTGGTGAAACCGATTTCCGGTGGGGTGTACGAAGTGAATGAAACGATGAAGTACGATGCCGCTCATACGTCGCGGGTACATGCCAGCAATTTGGGCTGTTTGATTGCTGCCGAACTGGCTGCCGCTCTTCCCGGTTGCCGGGCTTTCATTGCCGACCCGGTGGTGGTGGACGAACTGGAAGATGTAGCCCGTGTGACCGGTTCGCCGCTGTTGCCCCGCTTATCTATCTGGCATGCCTTGAATCAACGTGCCATTGCCCGGCGTTATGCCCGGGAGCATGGGAAGAGATACGACGAGGTGAATGTGATCGTATGCCACCTCGGAGGAGGTGTCTCGGTGGGGACTCACCGGCAAGGACGTGCGGTGGATGTAAACAACGGTTTGGATGGCGAAGGACCGCTTTCGCCCGAACGTTCCGGTACGTTGCCTGCTGCGCAATTGGTGGAACTTTGTTTCAGCGGACACTATACAGAAGAAGAATTGAAGTTGCTCATTACCGGAAACGGCGGATTGATGGCCCATCTTAGGACGACGGATATTCCGGCCATCGTCTCTTCCATTGAGGCGGGTGATAAACAGGCGGAGTTGGTGCTCAATGCCATGATTTACCAGGTAGCCAAAAGTGTCGGGGCCGCCTCTGTGGTGCTTTCAGGGAAAGTGGATGCCATTTTGGTTACCGGAGGAATCGCTTATTCCGATTACGTTACCACCCGCTTGAGGGAACGGATTTCATTCCTGGCACCCGTCTTTACTTATCCCGGTGAGGATGAGATGGAAGCCCTCGCGGGTAATGCCCTCAGTGTGTTGAGAGGTGAAGTGTCAGTTCAGATATACCAATAAGGTGAGTGCTGTTTTTATTAAACACTAAACTTTTTGGACAAAAAGACCTTGCAAAGAAATTTTTCTCATATCTTTG
>JAVBVD010000007.1:0-209040 GCA_031554635.1 Bacteroides sp.
GAATGCATTAGCTTAAAGTTCGCTGTGTGAAACAGGGGCGCTAACATTCAAAAAAAGAAAAACTATGCCAAGATCAGTAAATCATGTTGCTTCTAAAGCAAGAAGAAAGAAAATTTTGAAGCTAACCAGAGGTTACTTTGGGGCAAGAAAGAATGTATGGACCGTAGCAAAAAACACTTGGGAAAAGGGTTTGACGTACGCGTTCCGTGACCGTAAAAACAAGAAAAGAAATTTCCGCGCTTTGTGGATCCAACGTATCAACGCTGGTGCTCGTCTCGAAGGAATGTCTTATTCTAAATTGATGGGCGGTCTGCACAAAGCAGGTATTGAAATCAACCGTAAGGTTTTGGCCGATTTGGCTATGAATCATCCGGAAGCATTCAAAGCTATCGTAGCGAAAGCAAAGAACGCTTAAGTTTCAATAACTTACCAAATAAAAATGTCAGCCTTGGTTATAAAGGCTGACATTTTTCGTTTTATGGAGGGGTAAAAAATACAAGGAAAAACATCTTTTGAGAAACAAAAAGCTGTTTTCCCTTGTTTATCTCACAAAAAGTAGCTATTTTTGTTTTAGTAAAAAATAGGCCGTATCGACTGGATCGGGAAACTCTTCAAATTAATCTGATATACCGAGAAATGCTTCGGTTTCCAATGGCGGGCCACGTCCTTCGGGATAGCTTTAAGCCGGTGGATTACAAAGGGATCGGGCACTCAAATCTTGTCTTATCAGAGTTTCATCACATCGTCGGTACGGCTTTTTTTATGCCTTATTCTCTCGTAGATCTTTCACTCGTACTGCTTTCCCTTCGCTCTGTGGCAAGCTTCCTTTATTTACCAACTTCACTTTGGGTGTAACGAGTATCTCGTCTTTCAGTTGACGGGTGATGCTCCTGCGAATGTTCTCCAGTTCAATGTAGTTATCCGTCGACAGGTCGTTCAGTTCTACTTCCACGATCATCTCGTCTTGGTTACGTTCTGTAATCAGGGTGATGAGATAATGGCTTCCCAATTGCGGGAACTGCATCAGGATCTTTTCGATCTGCATCGGGAAGATATTTACTCCCTTGATGATAAACATATCGTCGCTGCGTCCCTTGATGCGGTCGATGCGTACGTGCGTGCGTCCACATGGGCAAGGTTCGGAGAGGATACGGGTGAGGTCGCGCGTGCGGTAGCGGATGAGGGGCATCATCTCACGGTCGAGGCTGGTGAGCACCATCTCGCCGATTTCGCCGTCGGGTACATGTTCGCCGGTTTCCGGATCGATAATTTCAATGAGATAGCAGTCTTCCCACAAGTGCAGACCGTTTTGTTCGGTACACTCGAAAGCTACCCCGGGACCGTTCATTTCCGACATACCGAAGCAGTTGTACGCTTTCACGTTCAGCATCTTTTCGATCTTCTTGCGTTGTTCGTCGGTATGCGGTTCGGCGCCGATGATGAGTGTTTTCAGCGTAGTGGTTTTCGGGTCGAGTCCTTCTTCCTGGAATACCTCGGCCAAACGGACAGCATAGCTGGGGATGGCGTGTACGGTAGTTGTCTTGAAGTCGTTGATGAACTTAATCTGACGTTTGCTGTTGCCCGCAGCAGCCGGTACTGTGAGCGCTCCCAGGCGTTCGGCGCCATATTGGAAGCCCAGTCCGCCGGTAAACATACCATATCCCGAACTGTTTTGGAATACATCGGTGCGGCGTACGCCTACCATGTAGAGACAACGTGCCACGAGGTTAGCCCATGAGTCGAGGTCGTGTTGCGAATGCACAATGACCGTAGGGGTGCCGGTGGTACCGCTCGAAGAGTGGAGGCGTACCCCGTCTTGTGCCATGTCGCCGGCAACCAGCCCGAAGGGATAGTATTCGCGCATATCCGATTTGATGGTGAAGGGTAGTTTGGTGATATCGTCTACTGATTGGACGATGTCGGGGGTAATCCCGTGTTTACCGTAGAGTTCCTTGTAGAAAGGCGATTGAATGGCTATGTTCATTGTCTTCTTCAGCCGTGCCAGTTGCAGTTCGCGCAGTTGTTCGCGGCCCATCGTTTCGATGTCTTCTTCCCAGTATTTATCAGTCATATTATTTGGAATTTGACGATTTACCGATTTACGATTTACGATTAGACAATTGGTGCATCCTCTTAGCCAGGAGTGCCTTTTCAATCGGCTAATCGTAAATCGTCAAATCGTAAATCAAATAAGTTTTTCTGCAATTTCTTTACCGGCTGCAAGCGCTTTGAGGTTCATCTCAACGATGGCTTCGCCTTTGCGTTCGAATATCTCACGGATGCTGTCCTGAATCTTTGTGTAGTCGATGCCCAGGAACGGGATGGTAGCTCCCAGCAACACGATATTGGCTACACGGGCAGAACCGACTTCTTTCGCTATCTTGTCCACATCCAATACTACCTTGCGGGGCAGTTTGTTGATTTCCGCCATGATATCGGCTTCTGCCGGATAGTTGGGGATGTTGATGAACGGAGTTTCGTTGGTCACCAGCCAGCCTTCCGGATTGAGGTAAGGGAGGTAGCGCAGTCCTTCCATGGGTTCGAGTGAGATGATAAGGTCGCACTTGCCCGAGGGGATCAGGTCCGAAGCGATGGGTTTGTCGCTGATGCGGAGATTCGACTGTACGTCGCCTCCACGTTGGCTCATGCCGTGTACTTCCGCTTGTTTCATGTACAGTCCGTCTTTCAGGGCTGCCTTACCGATGACTGTGGCGATGGACAGAATACCTTGTCCGCCTACGCCCGACAATATAATATCTTTCTTCATGTCTTATTTGCTTCTTTTCTTACGGGTTAATGTCTGGATGCACTCTCTGCGGGGGATGATAACCGATACGCCGCGGTAGTCGAGCTCTTCGCGGATGATCTGGCGCATTTCGTCGTAGTTCTTCTTCAAGGGAACTACCACGCGGATGTGCGCCGGGTCTACACCCAGTCCTTCACAGATAGCTTCGATGCGTCCGGTACCTGCCGAATCCTGTCCGCCGGTCATGGCTGTGGTTTCGTTGTCAGAGATGATGACGGTGACGTTCGAGTTCTCGTTGACGCAGTCGAGCAGGCCGGTCATACCCGAGTGGGTAAATGTTGAGTCGCCGATAACGGCTACCGCCGGATGCAGTCCTGCATCGGAAGCGCCTTTGGCCATAGTGATCGAAGCACCCATATCCACGCACGAGTTGATGGCGTTGAACGGTGCGCCGGCTCCCAGCGTGTAGCAGCCGATATCGCTGAACACCTTGTGGGTAGGATAGTCAGACCGAAGCACTTCGGTGAGCATGGCGTACATATCGCGGTGTCCGCAACCGTCGCACAATGCCGGCGGGCGCATTTCAACCAGACTCGGTACGCTGAAGGTCGACGTGTTTTCACGGCCGATGGCGCGGGCTACGTTGTCCGGATTCAGCTCGCCATCGCGTGACAGCGTTCCGTCGAGACGACCTTTCACCTGAATGCCTCTGCCCAGATAGCCTTTCAACAGGCGTTCTACGAACGGCTGTCCGTCTTCCAGTACGAGGATTTCATCGCACGTGTCTACCAGTTGTTCGAGCTGCTTCTTTGGAAGCGGATATTGTCCGATCTTCAATACCGGATATTCGCAGCCATCGGGATAGTTTTCCATCAGGTAATTGAAGCCGATACCGCAGGCGATGATACCCATCTTCTTGTTCGGACCGTCGATGTATTTATTGTATGGAGATTCTTCGGATGCCTTTACAAAATCGTCCTGACGGGCCAGCAACGCCTTGTAACGCTTGCGGGCGATACCCGGCAACAAGATAAACTGCTTGGGATCGTCGCTGAACGCGAGTTCGTTCTGCGCTTTCTGTGCTTGGCGTTCCACACCCGAACGGGAGTGAGCCAGACGGGTAACGATACGCATCAGGAGCGGTTCGCCGATCTTTTCGGAATACTCGAATCCGTTGTAAATCATATCATAAGCTTCTTGCTGGTTGCTCGGCTCGAGCATCGGGATCAGTGCGAAGTCACCATAGAAGCGGCTGTCCTGTTCGTTTTGTGAGGAGTGCATGCTGGGGTCGTCGGCAGCAATGACAATCAGACCACCTTTGGCGCCGGTCATGGCGGCATTGATGAAACAGTCGGCTGCCACGTTCATACCCACGTGTTTCATACACACCAGGGCGCGCTTTCCGGCAAACGACATACCCAGAGCCGATTCCATGGCTGTTTTTTCGTTGGCCGACCAACGGCTGTGTACGTTTTGTTCGCTGGCATAGGGAGATCCCTGAATGTATTCCGTAATTTCGGTGGAAGGAGTGCCCGGATAGGCATAAACGCCCGACAGACCTGCATCTAAAGCTGCTTGTGCAATGGCTTCGTCGCCCAATAGGAGTTGTTTATTCATATAAGTATTGAATTAATTAATTTCGATTGCTGACAAAGATAGCTTTTTCCTATCATTATTGCTTTGTATTTACTTGAAAATCTTCCGTTCGTTCAATGCTTTCCAGTATTTCTGTGCATTTCGTAAGTGGTCGCTGTAACTGGAGGCGAAGTTGTGCGTGCCCGAGAAATCTTCTTTGGCACACATGTACAAATAATTGTGCTTGGTGTAATTTAGTACACTGTCGATACCCCGCGTCGTGGGGATGCGGATGGGACCGGGGGGAAGCCCGGTATTGATATACGTATTGTAAGGCGATTGCACCCGCAGCAGATCATTGGTGATGCGGCGCAGGGCAAAATCCTGTACGGCAAACTTGATGGTGGGATCAGCTTGCAGCGGCATGTTGGCATGCAGCCGGTTGAGGTAGAGTCCCGCTACCATCGGCTTTTCTGCATTATTGTTGGTTTCTTCCTCGACGATGGAGGCGAGGGTACATACCTCATCGGGTGTCATCCCGAGGGCTTGCGCTTTGGCCCGGCGGTCGTCGTTCCAGAACCGCTCGTGCTCTTTCTGCATCCGTTGGAAGAATTCGTCTGCGCCCATGTTCCAATATACCTGGTATGTTTCGGGGATGAACAGACAGGGCATGGTTTCGGAAGTGTATCCCAGTTCGCTTTGGAAATGGGTATCAAAGAGCCGGGTGGCTATTTCGGCCGAGTCGATCATCAGTTGGTTGCCGATGCTTCTCGCCAGGCGATCAAGGGTGCGTACACTGCCCACCGTCAGGTTGATGGGTTCCTGGTACCCCCGGTAGAAACGGCTGAAGAGGTGATAGGCATTGTCGCCCCGACGGATGGCATAACGTCCGGTGTGAACGTTACGGTCGAACTTACGGTACTCCGCCATCCAGCGAAATCCGGTCATGTTGCCCGGGTTTCCGGCGGCTTTTATTTTGTCGTAGATAGAGTCGGCTGTATCGTCGCGGTCTACATATACGTAAACGGTTTTCTGTGGGTGGAATTGCGGGAAGAGGAAGAGGTAATAGCCTGTTCCGGCAACGATGGCACCCAATGCGATGAAGGTGAGGAGGGTGGCAAGTAACGCCTTTTTGGTTTTCTTATTCATGAGATATTCTAATGTTTCAAAATCGGCTCAAAGATAGGAAGAAATCAATAAACCCGTCTTTGTTTTCTGTGAAAATAGTGGAATAGACGGGTGTCGCATCTATACTTCGGATTCAACGTAACAGATACATGTATGCAGAGGTGAACCAGATGGAAGCGGCGCATGCCTGCAATCTACAATCCCCATTGCAAACAGTCCGCCCGTGCTTCGATACGGTCTTCCAACTCATCAGGGAGCGGGGCGAAGAAGTCCAGCCCGGTAAGCCGTTCGATGCTGTCCACCGTTACTACGTAAGAGCGCAACGGATCGACCGATCGCTGGTTATCAAATAAGAACGCGATCGCTTTGGGAGAAGTCAGGTAGGGCGAGAGAATGACTTTGAAGAACTTCTGTGGAACGGCGACCTTGTTTTTACCCAATGTCCGGGGTTGGTCGTTCACAATCGGGCCGCAAACGATGATGATGGCGCTGTCGGCAATGGCCCAGTCGCGTATTTTTTCCTCCAGGTCTTTCCACCTCCGTCGATTCAGTTCCGGGTGTTGCGGACAGATATTGGTAAAATAGAAAGATTCTTTCATTACCTGGGCATCCCACTTCATGTCGGCTGCCGGAGCCATGTGCCCCTTGTCATAACCTGAACGGGTATAGTCGCTGTTCGTCGCTATCGCTCCCCGGGCGAGCGGGTCGGCTATGAAGCGATCGCTTCGATTTTCTTTACCTCGCGTTTCCTGCCGGGTCAGTTCATAACCTACCCAGTTGGGGAGCCGCCAGATGGAATTGTACGAAACGGTATATCCGGTATGGCGAATGAGCTGTTCATGCCTGGGAGTGAGTGCGAGGGCGATGTCCAGCGCTTCGTATGCAATTTTTTTTCCTGTAACGGCAGCGTTCGAAGATTTGGAGAAGCTTTTCTGTCCTTCGGTCCCGGATTGCCGGTTGATACAGGATTTTTCATCGCTGCCTGAAGCGTGTCCTGACTGTATGGAAGAAGTCTGCTCCGATGCCACAGGATGCGTTTGCCGGTAGTACCTGCTGTACATATAAAGCGCCAGGGCCACCACCAACAAGAGTACGATAGCGCTGATACACCCTTTGTTACTACCCGACTGGCTCTTCTTTTTCTTTCTTTTTCTTCCGGTACTTCCTTTTTTACTCATCGTTACGGCGCATTAAGCGGGACAAACTTACGGGTTTTTTAGTGAGTTTTATCATCCGGTGCGTATTAAATTTTGTCAACAGGAACGGTAAGCAAAACTATTTTACCTAAATTTGTGCTATCAACTAAATTTAATATCAAACGTATGAGAAAGCTCCAATTATTTTTAATGTGTTTGTTCGTAGCGGTTACCTGCGCGGCTCAGAAAGTGATTCAACTGCCCAAGCCGAACATGAACCGTGCCGGAACGGTGATGAAAGCCTTGTCCGACCGTTGTTCGACTCGTGAGTATCAGGATAAGGCGTTGACCAATGCCGATTTGTCCGATTTGTTGTGGGCAGCCAATGGCATTAATCGTCCGGAAAGCGGCAAACGTACCGCTCCTTCGGCCATGAACAAGCAAGACATCGATGTATATGTGGTGTTGCCGCAGGCGACATACCTGTACGATGCCAAAGCTCATGCCTTGAATCTGCTTACGGAGGGTGATTTCCGCAGCGCCGTAGCCGGTGGACAGGATTTTGTGAACAAGGTTCCGGTGGCGTTGGTGCTGGTAAGCGACCTGGCGCGTATGGGCGATGTGAAGAACGAGCGTACCAAACTGATGTGCGCCATGGATGCAGGCATTGTTTCGCAGAACATTTCCGTTTTCTGTGCAATGGCCAAACTGGGAACCGTTGCCCGTGCCACAATGGACAGCAACAAACTGAAGACGGTTCTCAAACTGTCGGATACACAAATGCCGATGCTGAATAATCCGGTAGGCTATCTGAAGAAATAAGTATCGCTTTGCCGCTGACGGGCATAAGCTGGTTGGCATGAAGATAAATAGAGGGAGACTGACAACAGGAAAACTGCGGTCAGCTCCCTTTCTTTATCCACATTCACTTTACAAATCAAAATTCTGCCGTCATTTTCGGGCAGCTCTTTTTTTACGTATATTGCTTAATAACGCTCACTAATTCGTTTCCCGGTATGATGCCCGTATGTCGCCATACCACCTTGCCGCCTTTGAACAAGAGAAACGTTGGCACAGCCTGTATCTGATAGCGGGCAGCCAGAACCTCTTCCTGATCAACGTCGATGGTTTCAATCTGTGCTTCATTCTCCAATTTACCTTTTACTTCCTTCAGAATCGGTTTCATCGTTTTGCACGGACCGCACCATTCGGCAAAGAAATCAATCAGGACCGGTTGGGACGATTGTATCAACTTTTCAAATTTTTCCATATTAAATCTCCTTTTAGGTAAAAGCAGCATAAACGGCTGCGTAATGTAATTACTGTTTTGCAAATATAACAGTGAACGGGCGCGTTTGTTCATAGAAAAGTCATGCGAAAGACATCGGTATGAAAAAAAGAAAAGGGATTTTTGTGTAGTTAAACGGTTGGTTATCTTCGCCGGAGATCAAACTATTTCGGAGGTGAACTTGTTCAATAGTTCAAATGTTTCAACAGCTATTATATGAGGTTTTTATTTATCGTTCAAGGAGAGGGGAGAGGACACCTCATGCAGGCAGTCGCTCTCGAAGAGATGCTGAGCCGCCGGGGACACGAAGTGGTGGAAATCCTCGTGGGCGGTAGTTCCTCGCGTACTTTGCCGGGCTTTTTCAATCGCAATGCCAAAGCTCCGGTAAAACGCTTTGTAAGTCCTAAACTTTTATCAACGGAAACGGGTGAATACATCCGCCTGGGAAAGAATCTGATCCATAATCTGCTGTATTTCCCGGAGTATATACGGAGCATGTGCTACATCAACCGTCGCATCCGCAAGACCGGGGTGGACGCTGTGATCAATTTCCACGAGGTGCTGACCGGATTTACGTATCTGCTGTTTCGTCCTTCGGCGCCGTATGTGGCCGTGGGACGCGAATATATGTTCCTGCACCGCGACTTCGAATTCCCGCAAAAGGGATATTGGCGCTTGCTGCTGATGCGACTGTTTACCCGCCTGACCAGCATGCGGGCCAAGAAACGCCTGGCGCTTTCGTTCCGCTCACTTCCTGCCGATGCGGCCAACAATGTGGTAGTGGTACCGCCGTTGCTCCGCCGGGAGATTACGTCCATGCCTACGGAAACGGGCGACTATATACACGGTTATCTACCTAGATCTCGCTTTTTCGAGGAGATACTGGACTTTCACCAGGCCCGACCGGAGGTACCCATGCGCTTTTTCTGGGATAACCCCGACGCTGAGGAGGTGACCCGGATAGACAAGACGCTCCGTTTCTACCAACCGGATGACACTGCTTTCATGAATGCGTTTGCCGGATGCCGGGCTTATGCCGGTACAGCCGTTTTTGATACGATCTGTGAGGCAATGTTCCTGCAGAAACCAATGCTGATGGTGCCGCTACGTTTGGAACAGGCATGCAATGCGCAGGATGCGTTGAAGTCGGGAGCAGGGATCGTTGGCGATTCATTCAGTATTCAACCTTTGTTGAAGTTTGCTGAGACGTATGCGCCTGACAGGGAGTTTGTGTACTGGGTTCGTAGCAGCGAACGGCGGGTGATTGGCGAATTGGAGGATATGGAACATTCTCCGGTGCCGGATGTGGTGTTTGGTTAGCGTTGTCTTGTTCTTTCTTTTGTCTTGAAACAAAAGAAAGAACCAAAGAAAAATTCAAGGCTGCATTTTCTCCGCTACTCCGCTTGTGCGAAAAACGATCGGAGCTCCAACTCACTACGCTTCGCTCCGTTCAAACAATCGCTCCTTTACTCGTTTTTCACCCAAGCTCCGCTTAACGCTCCGAAAATGAGGCCAGTCTTTTCTTCGCCACATCGCTTCGCTCGTGTTTTTTGGGTTTTGTAAGGAGTGCTTGGGGTGGGTAGTGCTTTCTCTTTTCTACTCTAGGTGAAAATGTGATTTTATTCGTCACGTTGCCACTTTTTTAGGTGTAAGTGTTTTATAATCAATTTGTTGTGTCGTGACGAATGGCTGTTTTATCCAGCACGCATTCGTCACTTTTTGGGGGATCCGTCACAGGGAATGGTGGTTTCGAATCTGGATGCTGTGAGGAGTAATTCCGGGTACTGTGAGTTTCATGCCTTGGCACACAGTGTTTCATCCTATGAAACAACGTGTGCCACCTGATGAAACAATGTGTGCCGCCTTATGAAACGACTTGTGCCACCCTATGAAACGACCTGTGCCACCTTATGTCACAATGTGTTTCGCACTGGGAAGCAGAAGGTATGCAACTGGCAAGCAAGCATGTACACCCTAGCAGACCAGCATCTCGCCCCATTTTATAATGTAATAGGACAAAGCGTTCGGAAAATAAGAGATGAAAAGATAAAAAGGAGCAAAGAGGCAAACAGACAAACATACAAATATACAAGCGTGACGAATCCCCCAAAAAGTGACGAATGCGTGCTGGATAAAACAGGTATTCGTCACGACACAACAAATTGATTATAAAACAATTAAATCGAAAACAGTGACGACGTGACGAATGTTTCGCAAAAAATCGTACAGGAGGAAAGAAGAAAAAAGGGCTTGCGCCCATTCATCCAATAAAATTCCACGAGCGAAGCGATGTGGAGAAGAAAAGATTGGCCTCGGCTAGTTTCCGTTAAGCGAGCGACCGGAGTAGCGCGTGAAGACGACCCTGTGTTTGAGCGCAACGAAGTGGAGCGAGTTCGGGGTCGTTAGCGCTACGCAGCGAGCGAGTAGGAAACTAGACGCAGCCTTGATTTTTTCTCTTTGCTTCTTTCTCTTTTGTATCAAGACAAAAGAGAAAGAAGAGACGGCGCCAGCCCAAAGACAAAAGAGAAAGAAGAAGCACAGCGCAGCCCAAAGAGAAAACATCCAAATTATTCCTCAGAAAAACTCATTTCCCGAATAAGATGTGAAGCGCCTGCAAACTTATCTATAATAAATAAAGTATACCGTATATCCACACAAGCAGCCCGTTGCGATGCCGGACGGAAAGCGATGTCACCCGTCAACCCTTCATAGTTACGGTCGAAAGCAGTACCGATCAGTTCTCCTTTACCGTTAAATACCGGACTGCCGGAGTTCCCTCCCGTATTGTCCGTATCTACAATGAAACAAACCGGCATTTCGCCATTCTTCATAGCATACGGACCGAAGTCCCTGGCTTCGTAGAGAGCTTTCAGCTTGTCAGGAACGACAAATTCCCACTTGTTCGGGTCCTCTTTCTGCATTACTCCTTTCAGCGTGGTGAACGATTCGTATACCATACCATCGGCAGGTTCGTACGATCTTACCTTGCCGTATGTAAGGCGCAACGTTGAGTTCGCATCCGGATAAATCGGCTGTCCGTTAGCCAGTTTCATGTCCATCATACCTTTCACCCAAACTTTGTGGGCGGCATCGTAGTTGCGATTGGCATCTTGCATGGCATTGGCACTATGAGCGAGTCCGGCTGAAATGGAACTTTTGAATTGCACCATCAGGTCCTTATCCAGTGCTTGGATCGAAGGCTTCCGGATAAAATTATCGAACCGGGTACGACTTCCGAAGATAGAGTTCTGGAAACAAGCGTCGACAAATGCGTCGCTGTTACCTTTGAAGCGCTTGTCAATCAGTTTGAAAATCGAAATCCGTTGGTCGACCGGAATATACTGCATGTATGTCTGCATCATCTTTTTCCCCACGGCGCGTTCCACCTGTGGGTAGGCGATGGCATCGAAATATTTCTCACCTGCTTCCTTGAAACTATTGACGGCTTTCTTGAGACGCTCTCCACTCTTGTCGGAGGCGTGGGTACGCAAAGCAGTGCTCAGCTCGTTTGCTGACGGAAGAAGACTCATGAAGTCCATGCCGGTTACCAGCGCTTCGACGATAGCCTGTTGGTGGTACATCGCATCGTGCCGTTGCGCAACGATGGAGCGTATCTGGTCGAACGCCTTTTGGTACGAATCGTCGCCCAGTTCCTGCCCCCGTGCCAGGAGTTGTTCCTGTTGTTTCCGTTTGGTGTCAAGCACTTTCAGGCGAACCAGACCTTCGTTCATGCCGATGGCATTTTTCCAGTAGTTGGCCGATGAAGCATACTTGCTGGCATAGTGGATGCGCACGGCGGGATCTTTCTGCATTTCTTCCATTAATACCTCCTGACGGGCGCCACGTACATGGTGACGCATGAAGTTGGTAGTCTGCATCCGCTCCTGTACCTCATCGGAGATCATGTATCGCCAGTTGCGTCCCGGGAATCCCATGACGAAGGCGAAGTCGCCCTTCTGAATACCGTTGGGGTTGATGACGAGGTGTTTCTTGACTTTGAGTGGCACATTGTCGGCCGAGTAGTTGGCAGGACGTCCATCCTTATCGGCATAGATGCGGAACAGGGAGAAGTCGCCTGTGTGGCGCGGCCACATCCAGTTGTCGGTATCGGCGCCAAACTTACCGATGGACGAAGGAGGAGCCCCCACCATACGGATGTCGCTGTATACCGTTTTCACGAAGAGGTAGTATCGGTTTCCGCCGTAGAATGCTTTCAGTTCCAGTCGGAGAGCCGGTGTCAGTTCTATCTTTTCGGCTTTGGCGAAGCGGATGGCTACTCCACCCAGGTAGCTGGGCGATAGGTAATTGGTGCCATTCGGGTCTTCGTCTTTCTTTAATTGCTCCTGCACATAGGAGGTTACATCGAGAATGCGGTCGATGAACGTTATCGTCAGACCCTTGCAAGGGAGTTCCTGCTGGCGGTCCATTGCCCAGAAACCGTCCGTCAGGTAATCGTGCTCCACGGAGCTGTGTTGCTGGATGGAGCCGTACCCACAGTGGTGGTTGGTCAGCACCAGCCCTTCGGATGAGACTACCTCAGCCGTACATCCGCTGCCAAAGTGTACCACGGCATCTTTTATCGATATGCCGTTGGGAGAGTACACCTCCTCGATCGGTATTTCGAGTCCGAGTTCGCGCATCACGGCGGCATTCTGTGCCCGCAGG
The DNA here is from genome assembly GCA_031554635.1 of Bacteroides sp. Taxonomy (GTDB): domain Bacteria; phylum Bacteroidota; class Bacteroidia; order Bacteroidales; family Bacteroidaceae; genus Bacteroides. Next base: position 12,539 of record JAVBVD010000007.1, read on the forward strand.
TCGGTGAGCATCCACATGCCCTCGTCCGCTTGTGCGGCGAGGGCGATGAATGCGCTTACGGTAAAGAGTAAAAGTTTTCTCATTCTACGATTTTCATTTCGTTTATCAGGTGGCTGCATCCGCCCAACTTTTCGAGGATGAACAATACATAACGAATGTCGAGGTTGATGCAACGTTGCAGATTATTATCGAAGTTGATGTCACCGCTCAATGATTCCCAGTTGCCATCGAATGCGCAACCGATCAGTTCGCCGTTGCCATTCAGCACGGGGCTTCCCGAGTTACCTCCGGTGATATCATTGGTGGAGAGGAAACATACGGGCATGTCGCCGTTGGGCAAGGCATAGCGGCCGTAGTCTTTGCTCTGGATCAGCTCTTTCAGTTTGGCCGGAACCGTGAACTCACGGTTGTTCGGGTCTTCTTTTTCAAGGATACCCTGGGTGGTGGTGAAGTATTTGTAGAACACACCGTCTCTCGGGTTGTAGGGTTTCACATTACCGTACGTTAGACGGATGGTGAAGTTAGCATCCGGGTACGATGGAGCCGGGAGTTTCATCTCTTCCAGTCCGCGGATGTATGTTTTGTGCAGTAGTGTCAGTTGGCTCGTCAAGGGAGACATTTCCGAGCTAAGTGCGCTGGCCTTTTCGTATTTGGCGCGTGAGTATTGGCTTGCCAAATCATTTTCGATGGCTTTGACAGTGGGCTTTTTAATGAATTTGTCGAAATTGGCCTGATTGGCAAGGATCGAATTGTTGTACATGGCATCGACGAACGCATCATAGTTGCCTTTGAACTCTTTCTCGATCACGCTGTAGATGGACATGCGCTGCTCGGCGGGAATCATCTGGGCGTAGAGTGGTAACAATACCTTGGCCACTTTGCGGTCCACTTCATGATCGTAGTCCTTGTTGTGTATACCTTCGAATGTCTTTTTCAATGCTTCGATGCAAGTATTTATCAGGGAATCGTTCTTCTCGTTCAACCCTTTTTTGAGTTTGTCCATCACCATAAAGGGACTCCCGAACTCAATACCGGTGTTGAATGTTTCCGTGAGACAAGTCATCTGGTATTTAAGAGGAGCTGTCTGAGCCACTGCGGCATCAATCTCTTTCATCACATTTATGTAGTCGGCGTTGCCTTTTGTTTTGGCAAATTCTGCGAAGAGCGCTTCCTGTTCAGCCTTGGTATCGAGTACATGGTTGTCCACGATGGCTTTGTTCATACCGATGGAATTCTTCCAGTAGTTGCTGGAACTGGCATATTTGCTGGCATACTGAATACGTACCTTGTCGCTGGCATTCATTACCTCTTTCAGCACACCTTGACGGGTTCCGCGGAATTCGATGCGGGGAGCATTCTCCGATTCCATCCGTTCTTTCACTTCCGAAACGGTCAGGTAGCGGCTGGTTCTTCCGGGGAATCCTAGAATCATGGCATAATCGCCTTCTTGCAAACCTTTGATGGAGATGGGCAGGAATTTGGCCGTTTTCAGCGGTTGGTTGGATGCGTTGTATTCGGCCGGCTGACCGTCGGCATCGGCATATACGCGGAAAATAGAGAAGTCGCCCGTGTGGCGCGGCCACATCCAGTTGTCCGTTTCGCCTCCAAACTTCCCTACCGATGAGGGAGGAGCAGCCACCATGCGTATATCGGTGTATATTTTCTTATAGAACAGGTAGAATTTATTTCCGGCGTAGAATGGTAATGCTTGCGGAACGATGCCTTTTTTACCCTTCAGGTCGCTCTTCAGGTAAAGCTCTGTTGCCAGTTTTGTAAGAAATGACGTGCTGAATGAATTGTACTCCTCTACTTCGCCTGCCTTCACCTTGGCGTTCACCAGGTCGGTGATGTCTTCAATGCGTTCGATGAACGTGAATTGCAATCCCGGGGTGGGAAGTTCCTTATCTCTGGAAGCAGACCAGAATCCGTTGGTGAGGTAATCGTGTTCCACAGAACTGTGTTGTTGAATGAAACTGTAACCACAGTGGTGATTGGTCAGGATCAACCCTTCGGGCGAGATGATTTCGCCGGTACATCCTCCGCCAAAGATACCTACGGCATCTTTCAACGACACTCCGTTGGGGTTGTACAAGTCAGTTGCACCCAGTTTTAAACCTTGTTTTTTCATCATGTCGATGGAATGTTGTTGCTGCATAAGCTGTAATAACCACATTCCCTCGTCTGCTTTGGCAGACGTAAGCACCAGCATTGCCAGTGCAAATGCATAGAATTTAAGTTTATTCATTATTTGAAATGTTTGTTGATGATTACGATTTGTAAAGTCGTTGGGCACAAAAATAGGCAAACAAACTGATATTTCATTAATTTTTTATAGGAATCTGCGGGTTGAAGTAGAAAAGAGTATAGCAAGTTTTAAATAATAATAAAAAGTTTTCATGGAAGCCGAAAGCGTTGTACCTTTGCATCAGATAAACAAAAAACAAGAATAATTGTGAACAGGTTTTTTCTTTACTCGCTTCTGTTATTGAGTCTTACCTCATGTAGCAGTATGTATAAAATTGCGGGAGTATCTTCTGTACGCAGTCTTGACGGGAAGATGCTTTATATCAAATCTTTGCAAGGAGAAGAGTGGCAGACACTCGACTCGGCTGAGGTTATTCATGGAGCCTTTTCCATGAAAGGCGATGTAGACTCCGTGATGATGGTCACCTTGTACATCGGCGAAGAAAGCGTTATGCCGATGATTCTGGAAAAAGGAAATATCGAGGTATCGATAACCAATATGCAACTGAGTGCCCGGGGGACCTCCCTGAACAATGCCTTGTATGATTTTATCGACCGGAAGAATGCGATGGACCTGAAGATCGAAGAACTGGAACGCAAAGAGGCACGCATGGTGATGGATGGCAATGATTTGTCCATAATCCATGAACAGCTCAATAAAGAAGGAGAGGAACTGGCCAATGAAATGAATAAATCGGTGAAAGCGTTTATCGCCGATAATTATGAAAATGTACTGGGACCCAGTGTTTTCATGATGTTGTGTAGCTCTCTTCCTTATCCCATCCTGACACCGCAAATTAACGACATACTCAAGGACGCTCCTGCTTCGTTCAAAGACAACAATATGGTGAAGGAGTTCATTTCCAAAGCCAAAGAGAATGAAGAATTGATCGAAGAACAAAAACGGTTGCAGCAGAACTTGCAATTGAGGAACTGATCCGGGAACCTTGTCTGTTTTGCAGAAAATGTACTCCCAATGTATATCCGATACCGTGTGACATTAGAAGTCGTTGTCTTTTCTCTACTACAGGTTTTATGCCAAACGACTTCCGCTTCTGTATTCCGGACACCGTCTCAGGTGGAGGAATTGCAGCACGAAAACTTGCGAACAAACGATATACCAGGTACGACCGTCGTGCTTGGTATTGTGTTTTTTATCGCGATTCTTCTTCTTTATTTTTATTATAAGCATAAGATCGGGTTGCAGAAAAAATGTAACCAGAAGATGGAGTGCGCTCTGACCACCTGTAAAGAGGAAAGGGACGGCTATCAACGCGGTTACGAAATATTGCAGGACGAACTGGGGGAATACCGCGATAAAATGCTTGGAGTGAACGACAAGGTTCTGGTATTGATTCAGCGCAACAGCGAGTTGCAGGAGCAGTTATCTATATTGAACAGCAAGGAAAAAGAACGATTGAAAACTACCGGAAAAGCTGTTCAGGAAACCGCAGAATATTCCCATATAGATGATTTTCGCCTGTTGGTGGCTGTGAAAAGCGGAAGCAAACGCGAACTTTCACCCGAAGATTGGGAACGGATGTTCGAACTGGTCAACTATTTGTTCAATGACTTTATAAACCGTTTACGCGATGCCTATCCGGTGCTGACTATGCACGACCTTAAGATATGCTGCTTATTAAAGATTTCGATGTCTCACGAAGATATAAGTCGGATATTTTCAACGGCTCCCGACTCTTTAACCAAAGCAAAAGGTCGTATGAAAAAAAGACTAAATCTTTCGATTTCTTTAAATTTGGATGATTTTGTAGTCAAATTTTAGTTGAGTAAAAAATGCAACTGTCCGGGTGGATAATGCAACTATGTATTTAATCAGTTGTAATATAGTTGTTTATCTTTATGAAATTGATTTGAAATTGTCCGGGCATTTTTTTTGGAAAATATCTTTATATCTTATAACTTTGTGAAATAATGAAGCGCAAAACGAGGAATCGTATTGACGTTTTCGTCTGGTTTTTGTTTTTTGGCTAATCATTTGTCATAAACAGGTCAAACCGGATGATAAAATGCTAAACTTGGCTATGAGATCTATTGATACAATTGATACGGATTAATAGAAACTTGGTTTAGGGGGCGTGGGGTGCGTGAGCATACCACGTTTTTTTATGCACTTTTTGTTCATTTTGATTTCTTTTTCTACCTTTGTTCGGCAATTAATAATCGGAGGGAGTAAACCCCTCTACTAATGATAAAGATATGAAAAAGGTAATTTGTAGTGCGAAGGCACCGGGCGCTATCGGCCCTTATAGCCAGGCTATCGAAGCCAATGGAATGGTATTTGTATCGGGACAGCTTCCCATTAATGCGGCTACAGGCGAAATGCCCGAAGGAATAGAGGCGCAGGCCCGCCAATCGCTGGAGAATATGAAAGCGATTCTGGAAGAGGCCGGGTTGTCAATGGACAACGTGGTGAAGACCACTGTTTTCCTGCAAGATATGTCATTGTTTGCCGGTATGAACGGGGTGTATGCCACTTTCTTTGACGGTGCATTCCCGGCTCGTTCGGCATTTGCTGTGAAGGCGCTGCCTAAAGATGCGTTAGTGGAGATCGAGTGTATCGCTGCTCGCTAACAGGTCGGCTACAATAAAGCTACTGCCTCCTGCGAAGATCAAATCTTCCGGGAGGCTTTTTTGTTGGGCGGCGCGTACGGCGGTAGCCACATCGGGGTAAGTCGTACCCTGTAAACCGGCTTCGGAGGCCAGTTGCATCAGTGTTTCAGCCGGAAGCGCCCGCTGTACGCTGGCTTGGGTGAAGTAGTACACGGCCTCAGGGGGCAGGAGTTTCAGTACCCCGCTGACGTCTTTGTCGTTCACCATGCCAATGATGCAATGCAGTTGCCGATAGGATTGTTGCCGGAGCTGTTGTACTACATAGGTAATGCCTGCCACGTTGTGTCCGGTGTCGCAGATCAGCACAGGAGCATCTTGTAGTTTTTGCCACCGTCCCATTAATCCCGTGTTACGGCATACGTGGGCAAATCCGTTTCGCACGGCTTCTTCGGAGAGTGTATATCCCTGTTCTTTCAAGCGGGGTAGAACGCTCAGCAAGGTATTGGTGTTCTTGAGCTGGTAGAGCCCACCCAGCTCTCCCGTCAGTCCGGGATAGTCGTCACAATCATATTCCCAACCTGCCTTGTATGGACGGGCATTACGTAGCCGTTGTTCTGTCTCGGCCAGCACGAGGGGAGCCTGTAGCTCGCCGGCTTTCCGGATGAATACCGGTTGGGTTTCCGGAGTTGTTTCGCCCACGATGACCGGGATTCCTGTCTTGATGATTCCTGCTTTCTCAGCGGCGATCTTCTCCAGTGTATCGCCCAGGAATTGCGTATGGTCAAAACTGATATTGGTGATAATACAGAGGTCGGGATTGATGATATTCGTGCAGTCCAGTCGTCCGCCCAAACCTACCTCGATCACTGCCACGTCTATTTGCTCGTCGGCGAAATAGCGGAATGCCATGGCGGTGGTCAGTTCGAAGAATGATGGGTAGAGCGGTTCAAAGAACGAACGGTGTTCTTCTACAAAGCGTACCACATACGCTTCCGGCACCGGACGACCGTTTACACGGATCCGTTCCCGGAAGTCTACCAGGTGGGGGGAGGTGTAGAGCCCTACTTTGTAGCCTGCTTCCTGCAAGATGGATGCCAAGGTGTGCGAACAGGAACCTTTACCGTTGGTTCCGGCCACATGAATGGTGCGGTAAGTAAGGTGCGGATGTCCGAAATGTTTATCCAGTTCGTAGGTGTTGTCCAGTCCTTCTTTGTACGCTTTGCTTCCTACTTGCTGGAACATCGGCGTACTCTCATATAAATAATGTAAAGTCTGTTGATAATCCATCTTTTTAAAATATTAACGGTTGCCCCGGCTTTATTGGCTTTTTATTTGTTATCTTAGGGCACAATCACCATAGGCGCTTTATATAGCCAAATAAGAGTGCAAATATGGACATTTTAAACCAAACAAAAAGTAAGGATATGAAGAAAAATTTTGTGATTGACACCAATGTCATCCTTCACGACTATAATTGTCTGAAGAATTTTCAAGAGAATGATATTTATCTCCCCATCGTTGTTCTGGAAGAGTTGGACAAGTTCAAGAAAGGAAATGAACAGATCAACTTCAATGCGCGCGAGTTTGTGCGTGAACTCGATCTCATTACCGACGACCAGCTATTTGATAAAGGTGCGAGCCTGGGAGAGGGGTTGGGCAAACTCTTCATCATAACCGGTGAAGTCGAGGCCGAACGGGTGCATGCTTCGTTTCCTTGCCGCAAACCCGACCATCAGATTCTGGCCGTAGCCGACTATCTGGAGAAGAAGTACCCCAAGATGAAGACCATTCTGGTGACCAAGGACATCAACCTGCGCATGAAAGCCCGTTCCATCGGGATTGTTTGCGAGGACTATATCACCGATAAGGTGGTGAATGTTGATATCTTTGAGAAGTCGAACGAGGTCTTCGAAGGGATAGACCCCGCATTGATCGATCGTATTTATTCTTCGCGCGAGGGGCTGGATATCAGTGAGTTTGACTTTAAGGGACTTGTCCGTCCGAACGAGTGCTTTATATTGAAAAGCGATCGTAGCAGTGTGCTTGCCCGGTACAACCCCTTTACGCGTACCGTATGCCGGGTGAACAAGACCAAGAATTACGGAATCGAGGCCCGGAATGCAGAACAGAGTTTCGCTTTCGAGATCCTGAATGATCCGGACATCAAGTTAGTGGCGCTGACCGGGAAGGCAGGCACGGGTAAAACGTTGCTGGCATTGGCTGCGGCGTTGGGAAAACTCACGGAGTACAAACAAATCCTGTTGGCCCGCCCCATTGTGGCGCTTTCCAATAAAGACCTGGGATTCCTTCCCGGTGACGCTACCGAGAAGGTGGCTCCCTACATGCAACCGCTGTTTGATAATCTGAATGTCATCAAACGACAGTTTGCCTCTAACTCGTCGGAAGTGAAGCGCATCGAGGACATGCAGAAAAGCGAGCAACTGGTGATCGAAGCGCTGGCGTTTATTCGCGGGCGCAGCCTGAGTGAGACGTACTGCATCATCGACGAGGCGCAGAATCTTACTCCGCACGAAATCAAGACCATCATTACCCGTGCAGGCGAAGGAACCAAGATGGTATTTACGGGCGATATTCAGCAGATCGATCAACCTTACCTGGACAGTCAGTCGAACGGCTTGGTGTACATGATCGACCGGATGAAAGATCAGCAACTTTTTGCCCACGTCAATCTGATAAAAGGAGAACGAAGTCAGCTGAGCGAACTGGCAAGTAACTTGATGTAAACTTTGTTTTTGAAACGAATATCCTTTTAAGTTAAAGTATAAATGGTCAAAAGCCATTCTGGTAGTCTTCCGGAATGGCTTTTTTTTAATATAGCAAATATTTCATATTGTAATAAAATAATGGAACTTATTTAATAATTGAAAGTTTAATATGGGTATTGATGTTGTTTTGTGGTGTTTTTGATGTAGAATTGATCTATTTTGTGTAGATGTTTGCACCGTAATTTGCAAATTATTACGTATTTTTGCGACGTTGATGATGAGATGGATGATGATGTACTATGTGAAATTACTAAATTAAAACCAGTTGTATATGAGAAAGAAATTGAATTTTTGGGTGTTAGCTTTGGGAGTATTATCGTTTACCGCTTGTTCTTCGGATAAGGATCTTTATGATCCTTCACAAATCGTAGCAAATAAGGAAGCGCAGTATGCAGCAGCTTTTCAGGAGAAGTTCGGAACAGTTGATGCTAATCAGGATTGGGGATTTGGGACTTCGCGTTCTTCGCGCGCTGCTAACACAAACAGCAATCAATGGGCAAATGATTGGGTTGTTCCGGGAAGTGTAACGAATGACGAAGCTCAAGCTGTTGCTCAATGGTTCGCAGAGAATCAGAATCCCGCCTCTTCCATTACACTTGACTGGACGAACTTCTTTGTTCAGTTTGTATCCAGGAGCCATGGTAATATGGATCAATTAGTGGTCAATGGAAACGATCACGTGAACAATTTTAATGCATCTTTAGGAAGCATCATGCTCATGTATGATACTAAAAGTACCAATTTTGGCTATCATAACTCCTTGGATAGCAAGTTCCACTATGAATATACCATTCAATACATTAATGGAAGCTATTATGTTGGGTTTGATTTCGAAGCTGCGGGTCAGAACCCGAACCAGAAAGAAGCTGCTGATGGTTATTATAAGGACTGGATTGTCAAAATTACAGAAGCTAAACCGGTATCAGGCAGCTACAGAATCATAGCAGAAGACCTGGGGGCTATTGGCGACTTTGACTTCAATGATGTGGTATTCGATGTTGAGTGGAATAAACAATCACAAAAAACAATCGTGACTCTGCAGGCCGCTGGTGGTACTTTGCCATTGTATATTCAGGTTGGCGGAGAAAGACGTGAGGTTCATGAACTTTTTGGAGTATCAACTGCTACCATGGTAAATACCGGTATGCATGCAGAGAATCCTGTGAAGGTGGAATTCCCGTGGTGTAATAGCATAAACGAGGTTGAAATCATCGTTAAAGATGCAACTGCCGGAGAATACAAGTTGAAAGCAGAAACCGGAAAGGCTCCGAAGAAAATATGTGTTCCTACTACCTATATATGGACAGCAGAGCGTGAAGCCATCGATTCAAAATATCCCAAGTTTAAGAACTGGGTGGGTAATTCCAATATAAACTGGATAGAATAATACCAATCGTTCAGGGCATTGTCGCTATAAAACGAGTATAACACAATAACAAAAACCGGCTTGCGGATGTAAAAGTCCACAAGCCGGTTTTGTTATTGATGAGACTATGTAGTAAACTATTTCCGGGTAGAGAAATACTTCAGGAACTGCGTCCGTTCCCATTGGTTGACGCTCTCCATATCCTTGGCATTCATTTTTCCTTTGAATTGATCCACATTCTTAAACCCTTTCCGCTCCATCCAACTATTCAGGAAACGAGTCATTTCGCCGATATGCAGGTTGGTGTTCTGATAGATGGCGCTGCATACTTCTACAGCCGATGCTCCGGCCAGAATGGCTTTCACCACTGCTTCCGGCGAGTGAACGCCTCCTGATACGGCATAATCGATCTTGTTTACCTGAGCCGAGGCGATGGCTACCCAGCGCAACGATTGCGACAGGTCTGCCGGGTGGCTGAATACCTCGCCCGAGGTGTACTCCAGTTTGTCTATATTGAAATCGGGTTGGTAAAAGCGGTTGAACAACACTACGGCTGCCGCACCATTGGCATATAGCTGGTCGATCAGGGCTACGGGGTTGGTGAGGTTACTACCCAATTTCATGATAACCGGAATGCTTACCGTCGACTTCACATGCCGCAGGATATCGATGTGCTTCTGCTCGAACGATCCATATTTGTAGAGCATATCCGATTGCAGGGTCAGTATGTTGATTTCCAGGGCGTCGGCACCTGCCTTCTGAATCAGTTTGGCAAAGTCCACCCATTCGGCATCCGAGTGGCAGTTGATACTGGCGATGATGGGAATGTCGCACACGGCTTTGCTTTGTTTGATCAGGTCCAGATATTCTGCCAGTTGATGCTCGCGGATGTATTCGGCCAGGTAGTCGTTTCCTTCGGGGAAGAAAGCCGGATCCTTGAGTTGGTCGGCATCCAGCATGATTTGTTCTTCGAACAGTGATTTCAGGACGATAGCGCCCGCACCGGCGCCGGCCAGTTTCTGGTTTTTCCCGGCAGCGTCGGTTAGCCCGGAACTACTGATGATAATAGGATTCTTCAGTGTCAATCCCGCGAATGTTGTCTTTAAGTCAGCCATGATCGTTTTGATTATTAGTTTTAGTAGTTTCTTTCGCCGAATATCTTGCTACCTACACGTACCAATGTACTTCCGTGCGTCACTGCCAGCGCATAGTCGTGCGACATGCCCATGGAAAGTTCGCAAAAAGTATCCGTTTCTGCAAACCAGGTAACTTTCAATTCTGTAAAGGCTTTATGTAAAGAACAAAACTCGCGTTCAATTTGTTCTATATCATTGGTATTGCTTGCCATACCCATCAATCCGCAAATCCTGACATGTGTAAGTGACTTCCATTCACCATTTTCCAGCATTTCCCTGCATTCGTCGAGACTGAATCCGAACTTGGTTTCTTCCTGGGCGATGTGCAATTGCAACAGGCAGTTTACCACCCGTCCGGCTTTGGCCGCCTGCTTGTTTACCTCAGTCAGTAAACGGTACGAATCTATGCCGTGAATGAGTGCCACATACGGCACGATGTACTTTAACTTGTTGGTTTGCAGGTGGCCGATAAAGTGCCATTCGATGTCTTTGGGCAAGTGTTCGTATTTGGCTGTCATCTCCTGCGCCTTGCTTTCCCCAAAGACACGTTGTCCCACCTCGTATGCCTCCATGAGAGCTTCTTCGGGGTGGAACTTAGAAACGGCTACCAGCCGCACTCCCGGGGGGAGTTCGGCAAGTACCTGCTTGATGTGGTCGGCAATTTCGCTCATATCCTATTATACTTCGGGCTTGTCGTTCTTCTCGCCGTACGGATATACATCCATGATGGTCGTTTCGGATACCAGAGCGATCTGATAATCGGCCATAGTACCGCTCATGCCGGCATCCAACTTCTTCACTGCATCACGCAGGTCGGCAGCCTGTACCAGTACTTGTGTGGACGATTTCTTCTCGGCGCCGCTTTTCTCGTCGAGGGTGATGAATACCAGTTTGCACTTAAACCAACGGTCGGCACTTTCGTCGTCGCTGGGGAAGAGTTCACTGTAATTGGCACGTTTGATGTCAGATACCGTAAACTCGCCCGAGATGAACGGGGTCATTTCTTCGATGATGCGGGCTTCGGCTTCCGTAAAGCTGAGCGCATCTACCAGATACGGTTCTGTGACTTTCTTGTTCATTCCGTTTTCCATTACTTTGTCGTAACGGATCTTACATTCAAACCAAGTATGCATTGACATAATTTTCTGTTTTATGAATTAATAAATTGTCCGCAAAGATATTCAAAAACATCTTTGCGGACTCGTTGATTTTAGAAATATTTATGGATTATTCGTGTGTTTTCCCTCCTTGCTTCTCCGATACTATTCGATTTTCAGAGCGAAACCACCGCCGGGAGCCAGATGCAGCTTCAGGGGCTGGCCACTGAGTTTCACCGTTTCCATGCTATAATCCTGTCCGTTGCGGCGAGCATTCACACCGTCCTTGAAAAGAGTGGCTGTACCGCTTTTCCCAGCCAGGAACGAAAGGTCGACTGTCACATCGCGCGCTTCCCAGCTGGTCATCCCACCTACATACCACGTGTTCCCGTAGCGGCGGGCAGTGACGATGTATTCGCCCATGCGTCCGTCGAGGACAATTGTCTCGTCCCATACCGTTGGTATGCCGGAGATAAATTGGAGGGATTCCGGTTCGCGGAGGTAGTTGCTGGGCGAATCGCAAAGCATGTTGAACGGCGATTCGAATACCACATACATCGCCAGCTGGTGACAACGGGTGCCCTGGCTCATCGGCCGGGAGTTGCAAGGGTAGTACATTCCTTTGGCTGCGTTCAGCATAGCACCTTGTGTATAGTCCATCGGACCGGCTACCTGGCGGATGAACGGTATGGTAACGTCGTACTTCATCTGGTCTACCGTTGCGGGGCACCATTTCATTTGTTCCAGTCCGAATACACCTTCGAAGTTCAGCACATTGGGGTAGGTGCGGTTCAGTCCGGCAGGTTTGTACATGCCGTGCAGGTCGAGAATCAGTTGGTAACGGGCGCACGTTTCCGCGGCACGGTAGTTGAAGTCTACCATTTCCTGGTCGTCACGGTCCATGAAGTCGACTTTGAAACCTTTCACACCGAGTTGGGCATAGTGGCGGCATACGTTTTCCATATCGCGGTTGAAGGCGTGGTAACCCGCCCATAGAATGATACCCACCTTCCGGGCGGTAGCATAGTCCACCAGTTCCTTGAGGTCGATCTCCTTCACTACCTGCATCAGGTCGGCTTTCAGGTTCACCGCCCAACCTTCGTCGAGAATCACGTATTCGATACCGTTCTTAGATGCGAAGTCAATGTAGTATTTATATGTGTTGTTGTTTACGCCCGATGGGAAATCCACTCCTGTAATGTTCCAGTCGTTCCACCAATCCCATGCTACCTTGCCGGGACGGATCCACGAAAGGTCTTTGATGCGCGAGGGTGCTCCGAGCCGGTAGGTCATATCGCTTCCGGCCAGCTCCTTGTCCGAGGTGGTGACGATGGTTGCCCTCCACGGAAAGGTGCGTTCCCCTTTTACCTTGGCCATATATGCCTCACGTTCTGTTACCCGGAACTGGAGTTGGTTGTGTCCGCCTTGTACACTCTGTTTGGGGTATTTCGCCTGTACACCTGTCAGGCTGTTCCCGCCTTGGGCATTGGTGAGGTAGAGCCCCGGATAACTTTCCAGATCGGCTTCGGTGATGCACACTTTCTTTCCGTCCTGTGCTTCGACAACCAAAGGCAGGAACATCAGGCGCTCCTTGTTCAGTTTCGACAGTTGGGTGGTAGTATATTGATTTTCGAACGAGTTGTGGAATTGCGATTCATAGTTGCCGTCCTTGCCTACCTGTACGTAAGGAACGGTAGCCACCGGGTCGTTGGGGAAACGATAGTCCACAGTTTCGCTTTCGATGGTGAACGGTTTCTTGCGCAGGCTCACAAAGCGATAAGCCACTCCGTCGTTGTAAGCCCGGAATTCCACGCCCCATTCATTGCCGAAGGTGAGTTTCAACTCGTTGTAAATATCCCGGATCTGGTCTTTCCGGTAGAAAGGCGAAAGAATGGTCTGATCGATGGTGCGGTGCAGGGATTTGGGCGATCCTGTTTTTACGCCCCATTTCTCTCCGCTGCTCAATGTCAGGGAAAGAGGCGAGGGGAGAAGAATCGTAGTGCTTTCGTGCGATACTTCATAGGTCAGTTGATCGCCTGTTTGGATGGTGGTCACCAGACGTTTGTCGGGGGAGACCAGTTTGAATGTTTTTTGTGCATGGGCTGTCAGTACGATCGTACAGCCCAGCAGAATCAGATAAAGTTTCTTCATACATATGGATTTTATAGTTTTCCGGCCTTCGTTATCGAATCCGGATTTCGTTAGCGATATGGTCGAAGGTTTAAAACCAAAAGGCCGTTGGTTTTAAACCTTCGGGTCGTTGGTTTTAAACCTTCAGGTATACTTGTACCGTTATGTCTTTACTCCCAGTTGTCCGTACGGAACGGCACCATGGGTAATTCGCGCATTCCCGCTACATTTCCTATCTGGAAATTGCGGAAGCAATAGCGTACCGCTACCGGTTCGCTTACTTTGTCGCTACTCACAATGATCTGGTAGTTATTGAAAATCTTAGCTTCGGTAGCTGGATGGAATACTTTGTCGGCTCCCGCCACTTCGAATCCCACCATACCGTCGAAACGGTTATAACCATCGGAAGCATAGTCGAAGCTGAGAATCGCTTTGCCGTCCTTTATCTCCATCGACTTGTATTCCGGGCCACGGCCTACGATGCCTTTCACACCGTATGTGTCTGCAAGTGCCAGGAAGCTGAGGCGCCGGCCTACATCCGTCTTGTTGCGTGGGTGGATGTTGTTCATCTCGTACGGTTCTACCAGGTCGTTGGTGCAGATCATGGCGCTGTTCGGAATCAATGCCTGCGCTTTGTATTGAGCCTCACGCAAGAGGGCGCCTGCCTCCCCCGGACCGTAATTAAACGGAGCGATTTCCGCGAAATAAAAAGGCAGTTCGCCCAGTCCCCATTCCTTGCGCCAGAGTTCTACCATCGTAGCCAGACGGGTGGAGTAGGTCTTGTGCTTGCTTACATTCGATTCTCCCTGGTACCACAAGAAACCTTTGATGGTATAGTTTTGTAGCGGCTTCAGCATACCGTTGTACATCACCATCGGTTGCAGATAGTCGGGACCCTGATGGTGGTCGATGTCGATATCGTCATATCCTTGCAGGATTTCTCTGGGCAACCAGCCCTCTACCTTCGAGCCGCCCCAGCTGCAAACGATGATTCCCACCGGTATGCCTAATGTCCGGTTCAGCGACTTGGCAAAGTGGAAAGCGGTGGCGCTGAACCACAAAGCATTCTCCGGAGTGCATTCCGCCCATTTCCCCCGGCAGGTTTCCTGTGGAGTGGCGGCCGGTGTTTTTTCTATCCGTGCACAGCGGATACCTTTCCAATCGGCTGCATATGCAATATCCTCATTAGCATTCAGAGTGGGACAGTTACCGAAACCATTGAGTGGCATTTCCATGTTCGACTGTCCTGAGCAGAACCAAACTTCACCGATCAGGATGTTCTTCAGAGTGAGAACCTCGCCGTCGGTCAGCGTGATGGTACGTGCGTCGTAGCTTGCTTTTGGCGTGCCGACGGAAGCCAGCCAACGGCCCTCAGCATCGCTCTTCACCGTTACAGGCTGTGCGTTCCACGAAGCTTTGATGCTTACGGTAGTGTTTGCTTTTGCCTTTCCCCAAAGCTTGACTTGCGTGTTTTGTTGTAGCACCATGTGGTCGCCGATGATCTCGGGAAGAGTGATTTTAGCACTGGCAGCGGAGCTTATCAGTGCGAGTACGAATAAAGGAATGAGTTTCTTCTTCATGGTAAATGGTAAGATGCTATGATTTGAAAAATAATTATTCAGTGCTACAAATATAAGAGGAAAAGCCAATAGATAAGGTATAAAATGTTTCAAAAGAGTATCAATTGATAACAAAGTATCGGTTTCGCTGTGGCAGTTGCTTTGATCTTTCTGTTTTTTTTACGATTTTTGCATCACTATAGTTAATGTTAGATCAAAATGAAAATACACATACACTTTCTCCTTCTCCTTGTGCTGTCCCTCAGTGCTTCTTTCACATCTGCTCAGGAACAATATATGTTTAAGCATCTGGTTACCAAAGACGGTCTGTCGCACAGTCAGGTGAATTACATTTTTAAGGATAGTAGCGGATTCATGTGGTTTGCCACCGGTGGGGGATTGAACCGTTATGACGGATATCAATACAAAATATACCGTTGTGCGGAGAACGATACACTTTCCATTATCGATAATTACATCAACCGGGTGCAGGAAGACGCCGATGGCAATCTTTGGGTAGATACTGCCGTCGGGTATGTGCTATACGACTCGCAAACCGAAAGATTTGTGCGCAACCTGGCGCCGCTGATGCAGGAACGCAACGTGGAGGGAATACCTACCGTTATGTATGTGGACAAACTGAAGAATTGCTGGTTCTATGTACCCGGGAAAGGAGCGTATTACTGGCAACGAGATACGAACCGGACTACCTTCTGTCCGCAGGAAAAGGATGGGTTGAGCAAAGGTTGGGTAACTGATATTAAAGAGGTGGATACGCATGGGCTGTTCCTGTTCGACGACGGGCGCATTGAGTTTGTCGAGAAAGAAACCGGACGGGTAGTCAGGCGGGATACCTACATTTCGGCGCGCTCTTCCGTCCGTTCCGGGAAATATTCGGCGTTTGTCGATAAGGATAACGACCTCTGGGTGTACTCCAAGAGCGCTGCCGGCGTGTGGATGTACAACAGCCGGAAAGGAGAGTGGAAACGGGCCGATAACAGTCCCGGAAGCATGCCCTACCGCCTGACAAGCAATGTGGTGCAGGACATTGCCCAGGATGCCACCGGCAAAATATGGTTGGCTACCGACCACGGAGGTATCAACATTATCAGAAAGGAAAATGAGTCGATGATCGTACTGCAAAACAACGTCAATGACGAACGAACCATCGCCAACAATAGCGTGAACTGCCTCTGCTGCGACGACGTGAATACCATCTGGGTGGGAACCTACAAGAAGGGAATATCGTATTACAACGAAACCATGTATAAGTTCGGAGTAGACCACCTGACTGCTCTCCGCACGCAGAAGAATTTCGATGGCGATATCACATTCCTTGAAGTAGGTAAGGACGGGCAGCTCTGGATGGGTACCAACGGCAGCGGACTGATCCGGATGAACCACAACACAGGTGAGAAACAGTTGTATGAACATCGCCCGGGCGATCCGTCGTCCTTGTCGAGCAATGTCATCGTGAGCCTCTGTGCCGCACGCGACGGAAGGCTGTGGGTCGGTACTTACCTCGGAGGAATGAATTGCTTCGACGGTAAACGGTTTGTACATTACCGGCACGAACCCGGCAAAGCCAACTCGCTGGCCGACGACAATGTTTGGTCCATTGTGGAAGACGAGAAAGGAATGATCTGGATCGGTACCCTGGGCAACGGTCTGCAACGCCTCAATCCTGCTACGGGCGAGTTTACCACGTACTTCGACGAACTCTCTTCTCCTTATGTCTCTTCCCTCTGCTTCGGTAAAGACTCGAATCTCTACATCGGCACGGCGGTGGGGCTTGTTATTTATGATCCGCGGACCGGAACGTTCCAGAAAATCAGAGGAAATGTGAAAGGTACGCAACCTTTTTCCAACCAGAACATACATCAAGTGTATGAAGATAGCCGCGGCTTGCTCTGGATTGCCACCCGCAACGGCTTGAACGTGTTTGACCGCCGTAACGACCGCATCACCATTCTCCGCAAGAGCGACGGTCTGGCCGATAACATCGTTTACGCTGTCATCGAAGATACCAATAAGAATATGTGGATCACCACACCTAATGGGATAACGAATATCGTGGTCAATACCGATCCCAAGAACGGTAACTATTACTATACCTGTTACAATTACGACGAGCTCGACGGGTTGCAGGACCGGGAATTCAACATCCGTTCCATCGTCCGTACTTACCGGGGTGAGATCCTGATGGGAGGCATCCGGGGATATAACATCCTTCGTCCCGATGCTATCCGGTACAATCACATCCTGCCCAAGGTGGTGTTTACAGGCTTGTCGCTTTTTAACGAGGATGTGCAGATCGGCAAGGAATACGGTGGTAATTGCATTCTTTCCACCGCACTCAGCCTGACCCGGAAAATTGAGCTGGAATACCGGCAGAATGTGTTTTCCATCGCTTTCTCGGGTATGAACTACATCCTCCCCGAGAAAACCCGCTATGCTTACATGCTCGAAGGGTTCAGTACCGACTGGCTGTTTGTCGACGGAAGTACGCATCAGGTAACCTACACCAATCTGGCTCCCGGCACGTACACCCTCAAGGTGAAGGCGGCCAATAGCGACGGTTACTGGAACGAGGAGGCTACTACACTCACCCTTGTTATCCGTCCGCCTTTCTGGCGTTCGGCATGGGCATATATGCTCTATGGGTTGATGCTGGCCGGACTGCTGTTGTATGCCCGCACACAGATTCTACGTCGCGAACGTGAGAAATTCAAGCTCCAGCAGGTGGAACTCGAAGCCGCCCGTATGCATGAGCTCGATGATATGAAACTACGGTTCTTTACCAATGTGAGCCATGAATTCCGTACCCCGTTGACGCTGATTCTGACTCCGATGGAGTACCTTATCAGCCATACCGATAGCGAAGAAAACAAGCAGAAACTGGTACTGGTGCGCCGCAACGCCCTGCGATTGTTGAACCTGGTGAACCAATTGCTCGATTTCCGCAAGGGCGACGTTAGCCGTCACCGGTTGACTCCCACTTCGGGCGATATTGTGGCTTTCCTGCAGGGGGTATGTCAGTCGTTCCTCGAGCTGTCCGAAAAGAAAAACATCCATCTTCGTTTCGTTTCGGCAGAGCAGAAATGCCTGATGATATTCGACGAAGACAAACTGGGCCGTATCCTGATAAACCTGCTTTCGAACGCTTTCAAATTTACTCCTTCCGGCGGCCAAGTCGAGGTGAGGCTTTGCTGTCGGCCTGCTACTCCGGGAAATTCCGGCCGCATCGATATACAGGTAGCCGATAGCGGTGTGGGAGTACCCGACGAGGATAAACTCCGCGTCTTCGAACGTTTCTACCAGGGGCAGCAGCACAGCAGCGAACTGCAACGGGGAAGTGGTGTCGGCCTGCACCTGGTGAACGAATTTGTGACTCTGCATGGAGGAGAAATTCATGTGGAAGATAATCCCGGAGGAGGTAGTGTGTTTGTATGCACCCTGAGCGGATTGACCGTTGAGAAGGGAGAGATGCAGGCAAGAACAACGTCGGAGACGGAGATTGGAAAGGAATCGGAAAAAGAATCGGGAAAGGTGACTGGAAATGCAATAGGAACCGAATTTGGCTCCGAAACCGATTCCGACGGTAGGGTTTATTGCTGGGAACCGGAAGAAGAATCGGAAGTCTCTGAGCTTCCCGATAGCGAGCCCAGTGGCAATCTCCCGCTTATCCTGATCGTGGAAGACAACGATGATTTCCGTTCGTTCCTCAGCGACAGTTTGCAGGGCATGTACCGCATCTGCGAAGCTGCCAATGGAAAGGAGGCTTGGAACATGATACCCGGTCTGCAACCCGATATCATCATCAGCGATGTGATGATGCCCGAAATGGATGGCTGTGAGTTGTGCCGCCTGGTGAAGAACGACATCCGCACATCGCATATTCCACTCATACTCCTTACTGCCCGTACGGCCGAGGAACAGAAGATCGAAGGACTATCCGAAGGTGCCGACGACTACATCACCAAGCCATTCAACTTCGAGATCCTGTTGCTTCGCATTCGCAAGCTGATCGAAGCCGGAGTGAAGAAGCGCGAACAGTTCCAGCAACAGATCGATCCGAAGCCGAGCGAGATCACCATCACCTCGCTCGATGAGAAGCTGATAGCCAAAGCCATCCGATATGTAGAAGATAACATCGGCCGCAGCGAACTGAGCGTGGAGGAAATGAGTCGCGAACTGGGTATGAGCCGGGTACACTTGTACAAGAAACTGCTTACCATCACCGGTAAGTCGCCCATCGAATTTATCCGTGTTATTCGCCTGAAACGGGCGGCGCAACTGCTCCGCGAAAGCCAGATGAATGTGTCGGAAATAGCTTACGAAGTGGGGTTCAATAATCCGAAATATTTCAGCAAATATTTCAAAGAAGAGTTCGGAAAACTGCCTTCTGAGTACAAGAACAACCCCACTTAACAAAATACCCCCTTTTGGAAAACATTCCATGACCGGGTAACATACAAAACAGACCGTATCAAAATACAAATTAAAAAGGGGATGCAGAAAGTTTGTCGTACTTTTACGACATTGAATTGTAACATCCAAAAATATACATTATGACAAAGATGAAAAACACCACGTATCTATTATGTGCGGCGTTTGTGTGGGCATCGTGTGCTGGAAGCGGATACGAGCAAACCTCAGACGGAGTGGTCGTTCGGCTTCACCCCCGGGAGAAGCAAGATGTGCGCATGGTGCGCTTGCAAGTCATTAACGACAAAGTAATTCATGTATCGGCTACTCCCGAGAAGAAGTTCTCGGAAGAACCCAGCCTGATCATTGTTCCCCAATCATCCGAGACCTCGTTTTCGGTGGAAGAGAAAGACCGCACGGTACTTCTCACCACGGCACGGCTGCGTGCATCCGTCAGCCTGGAAACAGGCGAAGTGACTTTTGCCGATAGTGAAGGACGATCCATACTGCGTGAGAACGAAGGGGGTGGAAAGCATTTCCGTGCCATCGAGGTTGAAGGTACCAAGGGCTATGAACTCCGCCAGGTGTTCGAGAGTCCGGACGATGAGGCTTTCTACGGATTGGGACAACACCAGTCCGACGAGTTCAATTACAAAGGAAAGAACGAAGAACTATTCCAATACAATACAAAGGTGTCGGTGCCGTTTGTGGTGTCCAACAAGAACTACGGTATTCTGTGGGACAATTATTCGCTTTCGCGCTTTGGCGATGCACGCGATTATTCCCAATTGAACGAGGCATTCAAGTTGTACGATGCGGAAGGCAAAGAAGGCGGCTTGACGGGTACCTGGGTGCCTGATGTGAAAAAGGGTAAGGAAACGCTTGTTCGTACCGAGCCGTTGCTCTACTTCGAGAACCTGAAAGCCAACCGGGAGAACCTGCCCAAGGAATTCCCGCTCATGGGGTCGAACGTGACGTTCGAAGGCTCGATCGAGGCACCCGAAAGTGGTATGTACCGCTTTATCCTCTACTATGCCGGATATACAAAGGTGTACCTGGGCGGCGAGCTGCTGGTACCCGAACGCTGGCGTACAGCCTGGAATCCCAACAGCTATAAGTTTACAGCTACGCTCGAAGCCGGCAAACGTGTACCGCTCCGTATCGAGTGGCAACCCGACGGTGGGGAGTCGTACTGCGGTTTGCGTGCCCTCAGCCCCGTACCCGAAGCCGAACAGAACAAACTGGCGCTCTTCAGCGAGATGGGCAATGAAATCGACTACTACTTCGTTTACGGCGATTCCATGGACGACGTGATCAGCGGCTACCGCACCCTTACCGGCAAATCACCAATCATGCCCAAGTGGGCGATGGGATACTGGCAGAGCCGTGAACGCTACAAAACGCAACGCGAGATGCTCGACGTGCTGAAAGAGTTCCGTCGTCGGCAGATACCGATCGATAACATCGTGCTCGACTGGAACCACTGGCCCGAAAATGCCTGGGGAAGCCATGAGTTCGACCTCGCCCGTTTCCCGGATCCGAAAGGAATGGTCGACTCTATACATGATATGCATGGACGTATGATGATCTCCATCTGGCCCAAATTCTACGCCACTACCGAACACTTCAAGGAGTTCGACGAGAAGGGATGGATGTACCAACAAGCCATAAAAGATAGTATTAAAGACTGGGTAGGTCCCGGTTACGTAGGCTCGTTCTACGATGCGTACTCGGCCGAAGCCCGCAAACTGTTCTGGAAGCAGATACAAGATCATTACTTGCCGCTCGGCATCGACTCCTGGTGGATGGACGCTTCCGAACCCAACGTGCGCGACTGTACGGATATGGACTATCGCAAGCAGCTTTGCGGTCCTACCGCTCTCGGCCCTTCGACCAAGTATTTCAATGCGTATGCGTTGGAGAATGCCGAAGCCATCTACGACGGACAACGTGGAGTAGATCCGGATCGTCGCGTGTTCCTGCTTACCCGTTCGGGATTCTCGGGATTACAACGTTATTCCACAGCTACGTGGAGCGGCGACATCGCTACCCGCTGGGAAGATATGAAAGCGCAGATCTCCGCCGGATTGAACTTTGCCATAAGCGGTATTCCGTATTGGACGATGGATGTGGGTGGTTTCTGTGTGGAACGCCGCTACGAGACTGCGCAACGCGAGTTCAACAAAACAGGCAAGGAGAACGAAGACTCCAAGGAGTGGCGTGAGCTGAACACCCGCTGGTATCAGTTCGGCGCTTTCTGTCCGCTGTTCCGTGCACACGGCCAGTATCCGTTCCGCGAGGTTTGGAACATTGCTCCCGAGTCGCATCCGGCCTATAAGTCAATTGTTTATTATACCGATCTGCGTTACCGCATGATGCCTTATATTTACTCCCTGGCGGGTATGACCTGGTTCGATGACTATACCCTCATGCGTGCATTGGTGATGGACTTCGGACGTGATACGAAAGTGAACAACATCGGCGACCAGTACATGTTCGGTCCTGCCCTGATGGCGTGCCCGGTATATGAGTACGGTGCCCGTAACCGCGAAGTATACTTCCCCGAAACTACCGGTTGGTACGACTTCTATACAGGCAAGTACATCACCGGCGGACAGCAGTTGGTTGTCGATGCTCCGTACGAACGGATGCCGCTCTTCGTGCGCGAAGGAGCCATCATTCCTTACGGTCCTGCTATGCAGTACAGCGACGAGAAGCCTGCGGATAACATTACCTTGTATGTATATGCCGGTCAGAACGGTTCGTTCACCCTCTACGAAGACGAGAATGTAAACTACAATTACGAGAAAGGCAAGTATGCCATGATTCCGTTTACATTCGATGAGGCTGCACGCTCGCTGGTCATTGGCGATCGTCAGGGCGAGTTCCCGGGAATGTTGACCGACCGTACGTTCAATGTGGTACTGGTGGATAAAACAAATCCGCAACCGTTCGACCTGAGCAAGGCGAAAGGACAAACGGTGCAGTACAACGGTGTCAAACAAATCGTGAAGTTTTAAGGAAAAGGTACGATATAGTATCGACCATTCAAGAAAGACCGTCTAAATTGAGTATTTAGGCGGTCTTTCTTTGTTGTATTGAGTCCTAAACTAGTCGTGAAAATTAATTGAGTGTTTTCGTTTGTAAGTACGGTGTTAAAGTGAAACTGTAATCCGATGAAAGGGCGTTATTTGTTTATCTTAGCCGCCGATTCTATCAGGACAACTGCTGTTTTTAAGTATACAAATAAGTAGAATGGTTCATCTATTTGCTGTAGACATCGTTTTTGGCAATTCGTGTACCTAATATAGTGAATAGTGGACATCCTTTTTACGCAGATTAGCTAAAATTGCATTGGAAATGAAAACAAGCGCATTGAAATAAATCGGCGCACAATCGTAAAAAGGTCACTCACTGACAGCAGTAAATATATTATTATCTAAAATTAAAACAGTAATGACTAATGAGAAACACTCTTAATTTAAGATTTTGCTTACTTGTCACGTTTCTTCTATCCATATCTATAGGATATGCGCTTCCACAGGAAGGTATTACTATTAAAGGTAAGGTAATAGATGAAACGTTGAAAGAGTCCATCCCGGGGGCTAATGTGAAAGTAAAAGGTACTACACACGGGACAATCACTAATTATGACGGTGATTTCAGCATCGTTATTCCAAACAAAAATGCAGTCTTGGTTATCTCTTTTATGGGATATATCACTAAGGAGATCGTGGTTGGAAATCAGCGGACAATTAATGTGGCGCTGAAAGAGGATGCGCAAAGTCTTGGTGAAGTGGTTGTGATTGCATACGGTAGCCAGGATAAAGGGTTGGTTACCAGTGCTATCTCTTCCATCGACAACAAGGAACTGATTAAATCTCCGGTAGCGAGCGTAACCAATGTATTGGCCGGATCCTTGCCGGGCGTATCTTCCATACAAACTACCGGGCAACCGGGAAGAGATGCGGCTACTATTTATGTACGTGGATCCGGTTCGTTGACGAACGCTTTGTCGCAGCCACTCATAATGGTAGATGGTGTGGAGCGCGAGTTCTCCCAGATCGACCCGAATGAGATTGAAAGTATTTCCGTATTGAAAGATGCTTCTTCAACTGCTGTATTTGGTGTACGCGGAGCCAATGGTGTCGTATTGGTTACTACCCGAAGGGGGAAAGCAGGAAAAGCACAAGTATCGGTCAGTTCTTCATTGAGTATACAGCAACCCATTTCGCTGGTAGAACAAACAGGTAGTTATGAGTTCGCCCGTTTTTGGAACATCAAAAAAGAACAGGACGGCATTACAGAACAAAAACAGTATTTCACGCCGGAACAAATTGAAGCCTATCGCACCGGTTCGGACCCCATTATGTATCCGAGTATGAGCTGGAAGGACTATATCTTTAATGATGTCTTTCTTCAAAACAAGAATAACGTAAATATATCAGGAGGTAGTGAAAACGTGAGATACTTTATTTCAGTAGGCTATTTGTATCAAAACGGACTGTTGAAAGAGCTCCCCGGACAAACGTATGATAACAATTATCGCTACGACCGTTATAACTACCGCGCTAATATTGATGCCAAGTTGACTAAAACCACTACCATGAAATTGGGTATTGGTGGTAACTTGGGAAAGACGCAAGAACCGTTAGCAGTGGAAGGAGTGTCGAATGCATGGGTGGTTACCCAGATTTGGTCGCATCCGTTTGCCGGTCCGGGATTTGTCAATGGAGTACGCACGATGGTGCCGAGAGACCTGGTTCCTTTGGGAGAAACTCTGCGCGACGGTATGTTTATATTCTACGGACAGGGATACACGCAGAAGTATAGAACGGTATTGAATCTGGATTTGGATATCACACAACAATTGGATTTCCTGACAAAAGGGTTAAGCGTTTCGGTAAAAGGTGCTTATGATAATAACTTCCAACTGCTGAAAGAACGAAAAGGAGGAAGTGTGGAGTATCAGACAGCGTATTACAAATCCTATTTCGATACGAATGGTACGATGGCACAAACTGACCCTGATTATGATAAAACCCTCATTTACGTGCCGACCGGCACCGATACTCCTGTGAGTTATACGGAAACACAGGCCAGAGGACAAAAGTGGTATGTGGAAGGACGTGTGAACTACAACCGTACGTTTGGCGATCATAAAGTAACCGGGTTACTCCTTTACAATCAATCACGCGATTATTATCCATCCACCTATACTTATATTCCGCGGAGTTATATTGGTTTGGTGGGGCGTGCCACGTATGCTTATCAAAGCAAATACCTGTTCGATGTAAATGTTGGCTACAACGGATCGGAGAACTTTGCTCCGGGTAGTACCCGTTTCGGTGTCTTTCCGGCTTTCTCAGCAGGTTGGGTGATTACTAAGGAGAAATTCATGGAAAACCAAAAGGTTTTGGATTACCTGAAACTCAGAGCCTCCTGGGGACGTGTAGGTAATGATAAGGGAGTGAACACCCGCTTTATGTACATGCCGGCCGTATGGCAATCGTCGGGCAGTTACAGCTTTGGTGTGAACAATCCGAACATGCAAACCGCTTTTGGCATGTCGCAGATGGGTAATCCGGAGGTAACCTGGGAAACGGCCGATAAGCAAAACTACGGTTTCGATGCCTGGTTTCTGAAGAGTCGTTTGTCCGTCGGCTTCGATTATTTCATGGAACGCCGTCAGGGAATTCTGATCACTCCGGAATCTACTCCGAAAATTATCGCTACTTCTTTGCCCAATCTGAACATAGGCGAAGTAGACAATCATGGGTATGAAATCGCTTTGGGTTGGAAAGACAAGGTAGGACGGAATTTTGACTATTACGTGAATGCAAATGTGTCTTTTGCCCGGAATAAAATTATCTATAAAGACGAAGTTCCCAAATTGTACGACTATATGAATGAAACCGGAGGCCCTACCGGACGACATACAGGAGCTTATAAGTACATGCGTCTCTATCAATACAGCGATTTTATCCAGAATGCCAGCGGAGAATTGATATTGAATCCCGAACTTCCCCAGCCCTATCAAAGGGTATATCCGGGTGATGCCATGTATCAGGACCTTAATGGTGATAACATTGTCGATGGGAACGATAAGTGCGTAACCGGCTATTCCAACCGGCCGGAATATACATTTGGTTTGAATGCAGGTTTCAATTGGAAAGGATTTAACTTTTCTATGCAATGGGCAGGTGCAACGAATGTGGATAAACAATACGAAGTTGAATATCGTATTCCCTTCACCAATGCCGGTAAGCGCGGTTTGCTGACCTATTTCTACAAGGATTGTTGGACTCCGGAAAACCAATTGGGAGCTAAATACCCCAGAGCAGCGGAAGAATCAGAAACCTGGAACTCCGATCTTTCAACCTTATGGATTAAAGACGCTACCTATCTGCGCCTGAAAAGCCTGAATATAGGATACACGATTACCGGAAAGGAATTTCTCAAGAAAGTGGGAATTAACTCTTTAGGAATTAATTTCAGTGGGTATAACCTGTTGACTTTCACACCGCTTAAGTACATCGATCCGGAAGTGATAACCAACAACTCGGGAGATTATCCGCTTGTGAAGTTGTATAGTTTTGGTTTAAATTTAAATTTTTAAAGAAGACTTATGAAGAACATAATAAAAGGAATTGGGATCATACTGGGCTGCGCATTCATGGCTTCTTGCCAGGAACTGAGTTTCTGGGATAGCTTTTTGGGCGAACAGCCGGAAAGTTCCGGCGCTACCACAGAGAAAATGTTCTCTTCCCGAACAAGCGCTGAACAAGTATTGACGAAGGCGTATACCGGCTTACCTTACGGGCTGCCTACTTCGTCTACCGGAGGCTACGAGAAATTGGGAGGCGGTATTCTCGAAGCTATTACGGACTTGTGCTATACATTTCGCGATAATATTAGTGACGGCCCCACCAAAGTATATTACAATGGAGCATTAAGTCCCAATACTGTAGGTGATAAGGCGGCTTATTTCTATGGAGGTGAACCCGATTGGACCACCATCCGTTACGCATGGCTGTATATTGAGAATGTCGATAAAGTGCCGGATATGTCTGCCGGGGATAAGAACGAACGGATTGCTGAAGCCAAAACATTGATCGCTCTCTCTTATTTCGAGATGCTTAGATACATCGGAGGAGTGCCTTGGCTGGATCATGCAGTCAGCGCCAACGAAGCCATGGAATTTCCGAGAATAACTTTCGCTGAAAGTATAAGCAAAATTGTTGGACTGCTCGATGAGGCCATTCCCTATATGCCCTGGAAACAAGAAGATGTGGATGACGGACGCATGTCTAAGGCCGGTGCTATGGCGTTGAAGTTTAAAGTACTGCAATGGGCGGCCAGCCCGTTGGTCAACTCCAACGAGAAATGGCATCCCGATGCCGATGAGTATACCTGCTATGGCAATTACAATGTACAGCGCTGGAAAGACGCGGCAGAAGCCGGAAAACTGTTTTTCAAAGAAATAGAAAATATGGGGAGGTACGAACTCATCCAGCCGGAAGAACCCACACATACAGCCCGGCGTCAGGCCTATCGCAAAGCATACTATGACCGGGGTGGTACGGAAATACTGATCTCTACCCGTAGAGGATATGGGGTGGGAACACATGAAATATATATGGGTAACCGTTATTATACAGGACCTACATTGAATTATGTAGATATGTTTCCCTGGGAGAATGGTGACGAATTTCCTGCAGATTTTAATTGGGAAGCTCCCCAGCAACAACCTTTCTTCGTGTATTCGGGTGCCGCCGGTATGGTGCCTACCCGCGATCCGCGATTATACGAAAATGCTGCCTGCCCCGGAGATACATATTACAATGGGACAACAGCTCCTGTATATACCAATCATGCTTCTTACAGATTTGGTAGTGGATTCCTGATCATGAAATATGTTTTGCAGGAGGAAGGTAACAGAGCCAACCGCCCGGTACAATGGCCGCACACTCGCTTGTCGGAAATTATGTTAGGATACGCGGAAGTTCTCAATGAAGTAAACAACGGACCGACTACCGAAGCCCATCAAAAGGTGAATGCCGTACGGACCAGGGTCGGTTTGTCAGAACTTCCCCTCCAACTGAGCAAGGCCCAGTTCCTGGAAGCAGTGCTGAAGGAAAGAGCGCTGGAGCTTGGATTCGAAGAAGTACGTTGGTTTGATCTTGTGCGTTGGAAACGTGATAAGGATTTTACGAAAGTACTCTATGGATTACAAACCAAAGGAAACGATTTGAATAACCCTACGGCTTTTACCTTTAAAAAGGTGCAATTGGCCGAACGCTTTTGGAGCAGCAGATGGGACACTAAATGGTACCTGACTCCAATCCCTCAAAATGAAATCAACAAAAAGTACGGGATGACTCAAAATCCGGGTTGGTAATGACATGTTAACTAATATCGATTGAAAAATGAAGAAAATAAATTATATATTAACCACCCTACTTTTAGGGAGCTCTGTTTCTTTGAGCGCGCAACGAGCGGAGGCCGTTATGGAAATGCAGCTACCTGACACGCTCAGTGCCGGTTATGGCATCCATGTGTCTTCCCAAACAAGTAGCTATTCCATAAATGGAGTCAATGCCCAGGCATTTGAAAAGACTCCGTATATAGATCTCCGTAAAGCATTGTATGGAAAGATTGCCGGTCTGAACGCGCGTCAGGGTACTGGTGCATCTCCGGACAATATTTCCGGACTCACCATACATGGGAATGCTCCTTTGGTATTGGTCGATGGCTTTCCCCGAAACATCAGTGATCTTACTTCGCTGGAAATAGAGTCATGCTACATTCTGAAAGATGCTGCCGCTGCTGCGTTGTACGGCATGCGGGGAGCTAACGGAGTAGTGATGATCACAACGAAGCGAGGTGCCGATAGCCGTCTCAAAGTCAATGTGTCTTACAACTTTGGGTTGAGTACACAGTTTCGTGCACCGGAGTTTGCCGATGCCTACACGTATGCCAACGCTGTGAATACGGCTTTGGGCAACGATGGACTGGCTACACGTTACAGTGCCCAGGAACTGAATGCTTTTCGGGACGGTACTTATCCGTACGAATATCCCAATGTGAATTGGTGGGATGAGGTCTTGAACAAAACGGGCTATACACACAACTTGAAGATGTCTTTCAACGGTGGTAACAATAAGTTCCGTTATTATACGGTCATTGATTACTATCGCGACCGTTCCATGCTAAAGGAAAATACGGAAGACAGCCGTTACGATACCAAACCGACCGATACACGTCTTTCACTTCGTACGAACATCGATGTAAACATCACTGAAAGTACCTATATGAAAGCCGGATTGGTAGGAAAGTTACAAGAAACCAATGGTACCCGCTATGGGCGTTCTGCTATTTTTACTCCGCTTTATAATACCCCTTCAGCGGCATTTCCGGTTCGCTATGCTAACGGTATCAATGGAGGTAGTACGGTTTATGGAGCAAACAATCCGGTGGCTTTATTGAAGGATTACGGTCATGTAAGAAGTATGTACGGAACCCTTTTAGCTGATCTTAGTCTTCGTCAGCAGTTAAATATACTGGCGAAAGGGCTGGCTGCCGAAGTGGCTGTGTCGTTTGACAACATCGGAGGGATGAGAGAAACCAGTAGTAAAGAATACCGTTACACGAACAGTTATTCGAAAATAACCGATGATGGAACACTGGTAACTACTCCGGTTATTTACGGTAAAGACTCGGAAACATTGGGACACAGCCAACCTTTTGAAAGCCTGTTGATGCGTAGTGATATTCAGGCAAAGATCGATTACAATCGTCTGTTTGGTAAGCACGATGTGAGCGGTGCGGTTATTTACGACATGCAGTCCTCCGTGGAAGATGGTAGAAACAATACCCGTAAGAATCAGTCTATCATAGCGAATGCAACGTATACGTATGATAACCGCTATTCGATTAATGGAGTTTTCAGCTATTCGGGTTCCGCATATTTACCGGACGGAGACAAGTTCGAGAGCTACCCGGCTGTATCTGCCGCCTGGATTGTATCTAATGAGGCATTTATGCGAAAGTTGACAGCGATCAATCTTCTTAAGATTCGGGGTTCTTACGGACTATCCGGTTGGGATGGCCGGTTGAGCCATGAACTGTGGAGGCAAACGTATGGAGCGGGTACGGCCTATAACTTCGGAGCCAGTGCCGCTGGTAACAGTGGTAGTGCCGAGGGAAGCCTTCCGGTAGTAGGGCTGGTAGCCGAGAAATCCGAGAAAGCAACGGTCGGGTTCGATCTGACTGCTTTCAACCATCGCTTGAATGTAACCGTAGATGGTTTCTATGAGAAACGTTCGGATATGCTTGTTTCAGGAGAAACCTCCACTTCCGGTATCATTGGTATCGGGGTAGGGCAGGTGAACGAAGGTATTTATAAGTATAGAGGAGTGGATGCTTCGGTAAGTTGGGCAGATAAAATCGGTGCGCTTCACTATGCCATCGGAGCCAACATGTCTTACCTTGATTCGGAAGTTGTCAACGTTAATCAAGCCTACCAGGAGTATGATTATTTGTATACGAAAGGTAACCGGGTAGGACAAATGTACGGTTTGGAAGCGATCGGTTTCTTCGGTAGTCAACAAGAAATCAATAACAGTCCGCAGCAAACATTCTCACAAGTGGCTCCGGGTGATGTGAAATACAAAGACCAGAACGGAGATAATCGCATCGATAGCAAAGATGTAGTCAAGATGTTCGGTTCATCGCTTCCTCGCTGTTATTTCGGATTCGATATAAACCTGTCGTATAAAAGAGTGGAGCTTTCCGCCGATTTTCAGGGAATAACGGGACTTACCGTTTCCTTGCTCAACAGTCCGCTTTATCAACCGCTTGCCGGCAACGGAAATATCTCACAGACTTTCCTGAACGAAGAAGTATGCTGGACACCGGAAAACAAGAGCAATGCTACGATGCCCCGACTGACTACCCTGGAAAATGCGAACAACTACCGTGCCAGTTCTTTGTGGTATTGCGATGGTTCGTTCCTGAAATTACGCAATTTGTTGCTTGCTTATACATTCCCAAAGTCGCAAATCCACTTTGCCGACTTGAAGGTATTCGTGCAGGGCACCAATCTGTTCTCATTAGACAATATCCATTTTGCCGATCCTGAACAACTGGGTATTGCCTATCCGTCGACAAGAAGCTATTGGGCAGGAGTAAAATTTAATTTTTAATGCGAAGTAACAACTGAATATTATGAGAGTTAAATATTTTATCATAACTGTTTTGTCTTCACTGACTTTCGCCTCATGCAACTATCTTGACTTTGACGAAACCAGCGGCTTGCAAAGCAAAGAAGACATCTATAAGTATTTCAATACAACGACCAACATGCTGACGCATGTGTATTCATTCATGCCGCAAGGATATCCGTTATTCTCTACTTACGGTTCTTTTGGAGCGGAGGTCTATGCCATGCGCGATTGTGCGTGTGATGATGGTGAGTTCGGAGAATCATCGGGCAATATCCAGAATGTCAATAACGGCAACTGGTCGTCTGTCAGTACATACGATGATGCCTGGCTACTGTACAAAGGAATACGTGCAGCCAACAATTTTATTGTCGACATTGCCAACGTAGACTTCTCTAGATATGAGCATCAGGGAACCTATACAAACTGGTTGAAGAAGCTGGCCTATTACCCTTATGAGGCCCGGGTGCTGCGTGCTTACTATTTCTTTG
Source organism: Bacteroides sp. (assembly GCA_031554635.1). GTDB lineage: Bacteria > Bacteroidota > Bacteroidia > Bacteroidales > Bacteroidaceae > Bacteroides. The sequence continues at coordinate 43,572 of JAVBVD010000007.1, forward strand.
AACTGGCGCGCCGGTACGGAGATATCGCTATGCCTCTGACGGCGTTGACTACGGAAGAAGCCAATCTGGTTCCCAAGACAGCATTCAAGGATGTGATCAGTTTCATAGTCAGCGAATGCGAAGATGCGGCCAATAATCTCCCGAATGATTACACCAAAGAACCCGATGCCCAAATAGGCCGAATCACCAAAGGGTTCGCCATGGCGGTGAAATCGAAGGCGTTACTTTATGCTGCAAGTAAGCTGCACAACCCTTCCATGGATGTTGAGCTATGGAAGAGTTCCGCTAAAGCGGCATTAGACATTATCCATACAGGGCTCTATTCTCTTAACCCCCAGGAGAGTAGTAACAATATCCAATCCAAAGAAATTGTATTAATGCGAATGAACGCTGAGAATACGCGTTTCGAGTTATACAACTTCCCGATTCGATTCACAGAAGGAAAGCGGTCGTCGAGCACACTTGCTTATGGTAACTTTCCCTCGCAAAACCTTGTAGACGCATTCGAAACAGTCAACGGTTACAAAGTGACCTTAGAAAACACCGGATGGGTTTGCGAAGACCCCGCTTTCAACCAGCTGTCGCCTTACGCAAACAGAGACCCACGTTTCTATCGTACTATTCTGGCGAACGGAATGGAGTTCAAAGGGAGTACGATAGAAACCTTTAAAGATGGAAAAGACTATATCAGTGTCTCGCAGGGAGGAACTTCAACAGGATATTACTTGCGTAAATACATTCAGGAAACCACCAGCTTCACCACCGGTAAGGAAGTATCCAATAAACACCACTGGGTGATTTACCGGTATGCAGAAACATTGCTTGCATATGCTGAATCCATGATTAACGCTTTTGGAGACGTGAATTACACGGATGCAACGTATGAATATTCCGCTTTGTGGGCCATCAACCAAGTAAGAACGAACGCCGGAATGCCAACCATCCCTTCGAGCGGGAAGGATGAATTCATTGAACGGCTATACAACGAATGGCGTGTAGAGTTTGCTTTTGAAGATCATCGTTTCTGGGACATCAGAAGATGGAAGATAGCTGACACCACCCAACGGGAACTCTATGGAGTGAAGATTGAGCAACAAACAGATGGAACGCTCAGCTTTTATAAAAATCTGTATGAAACCCGTACCTGGAGAGATGCTATGTACTTGTATCCGATCCCTCAAAGCGAGCTCTATAAAAATACAAATCTGAATCCTCAGAATACGGGATGGTAATTGATTGTCTTATCTAATAATTTATTAAAAGCATATGAGAAAGTTCTATAATCACGCATGGATGCAAATCATTGTTGCATTGTGTACATTCAGTTTTATGGCATGTCAGGAGTTTACTATCGACTCCCAACCGGAAGGTCCGTTAAAAATAGAAGTGGATGCTTTGGCTGCTTACACGGTATTGGCAACCTCTCCAAGCAACGTTGTGTTCAATGTCAGCTCCAATACTCCCTGGAAAATTACCAGTGATAAACAATGGTGTAAACCCACTCCGGCCATGAGTGCTGCCAGTTCATTGGTTTCTGAAATTGTAGTGTCATTTGATGCAAATACCGATAAGAAAGCACGTACTGCTACACTGTCCATTCAAGCAGAGGGGATAGAAGGTACTAAGTTGGTTACCATCACTCAGGCCTCCAAAGAAGACCTGGTGGTTATTCCAAATGATGAACTGGTGGTAGCTATGGGAGGAACCATTTCTTTCAGTATCATATCCAATAAGCCTTGGAGAGTAATACCTTCCACGCAATTTGTGGGGAACATCGATAAAATGGAAGGGCAGGGAAATGAAGACGGAACGAAAGAAACAATCAACATTATCGTTCCGGAAAATCCCGCAGGTAAAAGAAGCGGAACGATTACTGTAAAAACGGACTATCAAGAGTATAGTTTCACAGTTACCCAGGAGGGGATTGTGCTGGAACAGGAAGATCCTTCGGAGAGCGGTACAATTGACTTTGGTTGGTCTGAGCTGGAAAAGACGATAAAGATACGTGCGAATAAAGCCTGGAAAGCAACCGTTCCCGAAGAGTATGCGGAGTGGATTAAGACGGAAGAGGTCAGCGGTTCGGAACTGAAGATCACGTTGAAGCCCAACAGCCGGTTAGTGACGCGTAATGGACAGGTATTACTTTCGATGAAAGAATTTGTTCCCGGATTTGAAGGAGTTCTGTTGGATCTTACCCAAGCGCCGCAGTTCGATCTGGGAAGTGTGATCGTAGACGAAGAAACCGGTAATGTGAAAATTATAAAGGGATCGACTATCGTTTCTAAATTCTTATTCAGGAAAGGACATTTGAGTGTTGATTTTGAAGATGTGAATTTTGCCGGGACGTCTTGTTTGCTTTTCAATATGACGGCGTTGAGTGGTATGGCAAACACCAACTTCTACTTCAGACTACGGTCTAGCCCTGACTGTGCATTTGTAACCGGAGGTACAGGATTTAAGTGGGCAGAGAAAAAATTCGTATTAACTACGGAGCAAGTAAAAGCAGTTCGTAAACTTGAACTCTTTGTGGAAGACGATCCTGCCCTTCCCGGAAAATTATTATTGAGAGTGTTGCTTGATGGAGTTGAAAAAACATTTATTAAAGCAACCGATAATGGCTATGTAACGGATCCGGACAATAACCCTGGCCAAAGAATCAATATCAAACTCGACCCGGCAATTGATGGTGAATATTGTATCATTAAGAATGTGACTTATGAATCTCTGGATTAAAGTCGGATAATAAAAAATGTACGAATCATGAAACATGTAATACATAAAATAGTGCGTTTCTCGGTCTTTACACTGTTATCTGCATTTCCCTTGTTGCAGAGCTGCAGTAGTGATGAGGAGGCCATGAAATGGGTGGATCTACGCTATAGGGTGAATGACTCTTATTCGGTAGAAGCTCAAAACCCTCTTCCTATATCTTTTCAGGTAAAATCGACCGATCCTTGGGAAGTATACGGAAAATATGATTGGTATGTAATTTCTCCTGATAAAGGTGAAGCCGGGGAAACCTACACGGTGACCATTACTTGTAAAGAGAATACCGGTTTGGACGATCGTATAGATACCATCAGTATCAAGAGTGATTATTGGACCGGCAAAAGAGTGGTGGTTGTGCAAAAGGGTACTGCCTATCTGAATGCAGGCGAAGTGGGAATCATTCCTCAATCAGGAGGACAGACTGCTTTTGATGTGCTTTCCAACCAGAAATGGACGGCTGAAGTTACTGAAGGGGCGACCTGGATGTCTATCCAAGCGGGAACATCCGGCGAGTTGGATGGAAGAATAACGGTTCAGGCTTCTGGCAATTCCGGGGAACAACGTACCGGTATAGTAACCATATACGATCGGCATGGCAAGGTAGCTCAGGAAGTACAATGTATACAGGCCGGTGCCGTATTGGCTCCCGAAACACCTGCAAACGGAAAATGGTATGCTATTTACGAGGAAGCTCAGAAACTAACCATTCATGTAGAATCGAATACCGAATGGGAAGTGTCGAAAGAGAATCCGGAAGATGATGACTGGTACACATTTGAAAAGACTTCCTTTAATGGTTCGGATAATCTGGTCATTAATGTAATAGAACATAAAGGATTTAGCGTACGCACAGGGGTTATCATCCTGACTACAAAGGCAGGCGAAGGTGCTAGTCCTGTAACAAAAACCATTCGGTTCAAGCAAGCGAATCCTCCTGTAGCCCAAGTTACAGAACTGAATAGAACGGTTAGCGGAGCGGACTTTAGCGGACCGGGCGGGCTGGCGCCGGGACAATATAACTTCTATATCGAACCGTTGGGCAATACCCAGTTCAGATTCTTCTTCTCCTGGAAGGGAACTCCGACGCTCGAGCATCGTTTCCACATTCTGTTAGGTAAAACATCGTTGAGTACCACGCCTTGGTGCAATAACGTGAACTCCGGAGTAGCAAGTACCATCCGTAGTGTTGATACCAGCAAGCCGCATGTGTTGTCGTTCAACTTTACGGAGGTTGTCGACAAGGACGATCCTACCAAATCCTGGCTTTGTTCCGAATGGATTCTGGACGGTGAGGTAATAGCTAAAGCAATCGCCGATGGTAAAGACGATGTTACCGGTGCTACAGATACCTGGGTAGGTGCGTTCGAAAGAACCGAAGCGGGTGGAAATTACTTGTTCCGTGCTACCGATGGTAGTGCCGTAGTGACCAAATACGAGTACATCGGCCCGCCCGATTGGGGAGAGTAATGAGGTAGAGTGGTGATTGCCTGATGCATGGAATCAGGCAATCACCTGATAACAATCAATATAAAAAGAATTAGGATGAAAAATAAACTGTCATTTTTATTGGGGATGATGCTGATAGGAATATCCGGTATCGCATGCTCTGATAGTGAAACAGATGGTATTCTCGCACAAACGAAATATCCATTGACCAGCTTTGCCATACAGGTAGGCGATTCTTACTATCATGGCAAAATAGATCAAACAACTCACAGGGTGGAAATTGGCGCCATCGAGAATTCGAACTCCATTTCAGGGGTGGAATATACTCTAATGAGCCAAGGGGCTACCATCTCTCCCGATCCGGCTACTTTCCTGGGAAGATGGAGAAACGAACAAACCGTGACCGTTACCACCGAGGATAATCAGGAAACTACGTACACAATTGCCTTGACGAAATTCGTTGAGCCCGTTGAGAACATACTTTTCTGGGATGATTTCGACGTAGACGGTGCTCCGAGTTCGGAGAGATGGTCGCTTTGCAAGAAATCAACTTCCGACTGGTGCGACGAGATGTCCGAAAGTTACGACCAGGCATACGTGAAGAATGGCAATCTAGTGCTGGTTGCTGAAAAAGTAGGCGGTGTATACAAAGCCGGCGGTATTGAAACGAAAGACAAGTTCTCTTTTACATACGGTAGGGTAGAGGTGCGTGCACGTATCACCAAACATCCGAATGGAACTTTCCCGGCTGTCTGGATGATGCCGCAGACGGCAGCTTATCCGGGATGGCCCGATTGTGGAGAGATCGATGTCATGGAGCACATCAAGCAGGAACCGCATATCCATCAAACGGTGCATACCAACTATACGTACGATTTGGGTATAAAGACCCCGGCAAATACACAAAAAACCATCTGCAATTACGAAGAGTACAACCTGTATACGGTGGAGTGGACCAAGGACGCGATTACATTCTACGTCAATGGGCAACAAACATTCTCTTATCCGAATTTAAGGTTGGAGGATGAGGCTGAGAAGATGCAATGGCCGTTTAGCAAAGAATCATCTTTCTATCTGATCCTGAACATGGGATTAGGTGGTGACAGAGCAGGCTCATGGGCAGGACCGATCGACGACAATAATTTACCGGCAGTGATGGAAGTGGACTGGGTCAAAGTAACGAAAATGCCCGATACGGTGGTTCAGCGGGCGGTCATCGGCTATCTGTATACGCCGAGCCCGGATTACGCCGTGCAATTCCCTACCATAGATTGGGAATACCTGACGCATGTCAACGTTTGTTTTGCCCGGGTGAAAGCGGACGGAACGCTGAATTTTAATGAGATAAAGAATCAGATTCAGGAGATACGCGATGCGGCGCATCGGAACAATGTGAAGGTACTTATCTCTGTTGTTGCAGATACGAAAGGGGAACTGACACAAGCTATTTCCGATCCGGTGAAGAGAAACAATGTGATCAATGAGATTGTGGGATACGTTCGGGATAATAACCTGGATGGTTTCGACCTGGATTACGAGGAACACAACAACACTGCCGACAATGCGGAGTTCAAGACATTGATGACTTTCATAAAAGATTTGCACACCGCTAAAGATCCGGACATGTTAATGACTTGTGCAGCCTATGGACGCTGGTTATATTACGGAACCGAATGGGCGCAATACTTCGATTACATCAGTCTGATGAGTTACGATAGAAACAGTGCCAACACGTCGACCACTCCTGTGCAGCATGCCTCTTTCGAGGATTTCGAAAAAGACTTCAAGGATTGGACCGACAGATGGAAAGCTCCTAAACATAAGCTTGTCGGCGGTCTTCCGTTCTATGGTTACTCCTGGAACCCAAATGTAACGGTAGACAAGAATAAAACGGTTCGTTACAATGCTATTCTTAATTATTTTGGCGATGAGGCTGCAGAAATTGATGCCATAGGCCAGACTTACTATAACGGGTTGGAGACGATACGTAAGAAATGTACGTATGTGAAAGAGAACCATTATGGCGGTGTCATGATTTGGCAGATATTGCACGATGCTTATCCTGAGAAACGGTCTTTGAGACTGATCAAAGCGATAGGTGAGACAATAAACTAATATTCAATGAATTGTTTTAATGTAAAAAGGTAGTTTTTAGGTTTCACTTAATAGAGGAATGGAGAGTAGGGTAGACCTCTCTCTGCTCTCTTCCTCTATTTATTAATCATTCATCGACACTATGACATATGTACTAAAATCTTTTCTAATTGCTATTAGTATCCTGTTTGCAACCAATGCATCGGGCAAGAAACTCCATGTTCAGGAGACGACGGATTCCTCTGAAAGGAAAGTCGTCATGGGATACATTCTTATGAGCGATCCTTTATTCAATGAACAATTCCCGTTGCTGGATTTAAGTCACCTGACGCATGTAAACGTAAGCTTCGCCAGGGTAAAAGCGGACGGGACATTGAATACCTTGTACGTTCAAAAAGAAAAAACAGAAGCGGTGCAAAAAGCGGCGCATCGTCACGGGGTGAAGGTGCTTATCTCCATTGCCCGGAATGCGAAAGGCGATTTTTCCACGGCTATTGCCCATCCGGAGAGCCGGACAAGGGCGGTGAAAGAAATTATTGAATTTACACGAAAGAACCAACTGGATGGTTTTGATATAGATTACGAAGAACATGATAACAAAAGCGATAATGAAAGTTTCCGCTCTTTATTAGCCTTTGTAAAAGAGTTGCATGCAAGCAAAGACAAGGATATGCTGATGAGCTGTGCGGTCTACGGTCGCTGGCTGTATTACGGTACCGAATGGGCACAGTACTTTGACTATATCAATGTCATGTCCTATGATGGGAAAAATGTATTCTCGGCTATTGACCCGGTACAACACGCTTCGATGGACGATTTTGAGAAAGACCTGGCCAACTGGTCGGAGAAACTGAAAGTGCCCAAGCATAAAATCATCGGCGGCCTCCCTTTCTACGGATTTATTTGGGATAAGAGTGAAGGCAATGAGAAAAAGAAAGCCCAATCCATTCGCTACAACGATGTGCTGAACCGTTGGGGAAGTCAGGCGGCGGATAAAGATGAGCAGGAATCCAGAACCTATTACAACGGGCGGCCTACCATACGCCAGAAGTGTGAGTTCATCAAAGAAAATGGGTATGGAGGAGTGATGATCTGGCAACTGTTGCACGATGCTCACAACGATAATCAACAGTTAAGACTCATCAAGGTGGTAGGAGAGGTTATGTCTTCTCCCAATTAAAAAGAAAACAACCATGAAACATAGAAACCATTTATACCTGCTCTCTCCCTGCATGGCTTTTGTCTCCTTACCCGGATACGCCGTACAACAGGTACACAAAGATGTCAAAGGACAACCTAATGTCATCATTATTCTGGCCGATGATCTCGGCTATGGCGATTTGGAATGTTATGGAGCCACCCGTGTGCAAACTCCCAACATCAACCGGCTGGCTTCTGAGGGCATTCGGTTTACCAATGTGCATGCTACCGCTTCCACCAGTACTCCCTCCCGGTATGCCTTACTCACGGGTGAATATGCCTGGAGAAAGAAAGGTACGGGTGTGGCCGAAGGAAATGCCGGCATGATTATCCGTCCGGAACAATACACCTTGGCGGATATGTTCAAATCGGCAGGGTATGTAACGGCGGCTGTGGGCAAATGGCATTTGGGACTGGGAGATAAAGCGGCTTCCCAAGATTGGAACGGCACGATTACTCCGGCACTCGAAGATATCGGGTTTGATTATTCGTACATTATGGCCGCTACAGGCGACCGTGTTCCCTGTGTATATATTGAAAATGGAAAAGTAGCCAATTATGATTCTGAACATCCGATTGCTGTCGATTATCGTACTCCGTTCGAAGGGGAGCCTTTGGGCAAAACGCATCCGGAATTACTCTATAATTTACGTCCCAGCCACGGGCACGATATGGCCATCGTCAATGGCATTTCGCGCATCGGCTATATGAAAGGGGGAGGGAAAGCGCTCTGGAAAGATGAAAACATAGCTGATACCATCACCAACCGTGCGGTGCGGTTTATAGAGGAAAACAAGCAACAGCCTTTCTTCCTTTATTTTGCAACCAACGACATACATGTGCCCCGTTTTCCGCACGACCGTTTCAGAGGGAATAACACGATGGGATTGCGTGGGGATGCCATCGCACAATTCGATTGGAGCGTGGGAGCAATATTGAATACGCTGGAACGATTGGGATTGGCCGAAAATACATTGATCATCCTGTCCAGCGACAATGGCCCGGTGCTGGACGATGGTTATGCCGACCGTGCGGTGGAATTGGTGGGAGATCATAAACCGGGTGGTCCTTTCCGCGGAGGAAAGTATGGCGCTTTTGAGGCCGGAACTTGTGTGCCGGCCATTGTGCGCTATCCGGCAAGAGTGAAAAAGAACCTCGTGCGGAATACCTTGCTTAGTCAGGTAGACTGGACCCGGTCGTTGGCTTCTTTGGTAGGAGTCGCTGTTCCCGAAGGAGCCGCGCCGGATAGCCGGGATTACCTGAATAGCTGGTTGGGAAAGACCCGAAAAGACCGTTGCTGGGTGATTGAGGAGTCCAATGTTTTGGCTTTGTCCGTACGTAAAGGGAAGTGGAAATACATGGAACCCTCTAAGGGATCTCCGATGATTACCTGGGGACCTGAAATTGAAACAGGGTATGCTCCTTATGATCAATTGTTTGATATGGAGAAGTCTGATTTTGAAGACAACAATGTGGCCGAACGATATCCTGCTGTTGTAAAGGAACTGAAAGACATTTTAAGTAGAGAAAGACAAGCTATTTCTACCCAACAATCACTCACTGTAAATACCAATTTATAATGCGAAAGATATTTTTGTTCTTCATGATTGCAGTCTCAATGAATACTTCTGCCTGGGCATACCAGGGGCGGGTATTTGTAGATAAAAACAACAATGGAGTATGGGATAAAGACGAAAAGGGACTATCCGAGATTATGGTTTCCGATGGTTTGAATGTAGTGAAGACAACCAAGGACGGAACGTTTGTGCTGCCCGGGCATACGAAAGAGAAATTTATCTTTGTTACGACTCCTTCCGGATATCGTCCCAATGATACATTTTACCAGCCGATCGTGACCGGAACAGAATCGTATCAGTTCCCTCTTCAGGTAAATGGGAGGAAGATAGAGAAGGGTGGCAGCCACCTGTTCATCCAGTTTTCGGATACGGAAATTGCTAATATGGCTATGCCGCAACAGGTGGAATGGATTCAAAATATCCGCGATTACGCCAACAATGAAGAAGCGGCTTTCATTATGCATACCGGGGATATCTGTTATGAAACCGGATTGAAGAATCACATTAAGCTGATGAACTCGGCTAATATGGGTACACAGATGTTCTACGGAATCGGCAATCACGATCTGCTGAAAGGTGCGTCGGGCGAGGAGATGTACGAACGATATTACGGCCCTACTTTTTATTCGTTCAATGTCGGAAACGTGCATTACGTCATGACCCCAATGTTGAGCGGCGATTACCTTCCTTCGTACACCAAAGAGGATGTATATCGCTGGTTGAAGAATGATCTGGCCCAATTGCCCCAAGGCATGCCTGTTATTGTGTTCTGCCATAATCTGCTGACCACCGACGACTCCTTTATCTTCAGCATCAATAAGCGGGAAGCTATCGATTTGGATGCCCACAATCTGAAGGCATGGATCTATGGACATTGGCACAGCAGCCTGATCCATCAGCATAAAAGCGCTGTTAGTATATGCACATCTACCCCCATAGCGGGAGGTATTGATCATACACCCGCCAGCTTCCGGGTAATCCGGGTGGATCAACAGGGGAATGTAAGTTCGGAGTTGCGTTATCCTTATCTCAACAAGGCGTTGGAGATCGCTTCCATTGGTAATTTGCAGGCCCCGGTACTGGAATCGGGGAAAGTGCCTCTGTCGGTAAACACATATTCTACGGTATCTCCGGCAGTTAAACTATCCTACGACTGTACATGCCGGGGGGAAAAGACGGCAGAAAATAAGCCATTGAAGCAAAATACGAACTTCAACTGGTATGCGGAGTTGGAGGTACCCTCCCGGTGGGAAGGGGAACACGTGACGGTTACGGTCAAGGCTACTTTCAAGAATGGAGAAATAGCGCACAGCCAAAAGTCGTTTGTGTACCAAACCGATAAACCTGCTATTGCACTCAAGGGAAACTGGACTAATTTCCTGAAAGATTCCAGACATGAAGGAAACGTATCCGATTCCCTACGCATGCCGTTGCAACTGGCTTGGGTGCAGAATGTAGGTTCGAATATCTTTATGACTTCTCCCGTGATTGACCAGGGAAATGCTTTTATGGCTTCTATGGACGACAACCATACCGGGAAATCATCCTTGGTTTCCATGGACATACAAAGCGGGCGTATCAATTGGAGCTATCCGGTACGGAATTCCGTGAAGAACTCGATCGCTGTGTCGGACGGACTGTTGTTGGCGCAAGACGTAGAAGGCATGCTCTATGCCGTACACACATCCACCGGACAGTTGGCTTGGGAAAGAAAGCTCAATGTGCAGAAAATACACTCGCCTCTGATCGAAGGAGTGGTAGTTCATAACGGGATTTTATATGCAGGTTCCGGTACCGGACTATGTGCTATTCGGTTGAAAGACGGGAAAGAGTTATGGAGAAACAATGCCTGGCAACAAAACCACGGCTCTACCGCTACGCTATCCGTCGAAAACAATGTGCTGATAGCCAGTTCGCATTGGGGGGAATTGTTTGCACACGATGCCACTAACGGGAAGTTGTTGTGGAGAGCCGAGAAAGATGGCATCCGGCACCGTTCCTCTTCGGCCATCATGCAGGGCGGTTTCCTGTATCTCACGTCAGACAATTCGTTGTTTGTCATCGATGCCAAAACCGGTCATATATGGATTAGAAAAGAAATGCTTTACAATGTGAATGTGGCCTCTTCTCCTTTGGTCACCGAACAGGAAATTATATTCGGTACGGCTCAGCATGGAGTGGTGGCGCTCGACCGCAAAACATTGAAAGAGAAATGGGTATTCCGTACGGAAAATGCGATGCTTTATACTTCGCCTTATGTAGGTAAACCGGCGAGTACCATTGAGTCAAGTCCTGTTCTGGCAGGAAGCACCATTCTTGTAGGAGGTGCCGACGGGGTGATTTATGCATTGGATAAAAACAATGGATCAGTGGTATGGAAACATGTGACGGGGGCGCCTGTCCTTTCTTCTTTCGCCATTTCCGGCAATGTGTTACTGGCCGCTGATTTCGGAGGAAGTGTATATGCATTTGTTTCTCCTGCTATACAATAGTGTAAAAGGTTATTTTAATGATGATAAGCGTATGAAAAAGAATTTCAATTGTATTGTCCTTTTGGTTGCTTTCTGTTTTTCTCTTTTTTCAATTCAGGCTGCTTCTAAAACGAAAAGAGTGGTGATGATAGCGCTGGACGGTATCTCGGTAGCAGGCTTTCAGGCGGCGAAGACTCCTAATCTGGATGCGCTGTTGGCCGAAGGTGTGCTTTCCTTGCAGACGCGGGTGGTAATGCCGTCGGTTACTTTGCCCAACTGGACCAGTATCCTGACGGGTAGCGGTCCCGAACTGCATGGAGTTGTCGATAACGACTGGACGGAGAAGGAACATATTCTTCCCGCGGTAGAGACAGATGCGAAAGGATTTTATCCTTCCGTATTTAGAGTCTTGAAAGATGAAGTGCCTGCTGTGAAGACTGCCTTTTATTACAACTGGGAGAATCTGATTTATCCGCAGAATAAAGAATGCTTTGATGAAATAGGCTTTCTGGAAAACGATGCTTATGTACCGAACTACGGGAAAGCGTTCGATTTTATTGTTGCCAATAAGAAATATCCCACAGTGGTTTTTTTGTATTCCGTGCACACCGACCATGCGGGGCATAAGTACAAATGGATGTCTCACGAATACATCCGTTCCATAGAGGAAGCCGATGTGGAAATCGGTAAGTTCATAGAACGTATGAAACAGGAGGGACTGTATCAGGATACGCATTTTATGTTTCTATCGGATCACGGAGGCATCAATTACGGTCATGGAAAGTGCAGTGCAGACGAAATGATTGTTCCTTGGGGAATTACGGGACCAGGTATTGCGAAAGGGAAAGTAATGACGGAACCTAACAATACAGTGAATACCGCTTCGGTGATTTTGCGTTTGTTCCGCATCAAGCAACCTCTTTGCTGGACGGGCGAGGTGCCACAGTCTATTTTTAAATGATCATTGATTGCAGGAGTTTAGTAAACATTCCCCTTTTTTGTACCCAAGGAGTTTGAAATTCTCTTACGCACTTACGCGTATGTGCTTAACCCCTTTATTTATCGGACTTTGAGGCGCGTAGGAGGGAATGATTTCTCTTACGCGCCTCCTACGCACCTCCGTTTTAGGAAAGTCTTCGCTACATCCGGGTGTATGCCCTTGTCAGACCCGGATGTAGAATGGTTGTAGACCCGGGTCTCAGTAGCCTGTACACCCGGGTGTGGCGAAGGCTTACCGACTATGATAAACTTCGAAATAAGGTAAGATAAAAAATATTTGGTGCTTGGAAACCAGAGGTTTGATACTTGGAAACCGATGGTTCGATGCCTTGTTCCTGTGATTTTACTTGTCTTGTTTCCTGTAGTTTGAGGGAGTTTCCCCCACAATAGATTTGAATACTTTACTGAAATACCGCAACGAAGAGAATCCCACCATCTCGGATATCTCGGTGATATTCATCAACGTAGTGTTCATTAGTACGATTGATTTGTCGATGCGTTGTTTGTTTACATAATCAATAATGCCCATTCCGGTAATGGTTTTTACTTTATTGAACAAGAGCGAACGGCTGATGCACATATTGGTGGCAAGGAAAGCGACATCCAGCTCCAGACCACTGCTCATGTTGTCAGAAATCAGCGTGTCAAGTTTTAAAAGGAACGTCTCGTCGGCATTACTGAAACTAACTTCTTTGTAGGACAGCGTATTGTTCTCTTTGTATCTCGACCGGATTTGTTCGCGCGTTTTCAATTGGTTGTGGCACAATGCCAGCAAGCCGTCTATCTCAAAAGGCTTGGGTAAGAAAGCATCGGCGCCGGTTTTGTAGCCCGTGTACATATTCTGCGAATTGTGATAAGCCGTCAACAGAATGAAAGGGATGTGGCTGATATCCAAATCGGTTTTCACTCGCTGGCAAAGTTCAAATCCATTCAACCGGGGCATCATTACATCGCTGATAATGATATCCGGTAGGTGTTGCTTGATCTGTTCCAAACCGTTTATCCCGTCTTTTGCCACGTATATCCGGTTGAAATAAGGGGCCAACGCGTCTTTTAAGTAATTCCGCAAGTCGGTGGTGTCTTCGACTACGATCACAGAAAACTTATTCAGGCAGGTGTAATCGATGTGATCGGCTTCCCGTTTCTCGCTTTCGAGATGAACAGGATCCAAACTCGTGCCGACTACCGTGGATAACGGAAGTTCGAAATAGAAAACGGCTCCCTTATCCGGAGCGCTCGATGCGCCGATTTTACCTTTATGAAGCGTAATCAGACTCTTGGCATAAGACAATCCGATGCCGCTTCCGCCTTTGTCATGGGCGCCTTGGTAGAAATTGGAGAATAAAGATTCCGTATCGACCAGACTTAATCCCATTCCCTCGTCCTGAACGGATACCCTTACCCAGTCTTCTTCTTCCGACAGGTGAGTGCTTACAATCGTCACCGTACCCGATTCGCTGAATTTCAACGCGTTCATTAAGAAATTGGAAAGAACCAATTCGCATTTGTGTTTGTCGAAAGGAACCTTTTCTATTCGTTCGTCCCATTCATAGCGCAGGTTAATACCTTTTGCCTCAAACTCGTGAGTAAACTTTTCGCCCACAGCATGCACCCATTCATTGAAAGAATGGGGTAAAACGTGCAAGGTGTCTTTACCTTCTTCCAGCTTCCGCATATCCAACACCATGTCGATGATGTTTTTCATCTGGTATGCCTGTTTGTAAATGGGTGGCAGTAGCTTTTCTATCTCTTTATCCTCCACTTTTTTATCAATAATTCGTTTCAGCGGAGCACAAATCAGGGTCAGCGGCGTACGAAGTTCATGGCTAATGTTTGTCAGGAAAGATATTTTCTCTTCATTCATCTTGTTTTTCAACTGCATGATTTCCCGTCTCTGTTTTATTTTCTTCTTACGAAGTAAATAAGACACCAACCAATAGGTGAGCAACCCTACTAAGATGCATATACCTGCATAGAACCAGGACGTTTTCCACCAGGGAGGGATCACACTGATGTGAAGTATCTCTTGTTGGGGGCTCCATTCACCGTTTTTTGTATAATAAGAGGTGGTTATGGTATATTTTCCTGTCGGCAGATAATTGATCACCAACGTGTTCGTGTTGGATTGATTCTGCTCCTGATTGAGTTCTTTGATGTGGAAACGGAAGATGTTTTCGCGGAAAACATCCCTGTCGTTCAGTAAAACCTTGAGTTGTAAAGACGAAAAGTCCCAGGGTACCCGGATGGTTCCAATCGCTTCCCCGCGATTTTCCACAGGAGCGGGCAAACCATCCAGCAGGATATCCAGTAACTCTACTTTTTGCTCCGTATCAGCAGCGAAATGTATCGCTGAATTGACCAGGGTCATACCCATAACGCCGCCGAATAAAATATCTCCGCTTTGGGTGATAAGTGTGGAATTGGGTATATACTCATTGGGAAGTACTCCATCCCCTTCGTCCACGATGATCGTTTTCTCTGTATCGGGCGAATAAACGTATAAATGATGCCGGGTACCAATCCAAAGCCGGTTCTGTCTGTCTGCGATGACCGAAGTCGCCTCCTGGAAAAAGATAGTTTTTATCCAGCTATTTTCCCTGGTCTGTGGGGTGTAATGTAATAAACCCTCTGTGGAAGCCAGCCAAAAAGTCCCGTTCTGATCCATGCAAGCATCATTCAACGTGTAATTTCCTTTATAAATCGTCTTGAATTCCTTCTTCGAGAAATCATACTCATGAATGCTGGTCAAATCAAGGAAGTAGGTCTTTTTTCCTACGGTGCGAATGAGTTTGGGGGAGTTTCGCTCGTATTCTTTCCCTTTGGTGGCGATGATTTCGAATTGGCGGGTTGTTGCATTGTACGTTATAAGATGGAGGGCAGTTGTAAACAGAATCTTATTCTCCGAAATTGTTTGGAAGAAAACGGAATAACCATTCAGGCAAGCGCGATCATTTATTTCTTGATTGATAAGAATGAATGGACGCGTCTGTCCGGTATGCTTGTTGAAAATGAATAATCCTTTGTTGAAAGACGAGAACAATAATTCGTTGGAAGTATATTCCGCTATGGACACCACTTTCTCGTATTTGGTGGTGGCGTAATGCCTGAATGTTTTGCTCTCAGGATCAAAACGGTTGATGCCTCCGCCATCTGTACCAATCCAAATCTGTCCGTCGGGGGCTTGGAAGAGTGTATTGACCGACAGGTTGCTTAAAGCATACATGTTGTCCCAGGACATACTTTGATAAGAATAAGCATATACGTTTTTTATACCGATCAATCCTCTGCGTATACTACCCGCCCACATGTTATTCCCGGCATCCAGGTAGAGGTGGTTGACACTGTTGGTGGGGAAAGAATTCACACCGTCATTTGTTTGGAGGATACTGGAGAATGAAAAATCATCCAGGGAAATGATATTAATTCCTCCGCCATCTGTAGCTACCCATACCTGATTGTCTTTTTCTGTGATATCATTAATGGCATTATAGGTTAATGGGGAGTTGGACATGGTAAAATGTTTAAAAAGAACCCCTTCCCGATAACAATAGAGCCCGTCGCCATGAACACTCACCCATAGGTTCTTATGGGAGTCGAGGTACATACTGCTATAATAGGGCTGCGCGGAGAATATTTCTACCTTTTTTACTTCGTTTGTTTTCAGGTTATATGAAAAGATACCGCTTCGTTGGGAATTTAGCAAAACAGTCTCCTCGTCGTAGCGTATCATTTCCCATATCGGAACATTGAGAACAGTTAATTCATTCCTTGTATTGCATACGAGCTCCAACTGTTTTGTCGCGTAAACATATTTGTAGATGCTTCCGGTTCCTCCGAACAAAACGCCTCCTTCGACTAATAAGTAAGAAGTTATGAGAACAGGTTTGCCGTTATTATCCAATAGTGTTTTGAAATTATCATTGTCTCTATCGTAGAGGCAAATACCAATCGGGCTGATGGTGGCTACCCATAAATTGCACAGGGAGTCCTCCGCTATGAAATTGATTCGATTGGATGGAAGCGTTTGATCATTCTCCGGATGGTGGAAGTATTGTTTTAAGTGATCCCGGTCGTAGCGATTCAGTCCGAATTCAGTTCCAATCCACAGATACC
Source organism: Bacteroides sp. (assembly GCA_031554635.1). GTDB lineage: Bacteria > Bacteroidota > Bacteroidia > Bacteroidales > Bacteroidaceae > Bacteroides. The sequence continues at coordinate 60,241 of JAVBVD010000007.1, forward strand.
CTTTGTGGTCGTTCAAAAGACATCGCACTTTGGACTGGGAAAGTCCTTCTTTAATACCCAACTGCTTATAATAAAAAAAACTTGATTGGGAGTAGAGATTTTGTACGCTGAATACACAGCAAAAATAAACGAATGCTCTCAATAAAAACTTGCTCATTAGTCTGATCTTTAATTAGCGGTAAAGATAAACAAATGACATGAGAAAGTGTGCTGCATGGGGTTGTTTTGTTTCAGATAAGGGCCTTATTTCGTATAACTTATGACGATTCCCAAAAGCTAACATTTGAGCTATATATTCTTCTTGGATTTTTTTGAAATATCGGCGAAAATTCGTACATTTGAACTCTGTTTAGAGACAGGCATCAGGCGGTCAAAGGCCTAAAATGTATCCTTTTCAAGGTGTCTGAGTCATGAATAATGGAAATCAACTCTTAATTTATAACCCTTATTTTTTAAATTCTTAATATTTAGTTTAACATGAAAATTGTAAGATTTCAGGTGGCATGTCTAGTCATCATTCTTCTGGCTGCTTGCGCAACGCACGAAGAATCACCTCGTCAGCGAATATCTTTTAACGACGGCTGGGCATTTAATCCGGGTGATACTCCCGAAGCAGCGGCTATGGGCTTCGACGACTCGTCCTGGCGATCGCTCACGCTGCCGCACGACTGGGCCATCGAAGGCGAATTCTCAGAAAAAAATCCTTCCGGATGCGGGGGAGGGGCACTGCCCGGAGGCATCGGTTGGTATCGAAAAACATTTACTCCCGACGCTACAGCCGAAGGGAATCGTACCTACATTGAATTCGATGGGGTGTACATGAACTCCGAAGTTTTCCTCAACGGGCGCTCGCTGGGCCTGCGCCCGTTCGGGTATATCTCGTTCTGCTACGACCTTACCCCGTATCTGAAACCGGGGGAGAAAAACGTGGTGGCTGTTCGGGTGGACAACAACGAACAACCCAACTCACGTTGGTACAGTGGGTGTGGTATCTACCGCAACGTGTGGCTCACCACCGTGAAACCGGTACATGTCGATCAGTGGGGCACTTTCGTGACCACTCCCGAAGTGAGCGAAGCCAAAGCTTCCGTGTCGGTCCGTACGACGGTGAAGAACTGTTTGCCTGAGGGATCCAATGTGAAGGTGGTATCGAAACTGTGCAATGCCAACGGTAAGGTAGTAGCAACCTCCGAACCTTCGACGGTGAACATCCCGGCCGATGGAACCGCGGAAGTCGCACAAGAGATGACATTGGCAAATCCGGCGCTGTGGACGCTGGAGAATCCGTACCTGTATCAGGTGCGGACCGAAATACGTCGGGGCGAGCAGTTGGTCGATGTGTATGAGACTCCGATGGGTATTCGAACTTTCAAGTTTGATGCGAGCGAAGGTTTTATCCTCAACGGAAAGCCGGTGAAAATCAAAGGCGTATGTCAGCATCACGACCTCGGTTGCCTCGGGGCAGCGGTCAATACCCGTGCCATCGAACGTCAGTTGGAGATCCTTAAGGAAATGGGCTGTAACGGCATTCGCTGCAGTCACAACCCGCCTGCACCCGAGTTGCTCGACCTGTGCGACCGTATGGGTTTCATCGTTATGGACGAAACGTTCGACATGTGGCGCAAGCGGAAAACCGAGCACGACTACTCCCGCTATTTCAACGACTGGCACGAACGCGACCTGACCGACCATGTGAAGAGCGACCGCAATCACCCGTCTATCTTCGCCTGGAGCATTGGAAACGAAGTGCTCGAACAATGGACACATGCCGATGCTGACACACTCGATATACAGAAAGCCAACCTGTTGCTCAACTTTAAACGCGATCCGGCCGCCTTGGCAACAAGCGATTCAATGAGTGTCAATTCACTGCTTACCCGTAAACTGGCCAACATGTACCGCGAGCTCGACCCTACGCGTCCGACTACCGCAGGCAATAACGAGCCCAGCCCCAATAACCATTTGTTCCGCGCCAATACACTCGATATCATCGGCTTCAACTATCACGAAACGTATTTCAAAGATGTGCCGAAGAATTTCCCCGGCAAGCCGTTCATCGTTACCGAGAGTACTTCGGCGCTGATGACACGTGGGTATTACCGCATGCCATCGGATTCGATGTATATCTGGCCCGAACGTTGGGACAAACCTTTCCGCGACCCCAGTGTCTCGTGTTCGTCGTATGACAACTGTCATGTGCCTTGGGGAACTACCCACGAAGAAACCTGGCGATTGGTACGCGATAACGATTTTATCTCGGGTATGTACGTCTGGACCGGTTTCGATTACCTGGGCGAACCTACTCCGTACTGGTGGCCTGCGCGCAGCTCGTACTTCGGCATCATCGACCTGGCAGGATTCCCCAAAGATGTGTACTACATGTACCAGAGCGAGTGGACCAATCAGCCGGTGTTGCACCTTTTCCCGCATTGGAACTGGGAACCGGGGCAAACCATCGACCTCTGGGCTTACTACAATAATGCCGATGAGGTGGAACTTTTTGTGAACGACGCTTCGCAAGGCGTACGTCGCAAAGGCAAGGACGATATGCATGTGTCCTGGCGGGTGACGTTCGAACCGGGTACCGTTCGGGCTGTATCGCGCAAGGATGGAAAGAAGGTGCTTGAGCAGGAAATTCGTACGGCAGGCTCTCCGGCAAAGATACGTCTGACACCCGATCGTACGGTGATCACTGCTGATGGTCGCGATCTTAGCTTCGTCACCGTTGAAGTGACAGACAAGGATGGAAACCTCTGCCCGAATGCCGATAACCTGGTGCGCTTCAATGTGGAGGGTGAAGCTTTCATTGCCGGAGTAGACAACGGAAGTCCGATATCACACGAGAGCTTTAAAGCTCCCCAGCGGAAAGCGTTCTACGGAAAGTGTATGGTAGTGCTTCAAAATAACGGAAAGGCGGGAAACATCCGGCTTACCGCCACTGCTGATGGTTTGAAGGACGAAGTGGTAGCGCTTAAAGCCTCCGGGAAAAAATAACTTTTCAAGTATATCTGATCATATAAGCAAGGCTGTCTCATATAATAAATGAGACGGTCTTGCTTTATTTTTGGGTAACTTGTAAAAAACGGCTAATTATTGTATTATGCGTTTGCTGATAAGGGTGATTTTGAGGTTGTGGAAATAAAAAACAGATTGTCGTTTGTCGTTTGCACTATTTTGTTCTATTTTTGTTTCGAATGATAAAACACGATCTTCATGACACGAGTAAAACCAGTATTGTTTTTTGTTTTAGTATTTTTGGTTGTATTCCCTTATCGAGTTGCTGCTCAGAATGCTGAACAGGGACCGATTCTTGTGATCAACTCCCAAAGAGAGTCTCTTTTAATAAGTGATTGCATAGTCAAGGCTGTGCTTCATGGATTGCCCGAAGCTTACAAGGCTACGGGAGTGATAACGGATAACATGAATATCCTTCAGATTAGTACGGAGCAGCAGTTAGACTCCCTCACCCGCCAATTGTTGAGGGATTACAAAACTCCCCCCAGCCTGATAGTGATGGAAAGTAATTGTTGCTGGGAACTCTTACATGAAGCCATTGAAGAGCAGTGGGGCGATATCCCCATCATACTATGCTATAGCTACAAACGGATGGGAACACGGGATAATTTTCTGAAGAAAACAGCTATTACTTCTGATGCTCCTTTGGTAGTAGATGCTGTGAAGGGAAAAAACGTAGCACTGATTCCTATCCTGAACTATCCGTCGCAAACAGTGGAGTTGATGAAGCAGTTGATACCCCAGATGGATACCTTGGTGTTTATCTCGGATCAACGTTATGTCAATGCGCAAAGCCGTTACGACCTGCGCAGGAAAATGCAGAAAAAATATCCTCAGATTTATATGAAAGATTATATCGAAGGGGAAATAACCACCGATAATCTGATCGATTCGATTCAACAAGCGAGTGATAATACCGGCTTTTTATTCGCATCCTGGTATTCGCCTACCCATGGGTACGATCGCCATTATGTGTTGGGATACCGTATCATTGCCCGGAATGCCGGACGAGCTATATTCTGTCTCAATGACGGTATCACGCAGGAAACCGATATGATCGGGGGATGTATGCAATCATTCGCTGATATAGATAAAGCCATTTCAGGGGCCGTTTCGCAGATTCTCAATGGCAAACCGGCGCGTGAAGTAGGAGTTGTCGATGTTCCTCCTCGTATGGTGATCGATTATCAGCCGGCGAAGGAGTATGGTCTCGTTTTGTCCAATATCCCGGGCAACGCGCTCCTTTACCGTGCTCCCGAGAGTTTCTGGATGAGATTCCGTATCGAAATCATCTGCATATTTACGCTTGTATTGGCTGTTTTGACTCTTATCGGTATGCGTTTGTACATGTCGAACAAAGTACGACGCGCCCAGGGTCAGGAACTCGATTCCATGCACAAGTACAACCAGTTGTTCCAGAAGATGCCTATTCCCTTTATGAGTTGCATCCTGGATAGAGACGACGAGGGAAAGGTGCAGGGATATTGGGTAGACCGTGTGAATCCGGCTTTCGAGAAGAATTTTTATACGCTGGACCTTCGGCAACCGCTCAGGTGTGGTTCTGTCTGGGGAAAAGAATCTCCCCGGTTGAAACAGTTTCTTGAGCGTATGACTCTGTGCGACAAGAAACAAGAGCCGATGGCGTTTCATGTCATGCATCCGGATACGGTACGACATTATAGGAAGATTCTTATCCCCGACGGCGCCGAGAAAATGAACGTTTACTACATGGAGTACACCGAGGTGTTCGAAGCTCAGCAAGAGTTGCAATCCTTGTATCATAAAATGGCGCTCTCGCTCGAAATGTCAAACCTGGTGTCGTGGAAGTGGAAACTGGATAAGTGGACGATTGAGTGTGATGCCCGGCGCTCACTTAAAACCATCAACGATCCGGTAGCACCCGTGGTATTCAGCACCGAAGCATTTATTAGCCGGATACATCCCGATTATCGGAACCGGGTAGAAGATCGTTTTCAGGATTTGGTTGATGGAAAAATAGAACTCTTCAGTGAGGTATATCTGGGACACCACTTGCTCGATGGAGGAAGTTATCCGGAGTACGATTGGATAGAGACCAAGGCGAGTGTGTTTCGTCGCGACGAGCGGGGAAAACCAATCAGCCTGGTTGGCTCCAGTATGGTCATTACGGAGCAAAAACGGTTGGAACAAGCGTTGATCGGAGCCAGAGATATGGCCCAGAATTCCGATCGGTTGAAGTCGGCTTTCCTGGCCAATATGAGTCATGAGATACGTACCCCTCTCAATGCCATTGTCGGCTTCTCGGGCATTATGGCTGTTACCGAATCTGAGGAAGAACGGATGGAATATGCCCATATTATCGAGAGCAACAATGAATTGTTATTGCAACTTATCAGTGATGTGCTCGATCTGGCCAAGATCGAAGCCGGCGCGCTCGATTTTGAATATTCCACGGTGGATGTCGGTCACTTAGTACACGATGTGGTACAGGCGGCACTGTTCAAAGGTCAGCATACGGGACTGAAGATTGTCCTTGAACAAGGAGAACCTCATTGTGTGATATATACGGAACGCAACCGTGTGCTGCAGGTGATCAATAATTTTGTGACCAATGCGTTCAAATTTACCAAAGAAGGGAGCATCCGTATAGGCTACCAAAGGAGAGGTAATAGAGTCCGGTTCTATGTTTCCGATACCGGATGTGGTATTCCTAAAAAGGATCAGAAGAATGTGTTCGGTCGTTTTGTCAAACTGAATAACTTTGTGCAGGGTACTGGTCTGGGGTTGTCTATCTGTGATACGATCGTTCGGCGTATGGGTGGTGAGATCGGAGTAGAGTCCGAACAGGGTGTTGGTTCTACATTCTGGTTTACCATACCGTATGAACCGGCGGAAATGCCGTATACCAACTAGCTTACCGTATATCGTATAATCTGTTTCTTTGTTTAGAAAAAAACATGTTCTCCTACTTTTACCTGCGGGAATCCCGACAGGTAAAAGTGAGGAGGTCTATGTTTTAAAAAGAATAATCTGATGGTTTAGGCAGGATTAAAAAAATAAATTTTTGTCGTCGTTTTATATGCCGTGCGGTGACGGGTCGAAATATAGTATACTAACTACTACTTTTTAGTTTGAAGGAGGTCGAGTCCGTTATTCGTAACAGGAATGCGTGACTCTTCCTCTTGGAATGATTGCTTGGCTTTCTTTCTTTGGCGGCTCAGGTCCATGTTGAACAAGAAGCCCATGCCGAAATCAAGCAGCAATATGATATGTAAATTGACTTGGTTCTGTTGCAGAATTACATTGAGCAGGATCAACACAACAGCGTATATACCCAGCACAACGGATGTTTCCTTATGGCTGTATCCCAAGGCGATCAGTTTGGTGTGAATCGGGGCGTGGCTGATCTTCGATGCCGATTTACGGAAGAACAAGCGAAGAAATATCAACCGGCCCATATCGGCCATCGGGACGAATAATATCGACCAGATCATAACGATGGGCTGCGAGAAAGTAAAGCCCGGTATGAGCTTATGTACAGCACTATAGGTCAGCACTAAAAAAGCTACTGAAAATCCCACTATGTACGATCCGCTGGCACCCATAAAAGCCTTCCGGCGACGGGAATGATTGAAATACCAGAACGGAATCAATACGCCGGCCAGGGTGAAAGAGAGAATGCTACCTGCCAAATGTTGTTCCGACAAGAACATAACCCCTAATGTCAGCGCGGCAATGCAGCCCAATGTTCCTGCCAGTCCGTTGATGCGGTTGATGAAGTAGAACATGTTGACTGTTCCTACGGTAAAGACGATTGTCAAGGCCATCCCGATGTAAGCCGGAAGTTCGTGTATGCCGAACAAACCATGCAAGTTGCCGAAATAATTCCCGGATACGACCAAAAGACCGGACGCAATCAGTTGCATGGATAATTTCTGCAACCAGGAGATCCCTTTCAGGTCGTCTTTAACTCCTGTATATAAAAGAATTGCGCCACCGGCTACGATAAATAACAATTTATAGAGCGATACGAGCGGGAATTCGCGCATAGAGATGGCGTATAAAGGTAAAATTGTCAACAAGATGACCGGTAAAAAGCATATGCCACCCGAGTAAGAGATGTCTGCCTTGTGAGTCTTATTCTTAAATCTGAGAAGAACCTGAGATATTAAGAGAAACTCTATGACTAATGCCAGGATCATGGCAGCTAAGCTGACAATTGTGTATGGCATGATAACTTCGTTTTGTATATTCATTGAGATACCCTTTCTGAAAAATGTTTCTTTCTATTGCTGTTTCTGGGTGCAAATTTAGTCCATAATTATTTATATATCCAAACATTTTATCAAAATATTTTATCCAAAAATGAAATTATTTAGGATATGCAAGTAATCGTTTGATTTATACAACAAGCCGAAAACGGTTTGTACAACTTGATGGGTATTTTGTACAATTTTGGAAGTTGTATTGTTTACTTGATTTTTCTGTTATCGGCTTGTGAGATAGTTGTATATAGTTGTTTATTCTGATTTATTCTTGAATAAAGTAAGAATAAACAAGAAAACTTGATTAATCTGATCTTTGCGTTTTTGTGGTTTTTATTTGTATTTATTGTTGCTTTTGTTGTTTATTCTATCTTGCTTTATTGGTTGTTTAATGTAAATAAATATTATTTCACAAGGGTGTAGTTTGTATGAATAGGAGGCGGAGGAATAATTAATACAAAATTGTTTGAAGACCGGAGTGTAAGGGAGGAAAATAGTTGTTCACCTCCGGGAAAAGCATTACATTTGCCCAACGTAATTATTAAAGTAATATGAGATATTGGTTGGTGGCATACGTTCGTATGCATCATGAAAAAAAGACGAGCGAGCGCTTGTCTCAAATGGGAATCGAAAACTATATACCTATACAAAAAGAGGTACGCATGTGGAGTGACCGCCGTAAAACAATCGAACGCGTGGTTATACCGATGATGATTTTTGTATACGTCAATACCGAAGAACGCTCCCAGGTTCTCACCCTGTCGGCTATTTCGCGTTATATGGTACTGCGTGGTACCAGTTCGCCTGCCGTTATTCCCAACGATCAGATGGAGCGTTTCCGCTTTATGCTCGATTTCTCGGATGAGTCTGTGTCCATGAGTAATGAGACATTTGCTCCCGGCGAACAAGTACGAGTGATCAAAGGTCCGCTCAACGGACTTGTGGGCGAGCTGATCATGGTCAACGGTCACAGCAAGGTGGCGGTTCGGCTGGATATGTTGGGGTGCGCTCAGGTAGATATTCCCATCGGATATGTGGAGAAAATCAACATTGTGAAAAAATAACATTTTACTCCTAAACAGAATTCGTCTGTCTGTGTTTTTTAAGTAAATCAATAACCCAATTGAAACTTAACTTAAAAAATATGGCAAATGAAAAAATGTGGAATTATTCTAATGATTCTTTTACTGTGTGCCTCATTGCCGCTTGTGAAGACAAATGCGCAGAAGACTAGTAAAATAGAGAAATTAATGGAATATCTGGTAGATAATGATACCTTGAAATTCCAGAAGAACAGAAGCAAAATCGATACGGAAACGCTCGATTACTACCCTGAAGAAATGGCGTTGGTAGATGCTATCAACGAATTGTGGTACGGTCAGAATACCGATGCCGCCCAAAAATACCTCGCTTATTACCGGCTCACCACGGAAAACTTCTTTCCATCTATTTGTGAAAAGGGAAAGATTGATATTGCTCAGGTACGTACACGCTCCGATGAAACCATTGTCGGGCTGTTGGCTGGTGCTTCCGATAAGATTGCTTTCAGCCGGACATTGATCGATACCATCGAAGGTACCCATTATCCTATGAAGCAGCAGGAACTGGTTGCTATTTATAACATCCGCGAAGAGGCCTTGTTGGGCAAGGCGCTGCAAAGTCCCTCTCCTCAACTGTGCGAACTTTACCTGAAAGAATATCCGCAAGGTCGCTTCTTGTTCCAGGTGATGAACCGGTATGATGATGTGTTGTTCCAGACACTTAAGAAAAGTCCTACACCCGGTACCTTCAAACTTTATTTCGAGAATGATACGGTGAATACTTTCTTTGGAAATTCGGACAACCGCAAATCCATGTCGCAGGCGCGTTCCTTGTATGACGATTATCTTTATCAGCTTATTCAGCAGCCGCAGGAGCTGGCAGCCTTGAAAAGCAGCATTGATAACTACCATGCCAATAAGTATGCGTCTTCTTCCGACCGTAAGTACGAAGCCTTGCTTGCATACAAAACAGACAGTGTGGACTATGAACTGCTGAAGGTTGAAGTGGTCAGTGCCGACAAACTGGGATTGATCAAGGATTACCTGCTGACACACCATTACAAGGAATTCCGTGATAAGGCCAATGCCTTGCGTGCCACGTTCGAGGAACATGTCATCTGGCAATCGCCCTCGTATACCTATGCTTACAGCAAAGGGAAATTGATGAAGTCCACCCAGGCGCAGGCGGGAAAGACGGTGACCAATACATATACTTATGGTGACAAAGGTGAACTGAAACGAGTGGATGCAAGTGTGATCGAGAATGGTCAGGAGTCGCTTCTTACTACCAATTATGTGTTTGATTCCAACGGACGTTGTACCCTCGAGAGCCAGGTCGATCCGAAATCGGGTACCGAGAGCTACCGTCGCTCCAGTACATTCACCCCTACCGGTGTGTTACTGGCCGATTCAGTACGCTATACCGACGGTCGTTTGTTGCTTCGCGCATATAATGAAAGAGGACTTGTAGCAGCTGAACGAGAGTATGCCAATGGTAAACAACTGATGACGGCCTCCTATGAGTATGGCGATAAGGGAGAGATACACAAAGGTGTCTACTCGTATTCCATGCCCGATAGCCTGCAGCCCACCTACGTCATTTCGCAGACCGAAACATACGAGTACGATGTGTATGGGTACCTTAAGCGCCGTCTTATCGAGAAAACTCAGGTGAATAATACCCAATCCCAGAGTGTGCTTACCTATCTGTACGATGACTGGGGGAACCCCATCGATAGCAATGCTTATTATGAGTACGATCATACGGGACGTTGGGTTAGGAAGACCTATACCGACAATCCGGCTAACGTGGAGTACGTGCAGTGCATCTATAAATAAAACAAACTCCGGTCGCTTGATTAAAGCGGCCGGAGTTGAGTGGTTTAGAAATGAGAAGGGAACTGGTCTTATCTGTTTGAGTGATCGATTTTCTCTAAAAATGCAGGTTCTATAAATGCAGTAGCCACAGCAACAATGCCGCGAATGCTCACAACGACCCGTCGGTTTCGTTTGATGCGCCTGATTTCTCCTTCTACACCGGCAAACAATCCTTCGGTGATTCGAACCCGATCGCCTTGGGTGAAGTTGCTCTTGCAGGGATCCAGATAGATCAAATCTTCATCAATCATACTTGCCACGGCGATGAAATTTCTCATAGCCGTTTCGGAAACGATCATCGGCAGGTGTGTCGATGGATCGATGATGTAACGCATAGGCGTGCAGTTCTCCACCTGAATCTTAATCTGGTCGAGCTCTATACGCGAGCTCTTTATGAAGATCAGGTTGTGGATGGCGGGCACCAATATCCGAGTCTGTTTCTCGGCATCCATCTGATAACACATGGGGATGAAGTTCTCTATCTGGAGCGGATCCAGAAGCTTTTTCAGTTTCATTTCACGTCCATATGTCACTCTAATGGCATACCATTCTCTGTTTTTTATATGAAGCATAATAACCTGTTAAGCTAGGTACAAAGATACATTAAATGGCAGGGCGGGTTCTTGCCGGATTGTATATATTACTTGTCGAATGGTAAAAATCTTTTGCCGAATCAACAAAGTGCTTGCCGGATCGTCAATAAATTCCCAAATCGTCCAATGGGCTCCATGGAATGCCAATACGCAATGATAAAGTTGTATTTGAAGTGTAGCGGTAGAAGGAAGTGGGATGTCGATGGAGTCGGATAATTGTAATGAAAGGGCTTGTGAAAACTAAAAAAGTGATTGCAATGTGTGTGGAAGTCGGAATCGTTACAGGTCGTTTTGTAACTCCTTTTGAAAGTCTCTGAAATTGATACCGGCATGTTGTTTGAAAGTCCGGCTGAAAGAAGAGGTGGTTTGGAAACCCGATAGCTCGGCAATTTGTTCTTGTGACATGTGTCGGTTTTGTCGTATTAATTCCTGTGCATATATCACCCGTTGGTTGTTGATAAAGTCGGAGAAGTTGCAATTGTATTGTTCGTTGATCAGCCGGGATATATAGGTACGGTTGCTGTGTGTCAGTTTAACCAGATCGTCTATGCGTAAGTTCTTTTGCAGGAAGATTTTTTCATTTTCGACCAGGTGCGTGAAGGAGTGAAATAGTTGTGGAGGTATTTTCTGCCTGATATCCGGGTCTTCTTTGATGTATTCTTTTAACCCTTCTTCTTCGATGGCTTTTTCATCGGGGAGTTCGATGCTCCATGCTTTGGCTTCCTTATCGGCTTTTTCCAGTTCATTGGCAAGCGTTTCCGCGGTGTAATTCAGGTTGGCTACAGTATATCCCAGGTAGTAAATGACGGAAGCGAAGACGAAAAACAGAACTGCCACTTCCATGGGGTATTGACTGTAATAGAAGCGTCCCCGGGCGACTCCAATCAACGAAAATACCAGTAGGATACAAATACCTGCCAGTACAGCCTGATAATTGTTCAGCGACTTCCCCTCCAGGTTAGAGAAGAAATTTCTGAGCCGTCGCTTGTATCGTATCAGTTGGAAGAAGGCCCACACGGTTACCCCCACTGCCTGTATCAGTACGGTGAGGTTGTACAGCCGCACGCTGATGAAGTAGTGGAGACGGTGTACCGGCTCTGTGTGCGATACCAGTTTCCCGCCATTATCCAAAAGCCCTTGTGCATATGCGCTGGCATTTTCCTCACCCATGGTGATGTAGAGCAGCATGGTACCGGTCCCGATGAAGAAAGCCGGTAGCAACCAGATGTACTCTTTCCATCCGAAAGGGTGTTCGTCGGTAAGCAACTTGAAGTAGAAAAACAAAAGAGGGTGTAGCAAGGCTGTGCTGAACGTCTCAATCGTATCTAGTTTATAGTAAGTGCTTCCGTTGACGGTTCCTTCGAAAAAGGTGGCCCATACATACGAGCTTACAGCTATTATGCTCATCACTACGATCCATATGTTTTGGGCACGGTAGTTGGTGCGCCAATGGCACAATAAGGTCACTGCCCAGAATAAACAACTGAAGAAGGGCAGGAGCAAAGCAAAATAATAGAACATTATGGGATATAATTAGGGGACACCACAATCATGAAGAACGTGATTACTACGGACTTACGAAGTTCCCCATGCATCAGAGTCACGCTGTCCAGCTGTGACTTTCCGATGTATTTGTTGGTGTATTTAATAGTAGTATAACCTTAATAATGCTGCAAATGTACTAAACAAAAATTAAAATCCTATCTTTTTGTTAACAATATTTCCCCTTGTCTCATGGAGTCGTCTTCTTCCTGATATCCTTTTTTCTTGTTTTGCGGAAACAGGAAAGCGACTAATATTCACATTTTTTCGCTGTATTATGTGAGTTTGTTATCGGTTTTAGTGAAAAAACACTATTTTTGCCCCCAAGCAAAACATTCAATACGGTTAATAAGATGAAAAACTATGTCATGATGGTGGTCGTCATGTGTGTGGGACTGTTGTTCCCTGCCGGTCAGGCCATGGCTCAGAAAACGGGGAAGGTAGAGAAACTGATATCATATCTGGCTGAAAACGAGACTGATAAATTCCAGAAAAACAGGGAAAAACTGGATGAGGAGTCCCTGAAAGGATTTCCTGTTGAAGTAGCATTGGTGGATGTTCTGAACGACTTGTGGAACGGCCGGAAACCCGAAGCAGGCGTACGCTATTTCGACTGCTACCAACAAGCCATGCAAAAGGCATTTCCCGCCATGTGTACAAGGGAGAAAGTAGATGTGGAAAAACTGCGCACGCGTAGCAACGACGCCGTCTTGGCGTTGCTGGCTGCTTCGACCGACAAACTGGCGTATAGCAAGCAACTTATTGACGCTGTTGTGAAAGATGCTTATCCCATGCCTCAGAATCAGTTGGCTATTCTGTACAGCACCCGCGAGGAGGCGCTTCTGGCTGCGATAGCCGAAGGGATGACCGAGGCTCAATGCGAGGTATATCTTGCCGAATTCCCCCAAGGGAAGTTCTTACACCAGGTGATGAGCCATTACAACGACGGACTTTACCAGCGGCTTAAAGGCAAGCCCAATGCCGAGCTGTTCAAACTGTATTTCGATAATGCGTCGGTGGGCAAATTCTTCGGACAGCCCGAACGGCGCAAGTATATTGCCGAAGTGCGGGCCATGTACGATGATTTTCTATACTCTCATATTCTTCTCGCCAAGCAACCGTCGGAAATGCGCCAACGCATCGACGAGTATCACGCGTCTTCCTACCTGGCGCCGAAGAATCGCAAGTGGAAAGATCCGCTTGAATACAAGACCGACAGCGTAGACTATATATTGTTGGAACAGCAAGTGAAAAGCGCCGGCCAGTTGAAACTGATCAAGGACTATCTGCAGACACATCGTTACAAGGAATTCCGCGACAAGGCATTGGCTCTTCGTGCACGTTTCGAAGAACAAGTGGTATGGACTACGCCTACCTTCATGCAGGCCTATAGCCGGGGACTGTTGCAGAAATCAAACGAAGTGGGAACTGCTACCCGGAACAGCTCCATCACATATACCTATAATGATAAGGGAATCCTGGAGAGCAATGTGACCACCATTAGCGAAAAGAACCAGGAAACGGTGGGGAATACCAGCTACTTTTACAACGCGAGCGGACAGCCCGTACTCGAGGTACAGACCGATCAGCGTACGAAGAAAGAAACATACAAACGTACCCGGCAATATGCGGGCGACGGGCAGATCCTGTCCGACTCCCTGATGTATGCCGATGGTCGTCTCATTTTACGCCAGTATGACAAGCAAGGGCGGATGACCGGCGAAACGGAATATGCAAAGGGGAAAATGGTCTATTCCCTCGCTCACACGTACAACAACGCAGGGCAAAACGTGGAAAGCCAATATACATATGCCATGCCCGATACGCCACAACCGATGTATGTCATCTCGCAAACCGAACAGTGCGAGTACGACCGCTATGGATATCTTGTGCGTAAGTTCTGTGAGAAGGTGACCGCCAACAACGATAAATTCAATGGAGTGCTTACCTACCTGTATGATGAGTTCGGAAATTCCATCGATAGCAATGCTTTCTACGTGTACGATCATACCGGACGTTGGGTGCGCAAGATTCATGCCGCTGATCCCACGCAGGTAGAATACGTGCAGTGCATTTATAAGTAATCAGGCGAAATACATCTTAAAACCACTTTCTTTCTTTCAGCTTCCGGCTGATCATGTACGTTTTGTCGGCCAGCTTGTCGCCTTTTTGGGTGATTTCTCCGGCAATCTCCAGGGCATTGCTGCGCTGTCCTTCTTTCAGGTAACAGCAAAGCAGTAGCCAGTCTGCTTTTTCCTTGTACTGCGGATTTGTCACTTGGGTAAGTATGGAGATGGCTAAGGGGACTCTATCGGCTTTCAGTGCGCAGATCGATACGGTCAGCATGGTAGCTGCCGGGAGCTTGTCGTATTCTTTATAGATCCATTTTTCTTCGAACAGGGTCGCCGCATCGGCATATGCCTTTTGCTCGTACAGTGAAATGAGGGTGTGGTGAGTCGACGTTTCATCGTCGGAGAGCTCCTTGTTGTCCTGCATGTATTCGAAGTAAGGGATGTAGAAATATTCTGCATAGAGGTCCTGCATGTTGTATTTGAACGAAGTTCCGATAGCCAGAAAGACAACCAGTACCACCGCTGTTAACAGTGCAACTTTCCGGAGATACCGTTGGTTTCTCAGGCAGAGGTTGGCTTTTGTTTTCTCCTGTTCCTGCTCTTTCCGGATGGATTCTACGATCATTTGCCTTAATAAAACCTTCGACTGCAAGTCCGGATCTTGATCCAGCGACTGGCAGAATGCGTTTTTCTCCGTGTACGACATTTCGTCTTTGAGATACCGATCGATCAGGTCGTCTGTATATTTGCTCATTTCTTGGTAGGGTGATTGCTCCATGCAAAAGTAAACATTTATATTAATATATACTTGCGTTTTCCTCTTTTTTTATGCAGGCATGTTTTTCTATAAATGCGATTGATGGTTTTAATTGTAATATATTACTACATGTCAGTCTCTGGATGTGCTGTTTTTCGTGTTGTGATATTTTGATCTGTTTTCGGCTTCTGTAGGGAGTTTATTTAGGTGTACGTCTTGCGTAAACTGTTTTTTTGCTTAACTTTGTGATGCGAAATTTTAAAACTACGTTATGCAAGAATTCAGATCCGTTTTCTACAAGAAAAACAATCTCATTCGCTTTACCTTGTTGATGTACATCCTGTGCTTCTTCATGGGGGCATTTATGTTGTTCATACAGCCGTTTAGTATATGGCTGCTCCTTTTGGTGCTTTTCACCCTGGTCATGATTACCAGGGCGCTGTATTTTATGTTCGAGAAGCTACTTGTGGACACCCGTCAGGGTACCATTACTTTGAAAATTCTGAAGAAACGTTTTGAGATCTCCCGCCTTCGGGTTATCATCAAGGTTCGCCCGGGACAGGTCAGGCTGGTCGATGATGAGGGGAATCTGTTCCCGGTATCCATAGAGAAAGAAGATGAGTTTATATCGCTTTTGCAGAAGATGAATGAAAGGATACGGGTAGAATAGTTCCCTTTCGATCTATTTTTCATGGAATATGTTTGTTAATCCGATTTTTCATGTAAATTTGCACAGGTTATTACAGAGTTCACGTGATTTCTGTTACAATCTACATTGCGAACCGTTAGCTCAGTTGGTTTAGAGCGCTGCCTTGACAGGGCAGAGGTCGCCGGTTCGAGCCCGGCACGGTTCACTTCTCCATCTCTCCTTTATGGGTTATCTTACATAATTAATTACATAATTAGAAAAAGAAAGTAGCATGAAAGGTATTGTTTTGGCAGGTGGGTCGGGAACACGACTATATCCCATCACCAAGGGAGTGAGCAAACAATTGCTTCCTGTTTTTGATAAACCCATGATTTATTATCCCATCTCCATACTTCTGTTGTCAGGGATTAGGGAGATCCTGATTATTTCCACTCCGCATGACCTTCCCGGGTTTCAACGCCTGTTAGGCGACGGCTCCGATTTTGGGGTTCATTTCGAATATGCCGAACAACCTTCGCCCGACGGATTGGCTCAGGCATTTATCATCGGCGAGAAATTTATCGGTAACGATACGGTGTGTCTGGTGCTGGGCGATAACATCTTCCACGGTTCGGGATTCTCCAAGATGCTGAAAGAAGCTGTAGAGCAAGCCGAGGTGCACCAAAAAGCCACCGTGTTCGGCTATTGGGTCAATGATCCGGAACGCTACGGGGTGGCCGAGTTCGACAAGGCCGGGAATGTCCTGAGCATCGAGGAAAAACCTGCGCAGCCCAAGAGCAATTACGCCGTAGTGGGACTGTATTTCTACCCCAACAAGGTAGTGGAGATAGCCAAGAATATTAAACCCTCCAAACGTGGGGAATTGGAGATAACGACTGTCAACCAGCATTTCCTCGACGACAATGAACTGAAAGTGCAACTGCTGGGACGCGGATTTGCCTGGCTCGATACGGGCACGCACGATTCGTTGAGCGAAGCGAGTACGTTCATTGAGGTGATCGAAAAACGACAGGGACTGAAAATAGCCTGCCTCGAAGGTATTGCTTTCCGTCAAGGATGGATCACTGCCGATAAGATGCGTGAGTTGGCCCAACCCATGTTGAAAAATCAGTATGGACAGTACCTTTTAAAAGTGATCAATGAGCTGGGGTTGTAAGTCCGTCTTGTAGGGAAACAGTCTGAGTTCCGACCAAGGAATATAATACGAAATAGATATTGTAGAAGAACCCGGTGAACCAATCGCCGGGTTCTTTGTTTTATTAAAAAATACTTTAATGATAGAATAAATAAAAAAATTATGGCAACTACAAAATTTAAAGGACAACCGGTGAAACTGGTAGGAGAATTTGCTCAGGTAGGGAAGGTAGCTTCTGACTTCGAACTGGTGAAAAGTGATTTATCATCGTTTGCGCTCAAGCAATTGGCGGGCAAGAACGTGGTACTGAATATATTTCCGAGTATCGATACAGGCGTGTGTGCCGCTTCGGTAAGACGCTTCAACAAGTTGGCAGCCGAAATGAAGGACACCGTAGTCCTGGCTATCTCGAAAGACCTGCCGTTTGCTTCCGGAAGATTCTGCGCTGCGGAGGGAATCGAGAACGTGGTTACGCTGTCGGACTTCCGTACATCGGACTTTGACGAAAACTACGGAGTACTGATGCTCGACGGACCGTTGGCCGGACTGCTGGCGCGTGCGGTGATTATCATCGGTAAAGATGGAAAGATTACCTATACGGAACTGGTTCCTGAAATTACGCAAGAACCCGACTATGAGAAGGCACTGGCTGCCATCGGGAAATAAGATAAACAAGCAAATAAAAAAACGAGGTCTTTTCCGTATAAGGAGAGGACCTCGTTCTTTTTATTTCATTTCGTTTTTATTCCTTATCTTGTCTCCACTTGTCGATAAGTTTCCAGAAGTCCTGGGGCTCGTCCTGTTCGTTGAACTTGTTGATAAAATCCAGTAATTCTTCGCGGGGAATGGGTGATGGGGAGAGGGCATTGTGCCGTTCGTAGCCTTCCTGATCGCCCAGCAACAGATAGGTGACAGCCAACCGCGGATGGATACCTTCCAGTCTGGCATCGAGTTTAAGAGCTTCTTCCAGGCAGTAGAGCACTTCCTTTAAGAGCCTGAACTCCACCAGGTACTCAGAGATCTTGAGCCAGGTTTCGGCTTCGGGAGCATACTCGATCGCCGTTTTCCATGCCTCGTGGGCAAGATCAATGTTGTCGCACAGGTGATGGACATATCCTTCGGTGAGGTAAATATCGCTGCTCTTCGGTGATAACTCTTTGGCAAGCGCGCACACGTGCAAGGCTTCCTCGTACCGTTTCAGTGGAATCAAAGCCTTGATCTGGTTGAGGTAGAGATCGATGCGCAGTATGTCAAATTCATCGGGTATGGAGTCGATGGATGCCTGGAACGTTTCAACCGCTTCTTCCCATCTTTCCTGGCTGCTGTAGGTCAATGCCAGAAACATGTTTCCAAGGATCGGAGACACCCCTTTGTATTGGATGGCACGCTGAAAAGCGATGATGGCTTCGTCGTTGCGTTCAAGGTTGAGCAGGGCATGTCCGCGCAGGAGGTAGGCTTCGCCCAACTCCTCGTTGGCGGCCAAAGCGAAATCGGCGGCATTGAGCACCTGATTGTAATCCGGGACGGACAGGTAGCATTGGGCCAGGTCAATCCAGTAATTGGCATTGAACGGATCGGCATCGATGAGCCGGTTGTATATTTCGATAGCTGTTTCGAATTGCGACAGGTCGGCATGGCTTTCGGCCTTCATCAGCAATAACTCTTCGTTTTCGGGGAAGTGTTCCAGTGTCTCTTCAATCCACTGGAGCGCATATTCAGGAAATCCGGTATCGTGGTACAGACTGGCTATATCGGCCAGAAGATCAATGTTCTCGAAGTCTTTGATATTTTGAAACAAGACCTCGGCTTCTTCGGGCTTGTCTTCGTTGAGCAGCAGTTCTCCCCGGAGAAGAATCACTTCTTCAGTGTTCTCGTTGATGCTTTCGGCCACCTCGATGGCTTCTGACAGCCGGTTGGTGTCGAGGTATAGCAGGGATTGTTCAATGAGCAGGTCGGTGTTTCCCGGATGCAGGCGGAGGCCGTAGTCGATGGCTTCCTGGGCTTTGTCGAATTCCATGCTTTCGGCATATTGGTCGGCGATGTCGGCCAGCTGGTCGGCATCCAGGTATATGTTGCTATGATTTTCGAGATGCCCTTCATAACGGGACATTAGTTCATTGAATTCCGTTTGGTTTTCGAAGGATGGGTTCTTTCTTGGCATAATGGTGTTTAGTAATAAGTGGTTGTTGATGAGTGGTTGGTATTTAGCAACTAGCGACTAGAGGCATTGTGCGTGTTCTCTAGTCGCTAGTTCTTTTTTTGTATCGTTATTTGTTGATCTTCCCCCAGGTATCTTTCAGTCCGACGGTGCGGTTGAAGATAAGTTTTTCCGGGGTCGATTCCTGATCGACATTGAAATATCCGATGCGTTGGAACTGCAAGTAGGAGAGGGGTTTCATCTCAGCCAGGTACTTCTCTACGTAGCAGGGACCGAGTACGGTGAGCGAATCGGGGTTGAGCAGTGAGCGGAAATCGGCATCCTGCTCGGCGCCGGGGTTTTCCACACGGAACAGGCGGTCGTACAGGCGTACTTCAGCGGTGAGGCAGTGGTTGCAGCTTACCCAGTGCAGGGTACCTTTCACCTTGCGTCCGGCTTCGGGCATACCGCTCTTGGTCTCGGGATCGTACTCGCAATACACTTCCACGATTTCGCCGGCCTCGTCTTTCTTGCAGCCGATACATTTTACAATGTATGCATTCTTGAGGCGTACCTCTTGTCCGGGCGTCATGCGGAAGTATTTCTTCGGCGCGTCTTCCATGAAGTCTTCCCGTTCCATCCACAACTCACGTCCGAACTCGATGGTGTGCGTGCCTGCCGTCGGGTCTTCGGGATTGTTGATGGCTTCCATCTCCTCCACTTTTCCTTCGGGGTAGTTGGTGATGATGAGTTTCACGGGGTTGAGCACAGCCGATACGCGGGTAGCGCGTGTATTAAGGTCTTCACGGGCGGCAGCTTCGAGCAACGAAACATCGTTGAGGGCTTCGTACTTGGTGTAGCCGATCATGTTGATGAATTTCTTGATGGACTCGGGCGAGTAACCGCGACGACGGAATCCGCAGATGGTCGGCATGCGGGGATCGTCCCAGCCGTTGACCAGTCCTTCTTTTACCAGAGTCAGGAGTTTGCGCTTGCTCATCACCGTATAGGTGAGGTTCAGGCGGTTGAATTCCGTCTGGCGGGGACGGTAACCGGCTTCGCTTGCCAGCGGGGTTTGTATCAGTTCGTCGATGAAGTAATCGTACAGCGGACGGTGTACTTCGAACTCCAGTGTACACAGCGAGTGTGTCACCCCTTCGAAATAGTCGCTCTGGCCGTGTGCGAAGTCGTACATCGGATAAGCTTTCCATGTATCGCCCGTGCGGTGGTGCGGATGCTTGATAACCCGGTAGATGATGGGGTCGCGGAAGTGCATGTTGGAGTTGGCCATGTCAATCTTGGCGCGAAGTACCATGGCGCCTTCTTCTATTTCGCCGGTATTCATCTGCCGGAACAAGGCAAGACTCTCCTCGATGGGACGGTCGCGGTACGGACTGGCCACACCGGGCTGGGTGGGTGTTCCCTTCTGGCGGGCAATCTCTTCGGCGCTTTGTTCGTCGATGTATGCCTTACCTTTGCGGATCAGCTCCACGGCAAAGTCCCACAGTTGTTGGAAATAGTCGGATGCATAGTAGATATCTCCCCACTGGAAGCCCAGCCATTGGATATCTTCCTTGATGGAATCTACGTATTCCACATCTTCCTTTACCGGGTTGGTATCGTCGAAACGTAGATTGCACACGCCCGCCCGTTCTTTGGCAATGCCGAAATCAAGGCAGATGGCCTTGGCATGACCGATGTGAAGGTAACCGTTGGGCTCCGGCGGGAAGCGGGTTTGTATCCTACCTCCGTTCTTGCCGTCCTTTAAATCGTTCTCCACTGCTTGTTCTATAAAGTTGAGGCTTTTCTTTTCGCCTGCTTCTTCGTTCTTGATTTCTGTCATGACAGTATGTGTTAACTTTTTTAATGTGGCTACAAAAGTAGGATATTTTTTTCTTATTCCGTTAATTCACGGGAATATATCCACTCTTTTTTATCAGTTCCTGACCTTCCCGGGAAAGAATATAGTCGATCAGGGGTTTAACGAGCGCTTCTTTGTCGTTGTCGTAATAATAGAACAGCGGACGCACGATGGGATAACTCCTGTTGATGGCGTTCTCCATACTGGGGGCGGCATAGTGTGTACCGTCGTACGAGATGGCCAATGTCTTTACATGAGGCGAAGCATATGCCAGTCCGACATACCCGATGGCGCCCTTTGTCTGCGACACGGACTGGATGATGGCTCCCGTGGCGGGCATGGAGAGACTGCTGCTCATATAGTTCTTATTCTTGAGTGCGCTTTCCTTGAAGAACTCGTAAGTTCCTGAGGAGGTTTCACGCGAGTAGACTACGATCTTGCGGTCGTCGCCACCCACCTGTTTCCAGTTGGTGACTTTCCCGCGGAAGATGTCTTCCAGCTGTTGGCGGGTAAGTTGTTTGACGGGGTTCGACGGGTGTACCACGACGGCCAGCGCATCGTAGGCAATGATGACTTCCTCTACTTCCTTTCCCGATTTCTTCACTTTCATCTTTTCGCTGAACTTGATGGGGCGGGAAGCCATGGCGATGTCGGTGGTCTGGTCGAGCAGGGCCGAGATACCTACACCGGTACCGCCTCCGGTAACGGTGACGCGTGCGTCGGACTTTTTGTCCATGAAGCGTTCAGCGGTTTGCTGAGCTACCGGAAGTACGGTGTCGCTTCCTTTGATTCGTTGCGCTTGAGTGGTGGCGCTGAGTAGCAGCATGGTTGCTGCGATGATTGTTTTTGAATTCATTGTTTTTTATTTATTAATGTTGTTGGCTGCGCTGTGCTTCTTCTTTCTCTTTTGTCTTGAAACAAAAGAGAAAGAAGCAAAGAGAAAAATTCAAGGCTGCGGCTGTTTTCCTACTCGCTCTCTGCGTAGCGCTAACGACCCCGAACTCGCTCCACTTCGTTTCGCTCAAACACAGGGTCGTCTTCACGCGCTACTCCGGTCGCTCGCTTTACGGAAAACAGCCGAGGCCGGTCTTTTCTCGCCACATCGCTTCGCTCGTGGGGTTTTGTTTTTGTCAGCAGTTGGTGGCTTTTTGTGCCGGGACTGCTATTCTTTTTTATTCTCTTTTCTTCTCCTTTTTTGTTTTACTCTCCTGTACGATTTTTGCAAAACATTCGTCACGTCGTCACGGTTTTTGATTTAATTGTTTTATAATCAATTTGTTGTGTCGTGACGAATGCCTGTTTTATCCAGCACGCATTCGTCACTTTCCGGTGTATTCGTCACGCTTGTCTGCTTGCTTCTTTTTCTCTTTTCATCTCTTTTTCTCTGAACGCTTTGTCCTATTACATTTAGAATGGGGCGAGATGCTGGTTTGCTAGGGTGTACATGCTTGCTTGCCAGTTGCATACCTTCTGCTTCCCAGTGCGAAACACATTGTGACATAGGGTGGCACAGGCCGTTTCATAGGGTGGCACAGGTCGTTTCATCAGGTGGCACAAGTTGTTTCATCAGGTGGCACAGGTTGTTTCATAGGATGAAACACTGTGTGCCAAGGCATGAAACTCACAGCACCCGGAATTCCTCCTCACAGCATCCAGATTCGAAACCACCATTCCCTGTGACGGATCCCCCAAAAAGTGACGAATGCGTGCTGGATAAAAAAGCCATCCGTCACGCCATACCCGCCAAATAATCAAACACTTACACCTAAAAAAGTGGCAACGTGACGAATAAAACCACTTTTATAACCTATGTATAAATTCAAAGATCTCACTAATCCCCACGAGCGAAGCGATGTGGAGAAGAAAAGATCGGCCTCATTTTCGGAGCGTTAAGCGTAGCCTGTGCGAAAAACGAGTAAAGGAGCGATTGTTTGAGCGCAACGTAGTGAAGCGAGTTGGAGCTCCGATCGTTTTTCGTGCAGGCGGAGTAGCGTAGAAAATGCAGCCTTGAATTTTTCTTTGGTTCTTTCTTTTGTTTCAAGACAAAAGAAAGAACAAGACAGCGCCAGCAAGAAAGACACTGCAAAATAAACAAACCAATATTACATTCTGTTTACAAAACGGACCCTCGTATTCGTTGTAACGTGAATGTAATATTTTTGAAACCATTCCTTAAACTGTCTTTCACATTCTCTTAACACGGAACGGCTTCCTTTGCACTTGAAATAATGCAATATGAAAAAAGTAATAGAAAGAATCGTAGAGGGCATACTTACCTGTAGCGGATTTGTAACAAGTCTGGCTATCGTGTTAATCGTATTGTTTCTCTTTACCGAAGCCTTGGGGCTGTTTCGCAGCAAGGTGATCGACGAAGGATATGTGCTTGCCTTGAACAAGAGCAATCCGGTGAGCCAGCTTACCCCGAAGCAAATTAAAGATGTGTTCGACGAAGAGATCACCAACTGGAAACAGGTGGGAGGTCCGGACCAGCCTATCGAGCTGTTTCGCCTGGAAGACATTACCCGGTATTACACCGAAGAAGAGTTGGGCGAATCATACGAGCTGGCGGGCGATAAGATCACGGAGTTGGTCGGACGTACACCCGGTATTGTAGCTTTCGTGCCCGCCAAGTTTATCACCAAGCCCGAAGAGGTGCATCTCATCAAAGATAACACCATTTCCATAAAAGACGTCTTTGCCGGCGCCGAGTGGTTCCCCACTGCTACCCCGGCAGCACAGTACGGCTTTCTGCCCCTGATCACCGGAACATTGTGGGTGAGCCTTTTCGCCATCCTCATTGCTCTGCCGTTCGGACTGTCGGTATCCATCTACATGTCCGAAGTGGCGCATCCGCGTGTGCGTAGCTGGCTGAAACCCCTCATCGAGCTGCTGAGTGGCATTCCCTCGGTGGTCTATGGTTTTTTCGGACTGATTGTCATCGTGCCGTTGGTGCAGAAGGTGTTCAACCTACCGGTGGGCGAGAGCGGGCTGACAGGAAGTATCGTGTTGGCCATTATGGCATTGCCTACGATTATCACCGTCACCGAAGACGCCATGCGCAACTGCCCCCGGGCGATGCGTGAAGCCAGTCTGGCCCTGGGCGCTTCGCAGTGGCAGACTATATATAAGGTAGTTATCCCGTTTTCCATCTCCGGTATTACGTCGGGCGTGGTGCTGGGCATCGGACGTGCCATTGGCGAGACGATGGCCGTGCTCATGGTCACCGGTAATGCGGCTGTGATACCCCATACCATTCTCGAACCCCTGCGTACCATTCCCGCCACCATCGCGGCCGAATTGGGCGAAGCGCCTGCCGGAGGAGCGCACTACCAGGCCTTGTTCCTGCTGGGTGTCGTTCTGTTCTTTATCACATTAATCATTAACTTTAGCGTGGAGTACATCTCGTCTAAAAGCATCAAACATAGCTAACCGATGAATATTAAAAGTAATAGAATAGCCAAACACCGCTCGCAGCAATTTGCATTCGGCATCTTTCGCCTGCTGAGCTTGTGTATCGTATTGATCCTTTTTTCCATCCTCGGCTTTATTATATATAAAGGTATAGGCGTGCTCAGTTGGGAGTTTATCACCTCCGCACCCGAGGACGGGATGACGAAAGGCGGCATCTGGCCTGCCATCGTCGGAACCTTTTATCTGATGATAGGTAGCGCGCTGTTCGCTTTCCCGGTGGGAGTGATGAGCGGTATCTATATGAACGAGTATGCCCCGAAAGGGCGAATGGTACGTTTCATCCGGATGATGACCAATAACCTGAGCGGTATACCGTCCATCGTGTTCGGTCTGTTCGGTATGGCCCTGTTTGTCAACTTTATGGACTTTGGCGACAGCATCCTGGCCGGTTCGTTCACCTTAGGACTGCTTTGCGTACCGTTGGTGATCCGTACCACGGAGGAAGCCCTGAAAGCTATCCCCGACACACTGCGCGAAGGAAGCCGGGCGTTGGGAGCCACCAAGTTGCAAACCATCTGGCATGTGATCCTGCCCATGGGAATGCCCAATATTATTACCGGGTTGATTCTGGCATTGGGACGTGTATCGGGCGAAACGGCGCCGATCCTCTTCACCTGTGCCGCCTACTTCCTGCCGCAACTTCCGCACAGCGTGTTCGACCAGTGTATGGCTTTGCCCTATCACCTCTACGTGCTGGCTACCAGCGGAACCGACATGGATGCACAGCTTCCGCTGGCATACGGAACAGCCCTGGTGCTGATTCTGATTATCCTGATGGTCAATCTCTTTGCCAACGGACTGCGGAGATATTTTGAGAAGAAAAACGTGTAGGAAGTGACTGACTCCCTCACTCCTGATTTATAATTCATAATTCTTAATTTTATAATGGAACAAGTAAAGATTGATGTGAAAGATGTAAATTTCTGGTACGGAAAGTTCCAGGCACTGAAGAACATCAGCATGGAGATAGAACAAAAGTCGGTCGTAGCCTTTATCGGTCCGTCGGGATGCGGTAAGTCGACCTTCCTGCGCCTGCTCAACCGGATGAACGACCTGATTCCCGATACCCGTCTGGACGGCGAGATACGGATCGACGGACAAAACATATACGACCGGGGAGTGGAAGTGGACGAACTCCGTAAGAACGTGGGAATGGTATTCCAACGCCCCAACCCGTTCCCGAAGAGCATCTTCGAGAACGTAGCCTACGGACTCCGTGTAAACGGGGTGAAGGACAACGAATTCATCCGTCACCGCGTGGAAGAGACTCTGAAAGGAGCCGCCCTGTGGGACGAGGTGAAAGATAAACTGAAAGCATCTGCCTTCGCACTTTCCGGCGGACAGCAGCAACGCCTGTGTATTGCCCGTGCCATGGCCGTATCGCCCTCCATCCTGTTGATGGACGAACCGGCTTCGGCGCTCGACCCCATCTCTACCGCCAAGGTGGAGGAGTTGATACACGAGCTCAAACGCGAATACACCATCGTCATTGTGACACACAACATGCAGCAGGCTGCGCGTGTGAGCGACAAGACCGCCTTCTTTTATATGGGTAATATGGTGGAATTTGACGGTACAAAGCGTATCTTTACGAATCCGAAGAAAGAACAGACGCAGAATTACATCACCGGGCGTTTCGGATAAACCAATAGAATGTATAACTTAAGCAAATAAGAAAACGATATGGTAAAGTTTATCGAATCAGAGCTGACGCTGCTGAGAAAAGAAGTAGACGAGATGTGGACACTGGTGTATGACCAATTGCTGAAAGCAGGCGATTCCGTGTTGACACTCGACAAGGAACTGGCACAGCATGTCATCGTACGCGAACGGCGTGTGAATGCTTTCGAATTGAAAATAGACAGCGATGTGGAGGATATTATCGCCCTGTACAATCCTGTAGCCATCGACCTGCGCTTTGTGCTGGCAATGCTCAAAATTAATACCAACCTGGAACGCCTGGGCGACTTCGCCGAGGGGATTGCCCGGTTCGTGATGCGTTGCGAAGAACCAGCACTCGATCCCGATTTGTTGAGAGATCTGCGTCTGGAAGAAATACACAAGCAAACGCTCAACATGCTGGAAACGGCCAAGCGGGCGCTGTTCGAAGAGAGCATCGACCTTGCCACCAGCGTATTTGGCAAGGACTCGTTGGTCGATGAGATCAACTTCCAGGCTGTCGGCGTGCTGACCGAATATGTAAAGATACATCCCGAAAACGCCCGTACCTGTCTGGACTTGCTGGGGGTATTCCGGAAGCTCGAAAGATCGGGCGATCATATTACAAACATCGCCGAAGAAATTGTATTCTTCATCGATGCAAAGGTATTGAAACACAGAGGTAAAACAGAGGAACATTATCCGGAAAAATGACGATTTGGCGTTAAAATAGTATAACAAAGTACCTGTTTTGACTTAATAATGTCATAAAGTAAGAAAAAACAGATCCAAAGTCATTGAAACTTCGAATAATGCCGTATATTTGTATTCAGTAACGTTCAGGGGTAGTCGTACTTGTCAAAACCCTCAATAAAATAAAGCGGTTTTATAAAAATATGTTATATGACATGTTTTATTGTTTTGTTGGTATCACAAAAAACGGCTATATTTGCAGCGTTATCCTGAAAACAATCTTTTTACCTTAAAAAAAACTAATACCTATTGAAAACTGAAAAATGGGGCTTTGTGAAAAGCCTCATTTTTTTTATTTCTACTCCAGCGGTATTAGAAACGCCTCCTGATAGGCGCTACACGTACTTCTACGGCTGTTTTCTTTCCCTGCATACATTTCTCTTTCTTGTGACTTTCTGTTTTTTTGTCTTTGTTCTTGCCTGTTTTTAAACACAGATTGTGTATCTTCGTACCCAAAATCATAGAATTATGTTTTCCGGAATTGTAGAAGAATATGCTACGCTTGTAGCACTGGTGAAAGACCAGGAGAATATACACTTTACTTTTAAGTGTTCGTTTGTGAATGAATTGAAGGTAGACCAGAGTGTGTCGCACAACGGGGTATGCCTTACAGTGGTGAAACTCACAGAGGATGCCTACACGGTGACGGCCATGAAGGAAACACTCGAACGTTCGAACCTCGGATTGCTCTCTGTGGGCGACAAGGTGAACGTGGAGCGGAGCATGATGATGAACGGACGGTTGGACGGGCACATTGTGCAAGGGCATGTGGACCAGACTGCCACGTGTATTGCCGTGGACGATGCCGAAGGAAGCTGGTACTTCACGTTCCGCTACGTTTTCGACAAGGAGATGGCCCAGCGCGGATACATCACAGTAGACAAGGGCTCGGTGACGGTCAACGGAGTAAGCCTCACTGTGTGCAATCCTACGGACGATACATTCCAGGTAGCAATTATTCCCTATACGTATGAGTATACCAACTTTCACACGTTCCAGGTGGGATCGGTAGTCAACATCGAATTCGATATCATCGGTAAGTACATCAGCCGGATGCTTCAATTCAAATAGGCGTGAATGTTTAAAAGGAACAGGGCGTTGGTTTAAAACCAACGCCCTGTTCCTTTTAAACCAACGCATCGAATGTTTCCGGGTTTCTATAAATCTTTCAGCAACACATGGCTGGCATTCTTGTAGTACTCTTCGCGCAAATCCATCAGTATCTTCCATTGTCCCTGGAATTCATTCTCCTTATCTACTTTGAAATCTTCCGAGCCGTACGTGTCCAACCGGTCGAGCAATAACGCCACGCTCAGTTGGTGAATGTCGATGGAGGGTTGGTAGGCGATCTCTTCGCTCTTCTCGTCCGAGATGACTTCGTGTACCAGTTCTATTTCTTGCAACTGGTACAGTACCTGTTTGGTCAGCCGGATCGGTATTTGATACTCTTCCGATATTTGTTCGGCAGAATAAGGCTTCTCGTTTTTCTCGAATCGTTTGGAGATGAGCGACATGACCAGAATGCTGATAAAGTCGCGGTACCGTTGGCTGATCTTCCGCATGTCTTTGTCGAAACTGAAGTTCTTGACGTTCTGTCCCGCGTACGTCAGTTCGGCGCCAAACAAGATGATGGTCCACGACACCTGCAACCAGAGTAACAGCAACGGCAAAGCGGCGAAGCTACCATAGATGGCATTATACTTCGACACCCATACCTGTCCGCTGATGTACAGGAACTGGAAAGCCTGATAGGCTGTTCCGGCCAATACCCCGGCAATGAATGCATGTTTGAATTTCACCTTCGTGTTGGGCATGAATATATACAGTCCGGTAAACATAAACCAGGTGATGACAAACGGAATGAGGCGGATCAGAAACTTCAACATCGGTCCCAGTACGGCAAACCCTTCCATCTCTTTGATCATGGTGCCGATGAAGATCGAGGCTCCGCTCGAGATCACAATCAATATGGGCATCAGCAACAGCATGGAGAAGTAATCGGTCAGCTTGCGGTAGAAGCTGCGCCCTTTCTTTACCTGCCAGATGCGGTTGAAAGCTATTTCAATATTGCCTACCAGATTGATGACCGTCCACAGCAACATGGCCACACCGACTCCGATGAACACCCCGCTCTTGGCCTGGACCAGGTAAGAGTTGACGAAAGTGATGATAAATTCTGTTGCTTCTTCATGACCTGCGAGTCCGGTACGGAGTTCGTGCTCTACCAGGTTGTCGAAACCAAATCCGCGGGCGATGGCAAACAGAATGGCCAGCAGCGGAACAATGGCCAGCAAGGTGCTGTACGTCAATGCCGATGCTTTGTTGCCCAAACGGTCTTTGGTAAACCGGTCGATACAGAGATAGATGGTTTTGATGATGTTGTATAACGAAAACCGGGTTTTCGTCACCTCGTCTTCTGTGACACGCCAGATGTCTTCAGTGACGAACTTCCATATTTCAGACAACTTCTTCATGGGGACGGATGAGATTAAAGTTAAAATAAAGCAGTTGGCCTATAAGCCGGGTTCTGTACCTTTATTGCAAAAGGTGCCTGTCATTTATCTGCGCTGTCTGTCACCAGACAGCTTTAGCGGTCTACCCTCCGGCGTGGAGCGAGCAGCCCTCATAATGCCGGTATACATGACCTTACAACTCCTAAGACGCACAGCCCGCATGTCGCCATACGGCTGGTAGGCTCTTACCCTACCTTCTCACCCTTACCCTGTACCCGGAGGAACGGGGCGGTTATTTTCTTCTACGTTACTCTACCCTCGCGGATAGCTTTCTGTTAGGAAGTAGGATGCTCTGTGTTGCCCGGACTTTCCTCCCGTGCCGAAGCACGAGCGACAGACCGGCCTACTGCTTTATGTCGCAAAAGTATAATTTTTATTTCGTTTTGCCAAAGAAAGCCGGAAGCATCCTCCCCAAGTCATAGATTATTCTTAATATACTAGAACAAAAATGTTGAAAGAAAAAAAGAAAATCTATCTTTGCTTGATACTAACGTTGTTCGACTGTCGCAGGTTCATTCCCTTGTCGAAGCCGGATCACATAATATTTACTTCGATGAAAAAGAACTTTCCCCTGTTGCTGTGTCTGTTTGTGTTCCTTGGTTGTACCGTGGGACCGAAGGAAACAAACCTGGTTCCGGAATCCATATCCCAACTGACGGATACGCTTCGCGCGCGCTTTGCTCCCGACAAACGGGTAGCGTTGTTCGAGGTGAACTACCAGGTAACAGGAAAAGACTTACTGGTGAAAGGGGCGACCACTTCCCCCGAAGCCCGTGTGGCTCTGTTGCAAGGTCTGGAAGCACAAGGTTACCGGCTGACGGACAGCCTGCAACTGCTACCCGATTCGGTTTCACTGGAAGGAAAAAGCTACGGCATCGTCAACCTGTCGGTATGCAACCTCCGTGTGGAACCCGACTTCTCTTCGGAGATGACCACCCAGGCGTTGATGGGTATGCCCGTAAGGCTGCTTCAACGCCGGAGTTGGTATCGCATGCAGACTCCCGACAATTACATTGCCTGGGTACATTCTCAGGGCGTTCATCCGGTGACGAAAACCGAATACGATGCCTGGAACCGGGCGGAGAAGATTATCGTAACGGCGCATTATGGATTTGCTTATTCCAAGCCCGATGTAACTTCGCAAACCGTTTCCGACGTGGTGAGCGGCGACCGCTTGAAATGGGAGGGGACCGAAGGAGCGTTCTACAAGGTAACCTATCCCGACGGACGGCAGGCATACATCCAGCGCTCCATCTCGCAACCCGAACGGACGTGGCGGGCGGCATTGAAGCAAGATCCCGCCAGCATTATTCGTACGGCATATACGCTGATGGGGGTTCCTTATCTTTGGGCGGGAACTTCGGCCAAGGGAATGGATTGCAGTGGGTATGTGCGCACGGTCTTGTTGCTGCACGACATCATCATACCGCGCGATGCCTCTCAACAAGCGTATGTGGGGCAACACATCGATATCGCACCCGATTTCAGCAATGTACAGCCGGGCGACCTGATCTTCTTCGGTCGGAAAGCTACACCCGAAAAGAAAGAACGGGTGGTACATGTAGGCATCTATGTGGGCGATAAGAAGTTTATCCATTCACAAGGAGATGTGCACGTGAGCAGTTTCGATACAGCCGATGCTGAGTTTGATGCGTTCAACCTGGACCGGCTGCTCTATGCCGGGCGCATCTTACCTTATATAAATAAGGAACCGGCGCTCAATACGACGCTGACCAATCCTTATTATCGGGTCGATGGTGTTTCCGTTGACCGATAGTGTTCATTACATGATTATCCAATACAACTTTTATATAGAATCATATGTCTCAAAACAGAAGAAACTTCCTGAAAACAGCCGCCCTTGCCGCTTTGGGTACGGGAGTGGGCATCGGGCAGGTTTTTGCTTCGGATAGAAGTCTTGCGAATGGAAGGCTTTTGACCGGAAACGTTTCGAATGGAACGGCTTCTCCTTTCTCTATTAATAAACTGGGAACCGGCGGTCAACTGAAATTGCGCTTTTTTCCTTATGAGCTAAGGCTGAAGCATGTATTCACAGTGGCAACCTATTCGCGTACCACCACTCCGGACGTACAGGTGGAGATTGAGTACGAAGGCATAACGGGGTATGGCGAAGCGTCCATGCCTCCTTATCTGGGCGAAACGGTAGAGACGGTGATGGCTTTCCTGCAAAAGGTGAACCTGGAACAATTCAATGATCCGTTCCAACTGGAAGATATTCTGGCGTATGTAGACAGTCTCAGTCCCCGTGATACTGCTGCCAAAGCGGCGGTAGATATCGCCTTGCACGACTTGGTGGGGAAGTTGCTCGGTGCGCCGTGGTACCGCATCTGGGGATTAGATAAAGCCAAGGCGCCTTCGACTACGTATACCATTGGTATCGATACGGCCGATGTGGTCCGTGCCAAGACGAAAGAGGTGGCCGAACAGTTCAACATCCTGAAGGTGAAACTCGGTCGCGATAATGATAAGGAGATGATTGAAACCATCCGTTCGGTGAGCCATCTGCCCATTGCGGTGGATGCCAACCAGGGCTGGAAAGACCGCCAGTATGCATTGGATATGATCCACTGGCTGAAGGAACGTAATATTGTAATGATCGAACAACCGATGCCGAAAGAGCAACTGGACGATATCGCCTGGGTGACGCAACAGAGTCCGCTACCGATCTTTGCCGATGAATCGTTGCAACGACTGAAAGATGTGGCGGGGTTGCGTGGTGCATTCAACGGCATCAACATCAAGTTGATGAAATGTACCGGTATGCGCGAAGCCTGGAAGATGGTAACGTTGGCGCGTGCCCTGGATATGAAAGTAATGGTGGGTTGCATGACGGAGACTTCGTGCGCTTGCTCGGCTGCCGCGCAGTTCTCGCCGGCGGTTGACTTTGCCGACCTCGACGGGAATCTGCTGATTGCCAACGATCGGTTTAAGGGGATGACGGTGGAGAAGGGAGTCATTACTTTGAATGATTCGCCGGGGATTGGAGTCGTATTGCTTTAGGCATCAGTTTTAAATTATATTCTTTTCATGAGGAAACTGGTTTTCATTTGTTGGGCGTTTGTGGTTATTTCTGCTTGTAATATGAAGCAGGATGTAAAACCTTATAGTTGGGAGGAAGACCTTCACCAACGGGTTTTGATCGACTTCCGGCTGAGCGAGTCGCAGGTGAAAGAATATATCCGTAAGTATATTCCGGATGTGACCGACAGCATGATGCGCCAGTGGGAGGAAAGCAAGGCATTGGAATGCATGGTGATTGATGGGGAAAGACGGTATTTCCGGCAGGCGGGACCTAATTTGTTTCGGGTCGACTCCGCTTGTTATAATATAAAGGTGGGATGTGAAGGGGTTTCGCTGAGCGAGAGCGAGCGGGTGAACCGGGAGCATTTGCCTGAGGTGATGACGGCTGTGAAAAAAGAAGGGAAAGCTATTGTGGCCCCTCAGCGGATGCGGGTTACCTATACGCTTACGGTGGATAGCAATGCGGTGCCTCACGGGGAGACTGTTCGGTGCTGGTTGCCTTTCCCGCGTCGGGATCAGCGCCGGCAGACGGGAGTGAAGTTGATTCGTGCCAGTGAATATGCGTACGAGATCGCTCCTGATTCTTGCAAACACAGCACACTGTACATGGAAAAGAAAGCCAGGGTGGGGTATCCGACTGTTTTTTCGGAAACCTTCGAATATACTTCTTCGGCGGAGTGGCATTCGTTGAAACCGGAATGCATACTGCCGTATGATACTTCCAGCGCTCTTTATAAAGAATATACCAGTGAACGCGAAACACATATCCGGTTCACGCCCCGCATCCGGCAACTGGCGGCCAACCTTACTGCCGGTGAGTCGAACCCGTTGCTCAAGGCGCAACGCATCTTCCGGTGGGTGAACGATAAATTTCCCTGGGCGTCGGCACGGGAGTATTCTACCATCGAAAACATTCCTGAATATGTGCTCGAGAACCGTCGGGGCGATTGCGGGCAAGTCAGCCTGCTGTTTATCACCTTGTGCCGGTGTGCGGGTATTCCCGCTCATTTTCAGAGCGGCTTCATGATGCATCCCGGCGAGCGAAACTTGCACGACTGGGCAGAGATCTATTTCGAGGGCATCGGCTGGGCACCTGTCGATCAGTCGTTCGGCATTCCATCCTTTGCCCGCAACCTGGAGGAGCAGATGTTCTTCTGTGGCGGAATAGACTCCTGGCGTATGATTGTGAACAGTGATTACTCCATGCCGTTGGTACCTGAAAAGAAGTTTCCGAGAAGTGAAACCGTTGATTTTCAGCGGGGTGAAGTAGAATGGGAGGGAGGCAATCTGTACTTCCCTCATTGGAATTACCGGATGGAAGTGGAGTATCTGGACTGATGGCTGTCTGGCGCCTATGAAAATAAAAGCAAAAATAGGTTAACAATAATGCTGTGGGTGGATTTTTTTTGTACGTTTGTGGTTAGTATACAAGATGAACAGGAATATAGCACTTATAATATTGTTGATTCTCTTTGCCTTTGGAATAGCATATGGCACTGAGCTAATCTGGCAATCTCCTGCGGAAAAAACGTGTGAAGACGTTGGTCCGTCAGTGGCGGCAAAGTCCTGTATGGAAGATTCATATACTTCAAAGAGTGTTGCGATGGGATATCGGAATAGCTCTGCTTTCAAAACGGAATCTCCGATAAATTATCATGTTCAGTTAATTCTTCCCTCCCGAAATGATTATTATGAAAGAATTCAGACTTTGAAGTTCTTCCCCATAAATCCTGCATCCGATCAGATGCTGAGATGGCCGGAACAGTTTGCGCAGAATCAGAGCAAACTTCCCGGGCAGGAATTTCATTCCAGTAAGTTCGCATGTCACTACTACGTTCATTCGTTGTGTCGCATGCTTATTTGATGGATTCTTAGTGTATCATTCAATTCTGATTGGCGGCCTTCCCGTGATGTCGGGAGAAATGTACCGCCGGGTTTATCAAAATGTATCTTAAACTCTTTGATTAATTTTTTATCGTATGGAAAACGAACACAGTCGTTCTGCCCACTTGGCAGAGTCGACGGGCGTAAATGTGGCTCATTGTTACCAGTGCGGTAAGTGCACTGCCGGATGCGTGTTGGCGCCCGACATGGACTACCCCCCCAGTTATATCATGCGTCTGCTACAGACGGGTGATGAGGGGAATTATCGCAAGGTGCTCTCCTCCGAAGCTATCTGGCTTTGTCTGAGCTGCGAGAACTGTATCGCCCGTTGTCCAAAAGAGGTGGATATTCCACAAGTTATGGACTATTTGAGAGAAGAATCCCGCCTGGCAGGCTGCATTCATCCCAAGGCAAAGCCCATTGTATCTTTCCACCGCTCCTTCCTGGACAGTGTGAAATACACCGGACGGTTGTACGAAGTAGGGTTGGTGGCTGGATTTAAACTACGTACTATGCGCTTGACGCAAGATCTGAAAGTGGCTCCCGTTATGTTTATGAAAGGAAAATTGAACATGCTTCCCGAGGTAATCAAAGGACGCAAACGGGTAGGAGCTATCTTTTCTAAAACCATTCAAAACCCCAAATCGAAAGGCAAATGAGAATAGGATTTTATCCGGGATGTTCGCTTGATGGCACTTCCCGGGAATACAACGAATCGGTACAAGCCTTGGCCAAAGCCTTCGGTTTGGAACTTGCCGAAGTGAAAGATTGGAACTGCTGCGGGGCTACGGCAGCACACTCCATGGACAAACTGCTCTCTTTGTCGCTGCCCGCACGCATCCTGGCGTTGGCCGAGCAGCAAGGATTAACGGAGCTGGTCATTCCCTGTGCTTCTTGTTACAACCGGTTGTGCATGGCTCAGCACGAGCTGGCCGAGAATCCGGCATTGCGCGAGCAGGTGAGCGAAACCATCGGCATGCCCTATTTCGGGAGCGTGAAGTTGCTCAATGTCATTCAGATGATCGACAGTTACGTAGTGCCTAAGCTAGCCGAGAAAGTAACCCAGCCGTTCGCCCGTGAAGTGGCGTGCTACTACGGGTGCTTATTGGTGCGTCCGCATAAAGTACTGAAGTTCGACCGTTTGGAAGATCCGCAAAGCATGGATAACCTGATGCGTCTGATCGGGGCTACTCCGATCGACTGGGCATTCAAGACGGAATGTTGCGGTGCCGGACTCTCCGTGTCGCGTACCGATGTGGTGGCCCGTCTCTCGGGCGAAATCCTGCGCGATGCCGACGATCGTGGTGCCAAGGCGGTTATTGTGGCTTGTCCCATGTGTCATTCCAACCTGGATATGCGTCGTCCGGATGCCAACCGTTATTTGCATCGTTCCATCGATGTGCCCGTGCTGTATATCACACAAGCCATCGGACTGGCCATCGGATTGAAACCCATAGAGCTGGGGCTGAATCGTCATTTTGTTCCCGTCACTTTAAAATAGAATCAGATGTCGAAGATAGGAGTTTTTATATGCCATTGTGGCGAGAACATCAGCGCAACAGTAGATTGCGGCAAGGTGGCCGAGGTGGCAGGACAAATGGAAGGTGTGGCGTATGCCATCGATTATAAATATATGTGTTCCGATCCGGGACAAAGCCTTATCAAACAGGCTATCAAGGAACGCGGACTGGACGGTGTCGTGGTGGCGGCTTGCTCGCCCCGTATGCACGAACCGACATTCCGCCGGGCTTGCTCGGAAGCGGGACTGAACCCTTACCTCTGTGAGGTAGCCAACATCCGCGAACATTGCTCGTGGGTGCACGAAAAAGGTGATGCCACTACGTTGAAAGCCATCGACCTGGTAAAGAGTCTGGTGGAGAAGGTGAAACGAAACCATCCGTTGACAGCCATCAAGGTGCCGGTAGTAAAGAAAGCATTGGTTATCGGTGGTGGTATTGCCGGTATACAGGCTAGTTTGGACATTGCCAACTGCGGCCATCAGGTGATTCTGGTGGAGAAAGAGCCGTCTATCGGCGGACATATGTCGCAGTTGTCCGAAACATTCCCTACGCTGGACTGCTCGCAGTGTATCCTTACCCCGCGTATGGTGGAGGTGGCACAACATCCCAACATTACTATGTACACGTATGCCGAGCTGGAACACCTCGACGGATTTATCGGTAACTTCAAAGCGACCATCCGTCTGAAAGCGAAAAGCATCGATGAGGGCAAGTGTACCGGTTGCGGACTTTGTACCACCAAGTGTCCTAACAAGAAGATACCGGGAGAGTTCAACGCCGGATTGGGCAACCGTACAGCTATCTATGTACCGTTCCCGCAGGCTGTTCCCAACAAGCCGGTGATCGATAAGGAAAATTGTACTTATTATAAGAAAGGTAAATGCCGTCTTTGTGAGAAAGTTTGTCCGACGGAAGCTATCTGCTTCGACCAGGAAGACCGTCTCATTACCGAAGAAGTGGGAGCAGTCGTTGTAGCTACTGGTTTCAATGTGCTTGATACATCGTTCTTCCCCGAATATGGTTACGGCAAGTACAAAGACGTGATCAACGGATTGCAGTTCGAACGTTTGGCTTCGGCCTCGGGTCCTACGCAAGGAGAGATCCGCCGTCCGTCGGATGGTAAGGTTCCGCAAAAGATTGTCTTCATTGCCTGTGCGGGTTCGCGCGATCCGGCCAAGGGCATCCATTATTGCTCGAAGATATGCTGTATGTACACAGCCAAGCATGCCATGTTATACCAGCACAAGGTACACGGCGGCGAGTCGACTGTGTTCTATATGGATATCCGGGCAGCCGGAAAGAACTACGAAGAGTTTGTACGCCGCGCCATCGAAGAGGATGGGGTAAACTATGTACGTGGGCGTGTAGCGCGCGTGTACGAGAAAGATGGCAAACTCATTGTGAAAGGTGTGGATACCTTGTTGGGTGCTGCGCCTGTTGAAATCGAAGCCGACATGGTGGTGCTTGCTACTGCCGGAGTGTCTAATGCCGGAGCGGAGGAGCTGGCACAGCGGATGCACATTTCTTACGACCCGTATAAGTTCTTCGCCGAAGCTCATCCGAAGTTGAAACCGGTGGAAACCAATACGGCCGGTATCTATCTGGCTGGCGCTTGCCAGGCACCGAAAGATATCCCCGAAACGGTGGGTATGGCATCGGGAGCAGCCGTGAAAGTGGTGAGCCTGTTGTCACAGGAGAATCTGGTACGCGAACCGGTCATTGCGGTGGTTAACCGTACGGCGCCTCCTATGTTCAGTACGTGTGTGGGTTGCTTCATGTGCCAGACGGCATGTCCTTACCAGGCCATCACCCGCGAGGAGATCAAGGACCGCAGCGGAAAGGTGATCAAGACCGTGGCGCAAGTCAACCCGGGTCTTTGCCAGGGATGTGGTACGTGTGTATCCTTCTGTCGCTCGAAGTCCATCGATATACAAGGATTCACCAATGAACAGATGTATGCCGGATTAATGGCGTTGTTGAACCAGTAAAAACAGGAAAAATGAACGAACATAAAGAATTTGAACCCCGTATTGTGGCTTTCGTGTGCAACTGGTGTACCTACGCCGGTGCCGACCTGACGGGAACCAGTCGTCTGAAGTACGCCACGAATGTGCGCATCGTACGTTTCCCGTGTACCGGACGCATCGACTTCATGCTTTTGCTCAAAGCCTTTGCGGGCGGTGCCGACGGCGTGATCGTTTCGGGTTGTCATCCCAATGACTGCCACTATACATCGGGCAATTTCCATGCCCGCCGCCGTTGGATGGCATTTCGCGGCTTGCTCGACTTTGTAGGCATCGACGTGCGCCGTATCCGCTACTCGTGGGTGTCGGCTGCCGAAGGCGCCAAGTGGGCCGAAGTGGTAAACAGCACGGTAGAGCAGATCAGAGAACTGGGACCTTACGAAGAATATCAACGGGCAGCAGCCTATTTGGAGGAGGAAAATCATGAGTAAACTCACGGAACAAGCCATCGCCTTACTGAAAGAAGGGGTGGTAAGCAAGATAATCGGTTACGAAGAGGGCAGCGGAAAAACCCGTCCCTTCTTCTGCTATACGGAAGCCGATGCCAGCCGGCTGATTTGCGACAGCCGTTGCACAAACAACCTGGCGGTGTACCTCACCAAACCGGAATTGGTGGCAGGCGGCAAGGTGGCAGTGGTAGCTACCCTGCCTACGCTTCGCAGCATCGCCCGTCTGGTAGTGGAGAACCAATTGAAAGAAGAGTCGCTGGTAGTACTGAACGGTACGGGCAAAGGAGATACCATCGTTTTCTCCGGATTTGCCGAGATCAACGAGTTTCTGAGCCAGGTGCAGATGGAAGCGCAAGAACGGGATACCGAACTGATCAACCGTCTCGACCAGATGACGCAACAGGAACGTTGGGCGTTCTGGCAGAAAGAACTCTCGAAATGCTTCAAGTGCTATGCGTGCCGGGCAGCTTGCCCCATGTGCTACTGCACCCAGTGTATTGTGGAGGTCAACCGTCCGCAATGGATTCAGCCCTGGGCTGCTCCGCTGTCGAACATGGAGTGGCAGATCAACCGTGCCATGCACCTTACCGGTCGTTGTACCGGATGTGGCGCCTGCAGTGAGGCTTGTCCGCTGGACATCCCCATCCATCTGCTGACACGCAAGATGGCCGATAACCTGGTACGCGACTTCCAATGGACAGGTGGTGAAGGAAATGTACTTTCTACCTTCAAACCCGAGGATAAGGAAAACTTCATTCAATAAACGTGTAATATGGAAAGACTATATATTAAAAAGGAAGGAATCGAACGCTGGTTTACCCGGATACTGACCGAAGGAATGCGGGTGCTGGCACCGGTGGAAGAAAACGGTAAGTGCGATTTCAAACCGGTATCTTCCTACGGTGAAGTGGCCAGGGAGTATGTACAAACCATACAGTCTGCCAAAAAGGCAGTGTTCCCTAAGGCCGAAACACTCTTCTCCTATCAGAAAGAAGGAAAAGGCATGCAATTGCAGGAAGCTTTGGCTCCTCAATCAATGACGGTGCTTTGGAGCGTTCGTCCGTGCGATGCGGCGGGATTGGGTTCCTTAGGCGGTATTCTGAACGGTGACACCATCGATAAACCTTTCCAGAATCGTCTGGAGAAGATAGTATTGGTAGGTGTCAGTTGTGCACAGAGCGATGCCAGCTGTTTCTGTACCTCTGTGAACGGAGGTCCCGGAAATACGGCCGGAAGCGATGTGCTGCTCACTTTTCTTCCCGACGGGAGCGCCTTGGTGGAGGTTGTGACCGAAAAAGGAAAAAAGCTGGCCGATCTGGCTGCTGCCGATCTGACTCCGGCGGATAACGTCGACAAAGAAGTCCTGCTGGCTCAAATTCCGGCACGCTTCCGCCCCGAACAGATTCGGGAGAAGCTTACGGCAGCTTTCGACAGCCCGGTATGGAAAGCGCAGTCCGAACGTTGCCTGGGTTGTGGCGCCTGTGCATTTGTGTGTCCGGCCTGTGCCTGTTTCGATATTCAGGAAGATACCAACGGTACCAACGGGCGACGGATACGTTGCTGGGACTCTTGCGGGTTCTCCCTCTTTACCCTGCACACCTCGGGGCACAACCCGCGTACCACGCAAAGCGCTCGCTGGCGTCAGCGCGTGTTGCACAAGTTCTCGTACATGCCCGAACGTCAGGGAGTGATGGGATGCACCGGCTGCGGTCGCTGCTCACGTGCTTGTCCCGTAGATATGAACATTTTGGAACACCTTACCTCCATAGCAGAAGAATAACATGAACAATGATTCCAATCTATATCTCCCTCATTTGATGGAGATTGAAAAAATAACCCAGGAAGCGCCGGGCGTACGTACGTTCAAGTTGCGTTTCCAGGATGAACAGGCTGCGGAAGCATTCACTTTCAAAGCCGGACAGTTTGGCGAATATTCCGCTTTCGGTGAAGGCGAGTCGACTTTCTGTATTGCGTCTTCGCCTACCCGTAAAGGATATATTGAGTGTACTTTTCGGCAAGCCGGGCGGGTAACTTCCGGACTGGCACGTCTGGAAGAGGGTGATACGATGGGCTTTCGCGGTCCGTTCGGTAATACCTTCCCGATCGATGAATGGAAAGGGAAAAACCTGGTGTTCGTAGCCGGTGGTATCGCCCTTCCGCCAATGCGGTGCGTTATTTGGAATGTACTCGACACGCGGGAAAATTTCAAAGATATTACCATTGTGTACGGAGCCAAGTCGGTGAACGACCTGGTGTACAAGCATGAGTTGAAGGATTGGGCGGCCCGGCCCGATGTGAAACTCGTTACGACCGTCGACCCGGGTGGCGAAACACCCGACTGGGACGGTGAAGTAGGCTTTGTGCCTGCTGTACTCGAGAAAGTAGCTCCCTCGGCTGCCGATACCATCGCCATTGTGTGCGGTCCTCCGATCATGATTAAGTTTACGTTCCCGGTACTCGAGAAACTTGGTTTCAAGGACGAGAATATCTTTACTACCCTGGAGAACCGTATGAAGTGCGGGGTAGGGAAGTGTGGCCGTTGCAACGTGGGTAAGCTGTATGTCTGTAAGGACGGTCCGGTATTCACCAAGAAAGAGTTGAACGACCTGCCACCGGAATACTAAAATTCTGTTGGTCGAAAGAATAGTTGAGGCGTGCATCTGGATTTATAGATGTGCGCTTCTTTTTTTGTCAGTCTGCCGCTTCTCATGTGGCAGTGTCATGTCTACTAAACGAATGTAAATTTGTCAGCATTTGTCGTTAATCGCTGTTAAGCTGTTAACAGCTCTGTTAAAAGTGGACAAAAATAAGTGACAAGTAGAATAAGTGAACGATTTTTGTTGTTATTTTAACGTCGAAAACGTTAAATGTAAATTGTGTATTAACAATTTAATTATATAAACAGTATGAAACAGACAACAAAAAACATTCTTGGAATTGGAGCAATCGTTCTTCTCAGTACAGGGGTAGCCGGAATTACGGCTTATCAGGTGACAAAGTCGAATAATAACAGTACTCAGACCTCTTTCAATGAGATGTTTGAGCAAAACCCCAATGTGAAGCTGGCATCGTTCAATGCCATCGATGCCCAACCGGTGGACCTTACCCAGGCAGCTGAGAATTCAGTACATGCAGTCGTACATATTAAATCGACGGAGCTGTCGAAGACCAAAACAATGGAAGCTGCTCCCGATATCTTTGATTTTTTCTTCGGCGATGGACAAGGTCGGGGACGTCAACGTCAAGTGCAAACCCAACCGCGTGTAGGTTTTGGTTCGGGCGTGATTATCTCGAAAGATGGATACATCGTGACCAACAATCACGTAATTGAAGGCGCCGATGAAATCTCCGTGAAACTGAATGATCACCGCGAGTTCAAAGGTCGTGTTATCGGAGCCGATCCGAGTACTGACCTGGCGTTGGTGAAGATCGAAGGCAATGATTTCCCTACTATTCCGGTAGGCAATTCTGATAATCTGAAGATCGGCGAGTGGGTATTGGCCGTAGGTAATCCGTTCAACCTGACATCAACCGTTACTGCCGGTATTGTGAGTGCCAAGGCTCGTACGCTGGGTGTGTATAATGGAGGTATCGAGTCGTTTATACAGACAGATGCTGCCATCAACCAAGGCAATAGTGGTGGTGCCCTTGTCAATGCCAAAGGCGAGCTGGTGGGTATTAACTCGGTGCTTTCCTCACCTACGGGAGCTTATGCCGGTTATGGATTTGCTATTCCTACCAGTATCATGACTAAGATTGTGGGCGACCTGAAACAATTCGGAACCGTGCAACGTGCTTTGCTCGGCATCAAGGGACAGTCTTTGGCCGGAGATGTGTATATGGGCGAAGAAGTCAGCCAGGATTTGAAAAAGAAAACTCAGGAGCTGGGTGTAAACGAAGGCGTGTATGTAGATCAAATCGTTGAAGGCGGTTCGGCTGCCGGTGCCGATATCAAGGCGAACGATGTTATCATAGGTATCGATGGAAAGAAAGTGAGCACCTTTGCCGACTTGCAGGAAGCGCTCGCTATGCATCGTCCGGGCGATAAAGTAACTGTGAAACTGATCCGTGACAAGAAAGAAAAGAGCGTGGAAGTTACGTTGAAGAACGAGCAGGGTACTACCAAAGTAGTGAAGGATGCCGGTATGGATATTCTTGGCGCTGCTTTCAAAGAACTGCCCGATGACCTGAAGAAACAAC
This sequence comes from Bacteroides sp., assembly GCA_031554635.1. GTDB lineage: Bacteria > Bacteroidota > Bacteroidia > Bacteroidales > Bacteroidaceae > Bacteroides. The sequence goes on from JAVBVD010000007.1 coordinate 102,679, forward strand.
TCAACCTGGGTTACGGTTTGCAAGTGACCGGTGTGAGCGGTGGTAAGATGGGTGATGCAGGCATCCGCAAAGGATTCATCATCCTGAGAGCCAATAACCAGCCGATGCGCAAGGTAAGCGATCTGGAAGAAGTGATGAAAGCCGCTACCAAATCGCCCGATCAGGTGCTTTTCATCAGCGGTATGTTCCCTTCAGGCAAACGTGCCAACTATGCAGTAGATCTGACGCAAGAGTAGCAAGAATATGTTTTTAAGCGTAAGAAGATTGTAATTTAGGCTAAGAAGATTGAAAAGGAGTACCACTTGTCAAACAGTCGGTACTCCTTTTTGTTGTGTGAGAAGAAAAATAATAGCAAAAAGTTTGTTTGTTAACAGATTATTTGTAGTAACTTTGCACTCCAAATTGTTTTATAAGAATGAGACAACTAAAGATTACCAAAAGTATCACTAACAGGGAGAGTGCTTCTCTGGACAAGTATTTGCAGGAAATAGGCCGCGAAGACTTGATCACTGTAGAAGAAGAGGTAGAACTCGCCCAACGCATTCGTAAAGGTGACCGAGTAGCATTGGAAAAATTAACGCGTGCCAATTTACGTTTCGTCGTATCCGTAGCCAAACAGTACCAGAATCAAGGTTTGAGTTTGCCCGACTTGATTAATGAGGGCAATTTAGGACTGATCAAGGCTGCCGAGAAATTTGATGAGACACGCGGTTTTAAATTCATCAGCTACGCCGTATGGTGGATTCGTCAGTCTATTCTGCAGGCATTGGCCGAACAGTCTCGTATCGTTCGTCTTCCGTTGAATCAGGTTGGTTCGCTGAATAAGATCAGCAAAGCTTTCTCGAAGTTCGAACAAGAGAACGAGCGTCGTCCGTCGCCCGAGGAATTGGCCGAAGAACTGGAAATCCCGGTCGACAAGATCTCTGACACACTGAAAGTATCCGGCCGCCATATTTCGGTGGACGCCCCTTTCGTGGAAGGAGAAGACAACAGCCTGTTGGATGTGTTGGTCAACGATGATTCGCCCATGGCCGACCGCTCGTTGGTGAATGAGTCTCTTGCGAAGGAAATTGATAGAGCACTTTCTACGTTAACCGATAGGGAAAAAGACATCATACAGATGTTTTTTGGTATCGGACAACAAGAAATGACATTGGAAGAAATCGGCGACAAATTTGGTCTCACACGTGAGCGCGTCCGCCAGATTAAAGAAAAAGCTATCAGGAGGTTAAGACAGAATAGTCGTAGCAAATTGCTCAAGTCTTATTTGGGATAATAAGAAGTATTGATTTCCGAATTAACAAAAGGTATTAAAAACCGGTCAATCCGTAGGGGTGGCCGGTTTTTTTGTTATCTTTGCCGCAATTATATAAATTAGGTTAGGATATGAAATATGTAAGAATAATGTTGACGGTAGCCGTAATGCTGGCCGTTTGTTCTTGTTCGTCGATTCCGTTTATCGGCAAGAGTGCTCATAAATCGGTGTATGCTTTTGGGGTAGCCGCTTCGTTTACCGACTCGCTGGTGTATTATACGGATGTGCAGTTGCTCGACAGTGTTACTTTGTTGGGAGGAGCGCTTCCTCAACAAAAATTGTACACTTACCAGTTGCAAAACTACATGGAGGCAAATATGGGCAAACCTCACCGTACGTGTATGATTTATTACAAGAACAGCAAGAAGAAAACAGACAAGGAGATGACAAAAGTGCTGGGAAAATTTAAGAAGAAGAAATCCAACAATTTGATTCATATTGATCCTAAAGAGTTTAAATTCACAAAGCCCGAAGGACAATAAATGTTATATAAAAGGAAGAGATGCCATGGTTGCATCTCTTTTTTGTTTACTTTTGTGCTGGATTTATAATCATTTGATATGAACTCGAAACTTATAGTAATTTTGATGTGTGTGGCGGGGCTTTTTAGCGCCTGTCATTCGGATGATATTCCTGAACCTCCTACTATTGAACCTGCGCCTGCTGTGGCCGACCGTACAGTGTTGGTATATATTGCTTCGGATAGTCCGGGCAATAATGATCTCAGTTCTTTTGCTGAGGATGATTTAGCTGAAATGGTGAAGGGCATTGTTCAGGTCGATACAAGAAAGAACAACTTGATTGTGTATGTAGACAGAACGTCGGCAGGAGGAAAGTACACCCCCCAGTTGATCCGGATCTGTAAAAATACAGCCAATGTAGCCATACGGGATACTATACATTCGTACTCAGCAAGAAACTCCGTGGGAGTTTCTGAGATGACCGATGTGTTCTCGGAGGTTTTTGCCGATTACCCTGCCAGCTGTTACGGTTTGGTGTTGTGGTCGCATGGTGAAGGATGGCTCAAAGCTAACAAACCGGCTACTCAGCAGATGAGGATGGTTCGTTCGTTCGGAGATGACAATGGTACCGGTATGAACATCTCGGAATTGAACGATGTATTGAAAACAACGCAGCTTCATTTCGATTATCTGATGTTCGATGCCTGTTTTATGCAGACAGTGGAAGTGGCCTATGAATTGCGCAGCCGGACCGATTATATCATTGCTTGTCCTGCCGAAATTCCCGGAGAAGGAGCACCTTATGACAACATTGTTCCGGCTATGTTTGCGGGCACTTCCAATACCGAAGATATTGTGAAGAATATCGTACAGAAGTATTATCAGACTTACGTTGACGCATCGGACAAGGTAGCTATCGGGGTATTGAAAACATCTGAATTGGAACAGCTGGCCGATGCTACCCGGCAGATATTGCAGGATAATCTGGCTTTTGAGGAAATAAAAAGTATCTCGAATCTATTACAATACGGTGGTTATAGTGAACGGAAGTATTATTATACAGATATGAATGCTTTTATTCGTTCGATTACTCCAGATGATATGGCGTATAATCAATGGAAGCAATCTTTTGATAAGGTTTTGATTTCTTATGAACATACTCCTACGCTTTACTCTAAGTTTATGGGTGATTTTAGTATGGAGGGTTCGTGCGGAATGGCCATGTATGTTCCGTGTGTTGCTTCCTATTATTATTCGCCAACGAAAAACAGAGATGCTTTGAATGAGTTCTTCCGTACCTACGAGTGGTATACCGCTACCGGTTGGGCTGAGAAAGGTTGGTAAAAGACTCTTCCGCTCGCCATATATCTCTCGCCATAAATCTGTACAAGGGTTTCTGCGGTATAAAAAGGAGGTAAGAATAGAAATAAGAGGAGCAACTACGAATAGCTGCCCCTCTTTCTTTTTACCCTTAACCTAAAACCCAAGAAAATTCTATTATAAAGCGCATTAAAAAAGTCAATCCAATTTATACATTTCGGATCCTGCCAACAGGAAACATCCTACTCCGTAATCCTCAAAGTCGGGTACACTATCGTATGTCACCGGCTGTCCGTCTTTGGGCTCTTTGCCTGTTCCCTGTACGTATCCCAGGAATCCATTGGGATGAACAGCATCTTTCACCAAGGCATTCCATGCTTTCAGAACGATGGGCAGATACTCCTTGCGATCGAGCAACCCCTTACGGATGCCCCATGCCATGCCATAAACGAAAAGTGAAGTACCGCTCGATTCCTTTCCGCCGAAATTGCTTTCGTCGTGCAGGCTGGCATTCCAGAATCCATCTGTGCGTTGGCACTTCTTGAGCGCCTTGCTCATGGCCAGGAAGTCGTTGATATAATCCGTACGGTGAGTCTCATTGGCGGGAATCTCGTTCAGTACACGTACCAGGGCGGCGTATACCCAGCCGTTACCACGGCTCCAGTAGCAATTCTTTCCGTTCGGCTCTTTATAAGGAGGAACGAAATCCTTGTCTCTCCACCACAATCCTTCCTGAACATTGTACAAACCTTTTACGGCATGTTTGTTACGGCTGAAGGCATACATGTCCCACATTTTGTCGAAATACTTCTGTTCGCCGGTGAGCTTACCGAACTTGGCAAAGATGGGCATAGCCATCTGAATGGCGTCTATCCATGACCAGTCGTCCAGTTGCGGGGTGTTCACCACCATATCAATCGATAGTTTGATGTTTTTGAGTAAGGCGGGATCGGGGCAGATATTGTACAGGTCGATGTACGTTTGTCCGCAGCAATGGTCGTCGGCGTTGCGGGTGGTGTTCCCGTTGCGCATTCCCCATTTGTGAAAACTTCCCCAGTTGTATGCATAGTCGTAATAATCGGCACGGGGGTAGATGGCTTGCAGTTCCATGAGTCCTTCGTAATATACGCCGCGTGTCCAGATGTGGCTGGGACGAACGCGTCCGTTGACAGACGATGGCTGTGTGAAGTCGGCATACTTCTTCATGAAATAGTCGTTCACCTTGATAACTGTGTTGAGCGTTTCTTTGCGGTCGGGTACAGACTGGGCGGAAATAGATCCCCATCCGCAGGCGAGGCACAGCAAAGACAAAAACAATGGTTTCTTCATGTTGTATATAATTTGATAATTATTCTTTTGCAAATGTAGTCCGAATAGGTGTGCAGGTCAATGGAAAATCATACAGATTGATTCAAATTTATTCATTTCTGCCACTGTTTGTTCAGGAGTCAATGAGAGAATTTGGTCATCGATGACCATTTAATCCTCTTTGGGTGCGATTCGGATAAATTCCCTGTACATTTTTCCATTTTATTGTATGCCAGTCCATAGGCGCACTATTTTATTTCTGGTATTTTTGCATCATTAATAATATGCCATGAAAACAGCGAAAATTTTCTCATTTGTTAGTGCTTGTTCGGTTGTCATTCCATCGATGGTCCATGCACAGTCTATGCAAGGGGCCATACCTTCCCGTCCCAATATTATCTTCATTTTGGCCGATGATATGGGGTACGCCGATTTGTCCTGCTATGGAAACAAGTATGTACAAACCCCGAATCTTGACAAACTGGCGCAAACGGGCACGCGTTTTACCCAGTGTTACGCCGGGTCGGCCATCAGTTCGCCTTCCCGTTGCGCTTTGATGACGGGCAAGCACACCGGGCATACCACCATTCGCGATAACTTCTGCCAGGCGGGCGGTATCGAGGGGTTGAAGAACACCAGTACCATCCGTAGAATGCACCTTCAACCCAATGATACGACTGTTGCTACTGTATTGGGAGCAGCGGGGTATCGTACTTGCCTGGTCAACAAATGGCACCTCGACGGCTTCAACCCTGAAGCTACTCCGCTGAACCGGGGCTTCGACGAGTTTTATGGCTGGCTCATCAGCACGGCTTATTCCAATGATCCGTATTACTATCCCTATTATCGGTTCAAGAACGATTCGCTGATCAATATTCAGGAGAATGCGGACGACAAACATGTGAAACACAATACTGATCTCTCTACAGAAGATGCCATCCGGTTCGTCCGCCGCAATAAAGAGAAACCTTTCTTCCTCTACCTGGCTTACGACGCCCCGCACGAACCGTATATTATAGACGAAACGGTGTGGTACGATGACGAAAGCTGGGACATGAACACCAAGCGCTATGCTTCTCTGATCACACATATGGACCGTGCTATCGGTCGGCTGATGGATGAACTCGAGCAACTGGGACTGCGGGAGAATACACTGGTTATTTTTGCTTCCGATAACGGCGCTGCCGTTCAGGCTCCGTTGGAAGAGTTAGGCTGTAACGGCTCGTTCAAAGGCCGAAAAGGACTGTTGTACGAAGGAGGCATGCGGATACCATTTATCGTGAATCAACCCGGAAAGGTTCCTGTACAAACATTGAATAATCAGATTTATTTTCCGGACGTATTACCTGCTTTGGCCGCTCTGGCCGGTGCAAAAGCGCCTAAACAAATAGACGGTATCGACATCTCTCCCTTGTTCCTCGGAAAGAAAGTGGAGACCGATAATCGCATGCTTTACTGGGAGTTTCCCGGCAAACAACGGGCTGCCCGCAAAGGTGATTGGAAAGTAGTGTCCATAAAGAAAGGTGCTCCGCTTGAACTCTATAATATAAAAGAGGATATGACCGAGTCAACCAATCTGGCCGATAAATATCCGGAGAAGGTAGCCGAATTTGAAAAGGAAATGGAGGCCGCGCGTACTCCGAGCCCTAATTGGCCGCTTCCTACAGATAAATAATAATGAATGGAATAATGAAGAAACAACTGATTACCGCCGGGATCGGCATGGCGTTATTGGGCGGCTTGCCGGGAAATATGCATGCGCAAGATTCTCGCGAGCGTACCTATTATTATGAAATACTTGACCCCAAACATGAGCCGAAACCACAGGTGGATGGCTTCGCAACAGAGCGGGTCAGAGAGAATCTGGATAGGGGACTGACGGCTTCTTTGTCGCAAGACGGAAAAGGAATCTATCTGAGTTGGCGTCTGCTGGAAACGGATGCTCCGGATATCACTGCCTTTAATCTGTACCGCTCGGTGGATGGCAGAATGAAACGTCTGAATGTAAAGCCGATTCAAACGACTTGTGATTTCCTTGATAAAGCGCCGGCTGCAAAAGCTACCTATTTGCTTGTTCCCGTAGTGGGTAAGGAAGAACAAAAACTTTCGGAAAAGAAGGACGTGACGTTTGCTTTGCTGACTCCCCACAATTATACATCTATCAAACTGAACCGTGCCATCAAAGCCGGTAAAGTGGCTTTGGCTGATTTGAACGGAGATGGTGTATACGATTACATCATCCGTACACCGGAATCGAACGTAGATCCGGGTATGCCGGGCGATCTTACCGGTAAGGCGTTTCAGATAGAAGCTTACCTGAGTGATGGCACTTATCTGTGGACAAAAGACCTGGGGCAGGGCATCGAACCCGGAATCTGGTACTCGCCGTACGTGGTGTACGATTTCAACGGAGATGGAAAAGCGGAAGTCGCCCTGAAAACAGCGCCCGATGATGCAAAACGTAATGAGAAGGGACGCATCGATTCGGGTGAAGAATACCTGTCGGTGCTGGATGGGATGACCGGAAAGGAGATTGCCCGTGTAGACTGGCCGGAACGGAACGATCGCTATGGCAACCTGATCCGTCAGAACCGGAATCAGATAGGTATGGCTTTCTTAGATGGAAAGACTCCTTATATATTGGCAGCACGCGGTACGTACAAGCTGATGGTAGTGGATGCCTGGATGTTGAAAGGCGACAAACTGGTACGTGCCTGGCGATGGGATGGCGACGAAGAGAACCCGATTGTCCGTAGCCAGGGATCGCACAATATGGTATGCGGCGACGTAGATGGCGATGGACGAGATGAAATAATTCTTGGCTCGTGTGCATTGGACGATAATGGCACCCTGCTTTGGTCGGCCGGAGTGGGACACCCGGACAAGATGTACCTGACGGATATCGATCCGCGTCGCCCGGGTATGGAAGTGTTTCTGGCGCTGGAACCCTGGCATGACAATGGCCGTGGTGTTTGTGTGGTCGATGCCAAAACCGGTCAGCAAGTATGGAACATCGGACATCAGACGTTCCATGTGGGCGATGGCATGGTAGCAGATATAGACCCCACACAGCCGGGGCTGGAGTGTTTTGCCACAGAAGATAAAAAAGGAGGCAGTTCAGCCAGGTATCTGCTCTCGTCCGATGGAAAGAAGTTGGGCGAAGGCAACGATGTGCCCTCTTGCCGCAACTGGATCTGGTGGGATGCCGATCTGCTTCGGGAAACATTCAAGGGGGACGACAATCGCTGGGGGGCAAGCTCTTCGTCGAATGGTCGTTCGCAAAGTATTGTCAAGTGGAAAGGCGAAACGTTGACCGAAGGAATTGAGGGTGATATTCTTATGATTGCCGATATGGAAGGCGATTGGAGGGAAGAGGTGATCACCGCATTGCCGGGCGAACTCCGCATCTACCGGACGAATATTCCGGCCAAAGACCGCCGGGTGACTTTGATGCAAGATCCCGTGTACCGCAGTTATGTGGCACATCGTTCCATGGGGTACCCGCAAGCGCCTGTTCCTTCGTATTATCTGGGTGAATAAACAGGTTTATGATGACGCAAGTACGAATATATAACTCAATTAATCATATCATGAAGAGAAATTTCTTACGATCAGTGGCGGTCGGTTGTCTTTGCTTATTGACTGCCTCTGTAGCCGCCACCGGCGGTAATTACGAAATGGTAAAGGTAGATGCGCCTTTCCCTATGGACCCCATCAAGGTATTCATTTATCCGCAGAAGGACTTCCCCATTACCAATTACGGTGCCAAAGAGGGTGGAAAGATAGATAACACTAAGGCTATCGCCAAAGCCATTGCTGCCTGTAATAAGGCTGGAGGAGGCAGGGTAGTGGTGCCCGCCGGTATGTGGCTCACCGGACCGGTGCATCTCCGGAGCAATGTCAACCTGCACCTGGTCGAAAATGCAGTACTGAACTTTGTCGACGATCCGCAAGCTTATCTGCCTGCCGTACAAACGTCATGGGAGGGGTTGGAGTGTTTCAACTACTCGCCGCTGGTATACGCCTTCGGTTGTGAGAATGTAGCCATCACCGGAAAAGGTACCCTGCAACCGAAGATGGATACATGGAAGGGTTGGTTCAGTCGTCCGCAATCGCATCTGGAAGGACTGAAAGATCTCTATACCAAGGCTTCGACGGATGTACCGGTGGAACAACGCCAGATGGCCGTGGATGGATACAACATGCGTCCGCACCTGATACACTTCAACCGTTGCAAGAACATCCTGCTCGATGGGTTCAAGATACGTGAGAGCCCGTTCTGGACCATTCATATGTTTCTGTGTGAGGGTGGAATCGCCCGCAACCTGGATGTGAAAGCGCATGGGCACAACAACGACGGCATCGACCTGGAGATGACGCGTAATTTCCTGGTGGAAGATTGTGTGTTCGATCAGGGCGACGATGCGGTGGTGATCAAATCGGGCCGAAACCGAGATGCCTGGCGCCTGAATACGCCTACCGAGAACATCGTGGTGCGCAATTGTACCATTGTGAAAGGCCATGTGTTGCTGGGTATCGGCAGCGAAATGTCGGGCGGAGTGCGCAATGTGTACATGCACGACTGCAAGTCGGTAAGCGATGTGTTCCGCCTGTTCTACGTGAAAACCAATCATCGCCGGGGAGCATTTGTGGAGAATATCTACATGGAAAATGTATCGGCCAAGACAGCACTGCGCGTGATGGAGATCGATACAGAAGTGCTCTACCAGTGGAAAGACCTGGTGCCTACGTACGAACGTCGCCTTACCCGCATCGAAGGACTTTACATGAAGAATCTCAGTTGCGAGTCGGCCGACGCCATCTATGAGTTGAAAGCAGAAGCGGAACTGCCTGCCCGTAATATCGTAATAGAGAATGTGCATGTGGGTAAGGTGAATAAATTCATCAATAAGGTGACAAATGTGCAGGATGTGAAAGAGAAGAATGTAACGTACGACGCATTTCTCGGTACTTCCGCAGAGAAATAGCTTATCAGGATAAGGATCAACAGGTTGCTGCGTATAACTTTAATTTTAGCAACAAAAAGGAGTACGAATACGGAAGTAGTCCGTCTTTATGAAAAAAACAATGATATAGAATGATGAATAATGTCAGACTTTTTTCTAAGGTAGCCATAACAATTCTGTTTTCGTCCGTGTCGCTGTGGTCAGTGGCACAGACGAATACTGTTCATATACCTACCCTTGCCGAGGTAGGCGCGCAGGCCCTTCCTGCTAAGATTGCTCCCCTCGGAAAGATTCCTTTCGAGATGCCCGAACTTCAACGCCCGGTATTTCCGGAGTTGATGGTAAGTATCGATAGCGAAGGAGCGAAACCCGGTACGGTGATTACTTCCATCGTGAATCGCGTGATTGCCGATGTGAGCAGTCGGGGAGGGGGTACGGTGGTCATCCCGCGCGGTAAATGGAAGTCGGGACGTATCGTTTTGAAAAGCAATGTCAACCTGCATCTGGCCGAAGGGGCCGAGGTGGAGTTCGGAGGCAGGGCGGAAGATTATCTGCCGGCTGTCTTCACCCGGCACGAGGGAATAGAGATTATGGGTCCGGGAGCATTTATCTATGCCAACGGCGAGAATAATATAGCAGTCACGGGTAAGGGAAAGATCCTCGGTCCGCCTATGGATGCGGAGATCCGGAAACGTCCCAACGGGGCGTCGGTGGTGGAGAATGATATTCCGGTGAGCCTGCCCATAGCAGAACGTATTTACGATGGTATGGAAGGTCGGACATTCTACCGGCCGAAAACCATTTCTCCCATAAACTGCACCAATGTGCTGATTGAGGGGATCACGATGGAACGCAGCACGCTGTGGAATGTGTGTCCCATATACTGCGAGAATGTGATCCTGCGCGGTTTCACGGTCAACTCAGTCAATGTGCCCAGCGGCGACGGGATAGACATCGAGTCGTGCCGGAATGTGTTGGTGGAATATTGTACATTGAACTGTGGCGACGATTGTTTTACGTTGAAATCAGGGCGTTGCGATGATGGTTTACGGGTGAACAAACCGACGGAGAATGTGGTGATTCGCTATTCACTGGCCCGGAATGGACACGGTGGCATCACCTGCGGCAGTGAGACGGCAGGAAATATCAAGAATGTCTTTGCACACGACTGTGTGTTCGACGGTACGCGTTCGGTACTTCGCTTCAAGACCCGGCGCAACCGTGCCGGTGGTTCGGAAAGTATCTTCTACGAACGTATGCGGATGATAAAGGTGAATGAGGCCCTTACATGGGACTTGCTGGGTACGGAAATGTACATGGGCGATCTCGCCAAACGGTATCCGCCGCGGGATGTCAACCACCTGACACCGGTCGTTAAGGATATTCATGTGAAAGATTTTATTGTAGAATCGGCCAACCGGTTCTTTACGGCGAACGGTATTCCGGAGATTCCTTTGAGTAATGTTCTGATAGAGAACGGAAAGATTACGTGCAAGGTGTTGGGGAATGCTTTGAACGATACCGATGGCTTTACTGTACGGAATGTGACTGTACGTTCGCAGGAAGGCAAGATCAATGTGCTCGATAGTAGGAATATTTTGTTTGAGAATGTAACGTTTACGGTGCCCGAAGATAAGATTACTGTTCGGGTGGAAGGGGATAAATCGGGTAATATCCGGTTTCTGAATTCTACTCCTTCTGCGTCTATTCTTTTGCCTTGATTTTCTTCGCCACATCGCTGCGCTCGTGGGTTTTGTCAGTTATTGGGAAAAGGCAAAAATGAGGGCGGTAATTATGGTCAGAATAAAGAGGACAAAAAATGTGATTTTGATGGCACTGTAAGGGCGTTTTCCTATGATCGACCCACTTTTCCCATTGACATATAAATGGTACAGTTTGTTGTTGTACGTATAGGAGGATATAAATACAGGGAGTAAAATCAGTTTAAAGCTGACTTGCCTATAGGAGGTGTTGTATCCATGTATTCGTTGGCCGTCCCCACCTATGTCGGAGCGTATTTCTCGTTCGATAGTTGGGGTCATACTGTCTTTAGCTGCTTTGAAACCATCGTGAAGAGGTAGGCTGTACTTGTCTGTCAGTATTCCATTGAGAAACCGGTCGTCTGCTTTGACGAGACCTTTTAACTCCCACTGGGAATTGTCGAATACATTTCTGGCCGGGATGCGATTGGATGCAGGTACCAGTATGTCATCGAAATGAATGCGGACGGTACCCCGGCAGGAATGCCAACGCGTTTCAGTTCTGGTTTCGTACCCTTTTTCGGTTTTTACTTTTACCTGATAGTTCTCACCCCGTTCGCCGGAGTAATTGGTGGTAGTTAACGCATCGAAAGTCCAGCAAGGGATGAAAACCGGTTGCATGCCGGATTGAACCGATCGGCTTCCCAACCGGCTGGGGGCAAACCACCTGCTTTTCAGCCATTCGGACAGGTTGTCTTTGGCATTCTCTTCCGATATGCTGAATGGCGCCAGGTAGGAGGGTTGTATCAATTGCTCGCTACGAACCTGCGATTCGATGAGCGATACGCCACAATAGGGGCAAGGTGCCGATTTGAAAGATTCTGTGAAAGTAGATTCCGCCCCGCATTGTACACATTTGATTACTTGCGAGGTCTTATGCTCCACCAGGCTTTCCCATTCCCGGGCATATCTATTGAAATCCAGTTCGATGGGATTGTCGATGACACGAACGTCGATGGCGTTTTCTGTTCCGCAATAGTTACAGAATGTAGAGACGGTGCCCGGCTTGTAACTGGTAGGGCCTCCACAATTTTTACATGGGTACGTTTCGTGTATGTTTTTCTCTGTTGTCCGGGTGTTTTCAGTCATGATATTCGGCGACTATTGGGGTAATGGCGGAGGAGTGGTTGCCCATAAGTCCTGAAGGTCGTTCTGTTCTCCGGCGGCTTCCCAGCCGGCCATCCCTTTTTTCCACACCAGACTCGCCTGATTGATCACCTGGTCTTTAGCCAATGTAGAAAGTACCTCCTTGGTATACGGTCCGGACTGTTGCCCGTTGATGGCCACATAGTAGGTATCTTCTGTGGGTATAGGAGGCGGCGTTTGAGCACTTCCTGGGGTAACACCTGCACCTGCCTGTTTCATGGTTTGCATCATTTGTTGCGCCATAATCATTCCTGCTCCCAGACTCATACCCATACCGGCATGCCCTGCGGGGTTGCTTGCGGCGGTTTGTATGCTTTTGGCTATTTTAATCTGGGTCAGCTTGTTCAGATCGACGGTACCCAGGCGGCTGTATTCGAATATCTCTTTTTTGACTTCGTCGGGCATGGAGATGTTTTCGATCAGGAACCGGGTGATATCTATTCCATAGGAGGCAAAATCATCTTTCATAAACTCGAATATGGCGGCCGACAATTCATTCAGATTAGCGGCATACTGTTCGATGGGTAGATTGGCTTCACCCACTGCATCACTGAATCGCGTCACGATGATGCTTTTCAGTTGTTCGGTGATCTGCTGGGTAGTAAATGTCTGCGTGGTTCCGACTATTTCCCGGATGAAGACAGCAGCATCTGTAATTTTGAACGTAAAACTTCCGAATGCCCGTAATTCGATCATTCCATATTGTTTACTGTTGAGAATAACCGGATTCCGGGTACCCCATTTCTGGTCAATAAAGTTGCGGGTGCTTACAAAATAGACCTCTGCTTTGAAAGGACTGTCAAATCCATATTTCCAACCTTTGAGTGTGCTGAGAATAGGGAGGTTTTGCGTATTTAGCGTATGCGTTCCGGGAGTAAACACATCAGCCAATTGCCCTTCATTGATAAATGCGGCCATCTGTCCTTCGCGGACAACCAGCTTAGCATTGTTCTTTATTTCGTTGTTGTATCTCTCGAAACGATGTACAATCGTATCTTGCGCTTGATTGGGATATTCGATGATATCTATCAATTCCCCTTTTAATTTGTCGAAAAAGCCCATGGTTGTTCGTTTTATTCAATTTTGTACGAAAATAAGCACAAGAAGATTATAAACAAAGAAATTATCAATAAATTCTGAAAAAAGAAATTTTGAGAAAAGGTATTAAGAAAACGCCCTCCCATTATCCTCCTTTATAAACCCTTTGCGAACCGCTTCTTCCATGCCATGCAGCATGGCACTTTCAATGTTAGCCCCCAACTTAGAGAACCCCAAGACATGAGCTGTGAGTTTCATCAGGTCCTTTGTAGGAATACTGATTTGTTGTTTCAGCAATTCCCGGAGAGCGACGGCTACCTCTTCCGGAGGCAGATCAGGAGCGTCACGGTTGCTGTCCGTACGGTAGATGTTATATGACCGCCATTGCTCTTCTGTGTTCCAGAGGAATACCTGATCGTGGTTGATATTACGGTAGCACGGTATTCCACCCAGTAACGTATCAAAGTGCGCATCGATACGGCTGCCGCGCGACAATCCCCAGGCAGCAAACACCCTTTTGCGGAGCAGGGAATGACTGATAGGCGCCTCTTTCTCTATCACCTGTTTGATGTGTGACAAGATCTTTCGCTTGTTCTCGGCATATAGGAATACGTCGGGTGAAGGACATCCTACCGGGAGTAAAACGGCTGTCTGATAGGACTGTTCACATGAGGGCCCTTCAATGAAATGAGCAGTTTTCAGTTGTTCGGATACCGGTGGCTGCTCTGTATCTATAAAAACCGGTTGAACTTCGACGGGTGTGTTTGCGGCGGAAACGGCTTCTTCTATCTCCTGTTCGATTTCGTTCAGAACCCTCTCCGGCTTTTCCCACCAATCCAGGGTCCAGATGCGGGTGATGTTCCAGCCCAACAAGCGCAATACATGGTGGTGAACGATCTCCCGGTCGCGTGCCGTCTTGGTCTGACGGTAATTCTGTCCGTCGCACTGAATACCCAGCAAGTAACGTTTCGGGTTCTTCGGGTCGACAATGCCCATATCTACCCGGTAACCCGAACAGCCGATATCGGTATGTACGTTGTGTCCCCGCTTGCGCAGTTCCCGGGCGATAATCTCCTCGATGGTATGTCCGGCATTCACTACGGTTTGTGTGTCGATGGTGGTTCGTTGCCCTCTTTCGGCGTATTCGAGGAAGCGTTTCAGACCGGCCACTCCTATGGACGAACTTCGGTTGAGGTCGATCTGGTCGGAGCGGAGGGTAGAGAATATCAGCATTTCGTAACGGGCGCGCGATACGGCTACATTCAGACGGCGTTCGCCACCAATGCGGTTCAGCGGGCCGAAGTTCATGCTCATCTTTCCGCTCTCGTCCGGACCGTAGCCCACGGAGAAGAGGATGATGTCACGTTCGTCGCCCTGTACATTCTCCAGATTTTTGATGAACAAAGGCTCGGCACACTCCAAGGCAATGGTTTCCAGGTCGGGTCGGAGCACAAAGAGGTCGGATAGCAAGTCCTCGATCAGGGCTTGTTGTACCACACTGAACGTCACTACGCCGATGCTTCGTTTGCACAAAACGGGGTCGGACAAGCGGCGGGCGATCTCGTTGACCACTGCTTGGGCTTCCGCCTTGTTCTGGCGGCTCTTTCCCTTGTCGTAATACCCTGTGACGGGCACCAGTCGTACCTTCGACTCAATGTTGTCCGGCGACGGGAAAGTGAGCAGTTTGTTGTCATAATACTCCGCGTTGCTGAAGGCGATGAGGCTTTCGTGCTTGCTGCGGTAGTGCCACAGCAGGTATTTGGAAGGCATGGAAAGTGCCAGGCAGTCGTCGAGTATGCTGTCCAGATCTTCCATATCCATATTGTCTTCGTCCACATGAGAGGAGGCAAAGAAGTTAGTAGGCGGCATCTGTTTAGGGTCGCCCACGATGACTACGTTCTTGCCGCGTGCCAGTGCGCCGATGGCTTCGTAGGTGGGCAACTGCGATGCTTCGTCGAATACGATCAGGTCGAACTTCTCCGCATTGGGGTCGATGTATTGCGCTACCGAGATAGGGCTCATCAACATACACGGACAAAGTCGGGGCAGTAATACCGGAATCTGATCGAACAGTTTGCGCAGCGAGGTTCCACGGGCATTGTTGCGGATATTCTTTTGCAAGATTCCCACTTCGGAGTTCTGTGCTGCTTCCTGTGTGAACGACGGGATGCCCGAAGCCAGTTGGGCATAAAGCTCCATCTTGGTCAGTTCCTCGAAGCGTGCTGCCATCTCCTTGTATTTGCGGATGACGTTGTTGAACAACCGTCCCTTGAAGAGTTCCAGCGTAGGCTCTTTGCGGATGATGTATTCGATGCAAGCCCGGTAGAAACTCTTGTCGAACAAGTCGGCTACCTTTTCGGTGGGAATGTTCTGTTCTTTGTAGGCGCGGGGCAGGAAGTCGAGGTTCAGCTTGTTCAGCTGGTTGCGTGCTTGCAGCCATTGGAACCAATCCTTCAGTTGGTCGATATTGTCGAGCAAATGTTGCAGGCGGGTGATGGTGTGATCCATCCATTCGGGTGAAGCGTCGTACAGACTTTCCGGCTGAATGCCGAGTGTGGCGGCTAATGTCGTTTCTGCTTTCTGCAATCCGGAGTGCAGGCGATTGAAGTTCTCCAATTGAGGACCATAGATACTCCGGAAGGCATCGATACCCTCCGATAGATGTGTAGCCAATTCTTTCTTAAGTACAATGGCTCGCGCGGGGTTTCCGGTATAGCTCCGTATCAAGTTGTTCAGCATCAACATCTCTTCAATGGTTTGCTCTATCTTCTCCCAGTCCTGCCTGTTCCTTCGTCCGAGTTTGCCGAACAGGGTTGTTAGCTGTATGGTTGCTTCTTCCACATAGCCGGCTTCATTGCGGAACTTTACCAGCAGGCTGAGCCAACCTTTGGTTTCGGCTGCGGTCACCGGTTCGGCCAGACTGTATGCACTCAGTTGTTTCCTGATATTTCTTTGACCGAAGAACCGGGGCAGGAACCATTGATTGTCGCATTTCACCCATTGGGCGAAGAGTGGCCTGCCGTCTATCGTAAGCACCTCTTTTGAGAAGCGGTTGAATAATTGCTGTTTTGCCTCGTCCCTTTCTTTCCCATGTCCGGCTACTATCAGGAACTCCTCCAAGGCTTCTGCCATGCGGGGAAGTTGCAGCAGTTCGGGGGTGAGCTCGGGGATACGCAGCCATACCTGCGCCATAGCAGCGGCTATGTCCATGTGCTTCTTGTCGGTTATGGCGTTTTCTTCACCCAGGAGGGAGGAAAGGAAACCGGTGCTAACTTTCAACTGCTCCAATAGATGGATGGCTTCCTGCAATGCCTTTGTGGCTTCCTCTTTCCCGGCGGAAGAGTAGTTGGTGATGCGTATGCCGTCCAATGGATGCCCGTGCGGATGTCCACATGCACCCCCCACGCTTATCAGAAGGTCCACCGCATCGCGCCAATCGAGTAATAGATCACCGGTGAGCCCGTCCAGCATGGTCTGCGGGAAGTCTAACTCGGGAGTTTCCTCTATGGCTAGGTAGCGGGTGATGGCCTCGTAAGCCGAGAATCCGAACGAGTATTTCTTGTGAAGTGTTTCTATATAAGTGTTCAGCTCGGTGCGTAGGGCATGGAGGCGCGAAGCCTGTTGGGCATACTCCTCCGGCGAGGTCTTTTTCACTACCTCAGTGGTTGTCTTCAGTTGTCCCAGTACATCCGATTTTTTGGTCTTGTTAGAGTGCAGTTCCAGGCAGAACGGCGCCAGCCCGATGGCTTGCAGACGACTCTGTACTACCGACAAAGCCGCCATCTTCTCGGCCACGAACAACACCCTCTTTCCCCGGTACAGTGCATTGGAGATGATATTGGTGATGGTTTGCGATTTGCCCGTTCCCGGCGGGCCGTGCAGGATATAACTTTTATCGTTATTGGCCTCAAATATCGCTTCGAGCTGTGAAGCATCGGCGCTGATGGGCAGTACGATGTCCGCCGGGCCCATGTCGCGGTCCAGAATGGTAGCGTCGGTCATGTCATCTTGCACTTCCCATTCCAACTGTCCGCTGATGAGGCTCGAAACAATTTTGTTCTCGGCCAACTTATGTACATTGTTGTGGATATCGTTCCACATGATAAACTTGTTGAACGAGAAGATACCGAGTATTCCCTGCTCTTCGATGTCCCATCTCCGTTGATCCTTGATGGCATTCCGGATGATGGAGAAGATCAGTTTGACGTTCACTCCGCTATCATCTGCCGGTAGCGGGTCTAGTCCGGCTATGGTGATGCCGAAATTCTGCCGCAGCATCTCCAGCAGGGTGATGTTCATCATGGCATCTTCTTCGCGGGAGCGGATGACATACCCCTTGGCGGCCGACTTACGGATGATTTCCACCGGCAGCAGCAGGATAGGGGCGTAGCGGGGACGTTCGCTGCCCGCTGTTTCGTACCATTTCATCAGCCCGAGGGCGATGTACAGCGTATTGGCACCGTTTTCTTCAATAGAAAGGCGCGACGAACGATACAGGTGTTGCAAGGCCCGCCCCAGTTCCAGTTCGGAGAGGTACGAGTGCAGTCGTTTTAGTGACAATTCCGACCGGATAAGACCGATGATGGGATGAGACGTCTCCGATGCCTGGTACAAGCCGAACTCGCATGCCGGATTTTCGAAATCGGCCGGCCGGGGCATGATGCGGAACTCGTCGCCGTTGGCCAGCGCGTCCTCAAAGCGGTCCAGATCGGCCGATATCAGTTGCAGGGTATTTTTAGTGATGCGTATGTTCAGCAGATTGTTGCGCAAACTCAGGTCGAGCAGCTTCCGCTCCCACATCAGTTGTTTGGTCAGGGGGGTATCTTCGTTGATGCCCGACAGATCGTAAGGGTTGATACTTCCCGGTTTCAGGTCCGACCGATCGATGGTCTCTTCGGTCTCATCGTACATCACTTCCCATTGCTGTCCGTTCAGGGTGCGTTGCGGAAGCGGACGGATGCCGGCCAGGCGAGCCCGTTTCACATCGACAGCCAGCAGGAAAGCAGCCATGTTCTTCAACCGTTGCTGTGCCGACAGGGCCGACTGGTCGAAATCGGCTTCGCTGCCCAGGTTCATGCAAGTGGCTTCGGAAAGTTCTATCTCATGAATGCCGTCGGCCATTCGTTTGGTGAGGAACGACACATCGTCTACAATGCTGTCGGGGAACGTCTCGGGGGTAAGCCATGCTCCGGCGAAGGCATGACCTTCCACCACGATGATCAGTGAGTGGATGCCTGCCGCTTCCAGGCATGAGGCAAAGAGCAGACTCATATCGAGGCAGTTGCCCAACTTCTGTGCGAGCACCGCGTCGGCGAGCCGTATGCGCTGTCCTTGTGTTTCGAAGCTTGCCGGTACACCGGCGTAGGCGATGCCTTGTTCGGAGAGAGCCGTATAGATGGCCGCCATCTGCTTGCGTACCCGGTCCGGTGTGCGGCTCTGATACTCATCCAGCGAAGGATTGCCTGTCCACTTCTCCAGTATCACCGACGCTCTTTTCAGTATCGGTTGCAAGGCTGGATGGTTCGGTGTGATGAACGATGCCAGCATTTCCGGTAGCACGTTGCTACCTCCCCATTCGTCGAACGCCAACACATCCACCGGATACGTTTGCCTAAAGATCGATTCATCCCCTGCAAAGATTTCCAACAGGAAGCTCGCCGCTATCTTTTCGGTTAACTGGGCGAAGAAACTCGTCTCCATATGTAGTTTGAAACCATCGACCCGTACCGTTTCGCCGGCAGGGATTATTCCGATTTCGTAGGGTTCGGAGGTGGCGAAACATGGATCGGCGGAGAGTTGGATACGGATATCTGTCAACGCTTCTCCTGTTGTGTTCTCTATGGATAGTCTTCGAATCAGCGATACCCTGTTCTGCTGCATCGCGAAATTAATAACAGGTAAATACGTAAATTCTACTTTTGCTGTACTTGGTTGCTCGTTCATCTATAAATCTTTTTGGCAAGGGGAAAATCGTGCGAATATACGTATTGTTTTTTATATTTATTGGATATATTGTTAAGTATGTGAGGATTGTATGTTACTATTTCTCTCTGAAAATAGTAATTTTGTTGTCCGGATGTTTAAATTTGTATAGAATAATTGTTTGCTATGAGGTTTTGGCTAATATTTTTGGAGTTTGACAAACATAGTTTCTGATAAAGATCTGTATTTTTGTGGAATGTAATTGATTATGAATGATGAAGAATCGTAAAGAAACAGCTTGGAAAAAAAATCGCCGGTTTGGTGAGATTCATGGAGGGCGTGAAAGGTTGCGACTGACCGATAATATTTTTAAGCGATATCACGACTTATTACCTCCTGCTGAAGGGGAAGAGCGTCCGGTGTTCTTTGTTGAGAACCCATCAAGAGATTTCTATCATCCGGCAACTGTTGAGGAGATAAAAAAAACGTTAGCGAAACTTCCGAACGACCATACTCGCTTTTTGACTCATATTTGGCTGGATAAAGTGAAAAAGAAAGACTATTTGAGTGGGAAGGCAGTACAGGGAGAGTTTATTTGTGGCAGTAAGGTGTATCTCATTAAACTTTATGCAGTATCCCGGGAGAATAAAATACTTTTTGGAAAGAACAAACCGACTAGCAAACAGCTTAGTTTCTATAAAGGTTACTCCTCTGATTTGCAACAAGGGAAAGAGGGTTGGTACTTGCAATTCACTAAAGAAGCAATGAAACAGTATATTCTCGAAAGACTGTTACTTCATGAAGTGGGGCATTGTGTGGATTATATGTATCAGCGATATTGGAGTAAAGCTAACCGTGACAAACAAGTAGAAGACGCCGCGAATAGTTATGCGATGGTGTGGGGAAATGCGATTAGAGAAGAACTTAATAATATGGATTTAGAGTAATAGAAAGTATTGAACAATGAAACAACATTCAGTACCCGTAATTATCAAAAATGTTATTTGAGTATACGATAAAATAAAATCTTTGTTCATTCGTCTCTCTTTATAGATAAAAGAATCTTATTAAAACAACTTATGGAGTTATACACCATTGTCATTATTTTATTGGCGATCGCCATTGGAGTGTCGCCCATTGCGTCGAAAATCAAGTTACCGTATCCCATTTTATTGCTGGCCGTAGGTATTGCCGTAGGATTCATTCCCGGTTTCAACGGAATATCCATCAATCCCGAAGTGGTGTTTCTTATCTTTCTGCCGCCCATGCTCTATGATGCAGCCTATAACATCGATTACAAAGAATTCAGGGCCAATCTGCAAACCATCTCTGCTTTGGCTATCTCGTTGATTTTTGTCACTGTGGCGGGTATTGCTGTGGTGGTATATTATTGCATTCCGGGGATGACGTGGCCATTGGCTTTTGTGTTGGGGGCTATTCTTTCGCCGCCCGATGCCATTGCCGCTTCGGGAGTGACCAAAGGCTTGAACCTGCCTCATCGGACCAATGTGGTGCTCGAAGGAGAGAGTCTGGTTAACGATGCTTCGGCGTTGGTTGCACTGCGCTTTGCCGTAGCAGCTGTGGCAGGCGGATCGTTTGTGCTTTGGGAAGCCGGACTGATGTTCATCGTATCTCTTCTAGGCGGTTTGCTGGTGGGTTGGGTTTTGTGGGTGGTTTTTATCTTTACCGTCAGAAAGCAGCGCTTTCATGAGAATGTGACGGTCAGCCTGAATCTGCTGATTCCTTTTGTGGCTTATCTGGTAGCTGAAGAGTTTCATGTATCGGGAGTGATGGCCGTAGTCACCATCGGGCTGTTTATCTCCGGGCATAAGAATAAGTTTTCCCGGCAGGTACGTGTACAGTCTAAGTCCATCTGGGATACCACCATCTTTATGCTGGGCGGATTGATTTTTATACTGATCGGGTTGGAGTTTCCGCATATATTGAAAGAAATCCCTACGGATTATATCTGGCCGTTGATTTCCAGTGCTTTGCTGATTTTTCTTGTGGCATTGGTGGTGCGTGTATTGTTTGTGTTTTGGAACAAAGCCAGTGTGGACAGGCGTATCAGAGACATGCAGAAACGGGAAGCCGACATTACCGAACGTATTCAGAACGATGAACGGATGCTGGCCTTGCAGCAGCAAAATACACCGAAAGCCTGCCGGAAGATAGAAGCCATGCAGCACAACCATGAACGGTTGCTGAAACGGTTGCAGTATTTGCGTGAGTATAAACCGCTGAGTCTGAAAGAATGTGTCATCATCGGTTGGTCGGGTATGCGCGGGATTGTTTCGCTGGCGGCTGCCATGTCGTTGCCGTTAGTCATGGAGAATGGAATGGAATTTCCGCATAGAGGCATTATCATTGCGCTGACGGTGGTTACGGTGGTGCTTATGTTGCTTATCCAGGGACTAGGTTTGCCGTTGCTCATTAAGTGGTTGAAGATAGAGCAGTAAAACCCTTATCGGCGCAATAACTTTGTTTTGCCACAGAAATAGGGAGATAGATGCATCTTGTCCATTGTCCAGGCAATAGCGAAACATCCGGTAACTGTAAACAGAACGGCGGTAAACATGAAACAAAGACCCGAATTGTCAAAGGAGAATAGGGGTATAAAAGTTTTGGATAGGAGGGTAAATATGGGGGAAAATAGTAATATAGGTAATGTGTTTTCTCCGATAAAGTGACTCAATCTTTTGATGTTTTCCGATAGATAAGCGTATATCCATATGAAGAAACTCATTACAAAACAGGTTATGGCTACGCCTGCCAGAGTAGAACGGTCCAGATTGGAGGAAAAGGTGCACAATACTATCAGGGGAAGTATCGCTAATGCCGAAGGCTGAAAAATAAGTGTAAAATTCAATTTGCTTTGATAAACGGTTGCTCCCAGTATGAAGTATAGAGCGTTGGAAAAAGAAAGTATTTGTAACTTATAAGATAATATAGCCAGTATGCTTCCTACTATTATTAACATAGAAAGTCCCTTCAGTTTGTAGCAAACTTTGCTGACTGTGTAGTAAACAGTACTGCAAATCACTAAAGTGTGCAGATACCAATAAGGCCCGATGGGAGCGACGAATACTTTGTGAAAAATGACAGGCAAGGTAATTTCATTCACTTTTTCCCTAACCGAGAGTAGAGAAGACATGGCGACATATCCTGTTTCCATAATGGCGTAGGGGATAAATATCCAACACATGGTCTGTAGAAAATGAAATGCACTCTGACGAATGTTTGTCAGGTAACCGGATATTACCAGAAAGGCCGGCATGTGGAAAGTATAAACAATCTGTTTGAGGTACGGGTATTTGTCACCTATATATACAAGGTGGAAGATAACCATCAAAATGATGAATATACTTTTTAGATAATCCAGTTCTTTGATGCGGTTTTTCATGTGGCTTTTATTGTAAAGATCTGCATATTGGTAAAGTACTGCATGCAGAGAAAAACTAAATTCTCTTTTTCTTATTTTCGGCGCATCCGCTATGATTGACTGCATTTACCTGATCATATGTAACATATTTTGAATCCTAGTTTATCTCCTTTTCCGCACAACTCAACACCATATCCACTCGAAGGTTTTAAACCTAAGGGTCGAAGGTTTAAAAGGTAAGCTCGGAAGGTTTAAAACCTTCGAGGGATATGACTACAGGTATCTGTAGGACAGATGGAGCCACTCATGCTAAACGATTAAAAGAAACAGTCTGACTGTCCTCTTTTTTTATCATTTAGTGCACGCAAATACAAAGGCGGATTTGACATGCCAAAAAGAGGACTTAGCAAGAAACGGGGAATATAGGAGAGCCTGCACTTTCCGATACGATGGCGGTGGCAACCGAAATAGGATTGTCAAAACAGGTTGCAACTCAGATAATCGAAGAGTTGACTGAGAAATGTGCCACGAGAAAGATGGCAAAATTTTATGGTGAATAAGTTCTATTCAAACTCTTGGAATGTTTGCTTGATAATCTCGATACACTCATTCAACTGATCTTCCGAGATAGTCAATGGTGGAGCAAGCCGGATGATATTCGTATGCGTCGGTTTGGCAAGCAGTCCGTTTTCGCTTAGCTTGAGGCAGATATCCCATGCCAGGTCTGTATGCTTCTCATTATTGATAACAATGGCATTCATCAACCCTTTTCCACGCACAAACGATAGAATGTGCGACTGCCAGGAAAGCTTCTGCAACTCTCTCCGGAAAACGATTCCTGATTCAAAAGCCCGTTCGGCCAGTTTTTCATCACGCACCACTTCAAGGGCGGCAATGGCTACAGAGGCGGCTATCGGGTTTCCGCCAAAGGTAGAACCGTGCTGTCCCGGACGAATTACTTCCATAATTTCATCGCTCGACAGCACTGCCGATACCGGATACATACCTCCCGACAGTGCTTTCCCTAAAATCAGAACATCGGGATGCACCCCTTCGTAGTCGCACGCAAGCAGTCGGCCGGTACGAGCGATACCGGTTTGTATCTCATCGGCAATAAAGAGTACATCGTGGTTCCGGCATAGATCGAAACATCTTTTCAAATATCCGTCGTCCGGTACATGGACTCCTGCTTCCCCTTGAATAGGCTCAACAAGAAAACCGGCGATATCATCGTATTCTTCCAACACTTTCTCGAGCGCATTCACATCGTTGAAGGGGATCGTGATGAATCCCGGAGTGAACGGACCGTAGTTATTTCGCGCTTCGGGATCGACCGAGAACGATACAATCGTCGTGGTACGTCCGTGGAAGTTATTGGCGCAAACCACTATCTTGGCCGTACCTTCCGGCAGACCTTTCTTTTCGTACGCCCATTTGCGGCACAGTTTGATGGCGGTTTCTACCCCCTCGGCGCCTGTATTCATGGGAAGCACCTTGTCATACCCGAAGTAGCGGGTAACGAATTCTTCATAGCATCCCAGCCGGTCGTTGTAGAAAGCACGGGAGGTGAGCGCGAGTTTTTGCGCCTGTTCGGTCAGGGCACGAACAATTTTGGGGTGACAATGTCCCTGATTCACGGCTGAGTAGGCCGACAGGAAATCGTAATACCTCTTTCCGTCCACATCCCATACATAAACTCCATCACCTCTTTCCAGAACGACGGGAAGCGGGTGATAATTGTGTGCTCCAAAGTTGCGTTCCAACTCCATCAGTTGGCTGGCAGATAATTTCATTTTCATAATCGGAAGTATTTAGTTCTAACGTACTTGGTGAGGGAGGAAGATCTCGGTCATCATGCACCGGGTGCTTCCTCCGCCGTATTTCTCAATGGTAGGTATGGCGGCTGTCACGATTTCGTTGTAGGAAATCAGCCGGCTTCTTTGGCTGTCTGTCAGCGAATCGTAGGCCGATTGCGACATGACGAGCAATCGTTTTCCGTCTCTGGCCTCCACCTGAAGCATGTTTCCTGCGAAACGGTGCATTTGCGCTTCGGATATCTCTATGATTTCCCTTCCATGCCTTTGCAGGAAGTGCGCCAGCACCTTCTTTTCCGAAAGATTGTCGATGCTATCGAGGCATACGACGGTATACCTATCGGCAATGCACATCATCACATTGGTGTGATATACCGGAAGTCTGCGTCCCGATACGGTTTGAAATGCCCGGAAGATCACCGGTTCATAGTCGAAGTCCCGGCAGAAGCGGTGCACCAGTTCACTGTTTGTCCGCTCGGAGAGGGCGGTATAGGCGATGCGGTGTGTGCGGTCGAGTACCAGGCTACCGGTTCCTTCGAGGAACTTCCCCTCTTTCTCGAAACCGGAGTAATCCGTCACATGGCGAATCGAGAAACCCTTGTTCGCCAGGGTGTGAAGGATGTGGCTGCGTCGCTCCAACCGGCGGTTTTCTGCAAACATGGGGTATAGGGCTACCCGCCCGTCTTCATGGAAGGAAATCCAGTTGTTTGGAAATATAGAATCGGGCGTGTATGGGGTGAGGGTGTCTTTTTCAATGATAATCTCCACCCCCTGGGCGCTCAATGCTTCCGTCATCCGGCAGAATTCCTTGTGAGCTTCCTGTTCGATGGACATGTCGGTATCAGGACCGATCTGCTGGAAGAAGTTATTGACAGCCGTCTGGTGGTTGAAAGCGAAAGCTACGGGTTCCACCATAAAAATGGTATGCGCATTTTGACTATTCATCTTTTCGTATCAGAGGTAAGGTTGAACAGCGGAGAAGTCCGCCCATCTTGGAAATTTCGTAATAAGGGATGCGTTCCACAGTCAGTCCCCATCGCTCCTCCAGGTGTGCGTTCAGCCGGTGGAAGTCCCGTTCGGACACCACCACTTCCGGCGAGATGGAGAATATGTTGGAATGCATGTAGTACATCTCTTCGCGAGTGAGTTCGAACACATTTTCCGGTCCGAAGATGTCGAGCAACAGGGAGTAGTCTTTTCGATGCATGAACCCGCCTTTATAAATGATGGCTTTGTTGCGGCCTACCGGCATGAAGGTGCAATCCAGGTGCAGGATGCCTTCCCGCGGGTTGGTGTCGTTCTTTCTTAACTCAAGTGGGATGAATGTTTTCTGGGGAAAAAGCTCTTTCAGGAAATGCAGAGCGTGTGTGTTGGTGCGTGCCGATTTAAGTTGTGGGTAATCTTTTTGTGTGTAGATGCCCAGAAAAACAAGGTCGTTGAAGAGGATTACATCGCCCCCTTCCACATGTGCTTTCTCGGGCAGATTATATATCTTGTTGTAAGCTATGTGGTCGTAGATGACCTGGTAGGCTTCTTTCTCGTCGTTCCGGTTGGGGATGATGTTGGAATTGATGATCTTGTCGTCGATAACAAAAGCCACGTCGCGGGCGAATACCTGGTTGCAATCGTCGATGCTCCACGGGCGGAATACCTGTACATCGTATTTCAGAAGTATTTTCTCGAACATCATCATCTCTTTACAGATAGCTTCTTCCCTGGGGTAAACTCCGTTCAATACCGATTCGTACGACTTGGCATCGTACGTTTCATCCGGAGTGGGTGTTATACCCATATTTCCTGGCTGTCCCAGAACCACGGCTTTAAGAGGCGATATTTCATTTTTTACATATAGGTTCATAAATAGAAAGGTTTCTACAAATATAAATAAAAAACGGAATATTATGCGAGATTGTTGTGAAAAGTAATAATGTTTCGGTTAAATAATTTGTAAGGGTGCATCAAAAAGTATGCACCCTCTTGTCTGTAAGTGGTATTATTTTCGGGGAAGTTTTCGGGTTGTTTTTTCAATTTTCTTTTCGGTTCCGGCTGTTTTGCGTTCCAGTTTCTTAATATCTTCTGCAACAGGAAGCTCTTCAGGTTTAATATTTCTTTGTCCTAACATGTTTCGTACACTCGTATTATTTTGTACATGCTCGGTAGTGATAGGGGCTTCTCCATATAAATCTTTTGCTTCTACATTGTAGTTTGTCATTTCTGTAGCCAGATTCTTGGCTGAATGGTTAGAGTCGGGAGAAAATCGGCTAAAGGCCGGTTACTATTCACTCCCAATCTGTTTTTCATTTCTTCGGTAGTGTATCCGCCAAACAATGCGGTATCACCTTTTGAACGAATTCTTCCGAATCCTTTATCATCAACTCCACGTTCGTAAATATTTTGGGATAATTGTTTCTCGGAATTTTTTAATTTATCTCTTGTTTCCAATCTAGATAAGATATTCAACCGTTCTTCTATTAGCTCAGCCTTACGGGTTTGGGTAGCAAAATAGCTTTGTGCAAAGGCGATTTCTTCTTTTTTCGGGTCACCGTTTTGGGCTATTAAGTAACAAGCATAACGGGTGAGCATGTAGTCTTGTACTTCTCGCTTGGCTCCACTACCAAGTACGACCATTTTCGTGACTTCACGAAAATGGTCTTCATAATTGTTATTCAATGTCTTACAAGAATCAATAGCTCTTAGAATAGCTACTTGGAAATTCTCCCATCGGGCATATCCTAATACAATTTGTAGGTCACGGGCGAACCAAACTTCGACATTCTCATTATTTGTACTATCTGTAATATGACGAACTATTCCGTCAAAAGCCGATTTATAGGCGATAATGCGTTGTCTATCCATATCGTTTTTGGGTTAAATAATTACTAAATAGTTTAGCCATACAAAGATAATCAAAAAAACAATTGAATAAGGGTGAGTTTTGTTTTTCTTGAGTCTATATGATAAGTCATTTATTCTGTTTGTTTCTTAGAATCGTATTACAATCCCGGTTTTCCACACCCATTCCCATTGTTTTCTTATGATGTTGTAATTTGCTGGCGGGAATCCCGGTAGCAAAACACCCTGTGCCACGCCGTGAAACGCTCTGCGCCAAAGCTGGTGATAGACGCGTAAGACAAATCGCACAGTTTTAAACGTAGGAGGAGAATACCCCCTTATTTAAAACTTTGCAAAGTATCATTGACGGAGTTCTATAATCAAATTGATAACGGATAGTTTCCCGGTAACTAGGTCGGTCACTCCTAAAGAAACTCTACCGGGTTTCAATGCTTTGACCCATACAATGGCCGGATTCCATAACGTGTCGTTATATTCGTCTCCATTGTACTCTTTGATGCTGGCTGTAGCAATGGTTTCGTCAGACGATTCCACGGAATATTGTCCGTTTCCTACCTGAATGATGCATATGCCCATATCGATTCCTAGTTTTTGGGTGATCAATCTGAAAGACGTTCCGCTGAGCATCAGATCGTACTGCTCTACAACCTTGATCACATATTCCTGAATGGTCCAATACTCTTTGCTGATAGTCATCCAGGTTTCCCCGACACGGTTGGCTTGCAGGGAGGTTCCGGTGGAGGAGGTGGAGAGGGAGGCAATAGTTTGATCCGCAATCGTCCAGTCGCAATCCTTGCTGGGATGTGTTGGATTCAGGAGTCTGAGATCATCTTTCTTTATATATAAGGTTTTACTGGGAGCATACAGCCTTTCAATGTTTTCTTTGACGGTCACTCTGATTTCCGCAGGACTGAAATCTGCATTTCCGTCATCGACCACTTTAAAATAGGCCTCACCGGCACCGATACCGAAGATACGGACCACATTTCCCTCCACGGTAGCAGTGGCGATAGACAGATCGGTGGGTAAAGCATAATATCGTCCGGAACCATTGTTTATTTTTATTTCCGCATACGTTTTTTGCTTGTTCAGTTCACAAGATTTCGCGCTTAACTGCAACTTCTCTGTCGCGCCGGAATCATCCAGGGAATCTTTCAAATAACCGGTACACGATGGGAGTGCCGTTGCAAAGAAAAGCAAAAAAGAGTAGATCAGCAGATTCCTGTTTCTCATAAGGACTTGTGGATGTATTATGTTGTGTAAAACTCGAACAAAGATAAAGAAATAAATGAAAAGACACCGGTTCGCTGTACAAAATTCCAGCATATTGTATCGATCTCTATATGCGCATGACCGGTTTTTCCGTACCTTTGCCAGTGCTTGAATGAAAAACAGGCTTGAAACATAATTCTATAATACCAGAATGAAGAAACTTATTGCCACTGCGGTAATTGCTGCTTGCACTTTGACTTTACAGGCGCAACCCAGTTATGATTGCACACGCCTGAAACGCGAGAAACTGGGACGGGGTGTAGTCGCTATCCGCGAAAATCCTTCGGACGTGGTTGTCTCCTGGCGCTACTTGTCCGAAGACCCGATGAATGTTGGTTTCCATGTGTATCGGGATGGAAAGAAAATCACGGCTTCGCCCGTCACCGTCGGAACGTTCTATCGCGACAAGAACAGCAGTCACACAGCAGCTCAGTATACCGTACACCCTGTGGTGAACGGAAAAGAAACCAATCAGGTGAATGGCACGTACACACTTCCTGCCAATGCCCCCACGGGGTACATCCATATTCCTCTTGACAGACCGGCTGACGGGGTTACTCCTTCAGGTCAAAAATATATGTACAGCCCCAACGATGCTTCCATCGGTGATGTGGATGGCGACGGCGAATACGAAATTATCTTGAAATGGGAGCCCTCCAACGCTCATGATAACGCTCACGACGGCTATACGGGAAATGTCTACTTCGACTGCTACCGCCTGACCGGCGAGAAGTTGTGGCGCATCGATATGGGGCGTAACATCCGTGCCGGAGCCCACTATACACAGTTTATGGTCTACGATCTGGATGGCGACAACAAAGCCGAGGTCGTCATAAAGACTTCCGACGGTACCATCGACGGAACAGGTAAAGTGATCGGAGATGCGCAAGCCGATTACCGTGCAGCGGGCGATCCGGCCCAGCAACCGGTAGCAGAACTTCCAACGAATGACCCGAGAGGAAGAATGCGCGGACCGCAACCCACCCGTAACCAGGGGCGGATCTTCACCGGTGCCGAGTATCTTACCATCTTCACCGGCGAAACCGGAGCTGCCATGCAAACCATCGACTATGTACCCGAACGGGGAAACATGTCCGACTGGGGCGATGAACGTGCCAATCGTAGCGATCGTTACCTGGCTTGTATCGCTTACCTCGATGGCATTCACCCCAGCGTGGTGATGTGCCGTGGTTATTACACCCGCGCTGTATTGGCGGCATTCGATTGGGACGGCAAAAACCTGAAACAACGTTGGGTGTTCGACAGTAGCAAGCCCGAATGGAAGGACTATTCCGGACAAGGAAACCACAACCTCCGTGTAGGCGATGTGGATGGTGACGGATGCGACGAGATCGTTTACGGGGCATGCGCCATCGACCACGATGGAAACGGACTTTACTCTACCCATATGGGGCACGGTGATGCCATGCATCTTACTAAGTTCTCACCCACACTGAAAGGATTGCAGGTATGGGATTGCCATGAAAACAAACGCGACGGTTCTTCTTTCCGCGATGCCGCCACCGGGGAAGTAATCTTCCAGATAAAACATGATGAAGACGTAGGGCGCGCCATGGCTGCCGATATCGACCCGACAAATCCGGGAGTGGAGATGTGGACCTGGAACTCGGGAGGCATCCGTTCGTTCACCGGTGAAGTGGTGAATCCCAATATGAGGACACTACCGGTTAATATGGCTGTGTGGTGGGACGGCGATTTGCTTCGCGAACTACTCGACAAGAATGTAATTAGCAAGTACAACTGGGAGAAAGGAGTTTGTGAACCTTTGGTGAGGTTCGATGGATGTACTTCGAACAATGGAACCAAGGCTACCCCTTGTCTGCAAGGCGACATCATTGGCGATTGGCGCGAGGAAGTGCTACTCCGTACAGTTGACAACACAGCCCTGCGTTTGTATGTATCGACCATCCCCACGGAATACCGTTTCCATACATTCCTGGAAGATCCGGTGTACCGCATCAGCATCGCCACCCAGAACGTGGCATACAACCAGCCCACACAACCGGGATTCTACTTTGGACCCGATTGGAAAAACACTACCTTTAGAGGATATACATTTAAATAAAAAAGGATGATTTGATAGGCAAGAATAGAATAACTTACTATTTTTGTCTATCATTTGTTTTTAATGTACACTATGAGGACACCTATTACATTACTACTGTTCATACTACTGTTCTTGTCCGATCTTTCCGCATCGGTCGAAGTACGCTCTACGCGGCTAACCACCACCAATGGACTTTCCAACAACTCGATACGGAATATCTTTCAGGATAGCAAGGGCTTTATCTGGCTGTGTACGCTCAATGGACTGAGCCGCTACGATGGGGTTTCATTCGTGAACTTCTATCCCGAACCCGGAAATCCTCTTTCATTGGCCGACTCCCGTACCTGGGAGATTCAGGAAGACGATAACGGTTTTCTATGGATATCGACCACTTCGGGGCTGAACAGTTGTTACGACTTGAAAAAGGGCTGCTTTGTCGACTATACCGGATGTGGGGAGTATAAGCAGTTGTATAACAAGATGATGCGGACCTCTAATGGGGATGTCTGGCTGTGGCACGATGCGAACGGATGCAGGAAAGTGGTGTATAAAGACGGATATTTCTCCTCGGTGACGTTTAAGGTGGAGCAGGGAAATATGCCCTCCAATGTGGTGAACTTCGTATTCGAGGACGAGCAGAAGGAGGTATGGATCGGCACCGATAAAGGAATGGTACGGGTGGCCCGGGGCACTTCGGAAATCATCGACAGGCAGATGTCTTTTTTCAGTGCCGTTTCTCACAATGGGTATACTTATTTCGTGACCAAAGAGAATCTTATTTATCAGAAGACCTCCGAAGGTAAAATCCGGAAAGTGGCTTCTCTGCCTTCGGCATCCGGAAACATGGTGCCCACGGGAACCATGAGGGTACAGGACAGCTGGTATATTTTTACATCCGAAGGCGGTTTCAAGTTCAAGATCGACAGCCGTCAGGTGAGTCATGCCGGAGAACTCGATATCAAAAGGGGAAGAGTTATAAATGATAACCGGCAGAATTTCTGGATATACAACCAAACCGGAAATGTGTGGTATGTACGGGCCGATAATGGAGCGGTGAAGAAGTTCAACCTGCTTCCTTCGGAGAAGATCGGGTATATCGACATTGAACGGTATCATGTGGTACACGATTCGCGTGATATTATCTGGATATCTACGTATGGGAACGGGCTTTTTGCTTACAATGCCGCTACCGGGGAGCTTGATCATATCACTTCGCGGATCGATGGGTTCAGCCACATCGGTTCCGACTTCCTGCAATATGTCATGGAAGACCGGTCCGGGGGAATCTGGGTGAGTGCGGAGTTTTCCGGCATCTCGCATCTGGAAATTATCAATAAAGGAGCCTCCCGTATTTTTCCCGAAGACGAACACCTGTCCGACCGCTCGAATGCGCTTCGCGTCATTTCTCCCTTGCGCAACGGAAACCTGCTGTTTACCACACGGAAAGGTGGGGTGTATGAGTACACCCCTGATCTGGCATTTACCGGTAGTAAGAAATTGTATAAAACAAATATTTACTCCCTGAAAGAAGACAACCAGGGTGTAATGTGGATAGGGAGCCGTGGCGACGGTTTGTGCGTGGGCGAGCGTTGGTACCGGAGCGATCTGACCCAACCCAACTCGCTGGCCAATAATAACATCTTCCATATTTATCAGGACGATAAAGGACGTATGTGGTTGGCTACCTTTGGAGGAGGGCTCGATTTGGCCATCCCTGGGGAAGACGGATATTCGTTCCGGCATTTCCTGAATGAAACGTATGTACAACGCCAGACGCGCATCATCGTAGAAGACCGAAACGGAATGCTGTGGGTGGGTACAAGCGGAGGAGTGCACATCTTCAACCCTGATTCGCTCATTGCCAATCCGAATAATTATGTAACCTGTGGCTTCAAGACCGGTCATCTGCGCAACGACGAGGTACGCTGCATGTTGCGCGATACCCGGGGACGGATGTGGATAGGAACTTCCGGCGGCGGATTCAGCATGTGCGATCCCGGACGGGATTACACCAATCTTACTTTCGAACATTACGATGTGAAGGACGGGCTGGTGAATAACATGGTACAGTCCATTGCCGAAGACAGGAACGGGAAACTGTGGATCGCCACTGAGTATGGACTTTCGTGCTTCAACCCTAAAGATAAATTGTTCGAGAATCATTTTCTCTCTTCGTACGCCTTGGGAAATGTGTACAGCGAGAACTGCTCCCGTACGCTCGATAACGGAAAGTTGCTATTCGGAACCAATCATGGCATGGCAGTGATCGACCCCGAAAAGGTGGTGAACCGTGATGTGAGTTTCCCGGTTACGTTTACAGGACTTACCATCAATGGAATAGCTGTCAGACCCGGCGAGCCGGATTCGCCGCTTGCCTGCGAGATGCCTTATGCGCAGCGGGTGGAGCTAAACCATCTGCAGAACTCCATTGTCATCGACTTCTCTACATTCGACTACTCGAATACCAGTGAAGTGAAGTATTCCTATCGTTTGAGTAATTATGATAAGGATTGGAGTTCGCCCTCGCCGCTCAACTTCGCCGCTTATAAAAACCTGCCGCCGGGTAACTATGTTCTGTATGTAAAGTCGTGCAACAGTGTGGGAGCCTGGAGCCAGGATGAGGCGGTAATGGAATTTATCATCCAACCACCTTTCTGGAAAACGGGTTGGGCGTTCTTGTTCTACCTCATCGTGTTGGTAGTGGTGCTTTACTTCGCCTTCAATATCATGCGCAACTTCAACGGATTGCGCAACCGCATCCAGGTTGAACGGCAACTGACGGAATACAAATTGGTGTTCTTTACCAACATCTCCCATGAGTTCCGTACACCGTTGACACTTATTCAAGGAGCTTTGGAGAAGATACAGCGTTCGGGTAATGTTTCCAAAGAGATTCAGCATTCGTTGAAGACGATGGATAAAAGCACGAAACGTATGCTGCGGCTCATCAACCAATTACTTGAGTTCCGTAAGATGCAGAACAACAAACTGGCGCTTTCGCTCGAGGAGACGGATGTAATTGCTTTCCTGTATGAGATATTCCTGAGTTTCAAGGATGTGGCCGAGTCGAAGAACATGGGGTTTGTGTTCAATCCGTCGGTGCCGGCTTACCGGATGTTTATAGACAAGGGATATATAGATAAGGTGACATACAACTTATTATCGAACGCGTTCAAATACACTCCTTCGGGTGGAAAAGTGACTTTCTCCATACACATCGACGAAGAAAAGAAACTGTTGAGTTTCGAGGTGTTAGATTCGGGAGTCGGTATTCCGAAAGACAAACAGCCGGAACTCTTCAACCGCTTTATGCAAAGTAGTTTCTCGGGTAGTAGCGTGGGAGTGGGCCTGCACCTTTCGCACGAGCTGGTCCATGTACACAAGGGAACTATATCGTACCGGGAGAACGAGGGAGGCGGTTCCGTATTCACCGTTGTATTGCCGATCGACAGGAAGGTGTACGAAGAAAAAGATTTCCTGATACCCGACAATGTGTTGATGAAGGAAGAAACGCAACCGCGCGATAAGTTTATTGAAGGGCACGAAGAAGAATGGGAACAACCCGTTCCGCTCAATAAACGCAAGATACTCATCATTGAAGATGATAACGATGTGCGCGAGTTCCTGAAAGAAGAGATCGGCAAATACTTTGAGGTAGCGGTGGAAGCCGATGGCGAAGCCGGGTTGGAACGAGCCAAAGACTACGACCCCGACTTGATTGTCTGCGATGTGATGATGCCGGGAATCAATGGCTTCGAAGTGACACAGAAAATGAAAAGTGATTTCAATACCAGCCACATACCCATCATTCTCCTGACAGCATTGGGAACCACCGAAAGCCACCTGGAAGGAGTCGAAAGCGGAGCCGATGCGTATATTACCAAACCGTTCAGTCCGGCGCTGTTGATGGCGCGTGTCTGTAAACTGATCGAGCAACGGGATAAACTGCGCGAGAAGTTCTCCAACGAACCGGGTGTGTTGCGCCCGGCCGTTTACTCCAATGATCGCGACAAGGAGTTTGTCAACAAACTGCACGAGGTGCTGGATAAACGAATGTCCGATCCGCAGTTCACTGTCGATGAGTTTGCTTCGCTGATGAAGCTCGGGCGGACTGTGTTTTACAAGAAAGTGCGTGGGCTTACCGGTTATTCGCCTAATGAGTACCTGCGTATTGTCCGCATGAAGAAAGCGGCAGAGCTTTTGCTGGATAGTAATCTGACAGTGGCCGAAGTATCGTATCAGGTGGGCATCAATGATCCGTTTTATTTCAGTAAATGCTTCAAAACACAGTTCGGAGTGGCTCCTTCTATTTATCAACGTGGTGAAAAAGATGTTGAAATATAGCGAACTTGTTGTTTTTTATTTATCTTTGAGGCACTTACTATTAATAGATGATGAAGATGAAAAGAGCTTTCTTTCTAATACTATTCCTTTCTGTGGTTCGGCTCTCAGCTTTGCCTTATCCGAATATGATTGTCGAACACTATACGGTGGACCAGGGACTTCCTAACAATATAGCCAATTGCACGCTGAAAGACAAGGACGGTTTTATCTGGTTCGGAACGTGGTATGGGCTGTGCAGTTTTGACGGTGAGAAATTCAAATCGTACAACAACCGCGATGGGTTGAGCCCGGATATCTCGCCACGTAAAATACAACGTATTGTTGAAGACAAGAATGGTTTTCTCTGGATAAAGACCATCGACCGCAAACTTTACCTGTTTGATAAAGTAAAGGAACTGTTTCATGCCGTGTACGACGATGTGAAAGACTATTCTGAGAATATCCAGATCATCAAAATACAGAATACCCCCGAAGGCGATGTGCTGCTGCTTACCAAAGACAAGAGCTTGCTGCGCGCCAGTACGGATAAAGAAGGTAAAGTGACGCTGGTACAGTTGCACGACTCCCGGCCGAATGTGAATGTGTACGACATGCGGTTGAAGCACAATGTGTTCAGTGAAACGGCGGAGTTTATCAACTGGATAGGAATGGATTTTTCCATTCTGTCGTACCGCAAAGGGAAAGAAATGCGTGATAAACCTGCCGACTATATCTATAAGAAGATGGCGGTGGCTTCCGAGGCCGATTTTACATGTGCATACGATGGAAAGAAAGTGCTTTGGCTGGGCGATCGCTTCGGACACATTTACAGCATTGATTCGCAGACAGGCACTGTCAACCGGTATGTAATACCCGAAATACAAAGTGCTGTGTACAATCTGCTGGTCAACGATGCCGGTGTTATGTACATAAGTACCGCCGAAGGAGTGTACGAATATAACCTGGGATACAAGCAACTCACCAAACTTTCCTTACCGCTGGATGGTAAGTCTGTTTCGCTTTCTTTTATAGACAAGTATGATAAGATCTGGTTTTCCGAGAAAAGCAAGGCATTGGTCTATTACGACCCATTGAACAAGAGCAATAAACGATTCACATTTGATATTCTTCCGTCTATCGGTGATCTGGAATACCAGGATGCCGGCGAACAGGGCCTGTTTTTTATGACGCCCGGTGGCGAAGTGTTGGTGTTCGATCGCGAACAACTGTCGCTTACCCCCTTGTGTCAATCGAGTTATTTCTCCGACCAGGCACCGGGGCTTTTGTTCTTTAATATGCTGCTCGATGATGATGGTATCCTCTGGCTTTCGTGTACCACTCAGGGAGTGTACCGCATCAACTTTCCCAAGAAACAATTCCAATTGCTGAAGAACTTCTCACCGGAGATGGAAGAGATGGTTAGCAAATCAAACATGGGAATCCGGGCCTTGTTCCAGTCCAAGAACGGAGATATCTGGATAGGTACCCGTTGGAAAGAGACCTTGCGCCTGGATCGCAACGGACAGGTGAAGCAGGTATTCTCGGATAAAAACGATCCGATTGGCAATGCCTATCACATTATGGAGGATAAGGATGGAAATATCTGGTTCTCGACCAAAGGAAACGGACTGGTAAAAGCCGAACCAGATATTAACTCTCCGAATGGGCTGCGCTTTATCCGTTATACCAAAGATGACAAGAACCAGAATTCCATCAGTGGAAACGATGTCTACTTTACCTTCCAGGACAGTAAAGGACGTATCTGGGTGGGGTCGCTGGGCGGAGGATTGAATCTGGTCAGTGAGGAAAACGGAATCACCATCTTCAAGAATAAATACAATTCGTTGAAGAACTATCCTTCGTATGGATTGTACATGGAGGTGCGTACCATGACGGAAGATGACAATGGACGTATTTGGGTGGGTACGATGGATGGCCTGATGTCTTTCGACTCCAACTTCACTTCGCCCGACCAGATTCAGTTTGAAACCTACCGGGATGAGAGCGAGATATCCAATGTAGCGGATAATGATATATATGTATTGTATAAGGACGCACACGGAAAGATATGGGTGAGCGTCTTTGGAGGTGGATTGAACAAACTGATCCGATATGACAAAGAAACCCACAAACCGATATTCAAATCGTATGGCATTCACGATGGAATGAACAACGACGTGGTGATGTCGATGGTGGAAGATAATGCAGGCAACTTGTGGTTTGCCACCGAAAGCGGATTGTCATGCTTCAATATGACTACTGAACAGTTCCGCAATTACGACAAGCACGACGGCTTCCTGAATGTGGAGATGGAAGAGGGGAGTGCACTCCGTATGCAGAACGGCGATCTTTGGCTGGGATGCAAACAGGGTATCGTTTGCTTTTCGCCCGATAAGTTGGAAACAATGAACCTAAATTACAATACGTACATTGTTGATTTCCGGGTATCCAACCGGGAGCTGCGCAGTTTCACGGATTGTCCCATACTGGAGAATTCCATTAAGTATGCCGATAAGATCACACTCAAGCACAGCCAGTCGATGTTTACCATCGAATTTGCGGCATTGAACTATTACAGCCAGAACCGGGTTTCCTATAAATACATTCTCAAAGGGTACGAAAAGGAATGGCACTATAGCGGCAAGAATCGCATCGCCTCTTACACCAATGTTCCTCCCGGTGAGTATGTGTTCGAGGTGGAGACCATCGATGAGGCAAATCCTGCCCTTGTATCGAAACGTATTCTGCATATTACGATTCTTCCACCCTGGTGGTTGAGTTGGTGGGCGTACACCATCTATGTCATTCTGGGTATCATTCTGTTGTATACCACGTTGCGGGTGGCTTTCCTCATGTTGAAGATGAAGAACGAAATCTACATCGAACAACGGGTGTCGGAAATGAAGATCAAGTTCTTCACCAACATCTCGCACGAACTACGTACACCGCTGACGCTGATCAAAGGACCGATTCTGGAGTTGAAAGAACGCGAATCACTTTCGGAGAAAGGATTGCAATACCTGGAACTGATGGAGAAGAACACCAACCAGATGTTGCAGCTGGTGAATCAGATACTCGATTTCCGTAAGATACAGAATGGGAAGATGCGCCTGCACGTGTCGCGTATGAACCTGAACGAAGTACTGGAATCGTTCCAGAAAGAGTTCCGGGTGCTTTCCGAAGAAAACCGGATCACCTATTCGTTCCAGCTTCCCGATGAGTCGATAATGGTTTGGGCAGACAAGGATAAGCTGGGTATCGTCATCCGTAATATCATTTCCAATGCATTCAAATTTACCCCCGAAGGCGGACTGATTACCGTTACGGCCGGGCTTACTGTAGATGGCAAAGGATGCTACATCCGTGTGGAAGATGACGGGGAGGGTATTCCGCAGAACAAGCTGACGGATATCTTCGAGCGTTTCTCGCAGGGAGATAATATCCGCAAAGCTAATTATCAGGGAACGGGTATCGGGCTGGCTCTGTCCAAAGAGATTGTCAACCTGCACCACGGTATGATTCATGCGGAAAGTTCCGAAGGACAGGGTGCTGTCTTTACGGTAGAACTGATACTTGGCAAGGCGCATTTCAAAACTTCGGAAGTCGACTTCTATGTGAGCGACAGCGAGTCGGTGGAAAATGCGGCTGATAGCACCGAAGCCAACTCTTACGAAAATCAGGAAATCGATGCTTCGCTTCCGAGCCTGCTGCTGGTGGAAGATAATAAGGATTTGTGTAACCTGATCCGTCTGCAACTGGAAGATCGGTTCAATATTCATATTGCTAATAATGGTGTAGAGGGATTGAAGAAGATACACCTTTATCATCCCGATATTGTGGTGACCGACCAGATGATGGGGGAAATGGACGGACTGGAAATGCTTCAACGTATCCGTAAAGACTTCCAGATCAGCCATATTCCGGTCATTATCCTCACTGCCAAGAGCGATGAGGACGCCAAGACCCGTGCTATCAGCTTGGGAGCCAATGCTTACATCACCAAACCGTTCAGTAAGGAATACCTGTTGGCGCGTGTGGAGCAATTGCTCAGCGAACGTAAGTTATTCCGCGAACGGGTGAAGCATCAGGTGGAACACGAGGAGCCGGACAACTACGAACAGTTCCTGGTGAAGAAGGATGTGCAGCTGTTGGAGAAGATCCATCAGGTGATCGAGGAGAATATGGACAACAGTGATTTTAATATCGATACCATTGCTTCGGGCATCGGGTTGAGCCGTTCGGCTTTCTTTAAGAAGTTGAAGAGCCTTACCGGACTTGCTCCGGTCGACCTGGTGAAGGAGATCCGCCTGAACAAGTCCATCGAACTCATCAAGAATACTGATTTGACGATTTCTGAGATAGCTTTTGCCGTCGGATTCAAGGATTCGGGCTATTACAGCAAGTGTTTCCGGAAGAAATACGACCAGTCGCCACGAGAATACATGAACGAGTGGAGGAAGTCGTAACGAAGCGATTACAAAAAGCTTTCTTAATCGTCATTTGATTAAATAAACGAATGATATCATGAACTGTATTAAGAAAGTTTTTTCTGTGATGGCACTGACGGCATGTGTGTTGCCGTTGGCCGCCCAATACCCGGTGATTCCGGATTCTATTAAGGAACGTGCGGCACGTCAGGAAGCCGAAATCGATCGTAAGTCGAATGCAGCCTGGGAGAAAGCATTACCCATCGTGCTGGAGGAAGCGCAAAAAGGTCGCCCATACAAACCATGGGCATCGAAACCCGAAGATTTGTTGAAATGTGATATTCCTGCCTTCCCTGGTGCGGAAGGTGGTGGTGCATATACTCCCGGCGGACGCGGTGGTAAGGTTCTTGTGGTTACTTCGCTCGAAGACGAAGGTCCCGGTACGTTCCGCGAAGCGTGCGAAGTCGGTGGTGCGCGCATCATCGTGTTCAATGTGTCGGGTGTGATCCGTTTGAAGAGCCAGATC
Organism: Bacteroides sp.; assembly: GCA_031554635.1. GTDB lineage: Bacteria > Bacteroidota > Bacteroidia > Bacteroidales > Bacteroidaceae > Bacteroides. The sequence goes on from JAVBVD010000007.1 coordinate 142,581, forward strand.
AATGTACGTGCCCCGTACCTGACTATTGCCGGACAAACGGCTCCGGGTGATGGAATTTGTGTCACAGGCGCTTCCGTGCTGATCGATACGCACGATGTGGTGATCCGTCACATGCGTTTCCGTCGGGGAGCACAGGATGTGGCTTTCCGCGACGATGCATTGGGTGGTAACGGCGTGGGTAATATCATGATCGACCACGTTTCGGCAAGCTGGGGGCTGGACGAGAACATGTCCATGTACCGTCATGTGTATGCCCGCAAGGAAGACGGTTACGGCTTGAAGCTACCTACGGTGAATATCACCATTCAGAATTCTATCTTCTCTGAGGGATTGGATACATACAACCATGCATTCGGTGCAACGATCGGTGGACACAACTGTATGTTTGCCCGAAATTTGTTTGCTTCCAATATTAGCCGTAACTGTTCGGTAGGTATGGACGGAGGGTTCAACTTCGTGAACAATGTATCTTTTAATTGGTGGAACCGCTCGGTAGATGGAGGCGATGACAAGAGCTTGTACAATATTATCAATAACTACTTCAAACCCGGACCGATTACTCCGGTGGGCGAACCCATCTCGTACCGTATTCTGAAACCGGAAGCCAGTCGCGAGAAAGGCAAAGAAACGGTTTACGGAAAAGCATACGTGAACGGAAACATCGTACACGGCAACGACAAGGTGACAAAAAATAACTGGGACGGCGGCGTGCAACTGAACAGCAAGGAGCACAACGAACTCTATCTGGGCGGAATAAAATCGGACAAACCGTTTGACATGCCGAATGTGACTATCATGGATGCTAAGGCGGCTTATAATTTTGTGATGGACAATGTGGGCGCCAACTTCCCCAAACGTGACGCCGTGGACGCACGCGTGGTGAAAACCGTACAGACGGGCAAAGCCATCTATGTGGAGAATGCACCCGAGTTTGTTTCACCGTACGTGAAAAGACGCCTGCCTGCCGACTCGTATAAACAAGGTATCATCACCGACATCCGTCAGGTAGGTGGATTGCCCGAATACAACGGTCAACCGTATGTGGATAGCGATGGCGACGGTATGCCCGACGCTTGGGAAGTAGCTAACGGTCTGAACCCGAACGATCCGTCGGATGCGGTACTCGATTGCAATGGCGACGGTTATACCAACATCGAAAAGTACATCAACGGTATCGACACCAAGAAGAAAGTGGATTGGAAGAATGTGAAGAACAACTACGATACATTGGCGAAACGTAAAAGCTTATTATAATGAATAAAATGCTAAAGATATTCCTTCTGGGAGTGGCAAGTATGGGGTTTGTGCAGGTCACTGCACAAACCTTTGCTTTGCAGGTAAAGGATGGTAAGATCGTCTATCAGAATGATGCGAAAGGAAACCGTATACTCGACTTTTCGTATTGTGGCTATCAGGCTTCCGAACAGGACATACCTGATGTGAAGACAGTTGTCTTTGTGCCTTATCAGGCAGGCGATAACTCGGCACGCATCCAGAGGGCCATTGATTATGTGTCCTCCCTGACACCTGATGCCAATGGGTTCCGTGGAACGGTACTGCTCGACAAAGGGGAGTTCATGCTTTCCGAAAGTTTGCGGATGACGGCCTCGGGAGTAGTACTACGAGGAATGGACAAAGATAAAACAATCCTGTTGAAGAAGGGGGTAGATCGCGGAGCATTACTTTATATAGAAGGTATAGATAATCAGACGATACTCGATACCCTGGAAGTATTGTCGGCATATGTGCCGGTGAATGCCCGTACGATGGAAGTGGCATTGGGTACTACCTTGCGCAAAAGCGATCGGATCCTCATTACCCGTTCTTCGACGAAAGAGTGGATTGCTTCGTTGGGATGCGATGAATATGGCGGTGGAATCAGTGCGTTGGGGTGGAAACCGGGCGATATCGACCTGGCTTGGGACCGTGCCGTGGCAGAGGCTAATGGCAATCAACTCACATTCGACGTTCCGCTGACGATGGCGCTCGATACTCAAAATGCCCGTATGCAGGTACTCCGTTATCGTTGGACAGGACGCCTGGCGAATTGCGGCGTAGAGAATCTGACGCTCGCTTCGGATTACTATAAGAAATATGCGAAAGACGAAGACCATTGCTGGACCGGTATTTCGGTGGAGAATGCAGAGAACTGCTGGGTGCGTAGAGTCGATTTCAAGCATTTTTCCGGAAGTGCGGTGATGCTACAGCCTTCTACCTCCAAGCTGACGGTTGAAGATTGTATTTCTACCCAGCCGGTTTCCGAGATCGGAGGAATGCGCCGTACCACGTTCTTCACTATGGGGCAGCAAACACTGTTCCAGCGTTGTTATTCCGAATATGGTTATCACGACTTTGCCGTAGGCTATTGTGCACCGGGTCCCAATGCCTTTGTGCAATGCGATTCGAAGGAATCATTCGGATTCAGTGGCTCCATCGATGCCTGGGCATGCGGGCTTTTATTCGATGTGGTGAATGTAGACGGTCATAATCTTAGTTTCAAGAATCTGGGGCAAGATAAAAACGGCGCCGGATGGAATACTGGCAACAGCCTTTTCTGGCAATGTACGGCTGCCGAGATCGAATGCTATGCACCTGCCAAGGATGCCATGAACCGGGCGTACGGATGTTGGGGGCAGTTCTCAGGCGATGGTGAATGGGCGGAGTCAAATAATCATGTGCAACCGCGCAGTTTCTTTAATGCACAGTTGGAAGCCCGGTTGAATCGCGACTGCGATGCCCGTGCCCGGATATTGCCGAGGAACACCAATGCCAGCAGCAGTCCGGAGGTGGACGAAGCTATGCGTTTGGCGAAAGAAGCGTTTACTCCCCGTTTGACATTGCAACAATGGATACGGCAGGGAACCTTTGCTCCGTCGGTTTCGGTCAATGGCTTGAAAACCATCGAAGACATCAAGTTCAAATCACCTGTTGCACCACCTGCCAAGGTAAGAGAATTAGCCATTGCCAATGGTGTTTTGCAGATGGAGGGCGTATTGATGACCGGAGGGAAACACTCCGTTCCCTGGTGGAACGGTAAACTACGGACGAATCAGATCGCTAAAGCCAGTCCGGCGGTAACACGTTTTGTTCCCGGCAGGGAAGGGCAGGGATTGACCGATCGTATCGACTCGGTAGTGTCTTTCATGAAGAAGAGTGATGTGTTGGTACTCGACCAGAACTATGGTTTGTGGCTGGATCGCCGGCGCGACGACCATGAACGCATCCGTCGGCGCGACGGTGATGTGTGGGGACCGTTCTACGAGCAACCGTTCTCGCGCAGCGGGGAAGGTACAGCTTGGGAAGGATTGAGCAAGTATGATCTGAACCGTCCCAATGACTGGTATTGGTCGCGCCTGAAAGAATTTGCCGTGAAAGGTGAGCAGGAAGGTTTACTGCTTTTCCACCAGAACTATTTCCAGCATAACATTATCGAAGCCGGCGCTCACTGGGTGGATTCTCCCTGGCGTTCGTCGAACAATATCAATAATACCGGATTCCCTGAGCCTGTTCCGTTTGCCGGTGACAAGCGTATTTTTATGGCCGAGTATTTCTATGATGTCAATCATCCGGTGCGCCGGGAACTGCACCGTCAGTACATTCGCCAATGTCTTGCTAACTTTGCCGATAACCCCAATGTGGTGCAGCTGATCAGCGAAGAATTTACCGGTCCGTTGTATTTCGTCCAATTCTGGATTGATGTTATTGCCGAGTGGGAGGCCGAAACAGGCAAGAAAGCCAAGGTGGCTTTGAGTACTACCAAGGATGTACAGGATGCTATCCTGGCCGATCCGAAACGTTCGGCTGTGGTCGATATTATTGATATTCGTTACTGGCATTATAAGACCGATGGTGTGTATGCTCCCGAAGGTGGTAAGAACCTGGCGCCACGTCAGCACATGCGCAAGATGAAAGTGGGAAAAACAACCTTTGACGAAGCGTATAAAGCTGTGGCCGAATATCGTGTTAAGTACCCGGAAAAAGCCGTTACGTTCTATGCGCAAAACTATCCCGATTTGGGTTGGGCCGTACTCATGGGAGGGGGTTCTTGTCCGGTAGTTCCTGTGAAAGATGAGGGCTTTTTGAAGGATGTAGCCGCTATGCAAGTAGAAGAAACCAAAAATGACCAATATAAGAAACTGGTAAAAATTGGTATTGGGGCTGTCATTTATTCCAAGTCCGAAGCAGAAATTCCCATTCGCCTTGAATCCGGGAAGTATATGTTGAAGTATGTGGACGTCAGGAACGGAAGTGTTCAGGTGGTCGATAAATCCTTGAAAGTAAACGATGTGTACACATTAAAGATACCCCAGGGGAAAGCCGGGGTGTATTGGTTGCACAAGTTATAAGATGGAAAATCCCGCCTACGCTCGTACGGCGGGATTTTTTCTTTAGAATGTGGAATAATCAGCAAACATGTTATAAAACAGAGTGTTTGTTTTTTCAATCGGCTGATCAAAATTTCCATATAAAAGTAACTTCTTGTGTGTAGATTTGCATCATCAAATCAATCTAATATGATGGATCAAAACAAGAACACTGCTTATTTATTATCTGCCTTCCAGGCAGGCGATGTGGCTGCTTTCTCTAAGCTGTACGACTTGCATATTAATGTGCTGGTAAACTACGGTTGCAGACTGACAAACGATAAAGAGTTGTTGAAAGATTGTATTCATGACGTTTTTGTAAAACTTTACGGAAAGAAAGATGAAGTGGGATGCATCGACAATCTTAAATCGTACTTGTTTATTTCACTGAAGAACAAATTGTGCGATGAACTGAGAAAAAGAATCTATATGTCGGGGACAGCCATTGAGGATCTGGAACCCGAATCGGTGGATAACGTGGAGGACAACTACCTGACCGAAGAGAAAAGAACACTTGAAGGGCGTCGCGTAGCACACCTCATGAGTCAGCTCTCTCCCCGCCAACGCGAAGCGCTTACTCTTTATTATATAGAAGAAAAGAATTACGAGGATATCTGTGAGATTATGCAAATGAATTACCAGTCGGTACGCAACCTGATGCATCGCGGGTTAACAAAATTGCGCAGCCTTACGAATTAAGTTTTTTTAGTGAGTACATAATACATGTTTTTGCGTCATTTGAATATAACGCCAAAAAGATGCGATTATGTATAGTAATAAGGTAAAAGATTTTTTAAGGGACGAAGGATTTATTCACTATGTATTGGAAGAGACCCCGAAAGCAGATTCCTCCTGGGAGCTGCATTTCAGGGACGACTCCAGGAATAAAAAGTATGCCGAAGAGGCTAAGGCAGTGCTAACGGCACCTGCCGAAGTGAAGTGTCCATTTTCGGAAACAGATTGTCAGGAATTAAAGGAAAGAATTTTAAATACAATAAAAGGGTTAGATTAAGTTTATTAATAGGTGGTTTTAAAAAAAGGTGGATGGCGTTGCCTGAAAAGTCTTTGCATCGGAAGCGGTGCAAAGATTCTTTCAGGCAACGTCCTTTTTGTAGCCCCGACAAATATATGTATCTTTACGGCTCATAATTTATAGTCAATCGCTCGATGAAACCACATACCATCCGAATTGAAAATTTATCTATTGGCTACCGGGGGAAAAACGATGTCAATGTCGTGGTACAGGATATCAGTGCCCGTATAAATCAAGGTGAACTGACGTGCCTGTTGGGTGCCAACGGTATCGGAAAGTCTACTTTGCTCCGAACGCTCTCCGCTTTCCAGCCTAAGCTGGGTGGTTCCATTTATATCCGCGACAAGGAAATCGACGATTATCCGGACAAGGAACTCTCTACCGTCATCAGTGTAGTGCTGACCGAGAAGTGCGACTTGCGCAACATGACTGTACGGGAGTTGATTGGCCTCGGCCGGAGTCCGTACACCAATTTCTGGGGTACGCTCGATGAAGTCGATGCCCGGATTGTGGAGCAGTCCATCGCTCTGGTACGCATCGAACACCTTTCTCAGCGAATGATGCATACACTGAGCGACGGTGAACAGCAAAAGGTGATGATTGCCAAAGCATTGGCGCAAGATACGCCGGTGATCTTCTTGGATGAACCGACTGCTTTTCTCGATTTTCCCAGCAAGGTGGAGATGATGCAACTGCTGCATCGCCTGAGTCGGGAAACGAATAAGACTATTTTTCTTTCTACGCATGATCTGGAACTTGCTTTGCAGATTGCCGACACCATCTGGCTGATGGATAAGGCCGAGGGTATGATTATCGGTGCGCCCGAAGATCTATCGCTCAACGGCAGCCTGAGCCGCTTCTTTGCTTATAAAGGTATTGCGTTCGATCCGGAAACCGGACTGTTCCGGGTGGATAAGGCGTATGATACCCGGCTCTGTTTGTTGGGCGACGGGCAGCGGTATGCTATGGTCCGTAAGGCTTTGTTGAGAAACGGTATTCTGGCACATCGGGAGGTAGAGTCTGAGCTCTGCGTCGATGCTACACTTCCTGAAGGTTTTCTGGTTCGCAATGGCCGGAAAGAACCGGTAAAGATCGATACTATCGAAGAGTTGCTGGAGGTTCTGGCAACCTATGCGGACATTAAGTAATTATATCCTTAGAAGTTGGTAATATATCTCCCGAAATTGAATAATAAAACCCTGAGTTCCATGAAGACGATTCATTCCTATCGCATCCGTTATGCTTTGTTGTGTGTACTGACTATCCTTCTGGGACTGTGCTCGCGTAAATACGGGATGCATCTTCCAGCTTTTCTGGCTGAATATGCCGGTGATGCGCTTTGGGCTGCTATGGTTTATTTTGGCGTATCTTTTTTATTTCCTTTCAGGCGGGTGCGGGTTCGTGCATTGGCTGCACTTCTGTTTTCATACGCTATTGAGGTTTCACAGCTTTATCAGGCTGATTGGATCAACGAAATCCGGAGTACTATGTTGGGCGCCTTGGTGTTGGGTCATGGTTTCTTGTGGTCGGATCTGGTATGTTATACGGTAGGAGTATTTCTGGCAATGCTTGTTGGCGTGGTGATGTGCAGAAATGCAACAAAAAATACGATGAACTCTGTTTGTATTTAAAAAATATCTATACCTTTGTGGAGTTTTTCGACTTAAGAGACAATGAAAATATGCGGAAGTAGCTCAGTCGGTAGAGCATCAGCTTCCCAAGCTGAGGGTCGCGGGTTCGAACCCCGTTTTCCGCTCCAATTGATAATAAGCCACTTACAACAGAATGTAGGTGGCTTATTTAATTTCCGTCCATCAATTATTGAAATAGGTACAGAACAATCATTTATAAATTCTTGTTTTATTCTCAAACTGTTGTGATACAGTGAATTATTAACCTAATTATTTATGAGTATGAATCCTGATTTTTATGAAGAAGTAAAAAGCGCAGTAAAAAACTGGTGGGTTTCTCTTGTACTGGGAATTTTATTTGTGCTTGTAGCATTGTACCTTATGTTCTTTCCGATTGCAGGTTACGGGATGTTGGTCATTTTGTTTTGTATCTGTATGCTTGCCAGTGGCATACTGGAGATCGTTTTCTCGGTCAGCAATCGCACCTCACTGCCTGCTTGGGGCTGGTATCTGGCTTGTGGCATCATCGATGTACTTCTGGGGGTATTCCTGGCTTGGTATCCTGGAGTTACCGCCCTGGTCATTCCTTACATCCTGGCCTTTTGGATTATGTTTAGAGGGGCTACCGCTATCGGATCCTCTTTTGATATGAGCCGATTGGGCGTGCATGGTTGGGGATGGTATGTCGTTTTTGGCATTTTAGCTATCCTCTGTTCGTTTGCCATTATCTGGAATCCCGGTGTGGGAGCGTTTGCTTCGGTTTATATCCTGGCGTTTGCTTTCTTGTTTATCGGCTTTTTCAGAATCATGCTGTCGGCCGACTTGCACCGCTTACACAAAAAGTCTAAGACTTAGCTTTAATAAAGAAGCCTGCCTTACATCGAGCGATTCATGAAGCGACTCGTTCTTTGTAGGGCAGGCTTCCTTGTTTCTGTTTATTTGAAGAGAACTTTTCTCTCAAGCGCTTTCCGATGGACTTTCTTGCGATACTGTTTCAACAGACTCTTTACCAGCGGCGAATCATCGGACATATTCCCGTGAACGGATTTATCCAGATAACTCTTCACCAGTTCGCTGCCTCTCTTATCTCCCGATAATTCCATAGACATGCCCACGGAGGCCGATGGCTTGTGCGGCAAGGCATCCCACCAACGGTACAATGCTGTCAGGAAACGTTTGGGCTCATTCCCTGCGTGCAAGAATTTCCGGTACAGGTATTTCTCACTGTGTCGGTAAACCACCCATCTCCGGTGCATCGAAATACAAAAGGCGCGCAATAGCCGGAAGACTAAATAGAGTATTACCACACTCAATGCTGCCCATCCACAGAATACATACCAATGCATACCGAAGATCAGGAAAGGAGTTTCGGCCTTTTCTGTATCAGCCTTTGGGGCTAGTGTGGCGTTGAGGCTATCCTTTAGCGTGGTGAGAATACCCAGATCCGGATTCTCGGCCACATGAATCTTGAACGATTTCGTGTTTACTTTCTCCATGCGGGCGCTGTACGGATTCCAATACGAAACTTCTACCTCGGGTACGGTGAATTCACCCGCCTTCTCTATCAAGTAGGTAGATGTCTGCATGCTGCGTCCGTTGGCATCGCCTCCGCTACGGGTGTCTGTCAGCACCGGGTCCTGTGGATAGGAGGAGGCCCAGTCGAGCATCTCTTCTTTATCCAGGTTAGGGATGAATTGCGGCAGTGTGCCGAATGCGTTGATCGTGAGGGTACGCTTGATCACATCGCCCACCTTATACTTCGTTCCCGAAGGATTCCAGGAGTCGTGTAATGTCACTTTCTTGGCTACAAACCAGTTGCCCGACTTTTTCAACTCCGCCGGAACATCCTTGACGATGTAGGGCTGTGGAGTCGTGTGTAGCATCAGTTTGTGCGCCTGCGAACTTCCCTCGGGTGGACTGTAAGCCGTGACCTCCAACGAAGGAATGGTGAAGTTACCCGCCTTGTACGGGAATACGATGTAATAAAACTGAATTCCCGGATACTGGCGTCCGCCTATGGTAAACATACCCGGCTGCGACTTGTCGAACGGGACAATGAAGGCGTTGGGCACCTGTAGGTTGCCGAACTCCACCGGTTGAGTGAACCATGTACGCGTATAGACCGTCACGGTGACGTGGAACGGTTGCTGTACATACACCGACTTACGGTTGAGGTTGACGCTGACCGACACCTGCGCCCGAAGCGGAGTTTGAATAAGAAGCAGAGCTCCCAGGACAAGGATAAACCCTGCCCAGATAGCTCTGCTATGCCCCCCTGGCATACGAAATCTTTTATATGTAATGTGACTACTTACCATGTTTCTTTACTTTGAGTAACGTCCGGGTAATATTTTTTCTTTTGTATTTCGAAACGGCGGTGCAGGAACTCGCCCGGATCGGCATTTGTTTTCTGCATCAATACCTTCGTTTCGATGGGTTCTTGTGCGTCCATCTTGAAATCTTTGGGCGGGAACTTCTGTTCCTTGGCCCGATGGATGTTGCTTTGTACTTCATCGCTAGTGCGGTCGCCGTGTGTGGGAAGTTTCTTCACTTCGGTGTCCGAACTGAGTTTTTCGTCCTCGCCCTGCGGTTTCCGTTCTTTTAGTTTTTCTTTCTCAGTGGCCTTCAGGGCCTTGTCTACCATGCTCTCTTCGGGCTTGAACTTCAACACGCTCGATGCCTGATCTTTCATTAGCCGGGTGGCGTCGATGTTCTTGTCGGCCTGGCTTTGTAGGGACGGGTCTTCGGAGGCTGCCTTTTGGAAAGCGCCGATGGCTTCGTCGTACATACCCATTTGGGCCAGTGCCAGCCCGTAGTTATACTGTCCCGTGGCCGATGAGTCGTTGGCAAGCAACTCGGCAGCCGATTGGTAATCGCCGGACTTGAAGTAGGCTGCTGCCTTGTGGGGGATGTCCTGATAGTGCTCAGCGGCCTGTTCGTAGTTGCCTTTCGCATACCAGAGCTGTCCTTGGTAATCGGCGGTGTACCACCAGTCAGGGTGCTTGCTATCTGTTCCGCAGGAGGTGAGCGAGAGTGTCAACAACGGTATCCAGCACCATTGTACCATCCATCCTTTGCGGAACCAGAAGAGGGTGATAAAGAGGGCGGGTATCAGTAACAGCCAGCCCATATCGTCCCAATCCTTGTCATCTTTTCCGCCTTTCTTCTCGAAGATGAGGTGGTCAGCAATGCGTTTAGCAACGGCTGTTACGTCCGACTTGTCGAGGGTGATGGTCGAAATATGTATCTTACTATTCTGTTGCAGGTTGCTCAACGCTGTGGGCGATTGTTTGCTGACAATGCCTCGTTCACCCGGAACGGGAGCCCCGTTGGGGGTGGAGAAGAGCAGTATCTCCATCTGGTGAATGGAGTTGTTGACGAAGTCGTTCAGTAGAATGGCCTCGTTGTCATCGATCTCATCAGTCATCAGCAACACGGTGCTGGGTGCCTGGATGGGGCGCATCAATGTATCGATTTGTGCGATGTTTAGTGCCATGTTGGTGCCTTGTACGGGCATGGCCCAGTTGTACAGGCTTTGGGCATGGTGCTTGATAAGGTTGTAGTCCGAGGTGAAGGGAAGAACCATGTGTGGCGTTCCGGCAAAGGCGGTGAGTCCTACACGAGCCCGCGGATTGGCGTTCACAAAGTCGGCAATCTTCATCTTGGCGCGTTCCAGACGGGAAGGTTGCACGTCGGTAGCGAGCATGGATTTCGACAGGTCGAGCGAAATAAGTACCACGGAAGGAATCTTTTCGCCGGGAATGCTTCGTTTGTTCCAGGTAGGTCCGGCCAGCCCGAGGATCATGCAGCTCATGGCGATGAGCATCAGTAGCAATGGCAGGATGATGGCCCACGGGTTGCCTTTGCTGAACATGAACGGTCGCAATGCCGGAGCGATGACCTTCCGCCATTTCTTCTGCTCGCGGTTGCCCAGCAGCAGGATGAGGAGGATCACACCCAGCGGTACGAATAACCACAGGGCTTGTGGACGCAGGAAGTGAAATGCATTCCAGTCGATAGAGCTTATATGTTGTATAATTTCCTTCATCTTGTTTCTTTATGATTTGTCAATCTATCTTCTCCTGACCAATCGCCATAACCCGCTCAGCAGGTAATAAATCAATGGTAACAGCGTGGCGACGACAAGCGGGTACATGTAAAGCAGCACGATCGGCTTGTATGCATTCTCTTCGTACTCCACAGGTTGCATCTTGTTCAGCTCCGTATATACGGCTTGCAGGTCCTTCTCGCTATCGGCCCGGAAGTATTTTCCTCCGGTGGTTTCGGCTATCTGTGTGAGCAACTGCTCGTCGATGGCATATCCACCGCTGGTAGCGTTGCCGATGCCGAGGGTGTAGATCACGATGCTGTCACGTCGGGCAGCTTCGGCGGCATCCAGCGGAAGAATGTCCGTTCCGCCGTCCACCCCATCGGTCATCAGCAACATTACCCGCTGCGGTATGGTGTCCTGCCGGAATATTTTTATTCCAAAGGCGATGGCTTCACCGATGCTGGTCATCTGTCCGGCCATGCCCACTTCTGTTTGGTCGAGCAGCCAGTCGATGGTTTCCAGATCGGTGGTGAGCGGCGCTTGCAGGTAGGCGTGTGTGGCAAACATTTCCAGCCCTATCTGATCGCTTTTCCGCTCTTTGATAAAATCTTTCATGAGGTATTTCACCGCTCCCCAGCGACTCATCCGTTTGCCATCTACCGTCCAGTCGGTCTGCGCCATGCTGAAAGAGATGTCGGCGGCGATGAGGAAGCTCCGGACAGTCCGCGTACGCTTTTCCGGCTGACCCGTGAAGCGGGGTGAGGAAGCTGCTGCCAGGAGGGAGACCCAACAAATGGTGAGCACCGTCCAGGCGATGATGTTCTTCCGGCTCACCCAGGCACTGCGGTGCGGATGTTGCGAGGAAGCTTGCGCCGACCGGCCGAAGAAGGGCACCATCAGTGCTTGCCTCTTTTTGCGGAGGGCAGGTAGCAGCAGGTACACCAGCAAGGGTAGGGGTAGCAACAAGAATACCCATTTGTAGGCTATCTCGAAGTGCATATTGTTCGCTATGTCCGGAAATAAGTTGGTCATACTCGGTTGTGATGTTTTCTAATCCAATACTTTATTTTGCCCGCAAAGTTCAACGCTTGTTGCTTCTCGATGCGAATTTTCGGGTCGTATATGGCCCGGATGATTTGTGCGTCGGCAGTGGAGAACGTGTTCGGCGCGCTGGTTTTGTTCAGAAAGATAACCCACGGGGAATCCCTGAGTGGCGCTGTGTCCTGTCGTCCGTACAGCCGGATGCAGATTTGTTTGGCAATCATGTTGGCGTTGTACACCAGTTTGCCGTATTCTTCACTGGCCAATGCTTGCTTCTCGTTATCTTCCAGTAAAGCGATGGCGATACGGCGGTAGCGGTTGCGGTAATAATGGCGCACCCACAGGAAGAGAACGGACAGTGCAGCGAGTATCAACAGTACGCCCACGGCATACCAACCCGGAGAGTCGAAGGTGAAACGCACCGGCGACGGTTCCATGTATGGACTTAATTGGGGAATACTATCTTTCATGATTGATTGTCTTTAAAAAAAATGATTATTTTCTTTATACTCCGATTATCTTTTATGATTATCCGTCTTCTATATTCGCAGCCTCTCTCCCATACGTTGGGTGATCTGCTCCTCCACCGAGGTGGCGGTACTCATTACTGAAACCGGAATACCGTAGCGTTGGAAATCGTCACGGATCTCTGCCAGACGTGTTTCGTAAGCAGCGGTGTATTTCTCTCCCCAGTGCCGGCGGGTATTGTCCCACAGAAGTTGGCGTTTACCATTAGTCAGCACCAGTTTGCCATCCGGAAGACGACAGTCCATCGGATCTTCTACATGCACCAGGATCACATCGTTGTGATAGGCAATGCTGCGTATCACCCGGCGGCTTTCCTCGTCCAGACGTAGTAGGTTGGTGATGATGGCTACCACATAGTCATGTGTCACGAGTGTCTGCGTGCGGCGTAGCATTTCGTTGATAAGGGTGGAGCCATTCTTTATTTCCTTGCGTCCCGGTAGCGATTGATTATGTTCCGATAACAGTTGCAGAAAATGTTGCACGGATGCTTTGCTGCGTCGGGGCTGGATATAGTCGTACCCATCGTCGTTGAATACGATACCACCGAAACGGTCGCCCCGCTTGATGGTGAAGAAGGCGCTCAATGCAGCCACATGGGCAGCCGTGACCGATTTTACATACCGTTCGGAACCGAAGAACATCTTCGAACTCTGATCAACCAACGCGAACGTAGGTCGTTCTTTTTCTTCGTTGAATACTTTCGAGTACGTATGGTTGTCGTGTGCGGTGACTTTCCAATCGATGTGCCGGACGTCGTCGCCGGGAACGTATAGCCGTACTTCCTCGAAGTCTAGCCCGCGTCCCCGCATCTTAGCAGCATGGCGGCCCACAAGGATGGAATAGATGGTACGGTTGGGTAGCAGATTGCCTGCCACCACTTTGTACTCAAATCGCATCAGGTCATTGAGGTTGGTTACTATTTCTACCGGATAGTTCATCGTTTCAGCAATTAAGGGTTAGGATTTGCTTCAATTGTCAACTGTCAACTGTCAATTCAGATAACGGCCACGTTTTTCAACAGTGCATCGATAACGCTGTTGATTCCCACTTTATCAGCATTGGCTTCGTACGACAAAGCCACGCGGTGGCGTAACACATCGTGTACAATATAACGTGTATCGTCGGGAGTGACACTCTTGCGACCATCCAACCAGGCTACTACACGTGAACAGCGATCCAGTGCGATGGTACCGCGCGGACTGGCGCCGTAGTTTATCCAGCGTGCCAGGTCCTTGTCATAGTCTCCCGGATGGCGGGTGACCGATACCAGATCGACCATGTATTTGGCGGCTGCGGCGCTCACTTCGATCTGGTTGATCTCCTTGCGGGCATCGAGTACCACCTTCTGATCGATAGGCGTAATCTTCTGTTTCGCACCCTTCGTCTCGTTTCGCACCAGCTCGACAATCTTCGCCTCATCGTCTGAGGAGGGATAAGTTATTTCTATCTTCATCACAAAACGGTCCAGTTGCGCCTCGGGCAGGGGATAGGTACCTTCCTGCTCAATGGGGTTCTGCGTGGCGAGTACCATGAAGAGCGGTTCCATCTTATACGTTTTTCCGGCCACGGATACTTGGCGTTCCTCCATGGCCTCGAGCAAAGCCGATTGTACCTTGGCAGGAGCACGGTTAATTTCGTCGGCCAGTATCAGATTACTGAAGATGGGACCTGGCTGGAAGACAAATTTCTGTGTCGCTTCGGGTTGGTAGATCTCCGTTCCTGTTACATCCGACGGAAGTAAGTCCGGAGTGAACTGAATGCGGCTCAACTTACAGTCGAGGTTGTCGGCAAGGCTTTTTACCGCCCGGGTCTTGGCTAGCCCGGGCATACCTTCGAGCAACACATTGCCATCAGTGAGCAGTGCGATCAGTATCTTGCTGACTACCTCGTCCTGACCTATAATGCTGGCCTGCATGCTCTTTTTCAGAGCAAGTATTTGTTCTAGATTCGTCATAACGATATGTGGTTATTTTTGTTCCTGCTGGAAATCGAACACTACCTTGAAGTCTTCTTTCATGTCGACGATGACCCAACCTTTGGCAATGCCTTCTTTCAGGGCTTCCTTCAGTGTGCCGATGGTCGATAGACTGTCGTACGCATATTCACGTTCGGCATCGGTGTGTTGCAGAATCAGGTTGAGATTGGGTAGCTTGTTGGTTGAAGTCCATTCCAGCATCTCTTTGTCGCCATCGGAGTTACCGAACGCCAGTACCGGTTTCTTGCCGATGATCTGCTGAATGGCAACCGGCTTTCCACCCTTGTCGTCATTGTGCCATAAGTCGGCTGTATAGATTACCTTATAGGTGTTATCGGCTGTCACGAACTGACCTTTCAGCATGGTACCGATCACTTGTTCGGAAGGAATGCCGTACAGACCGTCGCTGAATTTACGGATGAAAGCCGATGAACCTCCTGATACGATATAGGTCTTAAACTGATTGTCGCGCAGGTATTGCAACAGGTCTACCATGGGGCGGTAAATCAGTTGGGTGTATCGTCTCTGGAACCGGGGGTGAAGGGTAGAATCGGCCCACATATCCACCTGATAGCTGAAATCAGTATCGGTGATTCCGGCATGTGTGAGCACGAATGCTGCTTCGAGTCCCAGTGCCGGGTTCTTCTCGAAGGTGGCTTTGTCCGTCAAAGCTTTGAGTTTCGGGTTCTTTGCCAGTTCCGGGTTATCGGCTATCATCTGCTTGGCAGTGGCGAGCGAGTAAGCGAATTCGGTGTAGATAGGCTGTTCGCACCAGAGGGTTCCGTCATTGTCGAACACGGCGATGCGGTCGGCTACAGGAATGTATTTTTCACTTCCTTCGGTAGTGGCCTCGGTAACGAACTGGATGATAGCTTCCTTGTTTTCGGTTTCGTTCCATGAGGCGAGGGGATCGGTCGTTGCGGTTGAGGCTTTGTCTGCCTCTTTTTGTTGACACGAGAAAGCCGCTAAGGCAATCAGGATAAAGTAAAAAGGTTTCATGCGATTCTTTCTTTTAGGTTTCAGTTATCTTCATACAATACCGCACGATGTAATCGGGCGGTCGTTTTTATAACAAAGAAGTTCTCATTTGGTTGTTTAATTTGATAAAAATAAACAAATTCAATGTTCTTCCGAACGAGAAATTAGAACCAAGAGACGAAATTCTTTGGTAAGTGAATGAAAGAAGCCGACTTAATTGTGGGGATTAAGCCGGCTTCTTAGGGAATGTATTTACTTCACATAAAGGAAGCGATATTCAGTTACTTAGACTTGGTAGCAGAATTCAGCTTTTGGATCACCTGGTCGATAGAGAAGGAAGCCGGTTTCTGACGCGGCGGGAAATCCTTGTATGTACTCAGGTATTTGCCAACTTTTGTTACCGCCGGCAGGATGAGGAACGCATGTTTGGTAGCCCAATCGTCATAGTTTACTGCACCATCCGGAGCATATTCGTACGGATCGGCCAGCAAATCGATCATAATCGGTGCTCTCAGGTCGGTCATCGGATCACGCCAGATAGCCATGCCGGTAGCATATTGAGCGGCAAAGTTGTATTTGAAACGTGCATCGCGGTAAGCTACGAGGTTTCCATCGTCGTCGAAGTAAACGAATTCTTCGCGTTGAGTCGGTTTTTCACCTTTCAGGTAAGCCACCTGATTATAACCATCGAGGTGTACCTTGAATGATTTACTACCTTCTGTTACGCCTTTCTGGGCACTTTGTGGCAGGTTTTGATCGCCACCGGCAGCTGCTACGAGCGTAGGCAACCAGTCTTCGGCAGAGAACAAGCCTGTGAAGTTAGTTCCAGGTTTGATGACACCCGGCCAGCGAATCATAGCAGGTACGCGGTATGCACCTTCCCAGTTGGTATCCTTTTCGGAACGGAAAGGAGAAGCGCCGCCGTCGGGCCATTGATTCTTCATCGCACCGTTATCGGTGGTGTAGATCACGATGGTGTTATCGGCAATCTTGTTGTCCTGGAGGAACTTGAGCAGGTCGCCTACCATTTCGTCATGTTCAGTCATACCATCGGCCTGAAGTCCAAGACCGGTTTTACCGGCAGAAGAGGGTTTCAAGTGTGTATAGACGTGCATACGGGTAGAGTTGAACCAGGTAAAGAAAGGTTTACCGGATTTGATGGAACGACTCATAAAGTCTTTGGCTGCTGCCAGGAATTCTTCATCAACTGTTTCCATACGTTTTTTGGTCAAAGGACCGGTATCTTCTACCTTACCATCGGCTGTGGAGCGCAATACACCACGAGGACCGAATTGTTTTTTAAAGGCGGGATCCTTCGGATAATCCGGGTTTTCGGGTTCTTCTTCAGCGTTCAGGTGGTATAGGTTACCGAAGAATTCATCGAATCCGTGAGCGGTGGGCAAGTATTTGTCCTGGTCGCCCAAGTGGTTCTTACCAAACTGCCCGGTCATGTAACCCAGTGGTTTCAGGAACTCGGCAATGGTGGGGTCTTCGGCTTGCAGACCAACCGGCGAACCGGGCAGTCCTACCTTGGTAAGGCCGGTACGGAACGGGCTCTGTCCAGTGATGAACGCGGCACGTCCGGCTGTACACGATTGCTGACCGTAGTACTGAATGAAGATACCTCCTTCGTTAGCGATCCGGTCGATGTTCGGTGTGGTGAATCCCATCAATCCGCGGCTGTAAGCGCTGATGTTGGACTGGCCGATGTCATCGCCAAAGATAACAAGGATGTTTGGCTGTTTGCCTTTTGTCTGTGCTTCTGCGTTTTGCGGAACCACGGCTCCTACGGCAAGAACAGCTCCGATTGCAGCTACCTTGCCGCAATTTTTCAGTTTCTGTTTCAAGTTTAGGTTCATACTCTCTAAATTTTTTAATTGATAAAAATATAACGCTTAGTTTGTAACATATTCGATCAGAATTGAAAGAAATGTTTCGGTTCAGGTTGCGCTTTTCTTTTTTGCTGCTTAATAAACTATTTATCGGTGAAAAAGTTCATTTGGCTGTTAATTTTTAATATAATTCTTTATGATTTGCTCTTCACGCAGCGGAAACCGATGTGTCCCATACCTGTATCATACGGTGTACCGCGACGGGCAGTGGGACGGTAGCTTTCGCAGTACGAGGGGTTGCAGAGGAACGATCCGCCTTTTGTCACCCGGCGTACTTCGCCCGGAGCGGCCTGGATGGGCATGGGAGCGCCATCGATGATGCGGTCGCAGCTCATAGCAGAGAGCTCGGCATGATTCTCGTCGTTGTAGAGGTCGGCTGTCCACTGCCACACGTTGCCTGCCATGTCGTACAGTCCGTAGTCGTTGGCAGGGAAGGAACCTACGGGTGCGATGCCTTCGTAGCCATCTTCGGCGGTATTATTGTACGGGAATGTTCCGGTGAAGGTGTTGGCCATGAATTGTCCGTTTCGTTTGAACTCGTTGCCCCAGTAGTAACGGGTATTCTCCGATTTTCCACGGGAGGCGTATTCCCATTCGGCTTCGGTAGGGAGACGTTTGCAGGCCCACTTGGCGTATGCTTGGGCGTCGTCCCAGGAAACTTGTACAACGGGATAATTGTCTTTGCCTTCGATGGTGCTGTTAGGACCTTGCGGATGTTTCCAGCTGGTGCCCGGTGTCCATGTCCACCAGCCGGTCATGTCGGCCAGGTTCACGGCGTGCGAAGGTGGAGTGAATGCCAGCGAACCGGGTTGAAGCAGTGCATCATCGGGCTTGGGGGTATCGGGGGGAAGTTGTTTCTTCAGTTCTTCCCAGTCTATTTTCCGTTCGGCAGTGGTGACGTAACCGGTGGCTTCAACGAATTTGCGAAATTGCGCATTGGTTACATCGTATTTGTCTATCCAGAATTCTGTGACTTGTACCCGGTGGGCGGGACGTTCATTGGACATACTTTGCGGATCATCTGTTCCCATTGTGAAGGAGCCTCCGGGAATCCATACCATTTCGTCGGTATGGAGAGAATCGGCAGGCGTTTGCACTGTTTCTTTTTTTGCGCCCGATTGGCAGGCAGCAAGTGAAAGAAACAGGCCTATAAATAAGATAGGTTGAATTTTATTTCTCATACATTTGTTCGTTTGTTTTGGTTAGTGTATTAACAATTAGGTGGTTGAATTGTTTGATTTACTCTACTCAATATTCGTCGGAATAGATTCGATTTGTTCGCCGATGATATACTGCAATACCTGTTCGGCCAGTAGCGAATCGACGAAACGCGCCCATCCGTTATTGTTTATCAGGAAGTCTTTCAGTTCCCGGGGAGTGCTTCCTATGTCGTCGGCAACTGCTTTCATCCGTTCGTCTATTTCGTCCAGTTGTATCTCCACGTTGTCTTGTTCGGCTATCTTCTTGATGATGATCATCAGTTTCACCCGGTCTTCGGCGTCCGAACGTTCTTCTTCGGTGGCTGTTTCGCCGGTCAGTTCGGTGTACCTCAGCTCGTCGTCTACGAAGACAGGGGGGAGGTCGATGTCCGTTTGTTCCAGTAACCGGATCGATACCTCGTTGAGTTGGTCTTCCGGATCGGTAGCTTGTAGATTCAGGCGGCGGTAGTCGGGTAGGTCGAAAGTGGGCATCTCGATGAAATTGGCCTTGAACAGCAGCGAATCGTACGGTTTGAGTTGGCTTTCCGAAATTTCGATGGGTGAACCGGCTGTCAGCTCTTTTTCCTTTAATGCCGACCGGCAGAGGCGGGTAGACACGAGGGTGACCAGGTCGTTCTTGATTTGCTGGCGGTAGAACGATTCGGTGGCGCTGCGAGGTGTTTTTCCCGCGCGAAACCCGTGAACAGGCAGCTTGGCGTAGCGTTTTAGCAAGTCGTTGTAATCGTCCTCGATGGTTTTCCACGGGGTGTTGATGTGTAACTCCCGTTCGTGCTCGTTGATGTAATTTAGGATTACTTCCATATCTTTTCTTTTTTCAGTTGTTTTCAAAATTTATTTTTCGTTGCAGTTTCTAATGGTGGAACATCATTGGCTACTTCATATCCCAGGTAGCGAACGATGCGCCGGATGTGCGGATCGATGTGACTGAAATAGTTGTACAGTCCCTTGCAGAGATAATTCAGCCCCGGCTCACCCTGGTCGGTTTTGAGCAGACGGTTCTTGGGGCATTCGCCCGAGCAGGCAAACAGGTAGCGGCACTCGCGGCACTTACCCGGAAGGGTGAAGTCTTTGGCGTAACCGAAATTTCGTTGGCGGTCGGACATGGCCATCTCTACGAGAGGTGTTTCACGGATGTTTCCCAGTTTATATTCCGGGTATACATAGTGGTCGCAGGCATATACATCACCATTGTGCTCCATGGCAAGTCCCTTGCCGCAGATGGGGGCGAAGATGCAGAGTGGCGAGGGGCGTCCCATCCATTGTTCCACGGCACTGTCGAAAAAGGGGATATAAATCCGGCCGAAATCGTGCTTAAGGTACTCGTCGAATATTTTGATGAGGAAGTTGCCGTATGTCTCGGGTTCCACGCACCACGGTGCCAGGAATGAATCAGGGTGCGACGGGTCGACGCGTGGCGAGTGCTCGTTGGGCATCTCATCGATGTTCCAATGTTGCGGAGCGGTGGTAGCAAAGTTTTTCGGTTCCACGATGGGGATGAACTGCATTTGCAGGCTCTTCACTTCGTCGCGCAGGAAACGGTACACTTCGAGCGGATATTGCGAGTTGAGGTTGTTTACCACCGTGAGCGTGGCAAAACGTACCTTGTGTTCACGGAGCATCCGTGCCGACTGCATCACCTGTTCGAACGAACCCCGTCCGTTGGTGTGTGTGCGGTAAGCATCGTGCAAATGTTTGGGGCCGTCGATGCTGAGACCAACGAGGAAATTATTCTCGCGCAAAAACTCACACCATTCATCGGTGAGCAGGGTACCATTGGTTTGCAGGTCGTTCTCGCAGCGAACGTGGGGTGGGGCGTACTTCTTTTGCAGTGCTATAACCTTGCGGAAGAAGTCTAGTCCCAAGAGTGAGGGTTCGCCGCCTTGCCAGGAGAATACTATCTCAGGAGCATTCTGCTGTTCGATGTATTGCCGGATAAAGTTCTCGAGTGTTTCGTTGGAGATACGCCAGCGGCTATCGGTCGTCAGCAAATCGGCTTTGCTGAGGTAATAGCAATACTTGCAATCGAGGTTGCAGATAGGGCCGGTGGCTTTGATCATGGTGTGCATGCGTACCATCGGTTTGCCGCGAAACAGGCGTTGTTTGGTAAGAGTTGATTCATCCATAGTGGTGTTGAAATATTCGTTATAACAAGTCAACGATTCGAAATGTTTACTCTTTTCGGGTATACACTGTCGGTATATGCCGTCCGGATGGGGTGTTGTACAAAGTTATGTAACTGAACAATTAATTAAGCATCAATGTTTTAATCAAAAAATCATGGTGATGGAATTCAATATTCTATCTCGTTATTCATTAATTTAAACTTTCATGTTATGAACTTACTATGGTTTATTCTTATCGGCATTGTGGCAGGATACATTGCTGGTCAAATCACAAGAGGTCACGGATTCGGGCTTTTTGTCAATTTGTTGATAGGTATCATCGGCGGGGTCTTGGGCGGATTGTTTTTCAGCTTTTTGGGTATTGCCACCTATGGGCTTATCGGCAGTTTGTTTACAGCTACCATCGGGGCTATTCTGTTGTTGTGGCTGGTGTCGCTCCTGTTTGGGCGGAAGAAAACTGATTAATTGCATAAGCGTATGAAGACAACAGTAGAAAAAGCACCCGATTTCAGGCGTGACCCGCACTTGAATGCTGCAACAAAGAAGTTTCTGGAAGAAGTAAATTCGGGAGGCGATCCCGTAGAAAGCCTGCCAAAGGAGAAAGCCCGCAAAGTGTTGACAGACGTGCAGGCAGCGGTCGAAGTCGATATTTCGGGAATCGACGAAAAGAAGATGACCATACAGGTAGATGGATATGCTGTCGATCTGGACGTGGTGCGCCCGTCGGGAGTCACAGGCAAATTACCCGTATTTGTTTTTATTCATGGTGGGGGCTGGATTTTGGGCGACTATCCCACGCACCGCCGGATGGTACGCGACCTGGTGGTCGGATCCGGTTGTGCAGCGGTGTTTGTTAATTACACCCCTTCGCCCGAAGCACGTTATCCGCAGGCCATTCATGAGATATATGGGGCCATCCGTTGGATAGCGGCACATGGCGATATACTCGATGTGGATTCTTTCCGGTTGGCCGTGGTGGGCAACAGTGTGGGCGGCAACATGACGGCTGTTATGGGGCTGATGGCGAAAGAGCATCAAGGGCCTGCCATTCGCTTGCTGGTGTTGCTATGGCCCGTTACCGATGTCGATTTTACGACCGACTCGTACAAACTGTACGGTGAGCAACGGTTCCTCACCACTTCGCTCATGCAGTGGATGTTCGATCAATACACCACCGACAAAACGCAACGTGCCGAACCTTACCATTCTCCGCTAAAAGCTTCTGTCTCCGAATTAAAGGGACTGCCCGCTACTTTGATAGTGACTGCCGAGAACGATATCCTGCGCGATGAGGGAGAAGCTTTGGGACGGAAGTTGGGTGAGGCCGGAGTAGCGGTTACCACCATCCGTTACAACGGGGTGATTCATGATTTCGGTTTGCTGAACGCTTTTGCCGAAATGTCCGAAACACGATCTATGTTTACGTATGTGGCGGCGGAATTGAGAAAGCATCTGCACGGCGGACGTTTTTTACTTGACTAAACTATTTTAAAAAAAATGCCAACAAGCAAACCTCTTCGGCTCCGCTTGTTGGCATTAATATAAAAAGACGTGTCGATTATATTACAATGTCACACCGGTCTTGAAGATTGAAATCTCGCGATAACCCTTCTTCTCGTTGTTCACCAACTCACCGCTGGCTACACGGATGATGTAATCGATGAAACGTTCGCAAGTTGTTTCCATCGGTTCGTTTTCTACGATCACTCCGGCGTTGAAGTCAATCCATCCCGGTTTGTTGGCTGCCAGGTTGGAGTTGGTAGAGATTTTCATCGTAGGGACAAATGTACCGAACGGTGTACCACGACCAGTAGTAAACAGTACGATGTGGCAACCGCAAGAAGCCAGTGCCGTAGAAGCCACCAGGTCGTTGCCCGGAGCCGAAAGCAGGTTCAGACCCTTTACTTGCAGGCGTTCGCCATAAGGCATTACACCCGATACGAGGCTCTTACCACACTTTTGTGTACATCCCAACGCTTTTTCTTCGAGCGTGGAGATACCACCGGCTTTGTTACCCGGCGACGGGTTTTCGCCCACCGGCTCGCCGTGTGACAGGAAGTATTCTTTGAAATCATTGATGAGGTGAACCGTCTGCTCGAACAAACCTTTAGTTTCGCAACGGTTCATCAGGATGGTTTCGGCGCCGAACATTTCCGGAACTTCGGTCAGTACGCTGGTACCGCCCTGGGCAATCAGGAAGTCGGAGAACATACCCAGCAACGGATTGGCTGTGATACCCGAGAAACCGTCCGAACCACCACACTTCAAACCTACGCGCAGTTCCGACAGAAGAACATCGACACGTACATCTTTCGAAGCTTTGGCATACAGGTCGCGCAGCAGTTCCATACCGGCTTCGTACTCGTCGCCCACTTTCTGAGTAACCAGGAACGATACGCGGTCCTTGTCGTAATCGCCCAAGAATTCACGGAACACATCCGGTTGGTTGTTTTCACAACCCAGACCTACCACGAGCACCGCACCAGCATTGGGGTGTAGTACCATGTCGCGCAGGATTTTTTTCGTGTTCTCATGGTCGTCGCCCAGCTGTGAGCAACCGTAGTTGTGCGGGAATGCCACAATTGCATCCACACCCTGACCGGCTGTTTCGCGACGTAGTCCATCGGCCAACTGGTTGATGATACCGTTCACACAACCTACCGTAGGCACGATCCAAATCTCATTGCGCACACCCACTTCGCCGTTCTTACGACGATATCCTTTGAATGTCAGTTCTTTCTTTTCAATACCCAGTTTCACGTCGACCGGGTTGTAAGTGTAGTCCAGCAGTCCGGCCAAATTGGTATGAATACTCGATTCATTCATCCAGTCGCCTTGCTTTTTGGTCTTTGTCGCATGTCCGATGGGGTAGCCGTACTTGATTACGTTTTCACCCTCAGCAAAATCTTGCAGTGCAAATTTGTGTCCGGCGGGAATCTCCTCATTTAATTTTACAGAGATGCCGTCTACTGATAATTCTTCACCTGCCGGAAGACCTACGATAGCCACAGCCACATTGTCGGCAGGATTGATTTTTAAATACTTTGTTTCCATACGTTGATTTTATTTCTTGTTGTAATAATCGATAGTCTCTACAGTTAACAAATCTATCGGCATATAGTTAATACAATTTACATCTTTCTTGAAAATAAGGAAGTCGCACAGTGTTTTAATGCTGTTGTACCCCTGCATTTCCGGCTGCTGGGCCAGGAGGAAGGAGACGCTTCCCTGCTTGAGGCAAGCCACATTCCGCTCCAGCACGTCGTACCCGATGAGGTTGAAGCCGCTTCGTTGCTGACTTTGCAGGTACTCGCCGATGATATACACCTGCGAGTTGAATGTGATTCCGTTGCTCACCGTCGGGTGTTGGCGGAAGAATTCGTCCAGGATCTCTATGTTTCCGTCGTTACTGTCCGTCCGCAAATCGAGGGCCCATATCTTATACGACGGATGATGTTCCTGCATGTACTGACGGAAACCCTTTTCCCGGTTCTTTTGCTGATTGGATCCGATAATCCCCTGGTGCATCTTACGGAAAACGACAATCTCCGTCGCATCTCCGGCCAACAACATCGCCATGCGCGCAGCGAAATATCCGCTCCGGTGCGAGTTCTGTCCGTAGAACGCCAACGGTGTAATTTCCTTGATGTTGGAGTCTATATATATATAAGGTATATCGAGGGCGGTAAGCTGATCGGTGAGCCCGTGTGTGTAGTCCACAATCGTGGGAGCCATGATCACTCCGTCGGGCTGTTTCTCTACGATGGCCTGTCCGGCCTGGACAAACGAGTGATAGTCGTACGGATCATAATAGGTAATCTGGGCCGAGGTGTTGAAATCCGAAAAAGCCGTCAGCGCCTCCCTGATTCCGCTTTCCACCGCTGTCCAGTATTCGCCCTCCTGATGCAGGGGCAGGAGGCAGGCGAACGAGTATTTTTTGTTCGACGCCAGCGCGCTGGCATACATGTTGGGCTGATAGTCCAGTTGCTTCAGAATCTCCTCTACACGTTTGCGGCTGCTTTCCGACACACCGCTCCGTCCGTGGAGTACACGGTCCACCGTTCCTACCGATACATCCGCCAGGCGGGCTATATCTTTAATCCTGATTCTTTCGGGTAATTTGTTCATAAATACCTGCTTGTGTCCGTACACAATAATAATCTAACTTTTTTCGATACAAATATATGACAATTTTTGTAATTACGAAAATTGTTGTATCTTTGTGCCCGTGCACGGCGACTATGAGATACACCCGTTTTTCCGTATACTTCTCATAATATCAGCGTGTTATACCATAAAATGATAAATTGAAACTAAAATATTAATAACTTATTTTATTAAAACAAGAAATTATGGGAAAGAAAGTCGTTACTTTAGGCGAGATCATGTTGAGATTATCAACTCCGGGAAACACCCGTTTTGTTCAATCCGACTCTTTTGATGTAGTGTATGGTGGTGGTGAAGCAAACGTTGCCGTGAGCTGTGCCAACTATGGCCACGAAGCGTATTTTGTTACCAAATTGCCGAAGCACGAAATCGGTCAGTCGGCTGTAAATGCACTGCGCAAATATGGTGTGAATACCGACTTTATTGCCCGTGGCGGCGACCGCGTAGGTATCTACTACCTGGAAACCGGTGCTTCTATGCGTCCCAGCAAGGTAATTTACGACCGTGCTCACTCTTCTATCGCTGAAGCAAAGCCGTCTGATTTCGATTTCGATGCCATCATGAAAGGTGCCGACTGGTTCCACTGGTCAGGTATTACTCCGGCTATCTCTGATGCTTCTGCCGAACTGACTAAGTTGGCTTGCGAAGCTGCCAAACGTAACGGTGTAACTGTTTCTGTCGACTTGAACTTCCGTAAAAAACTGTGGACCAAAGAAAAGGCTCAGTCTATCATGCGCCCGTTGATGCAGTACGTAGACGTATGTATCGGTAACGAAGAAGATGCTGAACTTTGTCTTGGTTTCAAACCCGATGCTGACGTTGAAGGCGGACATACCGACGCTGAAGGCTACAAGGGTATCTTCGAACAAATGATGAAGGAATTCGGATTCAAATATGTAATCTCTACACTGCGCGAATCGTTCTCGGCTACTCACAACGGCTGGAAAGCAATGATCTATAATGGTGCTGAATTCTACGTGTCAAAACGTTATGATATTTCTCCGATCGTTGACCGCGTAGGTGGTGGCGACTCATTCTCAGGTGGTGTTATCCATGGTTTGATGACGAAACCCAATCAGGGCGAAGCGCTGGAATTCGCTGTAGCTGCTTCTGCTTTGAAGCATACTATCAACGGTGACTTCAACCTTGTTTCTATCGAAGAAGTAGAAGCTCTTGCCGGTGGTGATGCTTCTGGTCGTGTTCAACGCTAATCATATTTAAGAAAATGGCTAAATTTAGTAAGATACAAGTGCTCAACGCTATGAGCACAACCGGGATGGTTCCCGTATTCTACCACAAAGATGTGGAAGTAGCAAAGAACGTAGTGAAAGCATGCTACGATGGTGGTGTTCGTGCATTCGAATTCACTAACCGTGGCGATTTCGCTCAGGAAGTATTTGCCGAACTGGTGAAATGGGCTGCCAAAGAATGTCCGGAACTGATCCTCGGTATCGGTTCGATTGTTGATCCGGCTACGGCTGCTATGTACATCCAGATTGGTGCTAACTTCATCGTAGGTCCGTTGTTCAACCCCGAAATCGCTAAGGTATGTAATCGTCGTTTGATTCCTTATACTCCGGGTTGCGGATCGGTTTCTGAAATCGGTTTCGCTCAGGAAGTAGGATGCGACCTTTGCAAGGTATTCCCTGCCGGAAACGTAGGTGGTCCGTCGTTCGTGAAGAACGTAAAAGCTCCGATGCCTTGGTCCATGCTGATGGTAACCGGTGGTGTAGAGCCGACCAAAGAAAACCTCACTGCCTGGATCAAAGCCGGCGTAACTTGCGTAGGTATGGGTTCTAACCTGTTCCCGGGCGAAGTAGTAGCTGCCAAGGATTGGGCATGGATCGTGGCTAAATGCCAGGAAACTTTCGGTTACATTGCCGAAGCTCGCAAGTAAGATAAAAAGCTGATGTGATATCAGCCTTCCATAAGATGCCCCGCATGGTTAGTTAGAACCGGGGCATCCTCTCATTTTGTTTAAAGGTGTTTAAAGGGGACAGGCCATTGAAATGATTCGCATAAAGCGGTCATTTCGATGGCTTGTTTTTTGAACCGGATTTATTTCTTACTCAGTTTCTTCAGCAAACGCGTGGCTGAGAACGACTGTTGCGAGAAGATGAAAATAGGAATAGCCACACCCACTACTAATGCGAACAACACGAACAGTGCGGTAAGCCCGTTGCGGAAGAACTGCAACAGATACTCCAATGAAACCAGTTCATCGGTAGCCTGTATGAACTTCGTCAACGCCAGCACCGACTTGTAGGCAAACATGCCCGGAATCATCGGCAGCAACGAAGGGAACGAGAATACCTCTGCCGGACAGTGAATGGACCGTGCGAACGGAATGGATACCAGCCCGATGACCATCGCCGCAAAGAACGAGGCAGCCGGCAGGTTCATAGACAAACCATGAATCAGGAAATAGCGGAAAGCATGCCCCAGGGCAGCCAGCAATGCTGCAATGACGATGGCTTTACGCGGAGGATTGGAGATGATGGCAAACCCGATGGCTGCCACTGCGGCGAATGCTCCGTCGAGCAGGATGGCCGTAAGTAAATCCATAGTTATCATAAGGCGCTGATTCCGGTGATTAATAAGGTGATGGAAAGTCCGATGGCGATACAGGTGATCAGCAATGTGGCATTGATGAAGCGGGACATGCCTGCCAGCACATGCCCATCGATGACATCCATGATGGAGTTGATCAGCGGAACACCGGGGATGAGGTACAACACACTGGTGGCCAAAGCAATATCGGGCGTATGGCTCCACTGGATCAGGTAACCGGTACTGGCAATCATCGAGGCGACAAAGGCCGAAATGACAAATACCGACAGGTGATTCCAATGGCGCTCTATGAGCATGGTGCGGATGGTGAAGCCCACCAACGTAGCCACAAAGACAATACCCATTGCTGCCCAGTCGCCTTGGAACAACCGGCAGAAGGCGGCGTTGGCGAAGGCTACCAGCACGATGACCAACCATTTGTTTTCGTGCGGACGTTTCATAATTTCATCGTAACGCTGTTGTAGTTCGTTCAGTGACAGTTGATTGTCATAGGTTTCCCAGCTGAGCGCGCTCAGAGCCGAGTTGACGGTGAAGTTCAGTCCCAACGGTTTGATTTTGTTTACTGTACTGTACGAGTGGGAGTTCTCGGCATCGCGCAGCGTC
Organism: Bacteroides sp.; assembly: GCA_031554635.1. Classification (GTDB taxonomy): domain Bacteria; phylum Bacteroidota; class Bacteroidia; order Bacteroidales; family Bacteroidaceae; genus Bacteroides. The sequence goes on from JAVBVD010000007.1 coordinate 170,758, forward strand.
ATGATAATGGTTTTCTGGAAGATCGTCATGTCGCAGTAGAAGCCGAACGATTCGGCTATGCGACTGGTGTTTCGCACCACACGCGATGTCTGTACCCCCACTGCCATCAGGCTGGTGGAGTAGTCGGACAGGAACCGGGAAAGATCCTTGAGTTGTTGATGGATATCCATAAGTTTAGAGAAAAAAACAGTAAAAAGGCATAATGGGTTATCAAAGCAACAGGGGGCATCGGGCCTCCACAAGCTTTGCGGGTATTTGGGGTATCGGCTGTTTTTACTTCATTATGTCAAACAGGTAAGTGATTCTGGCTGAGATATTGGAGTTAGCCGAACGTTTGAAATAATCCTTCTTGGTGCTGTTGTAGAAGTCGGCCAGCCCAAAGTAATATCTTCCTTCGATCAGGAAGTTCCCGGCTTTGGTGCGTAGCTCGAAACCACCTCCTCCGGCAATTCCGTAGTCGAACTTATTATCAATCTTCTTACCGTATTCCTCTTTGCTACTCATCTGATCGCTGGTCCAGCTACCGTCGAATTTTTCGGAATCGTTCAGCATGAAGCCTATTTGCGGACCGAGGTTCAGGAAGAACTGGAGTCCGCGCTCCCTACCGAAAGCCAGGTGAGCCAGCAATGGAATCTCCAGGTAGTTCATGCGATGGATGTAGCTGCGGTCGTCAATGCTGCCGTCGGCGGTTTCGAACTTCTCGTCCCAACCCAGTTGGGAGTAATTAAGTTCTACCTGCACACCGCAAATCATGGAGAAGTACTTCTCGGAGATATAGCGGGCCGTCAGACCGCCGTTGATGCCCATCAGGCCGTTCTGTTTGATGGTGGGGTCGAAGCTGACGGTGTTGTAATTCATCCCCCCGCTGAAACCTACGGCAAAGTTGTGGCGCTGTTCGCCCATCTGTGCCAGAGCAGGCAAAGAGAAGAAAACCAGCAGCGTGGCAATAAAGAGCTGTTTTACCTTAGTCATTATGTTCTTTTATTCGAAGTCAAGTTTGATCAGCTCGTAATCACGGGTGAAGTGCACGAAGAATACCTTTTTATTCACGAATCCACCCCAGTTGTTTACCCGTTGGAAGTTGAATCCCGTCTGCACAGGTGTGAGGATCATCTTTGAGATGTTGTTTTCCAGGTCTGTACCATAGCGCGAGAGTCCTTTCAGGAAGAAATAACCCGTATCGAATCCCAACATGCCGTATTTAGGGAACGTGTTGCCCATCTCCTTGTTGTACCATTTATGGTACGCGTTGGTGAAGTTGATGGCCGACGGAAACGTGTTGTTGGTATAGAACGACGAGTAGAAGTACGTGTCCAGTTCGAAAAAGCTATCCAGGTAGTCGGTGGTGTACATCTGCCATTCCGGGTAGCCGAAGAGGCGGATGGGCGTCATTCTGTTATCGCGTACCAGCAGGGTGAGCTGCGGAATGATGCGGGTGAGGGTGATGTTGCTGCTTGATGTGGGGATGAAAATGTTCTCTTTGAGTGGGTCTATTGCTCCTTTGAGTTGTTCCACAGAGGCCGTTTCCTTCAATTGTTTCACCGTCACGCCTTTCTGCGCCAGGTCTTGCTTCAATCCTTTGATGAACTCCTCTTTATCCTTGTCCACAGACGAGCTTTCGAGGAAGATGACGTTGGCTCTGGGGAACTGGCGGGAGAAGTGCTCATACACTTCGGAGTAGAGGTATGACTGGGGCGTGTTCACCAGATACACCATCGGGTTGTTGAACACCTCGTTGCCCTTTGATGAGAACGGAACCACCAGCCGGATATCGTTTTTCTTGGCGAAGGTAGCCATCGGAGCGACCTGTAGCGCATCTAACGGACCGAAGATGACGTCCATCTTCTTCATTTCGGGCTTGGCCAGAATGGTGTTGATCGATGCCACACTGTTGTCCGCATTGTATACATACAAGTCGAGCGATACGCCGCCTCGTTTCAGGCTATCTACGGCAATGAGGAAACCTTCGTAGTATTCCAGCATGCGTTTTTCCTGCGTGATGGGTAGTACGATGGCGGCTTGTATATTCGATATCCTTTCGGCTTTCTCTTTGTTCTGGCTGAACACCTCGCTGTTGCTGGGTGGGGTGGCGTTCGCTATTTGCTGCTGTTGTGCAGTCGTTTGTTTGCCCGGTTGTTGTGCCGATGGGTAAGGAATACCCAGGAAGGATCCCCGTTTGGGTCCGTCCTTTTTCAGTTCCGGGTTGGCAGCGATCAGTTCTTGTTCGGTGATGCCGTACTGGCGGCTGATGCGGTACACGGTTTCGCCCCGCTTCACCTTGTGCATATCTTTGTAGTTGGACTTCACCGCTCCGTCGGGCGTAGGATTTTGCTGACCGTCGGTTTTGTTGCTGGTGTTCCTGTTGCCACCGATAATAAAGTCGGCCGCTGTACGCACAGGTGCTGAGGTGGTAGTGCCGGAGCTTGTCCCGGTAGTTGATGTCCCGGTGCTCGTTGTTCCGTTGGAGGAGGAACCGTTGCTTGTTCCGGCAGTTGTTCCGCCGGGGGTAGTCTGCTCCGTTTCGCCCGAAGGAATACGTATCACCTGTCCGGTGCGGAAGTTCTCGGCGCTGAGTCCGGGATTGGCTTCGCAGATGGCTTTGGTCGATACGTTGTACGTTACCGACAGGCGGTACAGTGTTTCCCCTGCCTGGATGGTATGGAATGTTTCGCCTTTCTGTACGGTGTTTTTCTTTTGTGGGATTTTCAACGTTTGTCCGGCGTATATTTTATCGTTGCTTCCGGGGTTCAGACGGGTGATCTCCTCCTGAGACACCCCGTACATGCTGGAGATCGTTATGAGATTTTGTCCTTTTTCAACCGTATGGAGGAAATATTGACTTTCCTGGGCGAAACTGCCCGCGCAGAAGCCTCCTACGAAAAGTAGCGAAAAGATGATTCGTTTGAGTGGTTTCATCAATGATAACTTTTGGTTCTTGAAATCAAGGCCCAAAGGTACGAATTATGTCAAATATCTGCGCTATAAATCAGTTAAGAAAATATTATTACCTCTTTTTAAGGCTGTTTTTCAGTCAGAAACACTAATTTTGCAGGCTTGATTATAAAGTACGATTATGCAAGAAACAGAATATATTAATGTGTATGGCGCACGCGTGCACAACCTGAAAGATATAGATGCCGAGATTCCCCGTAACCAACTGACGGTAATTACCGGACTGAGCGGAAGCGGTAAGTCGTCGCTGGCATTCGACACTATTTTCGCCGAAGGGCAACGACGTTACATCGAAACCTTCTCGGCCTATGCACGTAACTTCCTGGGCAACCTCGAACGCCCGGATGTGGATAAGATTACCGGCCTGAGTCCGGTGATCTCCATCGAACAGAAAACCACCAACAAAAACCCGCGCTCCACCGTAGGTACCACCACGGAGGTGTATGACTATCTGCGTCTGCTTTTCGCCCGCGCAGGCGAAGCCTACTCGTACCTCTCGGGCGAGAAAATGGTGAAATACACCGAAGAGCAGATTCTGGAACTGATCCTGAAAGAATACAAAGGCCGGAAGATACTCCTGCTGGCACCACTTGTGCGGGCACGTAAGGGACACTATAAGGAACTCTTCGAGCAGGTACGCAAAAAAGGATATTTATATGTACGCGTGGATGGCGACGTGCGCGAGGTGACCCACGGCATGAAACTCGACCGCTACAAAAACCACGACGTGGAGGTGGTGATCGATAAACTGATTCCCGAGGATAAGGACGACCGCCGGCTGAAACAGAGCGTGGCCACTGCCATGCGCCAGGGCGACGGGCTGATGATGATCCTCGATGCCACCACGGAAAGCATCCGCCACTACAGCAAGCGACTGATGTGTCCCGTCACCGGACTCTCGTACCGCGAACCGGCTCCGCACAACTTCTCGTTCAATTCCCCGCAAGGCGCTTGTCCCAAGTGCAAGGGTCTGGGCATAGTGAACCAGATCGATGTGGATAAGGTAATCCCCGATCGTACACTTTCCATCTACGAAGGCGCCATTGCACCGCTGGGCAAGTATAAGAATGCGATGATCTTCTGGCAAATCGCCGCCCTGATAGAGAAGCACGATGCTACGCTGAAAACACCCGTCAGGGAACTGCCCGACGATGCCATTGAGGAAATTCTCTATGGCTCGGACGATCGTATCAAGATCAAAAGCTCGCTCATCGGCACTTCGTCCGACTACTTTGTGACGTACGAAGGGGTGGTGAAATACATCCAGATGCTACAGGAGAAAGACGCCTCGGCCACGGCGCAGAAATGGGCCGAACAGTTTGCCCGCACGGCTGTCTGCCCGGAATGCAAGGGAACGAAGCTCAACAAGGAAGCGCTACACTTCCGCATTCACGACAAGAACATCAACGAATTGGCCGTGATGGACATCAGCGAGTTGTACGAGTGGATATCGAACGTAAACCCGTTCCTGAGCGACAAGCAACTTAAGATAGCTACGGAGATCCTGAAAGAGATCCGCACCCGATTGAAATTCCTGCTCGATGTGGGGCTGGATTATCTCTCGCTCGACCGTAGTTCGGTGAGTCTCTCCGGTGGCGAAAGTCAGCGCATCCGTCTGGCTACCCAGATCGGTTCGCAACTGGTCAACGTGCTGTACATCCTCGACGAGCCCAGCATCGGCCTGCATCAGCGTGACAACCTCCGGCTCATTAATTCGCTGAAGGAACTGCGCGATATGGGCAACTCGGTCATCGTCGTGGAGCACGACAAGGACATGATGATGGCGGCCGATTACGTCATCGACATGGGACCCAAAGCCGGACGTCTGGGTGGTGAGGTGGTTTTCGCCGGAACTCCCGATGAGATGTTGAAGACGAGTACCCTGACTTCGCAATACCTCAATGGCGAGAAGCAGATCGAAATACCCGCCAAGCGTCGCAAGGGCAACGGCAAGTCGCTCTGGATCCGTGGTGCGAAAGGAAATAACCTGAAAGGGGTCGATGTGGAGTTCCCGTTGGGCAAGTTGATTTGCGTCACCGGTGTATCGGGTAGCGGTAAGTCGACATTGATCAATGAAACGTTGCAACCCATCCTGTCGCAGAAATTTTATCGTTCGCTGCAAGACCCGTTGTCCTACGATTCGATCGAAGGACTAGACCATATAGATAAGGTGGTCGATGTGGACCAATCTCCGCTGGGACGTACGCCACGTTCCAATCCGGCTACGTACACGGGTGTGTTCTCGGACATCCGCAACCTGTTCGTGGAACTTCCGGAGGCAAAGATCCGCGGGTACAAACCGGGCCGCTTCTCGTTCAATGTATCGGGCGGACGGTGCGAAACCTGCTCGGGCAACGGGTATAAGACCATCGAAATGAATTTCCTGCCCGATGTATATGTCCCCTGCGAGGTATGTCACGGCAAGCGTTACAACCGCGAGACACTCGAGGTACGCTTCAAAGGAAAATCCATCGCCGATGTACTCGATATGACCATCAACCGGGCGGTGGAGTTCTTCGAGAACGTGCCGCAGATATTGAATAAGATCAAGGTCATTCAGGATGTCGGGCTGGGGTATATCAAGCTGGGACAGTCGTCTACCACGCTCTCGGGCGGTGAGAGTCAGCGGGTGAAGCTGGCCACCGAACTCTCCAAACGAGATACAGGCAAGACACTCTACATTCTCGACGAACCCACTACCGGGCTTCACTTTGAGGATATCCGTGTGCTGATGGGTGTGCTCAATAAGTTAGTGGATAAAGGCAATACGGTGATTGTTATCGAGCATAACCTGGATGTGATCAAGATGGCTGATTATCTTATTGATATGGGACCCGATGGAGGAAAGGGCGGGGGAGAACTTATCTGTTACGGTACCCCCGAAGAGGTGGTGCGTGGCGGAAAAGGATATACGGCCAAATTCCTCCGGGAAGAATTGAAGTGATTGGGAAAGTATTGAATTGTAATGTGTTACGGGATTGTCCTTATTCGATTTTCGCATGAGAATCTTTAATACCCGAGCGAGGGGGTGAATTTCTTGGCTCAGAGGGCCGGTATGTTCGGTTCGTAGCCGTGGGCGACAGCCCAATGCCATCAATTTAAGCCCTATCAACGGGGCTTATTAATTCACATGCGAAAGTCGAGTTACTTTTTGCCAGAGCTTTTCTTCTTTTTCCCGGAATCCTGTTTCTTTTTACCGGCATCTTTCTTCTCGACCACCGGGAATTTCGGAACCAGATTCATCAATCGGAGAATCTGTCCCTGACGCTTACGGATGTAGGGCGACGGACGCGCCGAGTCGAACCGTATCGGATTGGGGAGTGTGGCGGCAATCAGAGCGCACTGCTCACGGGAGAGTTTTGCCGCTGTGGTATTGAACTTGTATTTGGCAGTGGCCTGGGCGCCATAAATGCCTTTGCCCATCTCGATGGAATTGAGATAAACTTCCATGACGCGTTCCTTCGGCCAGCACAGTTCCACGAGAAACGTGAAATAGACCTCGAAACCTTTCCGCACCCACGACGATTGGGGCCACAGGAAAACGTTCTTCGCGGTCTGCTGACTGATGGTACTGGCGCCACGCTTGCGTTTGCGTTTTTCGTTCTCCTTCATGGCTTTCTCGATCTCAATGAAGTCGAACCCGTTGTGTTGCGCGAAACGGTTGTCCTCCGATGCGATGACAGCCATCGGCAAGTGAGGAGATATCTTATCGAAAGAAACCCACGTGTGTTTGCACGTGGGTTTCTCTCCGGCTAGTACCTGCTGCACACTTCGTATAACCATCAGCGGAGTGACGTATACCGGGATAAACCGGTAAAGCAGCACCGCCAGAATGGTGGAAAGGAAGAAAAACAGCAGCAGGTTGCGAGCCAGTCGCAGTATTTTACTTGCCAGCTTCGGCATTTTTGATCATCTGTTCGCTAGCGTACATGTATACTTCTACACGACGGTTCTGAGCAGCAGTCTGCGATTCGTCATACTGTGAGAAGCCTACACCTTCTACTTCTTTGAACTGTGATGAGCTTACATTGCATGATTGCAGGTAGTTCTTCACGGCAAGAGCGCGGTTGGTAGATACTTTCTGGTTAGCTTCGGCAGTACCTACTTTGTCGGTATGACCGATAACAGCGATATCGATGGTAGGATCTGACTTCAACACGTTAGAGAAATCGGCCAAAGAAGTCTTGGCAGCAGGTTTCAAAGCAGTTGAGTTGAAATCGAACAAGATACCAGAGTCGAATGTAACCTTAACAGCAGCAAGACCGTTAGAGTCTTGGATTTGTTCAACCTGTGCACCGGCGATCTTAGCAGCTTCAGCAGCTTTCTTATCCATCTTGTTACCAATGATTGCACCTGTTCCGGCGCCTACAGCCGTACCAATGGCAGCACCAATAGCAGCACCCTTGCCTTTACCGGCGATACCACCGATGATAGCACCCAGGGCAGCTCCCGAAGCACCACCGATAACAGTGCCTTTGGTAGTGTTGCTAGGGGTTCCACATGCTCCAAATGCGAGAGCAACGCTCAGATAGAGAGCCATAAATTTTACTTTCTTCATAACTTTTACTTTCTTCAATTAGTGAATAAATTGTGATACTTTTTCCAAAAAACCGAGCAAAGATATGCATTTTTTTCGAGTATTGATAAATTTATCGGTGGAAAAACAACGAATCAACCGGTTTTGTTGACGGAAAGTGCTTTTTTCCTGACAAAAAGGAAGCAGCCAAATAAGACCAATCCTTTGGCAATGGAGGTGAAACTCACTGCCCACCAGATACCTTCGACTCCCCATCCGGCTCCGATAAGCAACAAGGCCAGGGGAATGCGCAGGTAGTTGAACGTGGTGCTGACTACCGCCGGCAATATCGTACGTCCGATTCCGTAGAACACGCCCTGCATGGTGATCTCCAACATCATGAAGATCATCGAATAACCATCGATACGCAAGAACACGCCGCCCGCTTCGTAAGCCACAGGCTCGGGGATGAAAAGCGAGAACACTTCGCTACCGAAAAAGACAAACAGCACAGTACTAAACACTCCAAACACGAAAGCCAGCCGCAGGATGGTATAGAGTCCTTTCATCACACGGTCGATCTTTCCTGCCGCATAGTTCTGGGCGATAAAGGCGCTCAACGCCGTGGAGAACCCTTGCGAGGTGTTCCAGGCGATGGCTTCGATCTGTCCGCCGGTGGTAAACGCCATCAGTCCGATATGCCCGCCATGCGCCGAAGCCGTACGACACAGGAACATGCTGACGAAGGAGAAGAGTGTATTGAGCATGGCTACCGGGAAGCCCAGTTTGAAGATGCGTTTCGTGTAGCGCTTCTTCAGGTGGGTGAGAAACGGGAAACCTCCCAACACCGCTCCCCGGCGGCGAAGTTGCACAATAAAGATGGACAATACAATGGCTTGCGAGAGACAGGTGGCATACGCCGCCCCGTTAATGCCCCACCCGAACCCGAAAATAAACAGCGGATCGAGCACAATGTTGAGCAACAGCCCTACTCCACTGATGTAGAACGGCACCTTGCTCCGCCCCGACGCATTGTATATGCCTGTAAACGCCGCCGAGAGAAACACGAACGGAAAAGCGGTAACGATGATACGCAGGTAGTCGACCGCACGTGCGGCAATGTGCGACGGGAGTTCGTAGAAGCCAATCACAAACCGGGCACATACAAACAGAATAGTACCCCAGAGCAGGGAAATGAGCAAGGAAAGGGTAGCGTTATGTGAGGCAAACTGGCGGGCATCTTCCTGGTTCTGCGCCCCGATGGATTGCGCCACGCTGACCTCAGCCCCTACTTTATTTAATAAGGAGATGGAACCCGACATCCAGGTTAGTACTCCCACGGCTCCCACAGCAGCTACCGCCTCGCTCCCCAGACGTCCCACCCATGCCATATCGGTAAGGCTGTAGGCCATCTGAATGAACGAAGTAGCCATGATCGGCGTTGCCAGATTGAACAACTGCCGGTTAATGGACCCGTATGTAAGATTTTTAACCCCTTGCATCAATGTCTTTTTAAAAAAGTATGCAAAGATAGCTATTAATTTATTTACAACAGGACAATCGGCAGATTTACAATTAGGACAATTGGGATATTTACAACAGAGGGATTGGCAGATTAGAACTGTGACTTACATACGAATAAATCCGGTTGCAGGAAATTGGCGATCCATCCCGAAACAAATTAACTTGAAACTTAGCGACTTATCGCTTGAGCCACAGAAAGTTTAAAAAAATGTTGCAAAAAGATTTGCTTTGTACAAAAGTTCGCCCTATATTTGCACCGCATTTGAGAGAAATTGCAGGTTTAAGGAAGTGTGGGTGAGTGGCTGAAACCACCAGTTTGCTAAACTGACGTACGGGTAACTGTACCGGGGGTTCGAATCCCCCCGCTTCCGCACTAAACACAAAAAAGCACCTTGTTACAGGGTGCTTTTTTTGAATGGTGGATTCGTCTAACGGTTAGGACGCGTGCCTCTCACGCACGTAATACGGGTTCGATTCCCGTATCCACTACAACCCTAGCTGATTATTAAGCGTTTACAGCAGAATGTAAGCGCTTTTTTTGTTGGCATTTATTAATTCCATATATTTGCATATCCGCTACAGAAGACTGTGCGCGGCTTTGGGACTTCGATAAAATGCAAATTCAATGCAAATCATTTACGCTTATGGAACTACTCAAAGAAACAGTAAACGCCGTAGTAAACTCGAGGTATCCGGAGATGAATCCGGAGGGAAGAAAGTTGCTGGAAGGCGTTTTGGAATGCCAGGAGGTAAACAAAGGCGACATCATCCTACAAGAAGGCGATGTATGCCGAAGCATCATTTTCGTAGGAAGGGGAATGATGCGGCAATTCTACTACAAGAATGAAAAAGATGTAACGGAACACTTCTCGTACGAAGGATGCGTACTGATGTGCATCGAAAGTCTGATTCGACAGGAACCCACCAAACTGATGATAGAGGCTCTGGAACCATCGGTGGTATATCATTTCCCGTTCGACAAGCTCCAGGCGATGCTCAGCCAATCGGAGGAGATCAATATCTTCTACCGGAGGGTGTTGGAATATTCACTGATTACATCACAAATCAAAGCCGACTCGTGGAGGTTCGAAACGGCGCACGAACGATACAACCGTCTCATGGAGGTGCATCCCGAAATCATCAAACGGGCACCTCTGTCACACATTGCCTCATATCTGCTGATGACTCCGGAGACGTTGAGCCGTGTACGGTCGGGAGCACTGTAAACTCTCAGTTAGCGCCCTCAAATTGTTGACTTGAGTACAACTCACCTTCTCCCACTTCCTTGAACAGGCGGAAAAGTTTCTCCTTGACTGCCTGTACATACCGTTCGCCTTTCTCCGCAGTAGATTTTCGGGGATCCCCCACGCCGGTATCAGCCGTAGCTTTGTCCCAGTGACGGGGTGTCCAGCCGATCTTCTCGTTCAGCGCTGATATAGCAAATGGAACCGATGCGCCATCGCCTGCTTCAGCGATATCCACCAGCTCCGGATGGTAATACATCATCACCGAAGTTTCGGTTTCCCCGGCATGATCGTCTATCTCAGCCTCAAAATAACCCTTGGGCGAAACGAGCTCGTACCAATTGGATACCACGATCAGGAAATCGGGATAAGCGAAAGCCAAGTCGCGCATCATTCCCTTGAAACTATTCCCACCATGACCGTTCAGGATGATAAGTTTACGCATGCCCTGCGCACGAAGCGAAACAACAATGTCCTCCAGTAAAGCGAACTGGGTGGAGCTACGGGTGTGTACACAAAAGGGCAACTCACTCTGACCGGGATTCTGGGCGCCAAATGGTACGGGTGGCATCACCATGCAACGAATGCCCGAAGAGGCAAATACATCACGAGCTACATCCACTGCGATGTCGTGCGACAGTATGCAATCGGTAAGGTACGGAAGATGCAGGTTGTGAGGCTCGGTAGCCCCCCAGGGAAGTATCGCAGCATCGTACTTCAACCCTTTCACACGTCCGTAACAAGACACGCTGAGATCAAATTCTTTATCCATATATGGTGTTTTATTTTGTTTTCCGGTAATCTTTGGGTGAGAGCCCCACGTGATGTTTGAAGTATTTCCCGAAAAAAGATTGATTGGCAAAATGCAAGGTTTCGGCTACCTCCTGAACGCTTTTCTCGGTGGATTTCAGCAGAGCCTTTGCTTCCAATATCACAAAGCGGTCGATCCATTCACTGGCCGTCTTCCCGCTGACCTCCTTTACAACCACCGAAAGATGCTTGGAAGTAAGACAAAGCCGGTCGGAATAAAACGTCACCGACCGTTCTTCTTTGTAGCACGAGGATACCTCGCGCAGGAATCTTCCAAACAATTCCTCCTTGCGTGTCTTGGGTTTCCCTTCATGGGGCAGTTGCTTCTGATAAATACCATAGATCTCGAAGAACATGGAAAGGATGATGCCACGCGTAATCTCTTTTCGGAACGAATGATCCTTCGCCTGTGCTTTCCTCCAGAGAAAAGCATTGTAATCCAGGATGTTGGACACATCCTCTTTACCCAGCTTGATACATGGATATTCTTTGGCAAAAAAGAGAAAAGAAAAAAGATCGCTCCGCCGGGGCAGCACATCGTCGGCAAACGACGGGGAGAGTACGAAGAAACTGGTAGAAAAATCATTGGAGAGATCTCTCACCTCTACGATCTGGTCGGATGGTAAAACGAGCAGGGTATCGGGAGTTACAAGATACTCCTTCAGGTTGATGGAAAGGATGCACGTACCTTTCAGGCAGAGCCCCACAACGGTTGCACTCAGACGGGTGGGATGCTCGGACAAAGCCAGATCGGAAATGTGATCGCATACAGCAAAGTCATTGTCCTTAAAGCCCCATTGATGCAATTCATGGATGTCTGATATGTTTTTTTGTGGTATTACATTGATTCCCATGTATTCCTTTTTTGGCAAAATTACATGAAATTATCGATTAATAATTACATTCTGACAAAAATAAAATCACAACCAAAGGGCTGACAGGGGGCTCTGCTTGCTTATTGTAAGGAAAAAGGAGGCCTTTATTCGCCGGCCGGCCGGTTAAATCCTCTCTTCATTAAAATAGAAAAACAGTTCATAGTTTTATGGAAGATCCCGAAAATAGACGGAAAGAGATGTCTCAACCAAAAGAGGGCTGCCTCAAATGCATGAAGCAGCCCTCTATCGGTTTTCAATATCTGTCCGGAAATTACTTGTCGCCGAAATAGCGGTTGTAAAGTCCTTCGAATCCTTTACCGTGACGAGCTTCGTCCTTGCACATTTCGTGAACGGTGTCATGGATAGCATCCAGATTCAATGCTTTTGCACGGGTAGCAATGCGTTTTTTGTCTTCGCAGGCACCTTGTTCGGCATCCTTGCGTTTTTGCAGATTGGTCTTCGTGTCCCATACGCAGTCGCCCAGCAGTTCTGCAAATCTGGAAGCGTGTTCGGCTTCTTCCCACGCATAACGCTTGAATGCTTCGGCCACCTCGGGATAACCTTCACGATCGGCCTGACGGCTCATAGCCAGATACATACCTACTTCGGTACACTCGCCCATGAAGTGGTTGTTCAGGTCCTTGATCATCTCATCGTCACAGCCTTTGGCTACGCCTATCACGTGTTCGTCGGCAAACATCAAGGCAGCGCCTTCTGTTTCAACCACTTCTACAAACTTACTTGCCGGAGCTTTACACAACGGACATTTCTCGGGAGCTGCGTCACCTTCGTGAACATAACCGCAAACGGTACACCTAAATTTCTTAATCATTGTTCGTTCGTTTTTAAATTAATTAGTCAATATGTGTTATTCTTTATACAGGTCTTACAAATACCTTTGTAATAGTAATGGATCTCAGTCACTTCATGACCCTCCATCATCTCGCCTTCCACTTCCCTAACCTCTACATTGTGATGCAAATCATATATTTTCCCGCACTTCCTGCACAGAAAATGAGCATGTCTCGATGTATCCGCATCAAAATTAGCATTCCGATCGTCAATGGTGAGCATCTGAGAAGCGCCATTTTCGGCAAAAAGTTTCAGTGTATTGTACACCGTCGTTTTAGAAAGCGTTGGCATGGAGGGAGACAACGCCATGTAAATCTCATCAGCCGATGGATGCGTATGATGTTGCATCAAATAATTCATAATGGCTAAGCGCTGCATAGATGGCTTGATATTACATGCTATCAAGCGATTGTATGATTCCATGTTTGAAGATTTTAAATATTTGTAATGATTACAACTTTAAAACATTTGCAAATATAAAGATTAAATCCATACTTGCAAACGAAACAATGATTAATTTACATATTCAACACTCTTGTGAAAGATTTGTTCGGAATTGTATAGATACGTTATCAAGTTCTTTGTTTCCATCCCGATTTCTACTCACATCCCAGGTTCAAAGGCTAAATAGAAGAGGCAGAAGAGAAAGAGATTCTGAAAAAATCCGTATTTTTGCACCATAAAACGATAAAAGAATGAACTACGGATTCGTAAAAGTAGCAGCGGCAGTGCCACAGGTGAAAGTGGCCGATTGCAAGTTCAACGCCGACCAAGTGGGATGTCTCATTGCCATCGCCGAAGGAAAAGGGGTACAAATCATTACCTTTCCGGAACTGTGTATCACAGGATATACCTGTGGCGACCTCTTTGCCCAACAGCTTTTGCTCGAAGAGGCGGAAAGAGCGCTGTTCCAGATACTGAGCCACACGCGTCAAATGGACATCGTCGCCATCCTGGGTATGCCGGTGGTGGTGAACTCCACCGTCGTGAATGCAGCGGTAGTGATTCAGAAGGGGAAAGTATTGGGGGTAGTGCCCAAAACTTACTTGCCCAATTACAAGGAATTCTACGAGCAACGCTGGTTTACCTCTGCCCTGCGGGTGCAAGAGACAAACGTGCGACTGTGCGGACAAATCATCCCCCTGGGAGCCAACCTGCTGTTCGAAATGCCCGATGCTACCTTCGGAATCGAAATTTGCGAAGACCTGTGGTCGACCCTTCCTCCCAGTGGTGTACTGGCATTGCAGGGAGCGGAAATTCTCTTTAACCTCTCGGCCGATAATGAGAGCATCGGCAAGAACTCCTATCTGCAATCGCTCATCAGTCAGCAATCGGCCCGATGCCTGGCCGGGTATGTATTTGCTTCGTGCGGATTCGGCGAGTCGACCACCGACGTGGTATTTGCCGGAAACGGATATATCTACGAGAATGGCAAGCAACTGGCAGCCAGCAAACGATTCAGTTTGGAAGAGCAATTGGTAATCAGCGAAATCGACGTGGAGCGTCTGCGCGCCGAACGCCGGGTGAACACCACCTTTTCGGCCAACAAGGGCAATCTGCCGGGAAGCAAGGAGCCTATACGGGTGACGACCGAACCCATCAGCCCGAAAGAGCTGAAACTGACACGCACCTTCGGCATGCACCCATTCGTGCCACAAGGGAATACCCTGAACGAACGGTGCGAAGAGATCTTCGCCATACAAGTAGCCGGACTGGCGCAACGCCTTACACACACTGGCGCCAAGCAGGCGGTGATCGGCATATCGGGCGGACTGGATTCCACCCTCGCCTTACTCGTGTGCGTGCGCACGTTCGATAAATTAGGGCTGCCCCGCAAGAACATCCTGGGCATCACCATGCCGGGATTCGGAACTACCGACCGTACGTACAACAATGCCCTCGCACTGATGCAGTCGCTCGGCGTGTCGATGCGCGAAATCAGCATCCGCGAAGCATGCATACAGCATTTCAAAGATATCGACCACGATATAAACATACACGACGTGACATACGAGAACTCCCAGGCACGCGAACGTACCCAAATCCTGATGGATGTGGCCAACCAAACGGGCGGTCTGGTGATCGGAACGGGCGATTTGTCGGAACTGGCCCTCGGCTGGGCTACGTACAACGGCGACCACATGTCCATGTACGGAGTCAACGCCAGCATCCCGAAGACTCTCGTGAAGTACCTGGTGAAATGGGTAGCCGAGAACGATGTGGACGATTCATCGCGCACCACCCTGCTCGATATCGTAGACACGCCCATCAGCCCGGAGCTGATCCCGGCGAAGGAAAACGGAGAGATCAAGCAGATCACCGAGGACCTGGTAGGCCCGTACGAGTTGCACGACTTCTTCCTCTATTATTTCCTTCGCTACGGCTTCCGCCCATCGAAGATCTTCTTCCTGGCATCCACCACGTTCAACGGAACATACGACGATGAAACCATCCTAAAATGGCTATCGACATTCTTCCGCCGATTCTTCAACCAGCAATTCAAACGCTCCTGCTTACCCGACGGTCCGAAAGTAGGTAGCATATCACTCAGTCCACGAGGTGACTGGCGTATGCCGAGCGATGCATCGTCCGCAGCCTGGCTACGGGAAATAGAAGGCCTAGCGCAGAGAAATTAAGAATTAAAAAGTAAGAATTAAGAATTGAAAACTAAAAAGCAAGAAGTATAAACCACGAGCGAAGCGATGTGGCGAGAAAAGGATCGGCCTCATTTTCGGAGCGTTAAGCGGAGCTTGGGTGAAAAACGAGTAAAGGAGCGATTGTCTGAACGGAGCGAAGCGTAGTGAGTTGGAGCTCCGATCGTTTTTCGCACAGGCGGAGTAGCGGAGAAAATGCAGCCTTGATTTTTTCTCTTTGCTTCTTTCTCTTTTGTATCAAGACAAAAGAGAAAGAAGAAGCATAGCGCTAGCCAAAACCCAACAAACATGTTTACAACAAGAAAAGCAACAGTCGACGACTGTGAACTAATCCACAACCTGGCAGACATCGTTTTCCGGGCTACATACAAAGATATTCTTTCGCCCGGGCAAATGGAATACATGATGGAATGGATGTACAGCCTCGACAACCTTCGCAAGCAGATGGAGGAAGAAGGACATGTATATTTCATCGCCTACTGGAACGGAGAAGTCTGCGGATATCTTTCAGTGCAGCAACAAGATACAGACCTGTTTCATCTGCAGAAAATCTACGTACTCCCGGCATTTCAGGGAAAAGGTTTAGGCGGATATTTGTTCAACCATGCAGTGGCATACATTCATGAGGTACACCCTTCTCCCTGCCTGATGGAACTCAATGTGAACCGTGACAACAAAGCCGTTCAGTTTTACGAGCGCAAAGGTATGCGGAAGCTTCGCGAAGGAGATTTCCATATCGGCAACGGGTTCTATATGAACGATTACATCATGGGACTGGATATATAGTAGTAAGCCCCGCCTTAGTTTTGGACTACCGGCGGGGCTTATTCGTTTTATCTTATTCAGGAAGCGTTACTTCGCCACCCGTTCGAGCCACTTCAACATGAAGATCATCGTGAACATCGAGAGCAGACAAGCTCCCACGAACACCGTCCAGGTAAGCCAGATAGGAATTGTTTCATAGAAAATAGCACCAATAAACAACAATTGGTTACCGATGGCGGTAGCACCCAGCCAACCACCTTGTGCCAAACCCTGATATTGGGGAGGAGCCACTTTCGACACAAACGAGATACCCAGCGGGCTGATAAACAACTCTGCAATGGTCAGAATCAGATACGTACCGATAAGCAGGAACGGAGTCACACGCTGTGCTTCGGGGAACGTACCGATGGCCACTACCACATTCTTTCCGGTTTCGGGATCGGGTACCTTTTGGAACAAAGTCGACCACAACGGCAGATCGGCCACGTACGAACCGGCAGCCATCACGATGTAAGCCACCGCAGCGATACCCATACCGATAGCAATCTTCTTCGGAGTAGACGGTTCCATGCCACGGGCACGAAGCCAGCCGAAGAACGCCATCACCACCGGAGTAAGCAATACCACACAAAGCGGGTTGATGGATTGGAACATCTCAGCGCCTTCGATGACCGTGAATCCGAGGTTCAGCTTCATCTGGCTGAGGTCGGTAAATTCCTTGGCAAACATCGTCAGCGTCAAACCGTTCTGATGGAACGAGAACCAGAAGAAAATCACCACACCAAACACTGCCAGAAGAGCATACAGGCGTTGACGAACTTCCACCGCACCCATAACCACTTCATCCTTGGCAACGGTAGCAGCTTTCGCCGGCTGGTTGCCCGGGAACTTAGTCTTGTTGGCCAGGTAGATCAGCAATGAAATCGCCATGGCGCCGATGGCGCAAGCAAATGCATAGTGGAAACCGGTGGTAAATACATCGAGGTATTCTTTAGCGAAAGCCGTCAGGTCGGTTTTGCCAAACTGAGCAGCGAAGCTTGCAAATTCGGGGTTCACAGGATCGCCCGGTTTGGATGCCAACTGTCCGTAGCACAACGTCGGCATATCGGCATTGTAAACGAATCCGTTCGTCTTCACCCACCAGTTGCGTACACCTACTGCCAACAGCGGAGCAAAGATAGCGCCCACGTTGATAAACATATAAAATAAGGAAAAACCCGAGTCGCGCATGCTACCGTACTTTGGATCGTCGTACATTTTACCGACGAGCGCCTGCAAGTTTCCTTTAAAAAGACCATTACCGAATGCAATGACAAACAACCCAAAGCACGTCAGCCCCAGGTACAGGTTTTGGTTAGGCGAGGGCGTTTCGGAAGGAATAGCAATCAGCGCATATCCCATAGCCATGAACACAAGTCCGGCAAGGATGGTGCCTTTGTAGTTCCGCGTTTTATCGGCTATAAGTCCGCCAACAAACGCCAACGCGTAAATTGAGAAGTAGAAAACCGAGTAGATAATACCCGCCGTAGTGCCATCAAAGCCAAATTTCGCTTGTAAGAAGAGCACGAGGATAGCCATCATGGTATAGAACCCGAATCGTTCGCCCATGTTGGCCAAAGCAGCTGCCAGCAGCCCTTTTGGATGTTTGTCAAACATAGAATTTGATATTAGAATTAATAATGGAAATTTTTACTGCAAATATATGCAAAATACTCAATTAGTCAACAAATAACACGGAAACTTCGGCTTGAACTTCACGAATTATATCATTTGGATCAATTTTTATCTGTAATCCGCGCTGTCCGGCACTGACGTAGATGAATGGGAAAGCGAGGCAAGTCTCGTGAATGTACGTGGGAAAACGTTTCTTCATGCCGATGGGCGAACAGGCTCCGCGGATGTAGCCGGTGATGGATAGGAGTTCTTTCATCGGGATCATGTCGCAGTTTTTGTTGCCCGATACTTTGGCGGCTAGTTTCAGATTTACTTCTTTATCGCCGGGGATGACGCAGACGAAATAGCCTGTTTTGTCGCCGTGTAGTACGAGGGTTTTGAATACTTGGGCGATGTTTTCGCCCAGGCTTTCGGCTACATGGATGGCGCTCAGATCATCTTCGTCTACGGTGTACGGGATGAGTTCGTAGGCGACCCGGGATTTGTCGAGCAGACGGGCTGCGTTGGTTTTATTGATTTTCATTTTGGGGAGTTCACTTACGAAAGTAGAGTAGGGAATTACCACGTCACACTCATCACCACCGGGTTGTGGTCGCTGTAATCCAGGTGATCCGAATAATACGCAACTCCGCTCAACTCCGGTGAGTGGAAGATGTAGTCGATGCGGAGCAGCCGTTTCAGGAAGTGGAACGTGTACATATACCCATGTCCGCAGGTCTGAAAGCCATCCTGTAACTTATTGCCTTTGATCGTTTTGTACACGTATGACGATGGGATGGAGTTGAAGTCACCGCATACCAGCATGGGGTAGGAGGTGGTATCCGTCATCTGGTGAATGGTTTCCGCCTGGTGACCGCGTTGGATAAAATTACGGTGCATACCGTCGATGAGCCGGTACACAGCCATTTCGGCCTGATAGCTGCTGACATCTTTCTTGGCCAGTTCCTTTTCCAGCTTCCCTTTGTTGCGTGTCACCTCCGTTGTTTGCAGGTGATTGTTGAATACCCGGATGGTCTTTCCGTTCACGTCCAGATCGCACAGCAGGCTACAGTTGCGGCTGTTTTCGTAGGCTACCAGTTGTTGGTTCGTGATGGGGTATTTGCTGAACAAGGCCAACTGTAGCAGCGGCATCGAGTCCGATGGGATGTAGTAAAACGGCCAGTCGGCCAGGGCGTTGACCACGCTGTCGGTGTTGAAGAACTGGTTCGTGCCGAATTCCTGCATGCAGATCACATCCACCTGCTGGTCGCGCATGTACTGTGCGATGAATTTGCACGAGTACCCCATCCCCTCGTTGTTGAACGACCCCACGTTGTACGTAGCCAGGGTCAGCGAGTTCGATTTGAGTGCAGGCTTGCTGTGCTGCTTGTATTGCACCACCGCGTTCAGGTAATCCTGATTGAATACGAAAGCCAATGCAGGCACTATCCACCAGAACCGTAGCCTGATGAGCCAGTAAAGCGCCGATACGGCATTAGCCAGCAACAGCATCGGAAGCGCCAATGCCAGGAACGGAACGTATTGCAATGTGTCGGCCGAAGCGTCTATGCGCCCTGCCAGTACGGTAACGCCTGACAGTGCAGCGGTCAGTGCGATGGAAATACAATAAAAGTATCTTGATACGGCTTTTTTTCCCACAGTATATATTATCGTTTATATCATTAGCGTTGGCTGACCGGCGGCGACGGATCAACGTGCGGGCTACATCGGCAGCCACCTGCCCAACACCTCGTTGAGCTCGTCGATCATGATCGGCTTGGCGATGAACGCGTCGCATCCTGCTTCCTGCGCCTCTCTTTGGTCCTGTTCGAAGGCATACGCGCTTTGCGCCACGATCGGTATGTCGGTCGATAGCTGACGTATGATCTTCGTTGTTTCCAGACCGTCCAGGTTGGGCATTTTGATGTCCATCAGGATCAGGTCCGGTTTTATGCTCTCGAACAGGGTCACGGCCTCAATGCCGTCGATGGCCCTTACGAGATTGAATTTCTTGCCGATGGTAGCTTCCAGCAATTCGTAATTGCTGTCCGTGTCCTCGGCTACGAGTATGGTAATATTTTCCGGCTGCTTCCCGTTGGCGCAGACCGCAGGCCGTACTTGCATATGCTGGTTGAAGGGCGCCTGTACCGGCATATTCTTCGTTTCCTCCTCCTCGTCCTGTTCATTGCGCAGCACCGGCAGGGTGAAGAAGAACGTGCTTCCTTTCCCCAATTCCGACGTTACCCAGATCTCTCCTCCGAGGCGTTCCACGATCGACTTGCAGATGGACAGTCCCAGCCCCGTACCCTGTACGTGCGTGTTGCCTTTCACAAACCGTTCGAATACCCTGTTCACCTTGTCGGGTGCGATGCCCGCTCCGGTGTCCCTGACGTGGAACAGCAGTTGTTCGCCCACCTGTTTGTAGCCGAAGCTGATGCTTCCCTCCGTGGTAAATTTCAGTGCGTTCCCGATGAGGTTCGATATCACCTGGAACACCCGGTTCTTGTCCGAGTACGTGCGTGCCGATTTTTCCGACGGTTCGTACACCAGTTGCACCGTAGGCGGACAGCGGAACACGTGTGCCTGAAACACATCGTTGCACAGCTCGTCCAGATCCATGGTGCTGTAGGTGAACTGCACAATTCCCGATTCGATTTTCGACAGGTCGAGAATCTCGTTGATCAGTTGCAGCAACCGCTCGTTGTTGGCTTCCACCACCTGGTAGTAGCTTTCCCGTTCGGCGCGGTCGTCGCAGTCCATGATCACGCGCGAGAAGCCCACGATGGCGTTGAGTGGCGTACGTATTTCGTGGCTCATGTTGGCCAGGAAGGCCGATTTCAGTTTGTCCGATATCTCCGCTTTCTCTTTCGCCACCTGTATTTCGCGCTTCATGTCCTCCTGTTCGGTGATGTTCCATTCGATGGACAGGATCAGCGGTGCGAACCCTTCGGTTTCGATCCTCATCTTCCGTTTGTCGAGCACGATCCGTCTGCCGTTGGCATCCTTATCCTCGAATACCCGGTGGTATGACATTCCGGTGGATACAATTTCCATGTCCTCCTGCCATATCTGTTGGGCATACTCCTGTTCGTGCAGTTCGAATTCATTCTTGCCGATGGCATCCTGTTTCGTTGCGAAGCTGATGCGGTTGTATGCTTCCGGATTTTGGTAGATATGTTTGAAATCGTTTCCGCTGTCCTTCACCACGATCCCTGCGGGCAGGTTTTGCATGATGGCATCCAGGAGGTTGTTCAGTTGCCTGATTTTGGCTTCTTTCCGGAGCTGTTCCGTGATATCGTGTGCGAACGACCAGTAGAAAGGTTCGTCCTCATACCCCGCTACCCGGTGCAGAATGCCCCTGAAAGCGAGTATATGCTCCTTATTTCTCACCGGTTGGTGCGCGATGAATTCGGAACTTCCGGTTTTCTCTACGGGTGCGATCCGCTTTTTCCAGTCGCTCAGCGAAGTCAGGTCGCCCACCACCTCGTATATCTTATATTGGGTGATGTCGGCCTCTTCGGGTATGTGGTGCAGGTGGCGGAAGGTATTATTGGCGAATACCATCCTTCCGTCTTTCCGTGCGGCCGATACACACTCCTTGGCATAATTGATGGCGTGCGTCAGCGTGTTGAGATCGTTCCGCTGCCGTTGCAGGTCGGTTATGTTTTGAATGTACCCCTCCGTATGCAAACTTCCATCCTTTTCTACTTTCCGGATGAACGTCTTGATACGTATGTAGAACATGTCTTTACCGATGTTGACGCGGTAACCGAGGCTCTGTTCGGGGTAGTCTTCACCTCCTGTGAGGAGGAAGTGCCGCACCCTGTCCCGGTCTTCGGCTGCTACGAGATGGAGATACTGATCGAAGATGATGCCTTGCCGGTGTTCCCGCGCGAGGATGCCCGTATATCCGCTGAAGTAGAGCACATCTTCGTTCGTATTGAAGCTCCACTGCCCGATGAGCGCCGCTTGCTGGGCCTCTTTCAGTTTGCGGTTGGCCACTTCGAGTTGCAGCTTTACATTGCTCCGTTCGGTGATGTCCCTATACTGGCATAGCACCATGCCCTCGTACGGGTGCATGATGCATTTGAAGTAGAACTTCCCACGGCTTGTTTCCAAGCCATAATTGCGTGTGAAGTTTACCTGGTTGTCTATCACGTGGCGGAAGTCGGGTACGATTTCCTGACGCGTCTTTTCCGGTAGCAGATCAATTACGTTCTTGCCGAGTAGGAAGTCTTCTTGCAGGAACCAAAGATCGCTATGCGGATTTACGTCAATACATATTCCTTCGTGACTTACAAGTAGCATGGTATCTGCCGTAAGTTGTAGAATTTTGTTGGCGTGTTGTGTGTTGCTGAGAATGCGTTCCATATATTAACTGATTTCTAGAAGGTCACAGCCACAAAGCTACGAAAAACTATGAATTAAACAACTTTAAATCGGGATATTTTGTGAATCAGGCTCTTTTAGCCTTTTCCCAAGCGCCTGATCCTTTCTTTTTGTGAAGATATTTCACACCCTTAAACACGTTCACGTTCATGAACAGGAAGTAATAAGGAATAAAGCAGAGCTTATTTTTTACTTGCCGCTCTGCCAGGTAGTGCCCGTACCACCCCATGAGGTAGAACAAGATCTGCCCCGCCAGCAACGTGCCGTATAGTACGGGACAGGCTCCCAGCGCCAGCAGTACGATGTTCACCGGCAACAGCAGGAACAGCAGCACGGGCGTGAGCGACCAGCGCAGTACACGGTGCGACGTGTATTGAAAACTCAGTACGCCATATTTGAATGGGTTGAGCAGCGGGCGCAGTCGCCAGATGGACTGTAATCCGCCGGCAGCGATGCGCACCTTGCGTTTCTCTTCCTCGCCCATGTCGGCCGATCCGCTTTCCACGGCGTAGGCGTTGCTACAGTAGGCGATGGTGTAACCTTTCATGGCGATGCGCAGCGAGAGGATAAAGTCGTCGAGCAGCGTGTCGCGCTCCATCTCTTCGAAGAGCGGGCGACGCACGGCGAAGAGCTCACCGGCGGCTCCTACGGCGGAGTACAGGCGGGCGTCGAGCGCTTTCAGGGTCGATTCGTATTTCCAGTAGATGCCTTCGCCACCGGCAGCGGCGCCATCCTTGTCTTGCACGGCGATGCGTTTCTCACCGGCTACGCAGCCCACTTTGGGGTCCTCGAAAGCCAGCACAATTTCGCGGATGGCTTCGCGGTTCAGCATGGTGTTGGCGTCGGTGAACACCACGATGGGTGTTTCCACAAACTGCACGCCGCGTCCCATCGCAGCGGTTTTCCCTTGCCGGGCGGGACTGAAGTACACCGTGGCTTGCGGCCATCGTTTTTGGAGGAACTCGTTGGTCTGGTCGTTACTGCCGTCGGTGGTCCATACAATGTGGAACTTGTCCGCCGGGTAGTCCAGCTCCAGGCAGTTGCGCATCTTCTCGTCCACCACATCCTGTTCGTTGAAAGCGGTGATGAAGAGGGTGACATGGGGCAGCTGCGCGTCGGGTGGGAGGGTGCGGCGCACGGGTTTCTTGAAGACTTCCTTTATTTTCACGAGGATGTACAGCAGTATGCCGTAGCCCAGGTAGGTATAGAATACCATGAACAGGGCTATCCAGAAGATGATTTCGAGGGCGAGGGTCATAGCAGTTGTCTTTTATGTTATAGTTTGTTGATATCACTTTCCAGCCACGACAGGCGTGCCTGGTAGATGGACGTCATGCGATCAATGGCCTCCTGGTAAGTAGGGAGGGTTTCGTCTTTATTTAGTGATGAGGGTATATAAGATGTGCTAATGGGCCACAATTTCCAATTCTCCTCAACAGAAGTTGAGAGATATTGACTTTTGCTAGCAATGTATTGTGGAATAGTTTCGAAGCGAGGTTTCAAAACAGCAAATCTTTCCTTAACTTTTTGTTTAAATACAGCACTTTCGAATAAATATTTAAACCAGACCCCAGATTTACTATTTGTTCCACTTGCTGAAACATAAGTTGAATAGTCGAAGTCCCATAACGGTCCGGCAAACATTTTGCCATTTCTATGTTTGTAACAGTATACACTATAGATATTATACATTTCAGTATTTCCACAGAGTGCTTGTACAATCCAATAGTCAATAAAAGAGTTGATATCAATGTAGTTATTGTACAACTCGTCAAAGTTACCAGTGCTCAGAAGCTCTTCAACTTTATTCGTATAATCTTGAATATATTTGAATTGTTTTTCATTCAAAACTTTCTCATCAGGTTCATTGATGTTAACAGGCCAATTGTTTAATGCTGTTTTGAATTTATTGACTTCATCATAATATTTGTCATATTCAAGAATATATCCTCCAGTTATAGATTCCTCGTCAATATCATCTGTTGTCATTTCCTTTATATTCACTCTGTTTTTATCAACTCTGATGCGTTCACATATCAGGAAGTTTCCTTGGTATTCACCGTTGAATAAAACTTCTACGTATTGGCATTTTGGGGTCCATTCCAAGTTATCAGCCATGTAACCCAGCTGAAAAGTTACATCATTGCGTAATAATGTTCTGTCCCGGTAATTTGCCAGAAAGGCCCAGTTCTTTTGTTTGGGCATTCCAAGTACTTCTTGTTTTTCACTCAGCTTTATATTGAACGGCTTTTTGGGGTATTTCCATGAACCATTTCCCCGTCCTTTAACTGTGGTGGAACCGCTCATACTCTGCATCTTTCCCATACCATCAATTGTGATTTGGGCATTCATCCAAGTTTTCTTGTCTTTAACCATTATTTCGTTTTCCGTCCGAATAATGGCTACCGGGAGTCCGGTGTACGGTGCAATATTAACGATAAAAGCACGTATTTCTTCGTTATCTCCTATACACGTGTATCGCACTGGTTTACTGAAGTCATTAGGCGTTTTGCCACTTTCTTGCGGAATGCTACCAATGTGTAGTTTACCGTTCTCTGTTTTAAAGGTGGCTATTAATGAGCTAAGATCTAAGTCTTTTATGTCCTCAGTAAGATAAGTTGCGATTCTTTGGGACCCCGAATAAACTTCCAATTCTATATCTCTTGGAAGTCCTGGATTTTTTGATTTTTCGAACTTGAAGGAAATAACTTCTCCCGGGCGGATGTACATATCTTTCTGTTGAATACAACTGAATAATATAACTGCACACAACGTACTTAATAAAATTTTCTTTATCTGGCTCATATTATGTATAATGATGAATTTAATTATTTATTTCTTTTTATTTTTCACCAAGTTACTATCTTCATCCTGGTACACTTCTTTCTTGGTAAAAATACGACCGATACTTTTCATACTACCGATGAGTCTTACTTTGAAACTATTGAACAGTGATCCGTCGGCTCCTACTGTTCCGTAACCGGTTACCGCGCGTGCTTTGCGAGCACGTACGAACCCTATTTTTCCATATTTTTTCAGTCCCAGCGCCAGCGATCCGTCTTCGCCACGGATGATGTCCGTGCGAATGCCTACTTCGCGGGCGTAGTCGATACGGTACGCAAAAACAAGTCCACGGATACTGAGTTCCGGACGTTTGTGCGATTGCACCCACAAGTAAAGGTCGCGGGTGAATTCATAGAACCACAGTCCCAGTGGCGGGTGTTGTTCGTCGGGGATATATCCCCAGAGTGAGCTGACGCATACCACGCCCGGTTTTTCCAGGGCGTCGACCATGGTTTCCACATATTTGGGCGGATACATGGTATCGGCATCGATGTTGATATGGTATTTTCCGCGGGAATGGTTCAATCCGCACAGGCGGGCGAATCCGCAACTGTGTTGGTATTCGGTGAAATACGGTATTCCCGAAGCCTGATAGATCTCGGCGGTGCGGTCTTTCGACTCATTGTCTACCCCGATGATCTCTACCGGGTACTTGCACTTCATGTCGCTGAGCGACCAGAGACAGGATAGCAAGTGTTTCTCTTCATTGTAGCCGATTATCGATACGGTAACCAGCGGTTTGTCGCTTTGCAACCGTTTCAAGTTCTCGCGTACTTCGTCGATGACGGCTTGAGGGGCTTCCGAGAAGGGTTTCTCATAAACCTGCAGATATTTACTATACCATTTCATGTTTTATCGTTTTTTTGACCTTTTAATTTCATGTATTCGTCCATGCTCAAGGTACGTTGTCTATGCATCTTGTCTCTTATTTTTGATGCAAAGATATACCACATGGCACAGACCATTTTTTTTACTTCTTTTCCGAAACCTCTTGGCGGATAAAGCCGTTTCACCATTTCGTGAGTCCACGGTTTGGTGAAATAATCGAGGTAGTACGGATCGGTAGGGTTCACGATGTAGTCGATCTTTCCTTCCCATTCGTACCGGTTTATCATCAGGTCGCCTTCGGTGAGCCACAACAGTTTGTACACGAGCGACTGATAGGGCAGGTAGTTCAGAAATAATTCGCCATAATTGTTTCCGTAGTTCCCCGGCATTTTATCCTTTTCATAGATAACGAGTTTGCCGTCGATTTCCAGGATGATCCACCGGTGCGATTTTTTGGGAAACAGGAACTCTCCCAGCAAACTGGGGGTTTCCATGTATCCTCTGGGTGCCACGCGGCAGTGTTCTTCGATGAACAACGCCGGATCGTCGGCATGCTCCAGCACCTGGTTGCAAATAATGTAATCGAATTCATTATCCTTGAAAGGCAATGCTTCGCCCGGAGCATTGTAGAAAGTCTGGTGTGGATAAATTTTCACATCGCCGCAACGGTGATAGTTGGTATCCACAAATTTTTCTACAATGACATTCGACCTGAATGTGGGGTAATGTCCGGGGCCTACCTCTACTACCCGGTCGGTTTTTTTTATACGCAGGTCGTGCCTGTCGTAAGGTGATCTGACTTTCATAGAGTTGCTTTCTTACTTGGCTACAGATTCGAATAATTGGCGCCATTGTTCACCGATGGCTTCCATCTTAAAGCGTTCTACATTGACGCGGGCTTTGCGTCCCATTTCTTTGCGAACGTCCTCATGCTCGATGAGGTATATTATTTTTTCGGCTAGTTGTGCGATGTTCTCCCGTTCCACCAGGAAACCGTCTTCGCCGTCGCGGATAATGTCGCGCGGACCGCAATGGCAGGCAAACGATACGGGGGGTACGCCGCAGGCCATGGCCTCGGTTACTACCATGCCGAACCCTTCGTAACGTGAAGAGAGTACAAAGATAGAACTTTCCAGGTATTTGTCGGCAATGTTGGGCACACTATGTTCCAGAATGCACGAAGAAGCTATGTTCAGCTCGTCGATTTGCTGCTGGAGTTCCTGGCGCATACCGTCGCCGTAAATCCGCAACACCCAGTCGGGGTGGCGTTCGGTTACGATTTTCCAGGCCGGTATCAGCAGGTCGAAACCTTTCTGGGGCTGGTATCTGCCTACGGCGATGACTTGTTTGCTGCTGCAGTCCGATTGTCCTTCGGGAAAGAACGGCAATGGATTGTGTATCACACCTACATTGTCGAGTTCCGTCCATGTTTCGGCATCTTCGTGGCTTAGTACAATAAACTTCCGGAGCTGGCGCAGGTTGCGAATGAGTTGATTCATCCAGTAACGTTGAATTGTTTTCTGTACGAAGCCCGGCAGGCGGTTGTCCTTGAAATCACGGAAATTGTATCTGCTAAAGTGTATTTCGCCCATTTTCTCACTGCCATCGGTCATCTTGTTGATGAAATTGATGTCGCGGCGAAGCAATGACATGCAGATATCGGCTTTGATCAGGTTCAAACACTCGTCGAGTCTCTGTTTAAAGAGCCGTTGGCGTTTCAGGTAGCCGCCGATTCGTTTGTACAGCGGCAGGTCGTACAACTCGTCGTAGTTGATGTCGAGCTGGTGCACGGTGATGGAAGGGTGCAACTCGTAGTACGGTTTTTGCTTCTTTCCATCCGTCAGGATGATGTGTACCTGGTACCCGAACGCTTCGGCGAAGTAGTTGGCTTTCAACGACAGTACCCGCTCCATGCCGCTGGGGTAGTAGAGCGAGGGGATGCAAAATGCGATAGTCAGTGGCTTGTTCATTTTTGATCGGTTATAGCGTTGATAACTTTCTGCATCTGGTATTTCCACGAGAGGGGCTCGATGGATTGGCGTATGTCTCCGGGCGTAGTCACGAGTGAACGCTGGAAGGCCAGAAGGCGGTCGATGTTCACAGGCGTTTCGTCGGCCGGTACCTTGAATATGTAGGGCATCTGCTCGAAGTCGCTGTCCATTTCCGAGTACACGAAACCGAAGCCGCGTGCGGCATATTCCCGGTTTTTCAGTGTCTTGATATCGGTGATGCCGCTGCGGTGGCGTGCCAGACTGCCGATGGCAAAGTCGGCCTTCTCGAAGAGCTCGTCCAGTTCGGCTCCGTGGCGCGGTCCGTGCAGAATCACATAAGGCTCCAGTCCGTTTTCACGGATGGGAGTGAGGATCTCTTCCCGTTCCCGGTCGCCACTCAGTTGGCCCACGATGTGGAAATACACCTTGTACTCAGGGTTGTGGCGGTAGTACTCCACCAGTCCGCGCACCAGGCGGTCGTACCCATGCCAGTAATGCACTTCGGCCACACCGATGAGGTGTAGCTCGCGGGAGGTATCATTGGTGTGGGTCTTCATCGGTATGGCGTCGAAGTCGATACCGTTGGAGATGCGTATGGTGCGTTGTCCGAATATTTCAGTAGCGTTGGAGAAAGTCACGATGGCGTCGAGCTTCGAGGCCAGCCGGCGACGGTAGAGCTTGTCCACAGCCAGCTCCAGTTTCATGCGCCGGGTAACGTACTCCTGGTCGTACGGATAGGTGGGGATCTCCATCACGACGCGGGTATTGCCCAACCGTTTGAATTCCTCGACCATGCGTATGGTGAACGGGTTGGCGTTGTGGAAAGAGCGCATGTAGACAAAATCCGTCTTCTCCCGTTCTACGAATCGTTTGATGACCGAAGCCTGGCAACGTTTTCTGATCTTGCCTCCGAATCCTTTCCCGAAGGAATGATAAGGTACCGCTTGGTAGTTTTCCTCTTTCGGTGTATAGTAACACGTAAAATTCCCCTGTTCGTCGTACTCAAAATAGAACACGGTCACATCCGCCCCGCACGCCTTGAGCGCTTTGATCTGGTACTGAATTTTTTTACTGATACCGTTATGTTCCTCAAATCCGTGAAATATGAGGAAGATGGCCTTCAACGTTTTTTTCGGGTCGATTACTTGAGGCATATCAGGTTCTTCCTTTGCTTTAATCATTAGGACAGCTATTTCTTTTTATTTATGAAACTCTTGGCTTTCCCCAGAAAGTCGAACTCCCCGGTGGCTTGTATATACGTACCAAAGATAATCAAAAAAATGATACCTTTGGTAATAATTGTTGCTATTTTGCTATCTACCACCAGCATAAGGTGTACTGGTAGTAGTGCCACTACCATGAGTGCGCTCAATACGAGTGGTGAAACAAGCTGACGAACGAGGTGAAACAGGCTTCGTTTCAGCGTCACCCGGTACATTTGCCAGTAACACTGACAGAAGTTGATGCTGAACGTCACCGTGATGCACCAGCCCAGCGCCGTGAGCGACTCGAAGTAGAAGATGCCCGCGAGCATACCCGCTACGTTGAGCACGGCCGAGAACAGTCCGCAGATGAACAGGCTGCGCGTATCGCCGGCCGCCTGGAAGATGGAGCCCGACGAGGAGAGGATGATCTGCACACCTACCGACAGGGTAAGGGCTTGGTACACCGGTACCGACGGTCCCCACTGGTCGCCGAAGAGTAGCAGCATGGCTTCCTCGGCGGTGAAGAAGAGCAACACGCTGAGCGGCAGGCCCAGGAAAGCCAGCAGGCGCACGATGCGTTCGTACGACGCGCCCAGGCGTTGGAGGTCGTCGCGGAAATCGCTGAAGATGGGGTGCATCACCGGGGTGATTACCTGCGTGATGTTCTGCAAGGGCAGCATCATCAGGCGGTACGACTTCTCGTAGTAACCCAGGTCGCTCAAGTTGAGCACTTTACCCACCAGGAGCTTGTCCAGGTTGCGGCTGAAGTAGTTGATAACGCTGAACATCAGCTGGTAGGCCGAGTAGCTGAATATCTTCCGGAGTGGTGTCCATCCGGTGGTGAGGCGTATGCGTTGCGGATAGCGGTATACCGACAGGCCAAACATGAGGATGGACGAGAGGATGGGGGTGATGATCAGCGCGTAGAGCCCCGCACCGAGCAGCGCCGCCGCGATGGAAATCACTCCTGTAGACACCTGTATCACGAAGCCACGAATGGCTACATACTTGAATTCTTTGTTGCGATAGAACAACGCCCCGGGCACGATGGTGATCGAGGCGAAGAAGAGGTTCACCGACAGCAGTTGGCACAGCAGCCGCAGCATGTCGCTGTCGTAAAAGTAGCCGATGGGCCACGAGGCGGCGAAGAAGAGCACAGCCAGCCCGATGCCCGACCATACGGTGAACGAGAAGATACCCGACAGATCATCGTCCGTGAGGTCCTTATGCTGTATGATGGCGGGTGAGATACCCATGTCGGTCACCAGTCCGAAGAAAGCGATAATTACCGTGGCTATGGCCATCACCCCGAAATCTTCGGGCGAGATGAGGCGTCCCAGCACGGCTGCCACGCCCAGGGAAATGAAGATACCCGAGTACTTGGCCAGCGCGGTGTAGAACACGCCCGAGAAGAGTTGTTGTTTGGTACTACTCATTGTTCGTTCAGGGTGTTATATGCATCGATATACTGACCTGCCACAAGGTGCAGGCTGAAATGTGCCAACGCGTATTGGTAGTTCTTTTCTCCTTGCTCTTTTTTGCGTAGGGCGAAGGTTTGCCCGATGGCCTGGGCGATGCTTATGGGGTCTTCGGCATCGAATACCGGGTTCCCGGTGGCTCGCAGCAGCTCGCCCACATTGCCCGTGTCGGGTCCGATCACGATTTTGCGAAACAAGAATCCCAGCGGCACGTTGCCCGAGTTGAGAATCTGTTTACGTTGCACGAAAAGCACATCCGAAGCGGCGATGTAGTACGGCAAGTCGTGGTCGCTTACTATTTCTTCGTTTCCTCCTCCCCGGATGCCCCAAAGCCTTGCCAGTGGAATGATGGTGTGGTAAGCGCACTTGGACACCAACCGTTTTATGAAACCACTCTGCCGGGGTGTACGGCTGAAAGGAAACAAACGGGGAGCCAGCAGGCATTTGCGCCGCAGTTTGGCCTTGAAGTATGCTTTGAGCATCATCTTCACCTCTTCGTTGTTGCGGAATTTGCCGAATGCGGTTATAACGAATTTTCGTTGCGGAATACCCAGGTATTCGCGCGCCTCTTTCCGGGTGATGTTCTCCCGGTATGTATCTTCGTAGATGTGATGCGGTATGATTATGTTGCGGCTCTGCGGATGCCTGGCTACAAACTCATCGTAGCTGTACTGCCCCATGTGTACCACCAGGTCGCTGTTGGCTTCGATCACTCCGTATGCAGCGTTGATTGCCCGGTTGGCATAGTGCGGGCGTGTGTTATGACGTGTGTATAAGAAATGGCTTCCACGTTTGCGCCATTCGTCGATGCGCAGGCGGAGTTTCTCTACCATGTGCATGTCGTCGCAATTCCATCCCACTACTTCTTCGGGCCATTGAAAGTGTATAATGTCGTATGTCGTGTCATTATCGTTCCAAAACAAATCCGTAGAGCAACGTATGTCCATTCCCTGGGAGGCTATTCCTCTTGCTAGTATGTGTACAAATAGATTGTCTGTTTCTGTTTCTTTGAAAACGATCAGTATTTTGGTTTTCTCTTTTACCATATTCTCAGTTTTTTTTCCGTATCTATAACGCATAAATGCTCGCAAAGCCTACTTTTAGGCTCCGTTTTCTCATATGGGCACAAAGTTATTTGTTTTTTCGTAAAAACCAATCTGCCTGTAATGTTTTATAAAATTATTTCATGCAAATTGGTTTCACTACTATCGGATAATCTGTTAGATATGGGTCTCGAGTTATAATTTATTATCAAAATTTTATCGTATACCCCACACCCAGCACATGTCCGCTCGGTTCATCGTCGTCTTGTTTGTTCTGATATAAATAATAGACGTCGATGGCGTTGTGCTTGTTCAGTTTGATGGCTGTTCCGGCTGTGTAGCGTGTCTTGTCGAGTTTTCCGTCCCGGTCCATCGAGTTGTATATCTCTACTGATGCGTAGGGCGCCAGGGGACATTTGCGGATGTTGTATTCGGCTTGCAGGCGCGAGCGGAGTACGGTCTTGGTTTTGGACGAGATTTCCTCGTTATCTTTGGCCGATCCGTTTTTGCCGCTGATCTTGGGCACGCTCAGCGCTTCGCGGTGGGTTACCTGGTAGCGTTCGCGCAGCGAGAATTCAAAGCGTCCGGCTTTGACGTTACCCGTAAGCGAGGCGTTAAAGCGGTGGCGGGGCGACCAGTATTCGGGGATGATATTGCCTTTGGCGGTGGTTGTCTCCGGGCGGTTGACTTTGAGGTACGTATATCCCACAGCGGCTTTCAGGAAGGGCAGCATGCGGTACGAAAGGCTTGTGCCCACCGACCAGCGTTCGGTATCTTTCCAGTCGTTGCGCAGGCGGTATTCGCCTTCGGCCGAGAGGTCGAGCCCCTTGACGATGCTTTTCTTTACTTCCAGACCGGTCCACAGACCGAAGTCGTCACTTTGTGCTTGCATGTTCATACTTACGCAACACAGAAGCATGGCGAATGCCAACGATTTTTTTTTACTCATAATGGAATGATGTTTGGGGTTGATTGTTTTTGTATATATATATGTACGTGTATGTGGCGCGTGTGTTACTCGTTTTCCCGGGGGAATTTGAGGAGGGTGTCCACGCTGTTTGTTTCGTTCGCAAGGGGTTCGTAGAATACTTTGATCATGGCGGCGTCGCGCAGGAAGTCTACGTGCCCTACTTCGATGCGCAGTACGTTCAGGCCGGTGCGTTGGCGCAGGTCGTCGATGAGTTGGGCTTCGTGCTCGGGTTTTATCAGGTCGATGCGGTCGTACATCACCAGTTTGCAGGCGGTATGCTTCACCGAGCGGTTGCTTTCGCAAAACCATACGCTCAGAATGAAGAGCAGGTTGGTGCACGCCAGTTCCAGGTAACTTACCTCCACGGCCAGGGCATTGATAACCGATATGGCTATGATTACAAACAGGTACGTCATCTCCCGTACGGGCATCGATTCGGTGCGGTAGCGTATGATGCCGAAGATGGCAAACAGTCCCAGGGCGAAGCCTACTTTAATTTTGACGCTGCCCAGCAGGAATATCATCAGGAAGATACTGATGCTGATCAGGGTGAAGGTGAAGAAGTAGTCGCGCCGGCGGCTTTTGGGGTAGTAGAAAAAGCGGATGATGGCAAATACGACTGCTGCGTTGAAAGCGAAACGCACCAGCAGCTGCAGGATGCCCAGTTCGCTCAGCAGCGGAGTGTCCATAAATCCGAAATCGTCTAATTCATTCATTCTGTCAAATTTTTATATGTTATTTCTTTTGTTCGTCAGTGATTGTATCAACCGTATTTTGCTTTTCAGCCGGTTTTGTTTCAGGGCGGGGTTGGTAAGGGCCGACCCGATGCAGTACTTGCTGATGCTGGTGGGGTGTACGCGCAGTTGGTGCAGCACCTGGCGTATGGGCGAGTACAACATGCCGTCGCGCTTGAGTTCGATGATAACGATGTGGGGCAGCTGCACGGTTTGCCCGTCGTCGAGGTTGGAGAAGCAGAGGTCGGTATCGATGGTAAGCCGTTCGGTCATCCGCCGGTTCACGAGGGTGACGCGCCTGAACCGGCTTTCGAGCCGGGGCATGAGCTGGTCCATGCAGTACCAGGCATGCTGGCGCAGGAAGTGGTCGGCCTGGTGGGGGCAGAGTGTTTGAACATCGGTTACGGCGATGCGTTGCTTGTCGGTACGTCCTTTGTTGTTTTTATTTTTCACTTCGAGGAACGCGTGCCCCGATTGCAGGTAGGTGCGCACACGTATTTTTTCGCGCACACGCCGCCCGTTTTGGTGCGCCAGATACATGGCCCGGTCGGGGGTGTCGAGGTATACGGTGTGGTAAGCGCTGTTTCGTTCGCCTTCTATCTCCTGAACATAGTAGTGCTCGGAGGCCATTCCCAGCATGCATTCCAGCACGTCACGGGTGGTGACGAATTTGGTATCGATGCGGTTCATCAGGCGCACTTTCTTCGTTTCATCGAGCGTGATGGGCGAGAATGAGTTAAGCCACGGTGCTATGTCGCAGAGATCGAATGATTGCATATATGGTGTTATCATAGAATACTGTTGTTGCACGTTTGCTCCGCGCTTATGCGTAAGCGTGGAGCAAATGTACAATAATAATTCCTAATAACAACAACTTTTTGTTACGCAATTGTAATATATGTTTCAATTATTCTTATCGATCCTTTTTGGAGCTTCTTTGATTTATTTACTTCTTTGCAGCATTCTTACTCTTTGTTTTGTTTGAGCTGTGTTGTTTTTCTGTCTTCTGATTTGTATTATTCATCGATTGTATGATCAACTTTGCAAGGAAGAATGCCCGTAGATTTTCCTCAGAACCGTTGTTATCGAAAAAGTCCTTGTATTCTTTGGGTATCTCTATTTGGTGGTGGATGATGTGGTGTGTATATCTGAAGATGATACGATTAAGGGTTCTGACGGTCATGTCATTCTTGTTTGTTTCATATTTTGTAAGATTGGAACGGTCAATGTCCAATATTCTGCTGGCCTGTAAAGGGTTTAGTCCACACAGCGTACGCAAATAGCGGAAGAGGGTTCGTAAACAGTTCATTATTTCTAAATGATTCTTTTCAGTCTCTTTTTCGGTTGGTTCGCACCATCTTTTGGGTAGTAATTTCATTTTTTCTTCTTTTATTAATTTTAGGGCGGCAAAAGTAAAATGAAGTTTTGGGTAAATATGGGTATAAAATACCCCATATTAAATAAATTTTTGTATCTACATTTGCCAAGTAATAAACAAGATTTACATAAACAATATGAAGAAAAATCAACCCATGAAAAGCGAAGCGGACAACGACGCGCTCCAGTCGAACATCAAATTATTGTTGATCAAAGAAGGCCTGCGAGGATACGGGGCTTACTGCTATATGCGTGATTTCCTGAATGGATTGCCGGAAAAGTGGGCATCGGTATCGGTCCTGGTAGACCTGGCCCGGCAAACCGGAACCCAACCAAACGTGATGCGGAGGGTGCTGTATCAATATGATCTTTTTTGCGTGAAAGGCGAGTGGTTTGGTATGACATTGACATATGCCGTACCGACTAATGTTGACAGTGCTCAAAAAACAAAAAATCCGGCATCAACCAAAAAAGTCAGGGTGGAGGTTCGGGTGGATGCTCCTATGGATACTCGGGTGGATGCTCCCATGGATGCTCGGGTGGAGGCTCCTATGGATACTCGGGTAGATGCTCCCATGGATGCTCTTATGGAGGCTCCGGTAGAGTCCCGAAGTAATAAAGTAGATAAGTGCCAGATAATCAAAACGAAACGTTCTTTCGGAAACTGCTTCAAAAGAGCGTCGAAAATGCGATCTTCTCACGTACGTACGCGCGTTGATGTTGTTGATGATAATATAGGGGAAGATAAAAAACGTAATGCCAACAACAACACGGGGCATGAAAATTCAGGCTGCAACAATCCTTCTTTTCTATCGCTGATCGATGCCCTGCAATCTGATGATGATTGGCTGGAACAAATATGGAGCAGTACCCGATTGGAGAAAAAACACCTGGACTACCTTCCGCAGATCATAGACAACTTCAAGAACCATATCCGCACGTACGACAAGGAACAGGAACTGCCCGACCTGAAAGCCGTCAGGCGTTATTTCGTGAATTTCCTCTCGCCCGACTCTCGCACAGGCCGTCGCATTCGCGACCTCCTCGTCACGTGGCAGGCTTCCCGCGGGTCTAGCGCCATTTCTCCATTCGAACAACTGATCGAAGGGCGTCGCGCTTTTATGGGTGGGATCCCTATTCCCGATGATGCTCCTCCACGACCGTCGATCTCAGCTTTTTGGGACGATGGCGCCCGGAAATGGATCGGTTGAACGGGAGCGGTCGGTGAAATGTTTGCAACCGTCAAATGAAGTGTTTGCAACCGTCAAGCGGGGTGTTTGCAACCGTCAAGCGGAGTGTTTGCTGTCGTCAAGCGAGGTGTTTGCTGCCGTCAAGCGAAGTGTTTGCAACCGTCAAACGCCGGAAATATCCGTACTGCCTGAAAATTGTCTGTTTAGCGATTCGCCCCCGTGGAAAAACGCCAAACAGTATGCTATAAATATCTAACTGTGATTTTACTAAATTATCAAATAACCTGAAAAAATGAAGTATGATTTTCACTCCATCGGAGTAAACACCTTAGGTCGCACAAGCGGCCGCTTGAAAACCCATTGTCCCAAATGCCACGAAACGCGTAAAAACAAGCGCGACAAGTCGCTCAGTGTAGATATTGACCGTGGACGATGCCATTGCCACCACTGTGGCTATTCGGAAAACCTGTCGTACCGCCAGGCTGTGCAGCAGCGGGAGCAGCGGCGGCAGGCTGTGCAGCAACAGGAACAAAGCCGGCAAGGTGCGTCGCACGGCCATCCGGCAGCTGCCGACCATTTCGTCCGCCCCGTTTACAATGCCAACCGGGTGAGCACGCTGAGCGACCGTCTCACCCGTTGGTTCGTGGAGCAGCGCTGCATTCCGCAGGAAGTGCTCACCCGGATGCACGTCGCCGAGTGCCAGGAGTGGATGCCGCAAACGGGGGCGAAGGCGAATTGCATCTGCTTTCACTACCTGGAAGACGGTCGCCTGATTAACATCAAATACCGCGACGGGGCGAAGAATTTCAAGATGGTGCAAGGGGCCGAACTCATTCCGTACAACATTGACGGCATACTGGGTACGCCTGAGGTTATCATCACCGAGGGCGAGATCGACGCGCTCTCGTTTGCCGCCATCGGACGTACCGATGTGGTGAGCGTTCCCGCCGGTGCGACGGGCAACCTGTCGTGGCTCGACCGCTTCACGGAGTCGCACTTCGACGATAAAGCTTGCATCTACCTGGCGGTGGACAACGACACGAAGGGCGTGGCACTACTCGGCGAGCTTCTCAGCCGGTTCGGACCCGAACGTTGCCGCATCGTGCACTACGGTCCCGGCTGCAAGGACGCTAATGATCACTTGCAGCGTTACGGCGCAAGCAGCCTGCGCATCGCCTTGGAACAGGCCGAAGAACTGCCCATCGACGGGGTGTACACAGCCGACGACCTATCGGACGAACTGCGCCGGGTCTACGAAAACGGACTGAGCAAAGGGGCGGAGACGGGGTGGAGCAACTTCGACGACCTCTGTACCTTCGAACTGCAACGGTTGATGGTGGTGAGCGGTGTGCCCGGCGACGGTAAGTCGGAGTTCACCGATGAACTGGTGCTGCGCCTCTGCCTGCGTCACGGCTGGCGCATCGCCTACTTTAGTCCGGAGAACCTGCCCGTGTCGTACCACTACAACAAGATCGTGGAGAAGCTCACCGGACTGCGCTTCGCCAGCGATACCCCGGGGATGACGGAGTCGATCTACCACACCGCCCGGCGTTTCATGTCGGACAACATCGTGCACATCCTCCCCAAAGAGGCGCATACCATCGATGCCATCTTGCAAAAAGCCCGCGCGATGGTGGTCCGCAAGAGGGTGCGCATCCTGGTGATCGACCCGCTGAACCGCATCGAACACCGCCGGCCCGAGGGGCTCACGGAGACGCAATACCTATCGGAACTGCTCAACCGCCTTACGGCATTTGCCGTGCAAAACTCTTGCCTGGTGATTCTCGTGGCGCACCCGCGAAAGATGAACCGGAACCCTATCACGAACCGGCGCGCCGTGGTCGAGATGTACGACATCAGCGGGTCGGCCGAGTTTATGAACAAAGCCGATTATGGGGTCATCGTAGAACGGGATCAGGAGGTGAACGTGGTACGCATCCATGTGGAGAAGGTGAAGTATAAGCACTTGGGGCGTCCCGGGGTGGCGTCGATGGTGTATAACATGGTCAATGGACGGTATTCGGCTTGCGAGGAGAGTAAGGATCCTACTGTTCCTGTAGGGGAACGGATACGGAGTGTAGAGTTCGATACGGTGAATTGGTTGGCGGAAACGGGGGGATTGTTTCCGGAGGGGTCAATCCCGGATTGACGAACGTTTTTTTTGCTGCGCCGTGCTTCTTCTTTCTCTTTTGTCTTTGGGCTGCGCCGTCATTTTCTTTTCTTTTGTCTTGATACAAAAGAAAAGAAACAAAAGTCACTATGTTTGTATTTGTAAATGGCTTCGCTCGTCGGGACGGGTGGTCCCGCCCCTTGCCGCTGGGCGTTCCCCGACCGAAGAGTTTTTAGATAAGAATAGGCGTAATAGATTGAATTACTTATATTTGTAGTG
>JAVBVD010000003.1:0-84536 GCA_031554635.1 Bacteroides sp.
CACGTCGTAGCACCGTCACAACACAAACACAAAATAAAACACGACAAAACTACTATGCAATCTTACCTGTCTATGCCAGGGA
Organism: Bacteroides sp.; assembly: GCA_031554635.1. Taxonomy (GTDB): domain Bacteria; phylum Bacteroidota; class Bacteroidia; order Bacteroidales; family Bacteroidaceae; genus Bacteroides. The sequence continues at coordinate 83 of JAVBVD010000003.1, forward strand.
GACATAAGTACCAATCACGAATATTCACATACACATAATGGGCGTCAGGTTGATTTGCAAAATATAAACAAATACAGTTATATATTTGTTTATTTCTTGTATGTTAATAAAAACAAATACTTAATTATTGTATGCCTTTTTCACGGAGTTTCAGCTGCCAATTCCATGCAGAACGTAAAGTATCTTCAATGGTTTCCACCGCTTTCCAACCCAACTCGTCATTGGCAAATTCGGGGTTCGCCCAAACCTGTTCGATGTCACCAGCGCGACGTCCTACGATCTGATAATTCAACTTCACTCCTGTAGAAGCTTCGAAGGCATGAATCAATTCCAACACTGACATGCCACGTCCGGTACCCAGGTTGAAAACTTCTACTTTTTCTTTTTGTTTCTTTTCCAGAATCCGTTGGATGGCAATCACGTGTGCTTTGGCAAGGTCGACCACATTGATATAATCACGAATACAAGAACCGTCGGGGGTATTGTAGTCATCGCCGAAAACACTCAACTTTTCGCGAATACCCATGGCAGTCTGTGTAAGGAACGGAATCAAGTTTTGAGGTACTCCGTTAGGCAGTTCTCCCAGCAAAGCAGTAGGATGCGCACCTATCGGATTAAAGTAACGCAACAGAATGGCGCTGATAGGCGAACCTGAGGCTACTGTATCACAAACGATTTCTTCATTAATTTGTTTTGTATTTCCATAAGGAGACTCCGCTTTTTTGGTAGGAGCCTTTTCGGTTACAGGAAGTACATCCGGCTGTCCGTATACTGTACAGGAAGAAGAGAAGACCAAACCTTCTACTCCATGTTTCGGCATCAGCTCAAGAATATTAATAAGAGAAACGAGATTATTCCGATAATACAACAAAGGTTTCTGCACGGACTCGCCTACAGCTTTACTGGCAGCGAAATGAATAATTGCTTTGATTCCTTTGTATTTGGTAAATAAGGCGTCGAGCCCTTCAAGATCAAGACAGTCTAATTGTTCAAAGATTGGACGAATTCCCGTAATCTGCTCTATATTGTCTATCACATTTGCGTTAGAATTGGAGAGATTATCAATCGCGATTACTTCGTATCCGCTATTTTGTAGTTCAACTACAGTATGAGAACCAATATATCCGGTACCACCTGTAACTAAAATTCTTTCTTTCATACAATAATAGAGTCTGTTGTTTTAAAATCTTATGGATGCAAATATAGATAAAATTCTACCAATTAGCATGAAAAATAGGCGAAAATGAAACCTTTCTTAACGGTTACGCCTCCGAAACGCAGGGTGAAAAACATTCCTTAACAGTATGTTTTATCCCAATGCATCAAGAGCCCCACGAATTAACTAAACTACCCCCGAAAAACCCATAAATGCCATGGCCAGCAGACCGGCAGTTATTAGGGCTATAGGAGTTCCTTCCATCCCTTTGGGTATCTTCACCAGACTCATTTGCTCGCGCAGACCGGCAAACAAAACCAGTGCCAATCCAAATCCCAATGCGGTAGAAAAAGCGTATACCACGCCGGTAAGCAAGTCGTATTCGTTCCGGATGACGAGAATGGCCACTCCCAGGATGCAACAGTTGGTAGTGATCAGGGGCAGGAATACTCCCAACGCCTGATACAAGGCAGGCGAAACTTTTTTAAGGATGATTTCCACCATTTGCACCAATGCGGCTATCACGAGGATGAAAGTGATGGTCTGCAAATACGCTAACCCAAAAGCATCGAGCACGTATTTTTGAATAAGGAATGTCACAATGGTGGCAATGGTCAGCACAAATGCCACCGCAGCACTCATGCCCAGTGCCGTATCTATTTTCTTGGAGACGCCAAGAAACGGACAGATTCCCAGAAACTGCGCCAATACGATGTTATTTACAAAGATGGCTGAGATAAATATCAATAAGTATTCCATAATTTTAAAATCAATCGGTTAATTACGCCTTCTTGAAACGGTTTATCAGTGCGATGAGATAGCCTAATGCAATAAATGCACCCGGCGCCATCACAAAAATCAATATACCGTAATCTTCGGGAAAGAGAGTTATATCGAACACTTTGCCTGTCCCCAGAAATTCGCGGGCAGCACCCAACAGAGTCAATGCAATGGTAAACCCAAGCCCCATACCAAGTCCGTCGAACATCGAAGCAACGGGATTGTTCTTGGCTGCAAATGCTTCGGCGCGTCCCAACAGAATACAGTTCACTACAATAAGTGGAATAAACAAACCAAGCGTGGAATACAAAGCCGGCACAAATGCCCGCATGATCATCTCCAGCAGGGTAACAAAGGAAGCGATCACCACCACAAAGGCGGGAATACGCACCATATCAGGGATAAGATTCTTAATCAAGGAAATAACCACATTGGAGCAAATAAGCACGAAAGCGGTAGCCAGCCCCATCCCCATCCCATTGATGGCCGAAGAGGTGGTACCCAAAGTGGGACACATACCCAGCAGGAGCACAAACGTTGGATTCTCTTTTAAAACCCCGTTCATCAACACTTTAAAATTATTCATATCTTGTTACTCCTTTTTAATTAGTTGATTCGACTTTCTGTGTAGCGCTGGTGGTGCCGTTTCCTTTATAGGCGTTATAGGCATTATTGACAGCCTGGAGGAAAGCGCGTGAAGTAATCGTAGAAGCTGTGATGGCGTCCACCGTTCCTCCCTGATCTTTGCTCACTTTAAGCTCTCCATCGCCGGGGTTCATACCAACGATGTTTCCTTTTCCTCCTTTTTTAAACCATTTGTCGGCTTTCGATCCCAATCCCGGGGTTTCCGAATGCGCCAGCAGGGAGTAATTGTATATTTTCCCTTGCGCATCAAATCCAACCAGCACTTTCAGCTTGCCGGAGAATCCATTGGAAGTTGCTTCAACGGCGGTACCCACCCATTCATCGTTGTTCTTGGCTGTGTAGATAATATAGTCGGCGATTTTCTTCCCGTTTTTCTCACTGAAAAGGGTATCGGCCTCCTGGGTAGGATCGTTCGTGAATTCAGGAAGCACTTGCTTCAAAGCCGTTTTCAATATATTGGCATTCGCCTCTCTGATCGGCTCTTCCGTAAGTTGATTCACATAGGCTAACAACGTTACCAAAATGACAGTAACCCCGGTTAGCACCAGCAACATATTCTTTAAAGATGATTCCAGTTTTTTCATTTCTTCTTCGCTACCTCCCCAAAGCGTTTTGGTTTGCAATAGGTATTAATCAATGGTGTGAAAGCATTCATAATCAGAATGGCAAACGATACTCCTTCGGGATAGTTCCCGAACAAGCGGATAACAACTGTGAGCAGGCCGATGCATACGCCGTAAATCAACATGCCGTTTTTGCTCATCGGCGAGGTCACATAATCGGTTGCCATAAAAATAGCCCCGAGCATCAACCCTCCCGATAGCAATTGAAGCTCCGGACTGACATACAATTCCGGATGTATCAGGTGCATGATGCCGCTAAAAACAAATACAGTAACCAGAATCGACAGCGGGATGTGCCAGGTGATAATTTTCTTCCATAACAGATAACCCAGTCCAAGCAACAATGCCAAAGCGCTTACCTCCCCCAGACTTCCTCCGTTCTGACCAATCAGCAACGCCCATGCATCGGGAAGCTGATCGATTGAAACACCCTGTACGCCGTGGATAACACCCTTCATCACTGCCAGCGGAGTAGCCGCGGTAGTAGCATCGGTATAAGCAGTGAGTTGACCAACTACCGGCCAGGAAGTCATCTGAACCGGGAAGGAGAGCAACAGAAAAACACGCCCCACCAAAGCCGGATTGAAAGGATTGTTGCCCAGTCCGCCGAAAGACATCTTTCCTACCCCGATGGCAAACAAAGCGCCCAGGATAATGATCCATACCGGCAGATTGGAAGGCAGATTGAAAGCCAGCAACACTCCCGTGATCACTGCGGATCCGTCGCAAACGGTAGTGGTTTCTTTCTTCAACAAGTACTTGGCTATGGCCCACTCAAAGAAAACACAGGCAACTACCGAAACAGCCGTAACAATCAAAGCGCCCACTCCAAAGAAGAGAAGCGACACCAGGAAAGCAGGCGCCAATGCGATAAGCACGCCATACATATTTTTACGCACGCTGTCGCCACTATGCACATGGGGCGACAAAGATACTATCAGTTTATTTTCCATACTTCGTAAATTATTTAGCTTGACGTGCACGAATCAGGGCGCCGACTTTGGCTTTACCCAAACGGCAGTAATCGAGCAATGGACGGTTGGCCGGACAAGTAAATTGACATGAACCACACTCGATGCAATCCATGATATTTTCTTTTTCCATCCTTTCAAAATCTCCGTTTTCCGACAAAGCAGACAGTAAATAAGGTTCCAATCCCATCGGACAAGCTCCCACACATTTGGCACAACGGATGCAGTTCTGTATTTCTCCGCGCTTGGCTTCTTTCCGGTTCATAATGAGAACACCGGAACTTCCTTTGGTCATCGGCACATCGGTATTAACCAACGCTTTTCCCATCATCGGACCACCACCTATCACTTTCCCCGTATCCTGGGGCAAACCACCACAAACATCGATCAACTGTCCCAACGGGGTACCGATACGTGCCAGCAGATTCGACGGGCGGGCAACCGACTTACCGGTTACGGTGATAACCCGTTCGAACAATGGTTTATTTTTCTGTACAGCCTGATACACGGCAAAAGCCGTACCAACATTCTGCACCACGGCGCCGGTCGAGATCGGCAATTGCCCACTACCTACCTGACGACGGGTAATGGCATCAATCAATTGTTTCTCTCCGCCTTGTGGATATTGCACTTTCAAAGCAACCACCTCGATACCCGGATAGGTCGATGCGGCTTTCTTCATCTGCTCAATGGCATCAGGCTTGTTATTTTCTATTCCGACAAATGCCTTGTTTACCTTCGCAGCCTTCATCAGGAGAGAAATACCTACCATGATCTCATCGGTATGCTCCAACATCAACTGATGATCGGACGTGAGGTATGGTTCGCATTCCACCCCATTGATGATGACACATTCCGCTTTAGCGGCAGGAGGAGGCATTAACTTCACCTGTGTAGGAAAACAGGCTCCTCCCAACCCGACAATACCTGCATCGGCAATCTTCTTCACTATTTCTTCGGAGGTCAGGGAGCATTCTTTCACCAGATCCGGTGTTCTGTCTATAGCTTCCTCCCATTCATCTCCCTCTACATCAATAAAAATGGCGGGGCGGGCATATCCGCTTGCATCGACTACGGAATCGATCTTAGCTACCTTGCCGCTTACGGAAGAATGAATAGCTGCCGAAACAAAACCGGCAGCTTCGGCTATTTTTGTGCCGACTTTCACGACATCCCCCTTGGCGACTATCGGTCTGGCCGGAGCACCGATATGCTGCCCGAGCATGATCACAGCTTTTGCAGGAGCCGTCACGACAACAATGGGCTGACGGGACGATAGTTTATTTTCATGTGGATGAACACCACCAATGGAAAAACTTTTCAACATAGTATGTTTTTAGCTGTTTGTTATTCGGAAACTGCCTCAGCTTTCGGCTTTCGGGCAGGAAAATTCAACTCAATGATGGAGTGTTGCGGACATTCTTCCACACACTTGCGACACGACTTACACTTATGGAAGTCGATGTATGCCAGGTTATTCTCCAACGTAATGGCATCGTAGGGGCATACTTTCACACATTTCCCACAACCGATACATCCTACCGAACAGGCCTTACGCGTTACTGCACCTTTATCTTTATTGACACATGCAATGTATACACGACGCGATTTCTTACCTTGCGGCCGTATCTCGATGATCGCTTTTGGGCAAGCCTTCACGCAAGCGGCACAAGCCGTACATTTAACATCATCTACCTCGGGCAGACCACTTTCCGGATTCATACGGATGGCATCGAACGAACAGACCGATACACAGTCGCCGCAACCCAAACATCCGTAACTACAACCGGTTTCGCCTCCATAAAGTGCGGCAGCAATGGCGCAACTCTTAGCCCCATCATATTGATTGGTACGTGCGCGATGGCTGCAAGTGCCATTACATCTTACAACTGCGACTTTCGGCTCGGCTTCCGTCGCATCCAGACCCAGAATAGAAGCCACCTGAGACATCACTGCCGCTCCGCCCACCGGACAGTACTTCCCTTCGAGCGAACCGGCTTTGACACAGGCATCGGCAAATCCGCCACATCCCGGATAACCACAACCTCCGCAGTTAGCTTGAGGCAAGACCTCACCTACCTGAGCGATTCGTGGATCTTCATACACGGCAAACTTCTTGGAAGCAGCGTACAGAATCACAGCCGAAATCAGCGCAATACACCCCAAAGAAATAATTGCAATCAGAATCAAATTCATAAATCAAAAATATAATATCGTTTTATATCGTTTCTATTCTAAAGGAAAATTTTCGTTTCAGACTTTTCTTATTCATTCCCAATACTACGTAATAGGGAACGAGTGTCAACAAGGCAAGAAGTGCCGAATAAAGTTCATCGTCAAACCAGGCCATCCACAGAAAGAGAGAGGTGACAAGCAAAAGAAAAGGAATGACAAAAGCCAACCACACTGCGAACATGCCCATAAAGGTTTCGCCAACGATCATCACCTGGTCGCCTATGTGGTAGCCGCCACTCGAATCATGCACATCAATGATTTTTTCTTTGCTATCAGCCGAAGAACAATGCCCTTTTGCACTGCATGCAGCACAAGCAGAAGTTTGGACGATCCTCACAGAGATGTGAGTATCAGAAATGTTTTCCACAATACCTTGATGTTTGATAATCTCAGTCATTTTGCAAACCACACATTACAAATTACGGCAAAAATAAGCATTTATCAGTTAACTTAAGCCATTCATCCGGTTTTTCTCACACAAAAGGGCTTCTTTCATCCCGGAAAACAAAAAAAGGATGGTTATTACACATCCTTTCTTTTGTTTATGCTGATATAAATTGTTTACCATTTGTAGTTCAGACCGAAGCTCAACAACTCTTTCACCTGAAAATAGCTATCTCCGGAAGAGGGTTTCGAACTATCGTCAAAACGGGCATGTACATACAATTTGGTAGATAGATAACGGTTCAACACAAAATTGAACGTATTTTCCCATTCAACACGTACCCATTTATAGTTGGTGAGATAGTTCATGCGCGAATCCAGGACCACAGATGGTATAATGGTCCAGTTCAAAGTAGGCTGCACCTGCGAACCGAAGTCATTCTTTGAACATTTTCCTTTCTCCAGACCGAATTTGGTTTCATCTACTTCACTATTGCCGACATAGCGCAGCGCATACGTCAACGGAGCCACGAACATAGACAAGTTCCAGGTCTTTTTCTTTAGTTTGTAATCCATACCCATACTGACTGTCAGGTCGGCAGGAGCAAGAAACGAAGAAACCAGTGTTTCGCTATTGGCCTTGTAGCCATTGAAAAACTGAGTCTTGAATTCCGTAGAAACGGCATAATACCAGTTGGTAGCTGCCTGCACGCCCAGTTTACTATACAAACGGAGCTGGTCGGTATTGATCAGGTAATCATGGTATTTGTCCGAAGGAGTAGAGTTGAAACCAATCTTTGTTTCAAGTAAGTTTTCAAACACCACCTTTTCCTTGTCATTATAATTAGCATACAACTGTAGGTTGAACATCATCGAGGCATTGCTTTCTCCTCCTTTGTACCAGTTGTCCGAAATATAACTTTGTGTCATTTGCAACGATCCGTTTCCACCCGTCAACCACCAGTTTGGTTTTTGGATGACCAAATTCGCCTTACCCACATCAGTCGATGCCTCTTCCGGAGCAAACAGGTTGATCACACGTGCTTTGGACGAAATCTCAGGTTTGAGATCCTTACGGAATACCTGGCGGCTCATGATCTGGTCTTCCGTACTCTTTATCAACTCCGGATGCTTCAGGTAAGTAGCCAACAATACTTGATTCACTAGCTTATCCGACTGTTTGAGCGTCTTAAATTGGTTCAGATCGAGTTGAAATAAAGAATCCGTCGGATATGTCGCTTCCTCCAAAGGTTCCGGTTTCCAATTCAGAGTCGACAGCTCAGCAAACGGTGAATGATAATATGCCAATGGAGTGAAAAGTCTATAATATTGTGGATAATCCGGAATATAACGCGGCGGTGTAGACGGGTCGTTCAGGTATTCCAACTGTCCGATATATTTCTCATACAACACCGAAACGGTATCCATTTTGGGAGGGTCACTATTCAGATTCAGCTTCAAAAACAGGTACTGCTGTAAGAAACTGGAAAGCGTGTCGCTTGATACTTGTTGATTTTCTACAATGGTTTCTTTTGTATTCTGTGCTATGACCACCGAAGAAGAAACCATGACTAATACTATTGACAAAATGCAAAACTTCTTCATAATCCTTATAAACAATTCGCTTGCAAAGCTACACTAAATAATTAAAAATTCATAGCATTCTTGTAAAAAAGCTATTTTTAAGATATGAGTCAATAATTGCAAATTAGCAGAATCGTTGTTCTGACACTCAGACCAAACAAGTACAAAGTCATAAGCATACTGCAAATAGTTTTTTATAATTTGTTCTGCAAAAACCACTTTTACTTCCTCTTTATTTTGTATATTTGCGCTCTTTAAGGCTATATTGATTTCCTTCAATACACTCGATAATAAAAATAATTAAAAACAGTTATAGCTGTGGGAGAAACAAAGTATATTTTCGTCACCGGTGGTGTGGCCTCTTCTTTAGGTAAAGGCATCATCTCTTCGTCCATCGGTAAATTGCTGCAAGCAAGAGGTTACAATGTAACCATCCAAAAGTTCGACCCGTACATCAATATCGACCCGGGTACATTAAACCCTTACGAACATGGAGAATGCTACGTAACCGTAGACGGGCACGAAGCAGATCTTGATTTGGGACATTACGAACGCTTCTTGGGGATAGAAACTACAAAAGCCAACAATATCACTACCGGACGTATCTATAAAAGTGTGATCGACAAAGAACGCCGCGGTGATTATCTGGGAAAAACCATTCAGGTGATTCCTCACATCACAGACGAGATCAAACGCAACGTGAAGATGCTCGGCAGTAAACACAAGTTCGATTTTGTGATTACTGAGATAGGTGGTACCGTGGGCGATATCGAATCTCTTCCTTATATAGAAAGCATCCGCCAGTTGAAATGGGAGCTCGGCAACAGTGCCGTTTGTGTGCACCTGACCTACGTACCCTACCTGGCTGCCGCCGGTGAATTGAAAACCAAACCGACGCAACACTCGGTTAAGGAACTGCAGTCGATGGGAGTGCAACCGGACATTCTGGTTCTCCGCACCGAACACGACCTGTCGCTCAATCTTCGCAAAAAGGTGGCTTTGTTCTGTAACGTAGCCGAAAATGCAGTCGTTCAGTCTATCGATGCGCCGACCATTTACGAAGTACCTTTGCTGATGCAGGCACAAGGTCTGGACGAAACCATCCTGCAAAAGATGGGATTGCCCGTAGGCGAACGCCCCGACTTAGGACCTTGGAAAGAGTTCCTGAACCGCCGCATCAATGCCACCAAAGAGGTAAAGATCGCGTTGGTGGGCAAATACGTGGAATTGCAGGATGCATACAAATCTATCCTCGAAGCACTTTCGCAAGCGGCCACATACAACGATCGCAAACTGAAAATAGAATATGTATCGTCCGAACGATTGACGCCGGATAATATTGAAGAACAATTGAGTCATGTGGATGGTGTAGTGATCTGTCCGGGATTCGGCTCGAGAGGTATCGAAGGTAAATTCCTCGCTGCCCGCTTCACACGCGAACATAATATACCCACTTTCGGAATCTGTCTGGGAATGCAATGCATGGCCATTGAGTTCGCCCGCAACGTATTGGGTTATGGCGATGCCAATTCCATCGAGATGGACGAAAAGACACCGCACAACATTATCGACCTGATGGAAGAACAGAAAGCCATCACCAACATGGGAGGTACCATGCGTCTGGGAGCATTCGAATGTGTACTTAGGAAAGGATCAAAAGCGTATGAGGCATACAAGCAGGAGCATATTCAGGAGCGTCATCGCCACCGTTACGAGTTTAATAATGAATACCGCGACCAATTCGAAAATGCCGGAATGAAATGTGTCGGCATCAATCCCGAATCGGATTTGGTAGAGATCATCGAGATACCTACCCTGAAGTGGTATGTCGGTGCACAATTCCATCCCGAATACAGTAGTACCATTCTGAAGCCACATCCACTGTTCATATCATTCGTCAAAGCTGCTATTAATAAATAAAAAGAAGAATAATAACAAAAATAATCATGGATAAAAATACCGTTACCGGTCTTGTTCTAATAGGTATATTATTAATTGGATTCACGTATTTCAGTCGCCCGGACGCGGAGCAACAAGCTGCATTCAAAAGATACAACGACTCTATTACTCTGGTACAGCAACAAAAGGAAGAACTGGAAGCCAAAACAGCGGCCGCTCTGGCTAATGAACAGCAGAAAGTCGTAACCGACTCTGCTTCGCTGTTTTTCCAGGAATCGCAAGGTACTGAAAGTTTCACGACCATTCAGAACAACCTGGTAGAACTCACACTCTCCAATAAAGGAGGACGTGTGTACTCGGCCATATTGAAAGAATATAACGGACAGGATAAGAAACCGATTGTATTGTTTGACGGCAACGATGTGGCTATGAATTTCAACTTCTACAACACAAAAGGAGCCCTCCAGACAAAAGATTACTATTTCCAGATAGTGAATCAAACCGACAGCAGCGCTACCATGCGCCTGGCTGCCGACAGTGTCAGCCATATCGACTTCACTTACAGCCTGAAACCGGATAGTTACCTGATAGGATTCACCATCAAGGCTACCGGCATGGAAGATAAACTGGCGGTAAGCAACAAATTGGTCGACATTGAATGGAGCCAACGCGCCCGCCAGCAGGAAAAAGGATTCACGTATGAGAACCGTCTGGCGGAGTTGATGTACAAGTACAGCAGCGACGATACCGACAATCTTTCAGCGGCTAAAGACGATGAGAAGGCAATCCCCGAACGTCTGGACTGGATTGCTTACAAGAATCAGTTTTTCTCCACCGCATTCATTGCCAATCAGGATTTCGAGAAAACGAAAGTGAAATCGAAACTGGAGAAACAGGGAAGCGGCTACATCAAGGATTATTCGGCCGAGATGAGCACGTTCTTCGATCCGACCGGACAACAGACTACGGATATGTTCCTCTACATCGGACCGAACCACTACAAGACCCTGAAAGCCTTGGATAAGGGACGCGACGAGAAATGGGAACTCGACAACCTGGTGTACCTGGGATGGCCCGTCATACGCTGGATCAACAAGTATATCACCATCAACGTATTCGACTGGCTGAGTGGCTGGGGATTGAGCATGGGTATCGTGTTGCTGATCCTTACCATCATGGTAAAGATTCTGGTATATCCGGCTACCTGGAAAACGTATATGTCATCTGCCAAGATGCGTGTACTGAAGCCCAAAATCGACGAGATTAACCTGAAATACCCCAAACAGGAAGATGCGATGAAGAAGCAGCAGGAAGTTATGGGGCTTTACAGCCAATACGGTGTGAGCCCGATGGGCGGTTGCTTGCCGATGTTGCTCCAGTTCCCCATCCTGATGGCGTTATTTATGTTCGTACCGAGTGCTATCGAACTCCGCCAGCAGAGTTTCCTGTGGGCTGACGACCTCTCGACCTACGATGCCATCATCAACTTCCCGTTCCATATTCCGTTCCTCGGTAGCCACCTCAGCTTGTTCTGCTTGCTGATGACCGTGACCAACGTCTTGAACACGAAATATACCATGCAACAGCAGGACAACGGTTCGCAACCGCAAATGGCTGCCATGAAATGGATGATGTACCTGATGCCGGTGATGTTCCTGTTCGTGTTGAACGACTATCCCTCGGGATTGAACTATTATTATTTTATTTCCACGCTTATCAGTGTTGTCACCATGATCGTTCTCCGCAAAACAACGGATGAAGTAAAACTGTTGGCCATCCTGGAAGCCAAGAAAAAAGACCCGAAAGCGAAGAAATCAGGGTTTGCCGCCCGCCTGGAGTCGATGCAGAAACAGCAAGAACAACTGGCAAAACAGCGTGCCAACCCCAAGAAATAATTCATCGTTTTAGCTGATAAAAGCCGGGCAAATACAGTTTGTCCGGCTTTCTTTTCCTCCAACCTATATAAAAAATGAAGACAAAATATACAACCAAAGAGATTTGGACCATCGCCTACCCTATTCTCATCAGCCTGGTCATGGAACAATTGATGGGAATGACCGACACCGCCTTCCTGGGGCGTGTGGGTGAAGTGGAACTGGGAGCATCCGCTATAGCGGGAGTTTACTACATCGCTATCTTCATGCTGATCTTCGGGTTCAGCATCGGTGCGCAGATACTCATGGCACGCCGCAACGGACAGCAGGAGTACAAAGAGATCGGTTCCATCTTCTATCAGGGCATTTACTTCCTGCTTTTCATGGCAGCTGTGATGTTCGTTCTCTCCCAATGTTTCTCCGCGCACTTGTTGAGAGATATCATTGCCTCGCCACATATTCTCGATTCAGCAGTCAGCTTTATCAACTGGCGGGTATTCGGGTTCTTCTTTGCTGCTATCATGGTGATGTTCCGTGCGTATTTCGTGAGTACGACACAAACCAAGACACTGACGCTGAACTCCGTCGTCATGGTCTTGTCCAACGTGGTATTCAATTACATCCTGATATTCGGTAAGTTTGGCTTTCCGGCACTGGGTATTGCCGGTGCTGCCATCGGTTCATCACTGGCTGAGATGGTGTCGGTTATCTTTTTTATTGTCTATACCCGGAACCGGATCAATTATAAGAAGTACGGTCTCAACAAACTTCTCCGTCCGGATCTGTCCGTGCTGAAACGAATCCTGAATGTATCTTTGTGGACCATGATCCAGAACTTCGTATCACTTTCCACCTGGTTTCTCTTCTTCCTGTTCATCGAACACCTGGGCGAACGTTCATTGGCCATCAGTAACCTGATACGGAGCATCTCGGGCATACCGTTCATGATCGTTATTGCATTCGCCTCCACTTGCGGTTCATTGATCAGCAACCTGATCGGCGCGGGACAGACCGAATATGTACAAGGAACCATCAGGCAACACATGAAGCTGGCCTATCTGGTCGTTGTTCCGTTGCTATTGTTCTTTGCCATGTGCCCACATCTGGTCCTGAGTATTTATACAGATATCGAAGACCTGCGACAGGCTTCCATCCCGTCCTTGTGGGTGTTGTGCAGTGCTTATCTGTTCATGATTCCCGCCAACATTTACTTCCAGGCTGTTTCCGGAACGGGTAACACCCGGACGGCATTGGCTCTGGAGATGGCAGTGATCGGGGTATACATCCTGTTTATCTGGTACGTCATCCTTCACCGACAGATGGATGTGGCCGTCTGCTGGACATCGGAGCATACCTACTCCATCTGCATATTGGCCCTCAGTTACTGGTACATGAAGAAAGGAAACTGGCAAAAACGAAAGATATAAGGATTTTTTCTTTATCTTCGCATTCAATGAATTTTAATCAAATAAATATGAAACATTCCAATCTATTCATTATGTCGGCAGCCCTGTTATTGGCTTCTTGCGGTGGAAGCAAAGAAGCGGGAGAAACCGGACCGGTCATCGGTAAATCGGATATCAAGGTGGAAAACAAACGGATGACTCCGGAAGCTCTTTGGGCGATGGGGCGCATTGGCGATCTGGCCGTTTCACCCGATGCCGGACAGGTGGTGTACAGTGTAGCCTACTACAGCGTACCCGAAAACAAGAGCAATCGAGAATTGTTTGTGATGAATGCAGACGGTAGCGAAAACAAACAGATCACCCACAGCTCCAAACAGGAAAACAGCGCCGTGTGGTTCAAAGAAGGCAAGAAGATTGCTTTCCTGAGCAACGATAGCGGCAGCAGTCAATTATACGAAATGAATCCGGACGGTAGCGATCGTAAGCAACTATCTCACTACGACGGAGATATCGAAGGTTTTGCTTTCTCACCGGATGAGAAAAAGATTCTCTTCATCGCCCAGGTGAAAACAGTTAAAAGCACAGCCGATAAATACCCCGACCTACCCAAAGCCAGCGGCATTATTGTGACCGACCTGATGTACAAACATTGGGACGAATGGGTAACAACCGCTCCGCATCCGTTCGTGGCCGATTTTGACGGAACTACCATCGGCGCAGCTACAGACCTACTGGAAGGCGAACCGTACGAGAGCCCGATGAAGCCTTTCGGAGGCATTGAACAACTGGCCTGGAATACAACCTCGGACAAGGTAGCTTATACCTCCCGCAAAAAAACGGGACGGGAATATGCCATCTCCACCAATTCAGATATCTATGTTTACGACCTGAACACAAAAGCAACCGTGAACATTACCGAAGGAATGATGGGATACGACACCAATCCGCAATACTCTCCGGATGGCAAATACATCTCCTGGCTGAGCATGGAACGGGACGGATACGAAGCCGACCAGAACCGCCTGTTCGTGATGAACCTGGAGACAGGTGAAAAACGTTTCGTCAGCAAAGCGTTCGAATCGAATGTAGATTCGTTTGTGTGGAGCAAAGACAGCCAGCAGATCTTCTTCATTGGCGTATGGCATGGCGAAGTGCAAATTTATGCCATCGACCTGGTCAACGACTCACTGAAACCTATTACCGAAGGTGTACACGATTATGCTACAGTAGCACTTCTGGGCGATAAGCTGATAGCCAAACGCCACTCCATGAGCATGGCAGATGAGATCTATGCTGTAAGTCTGGACGGTCAGGCAACTCAACTGACGCAGGAGAACAAACACATTTACGATCAACTGGAAGCAGGTAAGGTAGAATCCCGTTGGATGAAAACAACTGACGGAAAAGATATGCTCACCTGGGTGATTTATCCACCACAGTTCGATCCGAACAAGAAATACCCCACCCTGCTGTTCTGCGAAGGCGGACCGCAAAGTCCGGTCAGTCAGTTCTGGTCGTTCCGCTGGAATTTCCAGATCATGGCAGCCAATGACTATATCATTGTAGCTCCCAACCGCCGCGGACTTCCCGGTTTCGGACTGGAATGGAACGAAGCCATCAGTGGCGATTACGGCGGTCAGTGCATGAAGGATTACTTTACCGCTATCGACGAAATGGCGAAAGAACCGTTTGTGGACAAAGACCGCCTGGGATGTGTAGGCGCCAGCTTCGGCGGATTCTCGGTGTATTGGCTTGCCGGACACCACGACAAACGTTTCAAGGCGTTCATTGCACACGATGGTATCTTCAATATGGAAATGCAATACCTGGAAACAGAAGAAAAATGGTTTGCCAACTGGGATATGGGCGGCGCTTACTGGGACAAGCAAAATGCAACAGCCCAACGCACGTTTGCCAACTCTCCGCATAAGTTTGTCGATAAGTGGGACGCTCCGATACTTTGCATCCACGGTGAAAAAGACTATCGCATCCTTGCCAACCAGGCAATGGCAGCTTTCGACGCCGCCATCCTGAGAGGTATACCGGCCGAATTACTAATCTATCCGGATGAGAATCATTGGGTATTGAAACCACAAAACGGCATTCTGTGGCAACGTACCTACTTCGAATGGTTGGACAAATGGTTGAAGAAGAATTAAAAAACTAATAGATCATGAAATTTAAAAGACTTCTGGGAAGTGCGATTCTTTCTTTCTCTCTTTTAACAGCCCTCGCACAGGCTCCGCAAAACCTCCGTTTCAATAAGAATGGAGAGTTCAAGATTGTTCAGTTCACAGACATGCATCTGGGGCATGACATGGCGAAGAACCAACTGGTAAGTGATATGATCTCCGAGGTGATGGAATCGGAAAAGCCCGATTTCGTTGTCTTCACGGGAGATAACACTACCCTACCCGAGGTTCAGCAGACATGGAACCAGATTGCGGCGAAAATAGCGGCATACAAAACACCGTGGACAGCCGTTCTGGGCAATCATGACGACGAGCATGGTGTCAGCCGTAAAGAGATTGAAACCATCATCCGCCAGGAACCATACTGTATGATGAGACAACCGGCAGAAGGAATCAAAGGAGTATGCAATCACACTCTTCCGTTATATGCCTCCAGCAGAAAAGATTCCGTATCGGCGCTTCTTTACTGCTTCGACACGAATGCCTATTCAGAAATAAAGAAGGTAAAAGGGTACGGATGGATCGATCAGTCGCAAGTTAACTGGTATCGCAATGAAAGCCAACGCTATACGCAGCAGAATGGCGGACAACCCTTGCCGGCGCTTGCTTTCTTCCACATTCCCCTGCCGGAATACCGGCAAGCCTGGGAGTCGTTTGCCAACAGACGGATAGGCGAACGAAACGAAAAGGAGTGCAGCCCGGAAATGAACAGCGGCCTGTTCGTCAACATGCTCGAATGTGGAGACGTAATGGGAACTTTTGTCGGACACGACCACATAAACAGTTACATTGCTTGTCTGTATAACATTGCGTTGGCATATGGCCGGGCTTCGGGAGGGCATAATACATACGGATACCCAAATCCGGGAAGCCGCATCATTGTGCTGAAAGAAGGGAAACGGGAATTCGACACCTGGATCCGCGAAAAAGGAAATCCGCAACGGTTGAACGAATGTTCTTATCCCGACTCGTTCGAAGTAAAGAAGTAACAGCATACCTATCAAAGGGTAGTCTGTATCAAAGAGTATTCATAAAACAGCCAACTAATCCATTACGAATTAGTTGGCTGTTTTGCTTCCTTAAGCAGAGATATTTAGTGAATTCCACACAAAGGGATAATGTAATCAATCCCCAAAGACGATGCACACACAATACAGGCAGCCAAAGCAAGTACCCATAAAATAAACAAACTCCATTTCAGCGCAGCCGACATAGACGCCCAGTTGAACAACTGGCGCATAATGGCATAAACCAAGCCCACCAAGGGAAGTCCCAACACCATCACTATAGAAATAATTCCTGCCAACGCCATCATAGGTGAATCCAACCAAGGTGTCCAGCCGACCGTAGGAAGCATGTTATACAACACCGTTCCACCTCCGACAGCTACCATAATGGAAACAATGATCAACGCTACAAAAGCGATGGCCAGTACAAACAATACCGGACTACACACGATGGCTAACACCACCAGACCAGCTTTGAGCACAAAGCCCATGAACTCTACCAGAAAATCGCCAAACTGTTGAAGGAAAGTTTTGGGTTTCTCCGAGCTCATAAAGTCGTTCACCCCATTCGCTACCCGTTCAAAACCGTCGGTCACCGTCTTGCCTATATTCTCAAGGGTCACATCTTCGCCCCGCATGTTTAACTTCTCGGTGGCCGTACGTGCCTCCGGAATAATTATCCATAACACAATATATGCTATAAACATCGGACAGTACGGAAGAAAGAGAAGCACAAAGAACAATACACGCATCCACCTGGTTTCCCATGCGAAATAAGCAGCCATTCCCGAAGCCACACCACCCAGGATCTTATCGTCCGGATTGCGGTACAACCGACGGCGTGATTCTGTACCGTAAGTAGATTCGGCTGCTCCCGTAGCAAAGTTCGGTGCGTGTCCGCCATCTTCTTCGGCAGCACTCTCGTCCATTTCCTCCGGTTTTCCCATACGACCGATCACTTCCTCTACATGAGCGATGGTGATCACCTGCAAACCGGCAGTCAGCTTCTCGGCAAATAGTTCGGAGATGCGCGTCTCCATATCGCTTACAATCTCCTCGGCTCCCTTTTGCTTACGGAAATGAGACTTCAGGTTGGACAAATAATTATCTAACAAGCGGTAGGCATCCTCATCAATGTGGAAAACTGTTCCGCCCAAATTCACTGTTAATGTCTTCTTCATTGTTTTATCTTTTATGTGGGTTATCTGTTAGCAATATGTTCCACGGTATCGTTCAGTTCTTTCCAGGCCTGTTCCAATTCGCCCAGGAACAACTCTCCTTTTTCCGTCAGACGGTAGTACTTACGAGGTGGCCCTTGTGTGGATTCCACCCATTCGTATCCCAGCAACTCATCGTTCTTCAACCGGGTAAGCAGCGGGTAGAGTGTTCCCTCCACTACAATCAGGCGCGCTTCCTTCAGTTTCAAAATAATATCCGATGAGTAAGAAGGTTCCTTGTGGAGCAAGAGCATGATGCAATATTCCAACAAGCCTTTCCTCATTTGAGATTTTACATTATCTGCATTCATAATATAACCTAGTATTTAATTACGACACAAATGTATGCATTGCTTATGTACTATGCAATACATAGTACTAAATATTAAGACAGATTAACAGATAGAAGCAGGACAGCCGCTTCACTCCCAGGGGAATAAAGCGGCTGTAACCTTACTTGTATAACTATATAACTTACAGTGTTCCTTTGGTAGAGGGCAATTCGTAGTGATAGATGTCGCGTTTAATCGCCATTTTCAAGGCACGTGCCAGCGCTTTGAAGATACCTTCGATCTTATGGTGTTCGTTCTGTCCTTCGGCTTTGATGTTCAGATTCATCCGGGCGGCGTCGCTCAACGATTTGAAGAAGTGCAGGAACATTTCCGTCGGCATCTCTCCGATCTTCTCGCGTTTGAATTCCGCTTCCCATACCAGCCAGGGGCGTCCACCGAAGTCGAGGCAAACCTGGCACAGACAATCGTCCATCGGCAAGGCATATCCGTAGCGTTCGATACCACGTTTATTTCCCAATGCCTGATTGAGGCACTCGCCCAAGGCGATGGCGGTATCTTCGATGGTGTGGTGTTCGTCTACTTCGAGATCGCCCTTTACCCGGATGGTGAGGTCGATACCCGAATGCTTGCCGATCTGTTCCAACATATGGTCGAAGAAGCCCAGTCCGGTAGCGATGTCGCACTTCCCGTTCCCGTCGAGGTTGAGCGATACAAAGATATCGGTCTCCTTCGTGGTACGGCGTACTTCCGCTTTGCGTTCACCGGCAAAAAGGAACTCAGCGATCCGGTCCCAGTCGGTAGTAGCCAACGCACACACCTCTTCCAACCCTTTCTCTTTCAGCAGGATGGTATCATCTTGCAGGAAGATGGCACGACAGCCCAGGTTCCGGGCCAGTTCCACATCCGTGGCACGGTCGCCGATGACGAAACTACCCGCCAAATCGTATGCAGGGTTATCGATGTACTTCGTCAACATACCGGTACGCGGTTTGCGTGTGGGGGCATTGTCCTCGGGGAAGCTACGATCAATGAAGATATCATCGAAGGTAATGCCCTCACCTGCCAGCGTCTTCATCATCAGGTTATGCGCCGGCCAGAAAGTATCTTCGGGGAACGAGTCCGTACCCAATCCATCCTGGTTGGTCACCATTGCAAACTCAAAGTCGAGCTTGCCGCGGACGAATCCCAGGTTACGAAACACTTTGGGGTAAAACTCCAGCTTTTCCAGCGAATCGAGCTGATAATCGACAGGCGGTTCCATGACGAGCGTCCCGTCACGGTCTATAAACAATACTTTCTTCATACGTTCATTTCTTTTAAAGCAGCCAGCAGGGTTTCGTTTTCCTCACGTGTACCTACGGTAACCCGCAGACAGTTGCCGCATAACGAGATGGAATGACGGTTGCGCACGATGATTCCCTCTCCTACCAGACTGTTGTAAATCTTCACCGCATCCGTCACCCGGGCCAGGAAGAAATTAGCATCCGACGGGAAGAGCTGCAACACGCAAGGCAGGGTACTAAACTCCTGCATCAGGCGGGCGCGTTCCTCTATCAACCGGCATACCCACTGTTGAATGCTGTCATACTTCTTCAACATTTCGAGCGCCTGCTCCTGCGTCAGTTGATTCACATTGTACGGGTACTTGATCTTACTCAGGATGCCGACAATCTCTTCCGAAGTGTAGGCCATACCCAGACGGATGGCGGCACTGCCCCACGCCTTGGAGAATGTTTGCAGGATGATGATATTGGGATATTTGTCCAGGTCGGACAGAAAAGACGGAGCTTCGGAGAAATCGTTATACGCTTCGTCGAGTATCACCAGTCCGTCAAAACCGGTCAATACCTTTTCTATTTCCGAACGAAGCAGGTCATTGCCCGTCGGGTTGTTGGGCGAACAAAGGAAAATCAGTTTCGTATGTTCGTCGGTAGCTGCCAGCAGATCGTCGGCAGAGAACTGGTAATGCTCGTTGAGCAACACCTTGCGGTACTCTACATTGTTCACATCGGCGCATACCTGGTACATACCGTAGGTAGGATCGATGGCTACCACATTGTCTACACCCGGTTCGCAGAAAGCGCGGAATACCAGGTCGATGGGCTCATCACTACCGTTGCCGAGGAAGATCTGTTCCGGACGCACATTCCGTATCCGGGCCAACGCTGCTTTCACTTCGTGCTGCAACGGATCGGGATAGCGGTTGTACGGTTGGTTGTACGGGTTTTCATTCGCATCGAGGAATACCGATGCCGTCACTCCCTTGTACTCGTCGCGTGCCGAAGAATAGGGTTTCAGCCTCCAGATGTTGGGGCGAGTCAGTTCTTGCAATGTTTTCATTATTTTATCTCCTTTAGTCTAACGGTTACAGCATTCTTATGGGCATCCAGTTGCTCGTTGGCAGCCATGATCTCGATGGCGGGACCGATCTTGGCCAACCCTTCGGGCAGAATCTCCTGAAAAGTGATTTTGCGAATAAAGCTATCGAGACTTACGCCGCTGTAAGCCTTGGCATAGCCATTGGTGGGCAAGGTGTGGTTGGTTCCCGATGCATAGTCGCCGGCACTCTCGGGGGTCAGCGAACCGAGGAATACCGATCCGGCATTCCGCACCCGTTCGGCCACTTCCATGTAGCGTTCTGTTTCTATGATAAGATGTTCCGGTGCATAGACGTTGGTCATTTCAATGGCTTCGTCCATATCCTTCACCAGGATAAGCTTGCTATTGGCGAGCGATTTTGCAGCCAGTTCCTTCCGGGAAAGTTCTGCCAACTGGCGTTCCACTTCGCACATCACTGCCTGTTGCAACGATTCCGAGGTGGTGATCAGTATAGCCTGACTGTCGGCACCATGCTCGGCTTGCGACAGGAGGTCGGCAGCAACGAAGGCCGGGTTGGCCGAAGCATCCGCCAGCACTTCCACCTCCGACGGTCCGGCAGGCATATCGATAGCTACATCGCGCAGGCTGACAAGCTGTTTGGCAGCCGTTACGTACTGGTTGCCCGGTCCGAATATCTTATAAACCTTGGGTACACTTTCCGTTCCGTAGGCCATAGCGGCGATGGCTTGCACACCGCCCGCCTTGAATACCTTGCTCACCCCTGCCAGTTGCGCGGCAAACAGGATAGCGGGATGGATCTTCCCATTCCTATCGGGTGGAGTACAAAGTACGATCTCCTTGCATCCGGCAATCTTGGCAGGCACGGCCAACATCAGCACGGTAGAGAACAACGGCGCCGTTCCTCCCGGGATGTACAGTCCGACTTTCTCGATGGCAACCGCCTTCTGCCAGCAGGTAACCCCCGGCATGGTCTCTACCTTCTTACCCGTGAATTGCTGGGCAGCATGGAATGTTTCTATGTTCTGTTTAGCCATGCAGATAGCGTCTTTCAGCTCTTGCGACACCAGCGTCTCAGCTTCCGCCAATTCGGCGGGAGATACCGCGAGGGTGCTGAGGATAGCCTTATCAAACGTGGCTTCGTAAGCGATGACCGCCTTATCGCCTTCCGCTCGTACCTGTTCGATGATGCCACGAACGGTATCGAACAGGTTCTCCGTGTTCAACGCCGGGCGTTTCAGCAGGTCGGCCCACTGTTCGCGGGAGGGGTATTGAATGATGTTCATACAGAGGGATTGGTTTATTTACAGGATCATTTTTTCAATAGGCAGCACCAGAATACCTTCCGCTCCCATCGCTTTGAGCTTACCGATGATTTCCCAGAAGCCTTTCTCGTCGATTACGGTATGTACCGAACACCAGCCTTCTTGCGCCAACGGCATCACAGTGGGGCTCTTCATACCGGGCAACACCTCGATGATTTCGTTGAGTTTATCTTTCGGAGCGTTCATCAGTATATATTTCTTGTCTTCGGCAGTTTTAACGGCAGCCATGCGGAACAAAAGTTCGTCGAGGATCTCACGTTTGTCTTCGCTCATTCCTCTGTGGCCGATAAGCAACGCTTCGGACTTCATCACCACTTCGACTTCTTTCAGGCGATTGCTCACCAACGTAGAACCCGAGCTGACGATATCGAAAATAGCATCTGCCAGTCCGATACCCGGTGCCACCTCTACCGACCCGGTGATCACATGTATTTCAGATTTCACTCCTTTTTCTGCCAGGTACTTGCCAAGGATGCCGGGATACGATGTAGCAATTTTCTTTCCGTCGAACCACTCTACCCCCTGGTATTCGATATGTTTCGGCATGGCCAATGACAGGCGGCACTTGCTGAAACCCAAACGTTTGATGAGTTCGGCATCTTCGTTCTTTTCCACATACTCGTTCTCACCCACGATACCGATATCAGCTACGCCGGTGGCAACCGACTGCGGGATATCATCGTCACGGAGGAACAATACCTCTACGGGAAAGTTGGACGACTGCACCAACAATGTGCGTTTCGTGGCGCTCAGTTTGATGTCTGCTTCTTCGAGAAGTGCCATTGTTTCTTCGAACAAACGGCCTTTGGCTTGTACTGCAATTCTTAACATGATTCTATTATTTTCAATTTACTAATTCTGCTTGCTATGAATCGTGATGGTATAAAAAAAGGCTCACCAAATCGGCAAGCCTCGTTTTTATATTACGTTTTACACAATATCATCCACGCCCACCGATTATTCGTTAGGAAAATGATGATGATGTGTAGCTGTATAATTCATAATTCTACTGTTTTATGGCGGCAAAAGTAAAGCATTTCTTTTTAACATCCAAACAATTGTCGCAGAAACTTCAGTATTTGTTTTAAATTATTTATTTCAGATTAACGGCAGAATCTCTTCGGGTTCCACATCGCAGCCATCGAAATGCATATCGTCCTTGCTCTTTTCGGGCGAAAAAGTAAAATAAGTGCAAAGGGATTCGGTACAGAGATTATCATCTTTGTCGTACAGGCGGGCTTCCACAAGCACGATGTTCCGTTTCACTTCGCGTATCGATGCCCGGAGCAACACATGCGAGTCGTTGGTGCATACGGAGCGCCGGTAACGTGTTTCCATTTTGGAAGTAACACCGGTAAGTTGCAATTTGCGCAGAATCACCCAGGCACAGATCTCGTCGAGCAGCACAGCCTGTATGCCTCCGTGAAGCGTATCGATCCACCCCTGATATTCCGGACGCGGTTTCCAAAGGCTGATGACCTCATCGCCCTCTTCGTAAAATTCCATCTTCACTCCCACTTCGTTGTCTGACGAGCAGCCGAAACAGTGGTATCCTTCCATCCCTTTCCAGGGGTTGATTATCTTCTTCATAAATTGCTTTTATAGTAGTATTTGCCATACCTTGGAATGCAAGGTATGGCAAATGCCGTTAATTTTGCGAAAAGGAGCAACCGTCTTAGTTGGCAGCCGCAGCGTTCAACGGAAAGCTTTGGATCACTTTTCCATCCATCAGGAAATTCACCGTGTTTACATCGGCTTCCTTCGGGAAACTGATCACCAACAAGGGTTTCATGGTGTACGTGAGGTTATCGCCCACTGCTGCTTCGACGTACAAATTGACCACCTGACCGATTTTCTCCGCTTTGCCAACGGTTATTTCGGTTTTCTTCTGAGTCGGTTGCATAGCTATTGCAGCCACAACAGACTGGTTGAAGTCGGGTTTGTCCACCTTGTTATTCATGGTCTTAGCTACCCCCAAAGCCTTGTCTAACGATGCCTGATCGGGAAACAACACACAGGTGGGATTATCGCTCAACTTATACGTGTTTTTAAGGAAATAACCAGCCAATGTCTGAACGGTAACCGGTAATACCTGAGGAGCCGCCTCTACTGTAGCAATAGAATCGGACTGAGATTCGACTTTAGAAACTTTCGAAGAACAAGCCATGCACATCATCATAGAAATGCAACCAATCATTAGCAAACTTACTGTTTTCATTTTAACTTAGGTTTTAAGTGAATATTCTCTGCAAAAATAGAACAAAACAGAAACGGTCCGACTTTCTTTAACTTTTTTTGGTTCAACTCGCATTGAATCGTCAGCTTAGCTTCTCCTACACTTAAACTTACAAACGTCCTACACCCTGTCTTACACCATCCTACACCCTCCCCTCTTGGATCTTTCCATCCTTTCATCTTAAGTCAGGTAATCGACCTGCAAACACAGGGAAAACAGTCAGTATCACGCCATGGCACAGAGTGTATCACGCCGTGGCACAAAGTGTTTCACACCGTGGCACAAAGTGTTTCACACCGTGGCACAAAGTGTTTCACGCCGTGGCACAGAGTGTTTCACGTCGTGGCACAGAGTGTTTCACGTCGTGACACAGAGTGTTTCATACTATGAAACAGAAGCTTTGCTACCGACAAACAAAAGGCTACATCCTAAATACCAGTTTCTCGCCCCATTCCATATGCAAATAGGATAAAGCATTTAGAGAAAAAAGACAGAAAAGAAGCAAACAGACAATTGTGACGAATACCCCAGAAAGTGACGAATGCGTGACGAATAAAACAGGCATTCGTCACGACACAAACAACTGATTATTAAACAAATAAACCAAAAACAGTGACGACGTGACGAATATTTTGCAAAAATCGTACAGGAGAGTAGAAAGAAAAAGAAGCTTGCGCCCCCATCCAACCAATAAAATTCCACGAGCGAAGCGATGTGGCGAGAAAAGGATTGGCCTCGGCTGTTTTCCGTAAAGCGAGCGACCGGAGTAGCGCGTGAAGACGACCCTGTGTTTGAGCGAAACGAAGTGGAGCGAGTTCGGGGTCGTTAGCGCTACGCAGCGAGCGAGTAGGAAAACAGCCGAAGCCTTGATTTTTTGCTTCTTTTGCATCAAGGCAAAAGAAGAATCATTCCACTTTATCTATTCCACCAATACTACGAATATACTCATTCGGAGTAATGCCGGTAATCTTCTTAAACGAGCGGAAGAAAGAAGCCCGCGAACTAAAGCCACATAATTCAGCAAGTGCCGTAAGCGTATAGCGTGTATATTTAGGATCAGAAACCATTACCTTGAACTCAGCGATGCGGTACTCGTTCACAAAATCATAATACGGCTGGTTGAGATATTGATTAAAAAGATAAGAAAGATAGTGTGAAGACGTCTGAATAGCCGAAGCAAGATCGCCCAGTTTCAGGTCCGAGTTGGTATACGGTTTTTCCTCCTTCATATACGTTTTCAGTTTGGAGAGCAACATCTTGCATTCATCCTCATTCAAACGGATGGTTTTGTATTTTTCTTCAGACTTGGCAGGTTTGTCACCCAATCTATCATCCTCTTCAGCCACCTCCGGTTCATTACTGTTCCTTCCACCCGCTATAGGCAGAGACATCTGCGAAGCATCATCATCCGTTTTTGTCCTCTTCTCGTTCTGCAACGCATGTGCCGTCCGGGCAATGATACGCTTCATATAACGAATCACCACCCAAGGCGCTACCAACAATCCCAGGACAACCACCACCCAAAACCACCACGGGAACATCGAATCAATCTTAATACCCATAGCCGACTCCGAATTCTCGTTACCCGGCAAACGCACCCGGAAAGTATACCTACCCGACGACAAGTCGTAATACGACACCCGGTTCTGCCCCGAAAGCAACTGCCATTCCTTGTCCACCCCATCGAGGCGGTACTCGAATATCATCGCCGACGGGAGCCCGTACGACAAATCGGAGAACGAAAACGTCAAATTGTTCTGAGTCGATTTCAGCACCGAATCGGTTACCGTTGTTCCATTGGCCGACAGATCGGTGAAAATAATGGGACGAATCTCGCGGCGGATATCGTCGATTTGTTGCGGGTCGACATAGATAAGTCCCTTCGTATTGCCGAACCACAACGTGCCGTGTTCATCCTTATAAGCCGATCCCATAGTAAAAGTCGGACTGGGCAAGCCGTCGTTGAACGTAAAGAAGTCGTACTCCTCCCCGTCCTTCTTCATGCGCACCAGCCCATCGTTGCTACCCATCCAAAGCCAGCCCAGGTTGTCCTCGATGACCGACATAAACGCATTCTCGGGCACCACCGGAATAATAGGCATCCGGTGAAAGCGGTCCATCGACTGGGAAGTGATGAACAGGCTACCCTTCTCAGGCATCAGCAAGATATCGTGCCGGGAGTCCTCGTACATCACCCGCACCTTGTCTTTGTGCAAGAATCCTTCGGGAAATATATTGGAACGTATACTCTGTGAAGCAGGGTCGTAAATAGCCATTCCGTTCTCGGTGCAGATCCATCCCTTGCCGGTTGTATCGAAATTGATCTCGTACACATTCCCCTCGGGAAGCTGGGAGTTGCTGCTGGAGAAACCTTTGAGTTGATTCTGCGAAGCGTTGTAGCAGAACAGCCCCTGCGAAGTAGCAATCCACAGGTTGCCCTTTGCATCAGGACAAAGTCGGAACACCTGTCCCCGGTGGAAGTTTTCAGCTCCTGCACCGGAATACGATTGCAGGTTCAGCGTACGCCGGTCGAGCACCATCAGTCCACCGCCGTACGTGCCCACATAGAAATCGCCCTCGTAATAGCACATGGTAAGGATCAGGTCGGCCGTGAGAATCGGTTTCGAGAAACTCTTCACCACCTGCGTATCTTCGTTGATATAAAAAAGTCCGTCGCGCGAACCGATCAGCTTCTCCTTGCCATAATTGAGGAACGAGCGCACGGAGAGGTCTTTCGAATCGAACAACGGAGGGAAAGCGTATGTCTCAAAAAGCCCGCTTTGGTAGAGACTGTAATCCACCCCACCCTGGTAAAGCCCCACCCAAACGATGCCCCGGTCGTCCACCAGCAGGGAGTAAACGGAGTTGGAACGGATGCTCTCCTTGTCGCGCACATCGTGACAGATGCTACGCACGATGCTTCGCTTCCGGTGCGAGAGAAAGTGCACCCCGTTACCGTCGGTCGACACATAGACAAGGTCTTTTCCATCGGTAGAGATCGAAGAAATGATGTCGCATCCCAGACTGGGGAAACGCGTGAAACTACCTTTGGCGGTGTTGAAGCACATCACTCCCTGGCTCATGGTACCGCAGTACAATGTTTCGTCCACGGAGGTGAGGCAGCGGAAGTAATCGGCATCGGGTATATTCTCGTCCAGGTGCCAGGAGCGGATCACCCCGTCGACCAGTGAACAAGCATGCAGCCCGCGCACGGTGGCTATCCAAAGTATATTTTTCTGTTTGTCGAGATGAAGCGCCATCACCCGATTACTGGCCGATAGCACATTCTTATCCACCAGGATCTGTTTCAGTTGTCCGCCTTTCTGTACAAATACCCCTTTCTCGGTACCGATGTACAGGTCGTTTCCGTCGCTCAGCAACGCATTCACCCCGAAGTCGATTGTTTCGGAAGCGATGCTTTCCAGCGCATCGGCCGCACGGTTAAGCCTCCAAAGTCCCAGTCCGTTACCCGCCCACAGCCCACGGTCGGCAGTTTCGGCCACGGCATTCACCCGTTTGCGACGCGTATCGCCCCCACGGAAAGCGAAATGCTTCACCTTCACGCCGTCGAAGCGGTCCAGACAATTGTCCGTACCCAGCCAGATAAATCCATCGGAATCTTTATATATGGTATTGACCAGCAAACCCGACAAACCGTCGGTCATCGTCAAATTTCGGAAAGTATAATGCTGAACTGCAACTATATCCGAAGAACATAGCCACAGCAAAAGGAGAAATATGTATTTAATCGTGTTCTTCACTATCAGCGCACATTATTGATTTTGCACCAGAAATCATCCAAATAAGCAATGCAAATATACGCATTGATTAAATAGCATCAAAAAAATGACGAACAATTCATGAAAGCCCGGCACCGAATGTAGCACCCGTATCGTTCATGAGTAAGCATGATTATAGATACGAACAAGACAAAGAAAACACTCAATTCACTCCGTGTTTTCTTTGTCTTGTTATCGTATTTATTGAGCTAGTCGACAATCGTAATGATCCCGTCTTTCACCTCCTTAAGTTTCATCGGAGCGCCTTCGGGCAGATAGCCCAACGCTACGCAACCGTATACCTTATGATCGGCAGGTACACCCAGGGCTGTGATCAACTCCCGCACCTGAGGATCGTCGCATGTATCGCCCAGTTGGTTGATCCAGCACGAAGCAATGCCCAGTGAAGTAGCTGCTACGAACATGTTCTCGATGGCGCATGCGCAATCCATCCCCGCCCACCAATGAGTGCTTTCGTTGGAAACAATAACCAGCGTGGGTGCGTGGTAGTAACAACAGTATGACGGATTGTTGCCCCGTTCTTGCAGACGCGGCAGGTCGCTCTTGGCGAAAGCCCCTTTGATACGGTTGTTCAGTTCGGTGAGTTTCTCCGCATTGCGGATGGCCGTAAAATGCCACGACTCCAAATGCATGCCGTTGGGGGCATACGTTCCGGCTTCGAGAATCGCTTCAAGGTCTTCCCTCGACACTTGTTGTGTGCCATATACACGCACGCTGCGGCGGGCTTTGATGGCTTCGAGTACACTATTTGTTTTCATACCTGCACTTGTTATGGCTTTAACAGAAAGGCTAAAGCCCAAATTGTAAATCGTAAATCGTCTAATAGTAAATGAATTACCGTTTCACTAAACTGATCTTGGCGTTCAGTTTAAAGTAATACACATTGTTTTCCCGTTCCAGGAAACCGTATTTGTCCTTCTCCAACGGTCCTTTCTCGAACCGGCTGTTCTGGAAAAGAAAATCCTCGAACACTTCCCGCTCCGATTTGTGATAACACATCACTTCCCCGTTCCCGTCGACAAACAACATACCTTCGACGGCGGAGTCCGTTCCGCGGTAAATCTTAGCCGGACGCATACCAAGCGCCAATGCCATGAGGAATTGCTTCATCTTAAACTCGTAATAACCGTGTTTGTTTATCAACTCCTCTTTTATCTTCAGCGGGTTAACATTTTTCATTAGTTCGGTGAGCTCGCTTATGCGGGTGATACCATCGAGATGCATGGTACGTACCATCTCTGCCAGCAGACGGGGAAAGTGAAGGTCGATCATCAAGAGGTTGCAACGGAATACACGGTCGGCCACGTCGGAATATTTCAACACCCCACCCAGCCGTTCGATCATCAT
Source organism: Bacteroides sp. (assembly GCA_031554635.1). Classification (GTDB taxonomy): domain Bacteria; phylum Bacteroidota; class Bacteroidia; order Bacteroidales; family Bacteroidaceae; genus Bacteroides. The sequence goes on from JAVBVD010000003.1 coordinate 29,394, forward strand.
GATGCGTTCGGCTACCTCGGTAGGTGATCCGGGCAATGCATTGATTTTATTCACCGTGGGACTGGCAAACTTCACGCCACTTTGTTCCAGTTTCAGGTTGGCCGTACGCCCGCCGTCGAGCAACGGGTTCATGGTGCCGATCCGCGAACGGATGTTGATGCCTGACAGCGGTGCGTCCTCGTGCCAAAAGGCGATGGAGAAATCTGTGCGGTCGTCCGTACGGGCTTCCAGGTCGAAGATGGAGACCTCATCGAGGAACTCTTCTACTCCGTCGGGTGATGCGACTTCGCCAGTAGGCGATGACTTGATAGCTTGCAGAATCAAGTCGGCCACAATACCGAAGTCTTCGCGGGGCAGGCGCTTGCTGATTGTTTCGCTTTCGAGGCGGATCTCTTCGGGATCGATGTAATAGCGACGGGTACCGTCGTGTTCTTCTCGCTGAATCATGGCGATGGGGCGACTGTTTGATTCATTGCGTTTACCTTTGGTAGTACCCATGGATACTTTTCCGTCTGATAACAGGCGGAAGAATACATAGATCTCGCTCCATTCTTTTTTGGTTGCTTCGAATGACATATTTTATTGGGGTTTATTTGAGATGACTATTCCTTCCACTTTTTCGAGCCTTGTCCTCAGGCGGGGCATGGACGATTTACGGATGCGCAACGTCATGCTGCAATCCATGTCGTAGGATTGATTTAGTATTTCGGGTTCTTCTTCCTTTACGATACGCATGATGTCGTTCATGAATGGGTACTCGAACAGGAAGGAGATTTCTTCGTCTACTGTTTTCTCGATGATGGTGGCGGCGGCGATCGCTTCGGCAGCGGCAGCTTTGTAAGCTACGATCAGACCGCCAGTGCCTAATTTGATTCCACCGAAATAACGAACGACTACCACCAGAATATCTGTTAGTTCGTTCGAGTTGATCTGTCCCAGGATCGGTTTGCCTGCGGTACCGGACGGCTCGCCGTTGTCGTTGGCACGGAAATCCTTTCGTTCGTGGCCAAGCATATAGGCATAGCATACGTGGCGGGCATCGTAATATTTCTTCTGATACACTTCGAGATGCTCCTTGATTTCGTCTACCGTGCGTACGGGAATAGCGATGGCAATAAATTTGCTCCGCTTCTCGGTAAATATGCCTTCGGAAAGCGTCGCAATCGTTCTGTATGTATCTTCGACAGTCATGGTACAAAGATACAGCTTTATTTAATAGTAACAGAAAGGGCTGCCCCACTTTTTGGACAGCCCATCTTTATAGTAATTGCTAATAAACTAACAACCGCAATCTAGTCGAGCGCGTGGATCACCAGTCCCGAACGGAGTTTCGGTTCGAACCAGGTGGTCTTCGGCGGCATGATATTGTCTGTATCGGCAATGTCCATCAACTGTTTCATGGATACCGGGTAAAGCGCCAAGGCTACTTTCATTTCTCCGCTGTCCACGCGTTTGCTCAGTTCGCCCAAGCCACGGATACCACCCACGAAATCGATGCGTTTGTCCGAGCGCAGGTCTTTAATACCGAGAATCTCATCGAGGATCAGGTTGGACGAGATGGTTACATCCAGTACACCGATCGGATCGTTATCGTTGTAGGTACCTTCTTTAGCAGTGAGGCTGTACCATTTGCCTTCCAGATAGAGGGCAAAGTTATGCAGCGCTACCGGCTTGTAGATTTCCGTTCCCTTTTCTTCCACAATGAAGTTCTTCTCGAGCGCTTTCAGAAACTCGGCAGCCGACAGGCCGTTCAAATCTTTCACTACACGGTTGTAGTCGATGATCGTCAGTTGGTTGGCGGGGAAGCAAACAGCCATGAAGTAATTGTACTCTTCATTGCCTTGATGATTAGCGTTCTGTTTGGCTTTTTCAGCTCCTACCAGCGCAGCGGCAGCCGAACGATGGTGTCCGTCGGCAATGTAAAGCGCAGGCATGGCGGCAAAAGCAGCAGTGATTGCCTTGATATCTTCTTCGTTGTCGATGATCCAGAATTGATGACCGAAACCATCGCCCGGAGCGATGAAATCGTACACCGGAGCATTGGCTGTATAACGGGCTACGATGACATCCAGATCTGCATTGTCGGGATAAGCAAAGAACACCGGTTCGATGTTGGCATTGTTCACACGAACATGCTTCATACGGTCTTCTTCTTTATCGCGACGGGTAAGTTCATGCTTCTTGATGACCTTATTCATATAATCGGGCACATAAGCACCGACCACCAGTCCATACTGCGTTTTTCCGTTCATGGTTTGTGCATAGACGTAGTAGTTTTCCTTCCCGTCTTGCACCAACCAACCTTTGTCCTGGAACATGCCGAAATTCTCAGCAGCTTTGGCGTATACACATTCATCGTGTTCGTCGGTTCCTACCGGGAAGTCGATCTCAGGTTTGATGATGCGATACAATGATTTCTCGTTTCCGGCAGCCTCTGCGCGGGCCTCCTCGGAGTTAAGCACGTCATACGGACGCGAGGCAACCTGCTCCACAAGTTCTTGCGGAGGACGAATGCCTTTAAATGGTTTGATTACAGCCATGGTATTGTTTTTTAATTCACTCTAAATCTTTCGTTACCGTCCTTCAGGAAGCCAACGATTTGTTGGGCGGCAGCGATACCGGCATTGATATTTGCCTCAGCCGTCTGTGCTCCCATCTTCTTCGGAGTAGAGAAATAACGTGTGGGGAAGAGTTCGGCAAACTTCTCATGAGCGCTGGGCATAATGTCCGACAGGTACTTGAAGTCGGCACGTTCTTCCATCAGTTTGATCAGTTCGTCTTCGTTGATCACTTCCTTACGAGCTGTATTCACCAGCATAGCCCCTTTCGGCATCTGCTTCAGCAAGTTGTAATTGATTGATTTCTTTGTTTCGGCTGTAGCAGGAATGTGCAGTGATACCACTTCACAGGTCTTGTACAGTTCTTCGGCAGAGCCAACAGCTTTCACGCCATCCTTCTCGATTACTTCCTGCGGGCAGAAAGCATCGTAAGCATAGATCTCCATACCGAAGCCTTTAGCGATACGGGCCACATTGCGTCCCACATTGCCATATGCATGAATACCGAGTCTCTTACCCATCAATTCCGTACCCGAAGTACCGTTGTACAGGTTACGCACACCGTACACCATCATACCCAGTGCAAGTTCGGCCACGGCATTGGAGTTCTGTCCCGGGGTATTCATCACGCATACACCATGAGCGGTAGCAGCTTCGAGGTCGACGTTGTCATAACCGGCACCGGCACGTACCACAATTTTCAGTTCTTTGGCAGCGTCGAGTACTTCGGCATCGATGATATCACTGCGGATAATGATGGCATTGGCATCTTTCACCGCATCGAGCAGTTGTGCTTTTTCCGTATATTTTTCCAATAAAGCGAGCTCATATCCGGCTGCTTCAATCTCTTTGCGGATACCGTCTACGGCCACTTTGGCAAACGGTTTGTCTGTTGCTATTAATACTTTCATTGATGTTATGATTTGATTTTTATATAAAAGACACAGAGTCTCACGTTTGTTCCGGGTAAAAAGAACGCTGTAAGACTCTGTAGCTTAAGTATCGTAAAGAGTTATTTTTAATGCATTTTTTCGAATTCCTGCATGCAATCGATCAAAGCCTGTACGCTTTCTTTAGGAATAGCGTTGTAGCATGATGCACGGAATCCACCTACCGAACGGTGTCCCTTGATGCCCACCATACCTCTTTCGGTAGCAAACTTCTGGAAGTCGGCTTCGAGTTCTTTGTATTCGGGAGCCATCACGAAGCAGATATTCATGCGTGAACGGTCTTCCTGAGCAGCTGTACCTACAAATATTTTGTTGCGGTCGATTTCACCATACAGCATGTCGGCTTTCTCGATGGCACGACGTTCCATTTCTTTCACACCGCCATTTGCCTTGATCCAACGGAGCGTGAGCATAGCCGAGTAGATAGGAAGTACAGGAGGAGTATTGAACATGGAACCATTATCGATGTGTGTACGGTAGTCGAGCATCGACGGGATGTAACGGGTTACCTTACCCAACGCATCGTTTTTCACGATCACGAATGTTACACCGGCAGGAGCCAGATTCTTCTGTGCGCCACCATAGATACATACATATTTGGAAACATCGATCGGACGTGAGAAGATATCAGACGACATATCAGCAATCATCGGAACCGGAGAGTTGAGATCTTCTTTCAACTCCGTACCATAAATGGTATTGTTCGTTGTGATATGGAAATAATCGGCATCGGCAGGAACAGTATAACCTTTCGGAATATATGTATAATTGGCTTCGGCAGACGAAGCAACCTCTACCACCTCACCAAAAGCTTTGGCTTCTTTCATCGCTTTCTTCGCCCAAACGCCGGTATTGAAGTACGCAGCCTTTTTTTCGAGGAAGTTGAACGGAATCATGCAGAATTCCAAACTGGCACCACCACCCAGGAAGAGTACCGAATAGCCTTCGGGTATGTTGAGTAGTTCTTTGAACAGTGCCACGGCTTCATCAACCACAGGTTGGAAGTCTTTAGCGCGGTGACTGATTTCCAGAATAGAAAGGCCGGATCCATTGAAATCTAAAATAGCCTTCGCTGTATCCTCAATTACCTCGCGCGGAAGAATGGAAGGTCCTGCATTGAAATTATGCTTTTTCATTTGAAGTGTGTTTTTTGTTTAACAATTTATTAGTTGTATTAAAAGACATGGCGAAAGTACGAATTATATTTTGTACGCCAAATCTTTCTTTGTAAAATTACTGCTTTAAAGCATATTTCTCTTACGGTTTTTTGCCTTATGCAAGTTTTATACACCAAATTGTTAAGTGTATTTATCAAAAGCAGCTATTCTGCTTCTTCAATGACTGTCTTCATTCCTTTGATCTTCTCACCCCGTATCAGGGTCATCAATTGCTTCACCCGAGAGCGGCGGATGGCAACAAAAGCATAGTGCTCCTTCACATCGATCGGTCCCACATCTTCACGTGTCAGTTGCCCCTTTTTATATAAGAACCCGGCAATGTCCATCCGACTGAGTTTGTCTTTCTTTCCTTTACCTATATATAATGTAACCCAAAGCGGCTTCGGCGGACGCGAAGGTTGCTCGGGCAATTCATAGGCTTCGGTTTCCGCAGAGATGTATTCGGGCAGTTGCTCCTCGCCATGCAGAATGACGAACGAAGTACCGTGTGCATCCCAGCGGGCGGTACGTCCGTTGCGGTGGGTAAAGGCTTCTTCGTTGACGGGCAGGTGATAGTGAACGATGTGTTCTACCTCGGGTATATCGAGTCCACGGGCGGCAAGGTCGGTAGAAACGAGTATGTGGCAACTTCCGTTACGAAACTTGTAAAGCGCCCGCTCCCGGTCGGGTTGCTCCATTCCTCCGTGAAAGCGTTCGTTGTACAGCCCCTTTTCGGTAAGCGTACTCCCCACCCTGTCCACCGCATCGCGATGGTTGCAGAAAATAATACTCGACCCGGAGCCAAGCGAACAAAGCAGCCTGTAAAGGGTATCGACCTTATCTTTCGATGGGGAGAGTACTTTCCGCAGAAGCAGACGCGACTCTTCCTGAGCGGAAGCATCCAGAAAATTGAGCTTTACGGTACGGTTCAGTCCGGTAAATTGGGGAATTTCCTCGGCATCGGTAGCAGAGAGTAACACACGTTTACGAAGTCCGGGAAGCTGGGTGATGATTTCGGACATCTCATCGTGGAAACCAAACTCCAGCGATTTGTCGAATTCATCAATAATAAGGGTATGGATAGTAGAGGGATCGAAGTTTCCTTTCGAAAGATGATCGGTGATGCGTCCGGGAGTCCCGATGATAATGGCGGGACGATTTCCAAGGATGCTTTTCTTCTCTTCGGCAATGGGATGACCGCCATAACACACGCATGTCTTCCATGAAGTGCTCATCGAACGGAATACGCTGTCAATCTGCAAGGCAAGTTCACGCGAAGGAGCGAGGATCAATACCTGTACACCTGCTACCGACTCCTCCAAAGCCGATAACAGCGGAAGTAGGAAAGCCAATGTTTTCCCCGATCCGGTAGGCGAAAGCAATACCACATCCGTATCGCCTGATGCTGCTTCGATAGCAGCCAACTGCATGGCATTGAGCGAATCAATCTTCAGATGACCCAATGCGTTCTTTATTATTTCGTTCGATCTTTGTTTCATGCCGCAAAGATACCAAAAAAACTGACTATCTCCGTTTTTTCTCGTAATGCCCGGTCTGAATCAGGTGTTTCACAATCTTTCTCAACTGCGTCTGATTGATGGGTTTGGTCATCACGTAATTGCATCCCGAATCGAGTGCCGTTTGTTTATCATACTCGAAGGCAAAAGCCGTAATGGCTACAATCGGAGTATGCTGATCGATCTGACGGATGAGGCGCGTAGCTTCCAATCCATCCATCCGTGGCATCTTCAGGTCCATCAGAATAAGATCGGGCGACTTCTCCGCATGTACACGTACGGCATCCTGCCCGTTCTGCACGACAATGATTGTATAATATTGCATCAACATAGAGGATATAAGCAGGAAGTTGATCACCACATCTTCGGCAATCAGGATCACAGGTTTCCGCCCGTCGGGAGTAAGCACAGTCAGTTCGTCCGACACTTCCAAGTGCCCATTACTCGGCATATAAGGCAAACTGAACCAGAAACGCGACCCAACCCCTTCCTGAGAATCGACACCGATTGTACCATTCAGTTTGGCAATCAGTTCCTTACAAACCGACAATCCCAATCCGGCTCCCTGTACAAAATTGTTTCCCTTCATGAATCGCTCAAAACAACTTTTGGCCTGCTCAGGTTTCATACCTATTCCGGTATCTTTCACATAGAATTCAATCGCGGATTCCATTCCATCCCGGCTTATTTCGAAACCGATTTCGATCTTACCTTTCGGAGTAAACTTCAACGCATTGCTCATGAACTTGTTCAGGATCTGTATCACCCGGTTGCAATCACACAATACATACAAGTCCTGTATTTGCGGATTGAATACAAATTCAACATCAGGACTTTTCCGCGACAGGAATGACGTAAGAATCTCATTACACATCTGACTCACATTGGTATTGGTGAGAACGGCCTCGAAGATACCGGCTTCAATCTTAGCCAAATCAAGCACATCGGTTATGATCTGCAGCAACAGATCATTGTTCTTGATAACCAATGCCGCGAATTCTTTGTTAAGCTCCGACTGTGGTTCATCGGCTATCATTCCGGAGAATCCAACAATCGCATTCAGCGGCGTACGTATTTCGTGATTCATATTGGCAAGAAAGGCCGATTTCAACCGATCGGACTCTTCTGCTTTGGTCTTTGCCTCGATCAACTTCAGTTCCACCTCTTTCAACTGCGTCACATCCACCGAGAGCCCAAATAGTAGCACTTGTTTCTCATCCGGACGATAATCGACAACTTTTATATGTACGCGCAACCAACGTAAAGTCCCGTCATTATTCAGTACTTTCACTTGCTTATGGAATGCCTCCACTTTCCTGTTGGCAGCTTTATTCAGGAAATGCCCTATTTCCAATGCATCCGCCGGATCAATGGTATCCGGAATAAGGCTTGAAGCCATCTTGATGCTCGGGCGCTCGGTATTGAAATTATTGAACCACTGATCCGTAGCTTCATAACTCAATTGGGCATCCATCAGGTTGATCCGGAAGAATCCGACTTCAGAGAATTCGGAAATCAAGGTAAACATCCGTTGAAACTCCCGCAACTGGGAATAGGTTTCCATCACCTCCGTATAATCGGAAATAATAACCAGGTAGTTCGTCAATTCTCCGTTGTCGTCATACAAACAGGTGGCTTCCAGAATCAGATTCTTATTTTTCCCATCCGTATTCTTAAAAAACGCCTGGCTGAAAGAAGTATGTGTATAGCAAAATTCGCAAGAAATACTTTCTCCCCTGCGTAATGCTTCACGCTTTTCCAAGGGGATGAATGTGTTATCGAAAATATTGAGATTGAGTGCCCGCATGTTTTGCTTATCTACAAATCCGAGCATATCAATAGCCTTTTGGTTGGCTTCGATCAGAAAACCGTCGGTATCATACACCTCCATACCGGCCGGCATATTTTGTTGCAAATAGCGTAAATGTTCTTTCTCTTTCAACGTATCAGAATAAGAGTGCCGCAACGCCAACCCGATCGATGCAATATGCCCGACGGACTGGAACCAGGCCTGCTCGTGTTCAAACCACCTGTGTACTCTATCCACTACATCCACACCGATATACCCCCAGGTTTCACCTTTCTCCATCATAGGCACCAGCATGGCCGATGTGATTTCCATCTCACGCAGCTTATTCTTAAGATCTCCATCCGGAATATCATCCACATGATCCACCACCACCAACTTTCCATTCATCAGTTGGGTGTGCCACCATTCATCAGGATCAGTAGGAAGCAGTTGCAGATTATCCTTGACACTGCGCACTCCCTCGCGAATCTCTTCGTACACGCAACTACGCAAATTCGCATTCCAATCGTATTCCATCAGATATACGCGGTCGGCGTTAAATCTACCCATAATAGAAAGGAGTATTTCACCCAATACTTCCTTGAATTTACGCGATTCGAGCAACATGTAGAGCAAACGGGGAACACTGTTTTGCCAATACTTCAATTCATCATACTGAGTATTCAGCACTGTCCAGTTAACGGAAGCATCTTCCGCCGGTTCCATTTGCTGGATAAGTCCGTATGCCACCGTTCCTTCCGCTTCATCGCTAACTTCCCCAAACATAATGCGACTGGAATAATAACGTCCGTGTTCGCCATATTTGCGAACACGCATGTTACTGTTTACTTTACCGTAAACACCCAACATTTCTAAACCTTTATTGATTCTTTGCTGATCGTCGGGATGTATCAATTCAGATACCTCTTCAAATCGTATTATATGGCTGGGTAGTTTGAGAGTTTTAACCACCAAATCCGAACAGTGAATGTACCGTTTCGTCAGGTTGGCTACGAGCCACCCTCCGGCTACAACTCTCTCTATTTTTTGAATAATCTTTGCACTATCATGCGTACACGTTCCGTTTGACATACTTTGCCTTGTTTTTTCTGTTTTATTCTACGTTTGTCATGAGAGATTTCTTTAACACCCTCTACATTCTTCAATCGCGTGTTTTCCTTTGTTCTTAATCAACTTTCCCAGGTATTACACAAGGAAACTTTTCAACTAATTGATAACAATTTGAAAGATTTCTTTGTTCATTTCCCTTATTTTTTCTCCAGTTCGTTGCAAATATACAATGATATTTTAAATCTGCAAAAACTTCGCATAATTACTCTTTTGCTCCTGAAAAACAGACCATTTATCCATCCCTACAACAGGGTATTTTAGCCATTATTAGAGAAATATAGAGCATATTTATACTCTCTATATGAAAAATAGATCGTACCTTTGTGCGCCTAAAGGATAACCACTACTAACCCAATATTTTTTATGAAATTCAAGATGACCTTTAATGAAGGACTTTGGAGTTCCGAAATCAATGTCAGAGACTTTGTAAGCCATAATATCACTCCATACGAAGGGGATGCATCATTCCTGCAAGGCCCCACAGAACGTACCCAAAGAATCTGGGATCGTTGCCTGATAGCTCTTGAAGAAGAACGGTCCAACAACGGCATCCGTTCGCTCGATTATCAGACAGTGTCTACCATAACTTCGCACCGGGCAGGATATATCGATAAAGACAATGAATTAATCGTAGGTCTGCAAACCGACGAATTGTTGAAACGTGCCATCAAGCCCTTTGGAGGGATCAATGTGGTGGAACGCGCCTGTAAAGAGAATGGTATGGAACTGGACGAACGGGTAAAAGAGATTTTCTCCAACTACCGCAAAACGCACAACGACGGCGTATTCGATGTATATACCGATGAGATCCGCTCGTTCCGCTCGCTGGGATTCATCACCGGACTCCCCGATAATTATGCACGCGGACGAATCATCGGCGACTACCGCCGGCTGGCATTGTACGGAACCGACCGATTGATCCAGGCCAAACAGGAAGATATGCAGCGTCTCACCGGACCGATGACGGACGCCCGCATCCGCACCCGTGAAGAAGTGGCCGAACAAATCAAAGCACTGAAAGAAATCAAAACCATGGGTGAGTTCTACGAGCTCGATCTCAGTCGTCCTGCCTATACGGCACAAGAAGCCGTTCAGTGGGTGTACATGGCTTACCTGGCTGCAGTGAAGGAACAAGATGGCGCCGCTATGTCATTGGGCAATGTATCTTCCTTCCTCGATATCTACATACAATATGAACTGGATAAAGGTTTGATCACAGAAAGCTTTGCGCAAGAGCTGATCGACCAGTTCGTCATCAAGCTACGCATGGTACGCCACCTGCGTATGCAGTCGTACAACGATATATTCTCCGGCGATCCCACCTGGGTAACGGAAGCCATCGGAGGACGCTTCAACGACGGTCGCACCAAGGTAACGAAAACCTCGTTCCGCTTTCTGCAAACACTATACAATCTCGGTCCGTCGCCCGAGCCCAACCTGACCATTTTGTGGAGTACCGACTTACCCGAAGGATTCAAAGAATTCTGCGCCAAAGTATCGGTCGATACAAGTTCGATACAATACGAGAACGATGAGCTGATGCGCGAAGTACGTCAGTCGGACGACTATGGAATAGCCTGCTGTGTGTCCTATCAGGACATCGGGCGGCAAATTCAGTTCTTTGGCGCCCGTGCCAATCTGGCCAAAGCGCTGTTGCTTGCCATCAACGGAGGACGTTGTGAAAATACCGGCACCGTGATGGTGAAAGACATACCCGTACTCAGCGGTGAAAAGCTGAAGTTCGAAGAAGTCATGGCCAATTATAAAAAGGTATTGGTACAGATAGCCCGCGTATATAATGAAGCGATGAATATCATTCACTACATGCATGACAAGTATTACTACGAGAAAGCGCAGATGGCATTCATCGATACCGAACCACGCATCAACCTGGCTTATGGCGTAGCCGGCCTATCCATTGCTGTCGACTCCCTGTCGGCCATCCGTTATGCCACAGTGAAAGCGTGCCGGAACGACATCGGACTCACAGAAAGATTCGAGATGGAAGGCGAATTTCCTTGCTTCGGAAATGACGACAACCGGGTGGATAAGTTGGCAGTGGACTTGATCTACTTCTTCAACGAAGAACTGAAAGCCCTGCCCGTTTACAAGAATGCCCGCCCTACCCTGTCGATTCTCACCATTACCTCGAACGTGATGTACGGCAAGAAGACCGGCGCCACTCCCGACGGTCGCGCCAAAGGTATACCCTTTGCTCCGGGCGCCAATCCGATGCACGGACGTGACAAGAACGGTGCCATCGCCTCGCTTAGTTCGGTAGCCAAACTCCGTTACCGCGATGCTCAGGATGGCATCAGCAACACCTTCTCCATTGTTCCGCAATCACTCGGACCGACGGATGAAGACCGAATCGAAAACCTGGTTACCATGATCGACGGGTATTTCACCAAAGGAGCTCATCACCTCAATGTGAATGTGCTGAACCGCGAGATGCTGAAAGATGCCATGGAACACCCCGAAAAGTATCCGCAACTGACGGTGCGCGTATCAGGTTATGCGGTAAACTTCGTTAAACTGAGTCGTGAACACCAGTTAGAGGTGATCTCACGCAGTTTCCACGAACGGATGTAAACACATAGACTTCATACAATGATCAATATACACTCATTCGAATCAATGGGAACATTCGACGGGCCGGGACTTCGGCTCGTCGTTTTTCTGCAAGGATGCAATTTCCGTTGCCTGTACTGTGCCAACCCCGATACCATTCCGGTCAAAGGCGGCACACCTACTCCGGTGGAAGAGATTGTCCGCAGGGCGGTAAGCCAAAAGCCATTCTTCGGCAAACGGGGAGGTATTACCTTCTCGGGCGGTGAACCGACCTTACAGGCGAAGGAACTCATACCATTGTTCCGCCGCCTGAAAGAAGAAAACATTCACATCTGCCTGGACAGCAACGGCGCTGTCTGGAATCCGGAAGTGGAAGCCTTGCTCCACCTGACCGACCTGGTATTGCTCGATGTAAAAGAATTCAATCCCGGCAGGCACCAAACCCTGACAGGACGAAGCAACGAACAAACACTCCGCACCGCCGCCTGGCTCGAGGCGCACGACCGACCCTTCTGGTTACGCTATGTACTGGTTCCGGGATATACCGATTTTGAAGAAGACATCCGCCAATTGGGAGTCCACTTCAAAGACTATCGCATGATACAACAGGTAGAAATCCTTCCTTATCACACCTTCGGTAGCCATAAATACGAAGCCTTGGAACAAGAATACCCACTAAAAGGGGTAAAAGAAAATACCCCCGAACAAACCGGGCATGCAGCCAACTTGTTCAGGGAGTACTTCAGTTATGTCAGAGTGAATTAGATACGGTAATTTTGCCGCGAATCAATAACTTAAACGAACACCTGCCTGCAAATTGAAATTGAACGGTTTATCCTTGCGGATGGTCTCCACCGGCGAGCCATCGTCAAAGAAATACGTCACACCCGGCTCCACATACAACCCGATGCGCTTGTTCAGGTTGAACTGTGCTCCCACAGCCCCACCTACAGAGAATTGCAAGGGATCTACCGTTTGTTTCTCACTGTCCAATTTGCCATATATACATTTTTCCACAGCACCTCCCGCTGTGGTGTAAAGAGTCATTCCATCCCGTTGGTAGAAACTCCAACCCACACGCAACGGTATTCCGAGGTAATGAAGTTTCTGGTCGCGCCACGACTGGTCCGCCGTTTTAATATCAGAAGACAGCAAAGAATAAGTCAATCCACTTTCCAGCGAAAACCCTTTAGTCAGTTCCTTCCGTATCGAAAGGCCGAAGTTCAGCGACTGCTTGTGCTTGGCTTCAATCACGTTCGTTTTAGACTGTAAGTAGGCCACTCCCCCATGATTAAGTGAAAAATCCAGTCCATCCGGAATCTTGATAATCCCTCCACTACTGGAAGTAGCCTCGCCATAATATATTCCGGATTGGTAAAGACTGCCATTCGATGCCTCACCGTCTGCCAGAGTCGTTTCCCCGATATTGCCTATCGACATTCCGACTGCCCATTTCCCACCCTTCCGGGAGGACTGTTTTTGAGAGATCGTTTTCTGAGAGGAAGTTTTCCCATTCTTTCCGGAATATTGTCCGTTACCAAGCGCTTCGGAAGTTTTAGACAGATAGCCCTTTTCTTTTTTAGTCTCTTCTTCCTGTGTTTCTTTCTTTTCCTCCGTCACATCTCTATCCGATACGACCTCATCCGACGATTTTGATTCTTCTTGAGTGATCCCGGTTCCGTTGTGTGGTTTCCCGGCAACCGCCTTCGGTTCAACCCTGGCAATGACAGGTTGCTTTGAAGGACGAAGTTCCCGAATTGTTTTCTCCACTTCCTTTATGCTGTGAGGTTCTGCCTGCTCCGGCATTTCATCGGGTATATATACAGAGGTGGATAACTGGCGAACCTGTTCGGCTTCGGGCGACTGTAAGAAAAGCAAACTAATACCCGAAACAGCTACCAATACCGCGGCCGCAGCAACGATCCATTTCCGATGCGGATGTGCTGCCAAGGGACGATCGATCGATAATGGACCGGCCACCGGACGATCGTCGGAAGCCGACAATTCCTGCTCCAGTCGTTCCCAACCGGAATCAGGTATCGGGTCAGAGTAATTCCCGAGCTTCTCCTTCACTTTCTTCAACCACAATTCTTTCTCTTCCATCTCTTTATTACTCATTTTTAATTAACCACTCTTTCACTCTCTTTGCCAGTGCGCTTTTGGCACGAAACAGTTGCGAGGCCGATGATTTCTCATTGATGCCCAGCATCCGGGCTATTTCCTTGTGCGGCATATCCTCAAATGTATAGAGATTGAATACCGTCCGGTACCCTGCCGGGAGCTCCTCAATAAACTTCATCAGTATTTTCTGCGGTATGGCCTCTATTTCCGAGGCATCGGGTTCCTCGTAGACAGTTTGCACATCGTCCAACCAGACCGATTGGGTTAACACATCATTCTTTCGTAGATGCTGCAATGCCGTGTTTACCATTACCCGCTCTATCCAGGCTTTCAAAGAACCTTCTCCCCGCCAGGTGAACTTATCAAATGAATTGAAAATCTTTATAAAACCATCGTGAACCAGATCCTGCGCCGTATCTCTGTCACCGGCATAGCGATGACAGACACCAAGCATACGCCCGGCATATCTTTCATATAGTTCCTTGCGGGCACGGTTATTACCCAGCCTGCATTGTTCCGAAAGTTCAAAGTCTTCCATTCTCTCTGACACGTGTTTACCTTATAAATACAAAGTCCTCAAAAATACTGCATCCCTCGTTTTATTTAATCGAACATTCAAACTCTTTAACAATAAGAGGTGCAGTATTTTCTTCTTCGCAGCATTTTCCAAACAAAAGTAACAACATTTATTTATTAACTACACAAATCATACTGTTTATGAAAAGACTTAAATTTCTTACCCACATTTTAGCGCTGGTTCTGCTCACGGCGCCTGTTTTATATTCCTGTCTCGATGACGGTGAAGACCTATACACTGCTATTACGACTGTAAAGACACTCGATGGGAACGGATATTATTTCAATCTGGAAAATGGGAAGAAGATGTATCCGACCGATACGACCGAGGTACGCAATTACCACGTGACAGATGGGCAACGCGCCATCGTATGGTTCGAGAAGCTGGAAAATTCCAAACCCGGATACGAGTACAATATAAAGGTGAGAGGCATCTCCGACATTCTGACCAAGAAAATCATTCCGCTGACCGAAGCCACAGCCGACAGCATCGGCGATTCACCGATCAGCATCTACGGAAACGAATTCTGGATCGCACAGGGTTACCTCACCATCCGTTTTTACTTCCTCGGCACGTACAACCCGACCGAGAAGCACATGCTCAACCTGGTTCGGAACGAAACCGTAGAACAAGATGACGACGGCTACATCCACCTCGAGTTCAGGCATAATGCATACAATGATCCGAAAGAATTCCTCATGGAAGGATATGTATCATTCAAGTTGGACGAAATAGCCGAAGAGATGAAAACGGCCAAAGGCCTGAGAATACGTGTAAATTCGCTCGAATACGGCGAACGCATCCGGTCCCTGGAATTCAGGCAAACGGAAAGCGCCCCGGCAGCCTCAACCAGCGCGCTCCAAGGTGCCGCCCATACCACAGGAACTTTCTACTAACCTAAATACCTCGCATGCCTATTGATCGGGAGTCTGCCTAAGGTGAAAACCGGTAAAAACAGGTAGACTCCCACAATGGACATCACCAACCCTCCAATGGTTCCGGCTGCCAGCGGAAACCAGAAGGCTTCCTTATCCATTCTCACCATAAACGGAATAAATCCCAGTATCGTCGAAACCACCGTCAGGAATATAGGCATCACCTTGGCATTCCATGCTTTGGTATAGGCACGCAAGGGCGACATCCGCGGACAACGGCGACGGATGGAATTATATTCGTTCAGTACATAAATACTGGCATTCACCGTAATACCGCAAAGCAGAATAAAAGAAGCAAATCCTCCCTGATCGAAATTCAGCCCGAACCAATAGAAGGTGAGGAACACCCCTATATACGAGATAGGTATCACGAAGATGATGGCCAACGGCTGTTTCACTGAATTGAACAGAATACTCGCTATAAAAAAGATGATACCGATGACAAGCGCCAGTAACCAATACTGCTTGTTGTCTTTCTTACCCCACGACCATTGTTGCGCATCCGATTCGGCACTGTAACCCAGCGGCAATAATTTGTTGAACTCTTCCAGATCCTTATCCAGCAGTTTGTTTCCCTGAGTCATTGAACCGATGTATTCATATTGCAAGCACAGGCGGTACTGCTGATTTTCTTTCACCACCTGTTGCGGCATCTGTCCCTTCTCCACCGCAGCCAGTTCAGAGAGTTTATACTGTTTATCGTCCGTACCATACGGAAAATACTCCATTGCCCACACATCGTACTCATGTGACTGACGGGAAGTCAACTTGATCTTCTCCACCCCATCCGTTGTCACTACCGACCCGACTTGTATATCCTTGCCATAGATCGGACGAATCGATTCGAACATCTGATACCCTACAATACCTTCCTGCGCCATCCGTTCCTTGTCCAACCGGAAATAGAATTCCTGATAATCGTCCTTCCACCACGAGAACTCCGAGTTAATGATTACTTCCTTGATCCGTCTGTGCTCCAGTAACTTCCCGCGCAACTGCTCCGCCCAATGATAAAGTTCATCGTAATTATACCCGTACATGCGGACACGGAACGAACCGGCACTCTCGCGTACGTCGTTGCTGAACCCCTGATCTTCCAGTCCGTAGATACCCCAACTCCCTCCGCCAATCTGCAAAGCCTTGCTCACCATGTTGGCTTTCAGTGTATAGGGAAAACCGCTTCGTTGGTGTTCCTTCTTGAAATAAATGCTGATCGTGGCACGTCGCGCACTGTGTATCGAGGTCTGGAATTGTTTAATTTCCTTGAATTCGCTCAGGTATGTTTCCATTCGCTGTATCAGGTGGTTCATCTGCTCCAACGTGCTTCCGTTCGGCAGGTTGGCATTGGCCGTCAGCACCACTTCCTCGTTGCGGGTGAAGTAGCTACCATCGTACACCTTCTGTACAAAAAGCCGCAGACTTCCTCCCAACGCTTTGTCGACGATGGGTTTTACTTTATCCTTATAGGTAGGCGATCCCAATGTTTTATTGTACCACTCCGCCGTCCGCCCCTCTCCTTCCATTTTCTCGGGCAGCATAAATACCGGCAATCCGAATGACAGCAGAAAGAGGATGAATACCGCCACCTTCCACCGACAGAGCACACGGATAAGTACCCCATAAAAACGAGTGGCATAGACCGGAAAGCGACGGAAGAAATGCTTTACCGAAGCAAACCGCCGTTTACCGGACCGGCGGACCCGTTTCTGTAATCCGATCTTATCGATCATAGCCGGCACAAAGAACAGGGCAACCAGGAGCGATACCGTCAGGTTGATGATCACCACCGCCGCAAAATCCTGCAGGTTGAGGCGCAGCTTCTCGTCGAGGAAGAAAATGACGGATAGCGCTCCCATCGTGGTAAGCGTGGCCGCCAGTACCGACATGTAGGCTTTCAGGTTACGCCGGTGTATGATGTGGTCGGTCATTACGATGGTGTTGTCTATCACCAGGTTCAGCGATACGGTAATACCCGCCAGCGAGTACAACTGCATCTCCAGCCCGAACAAATAATAGAAGATAACCGCTATGGCCATGTTGATACTCAGGCTGCAAACAATCAGGAAGAGATACTGCGGATTGAAAGTGATCAGCAGAACGAACATCAACAGAATCAGTACGGTAAGCCCCGTACGCAGGTATATTTTACTCAGTTCCTCCCGGATAAACTCCGTGGCATCGTAACTGCTGTGTATCTCGTAACCGGCCGGAAGCAACTTCTGTATTTCCTCTATCTCGCGCCCCACCGCCTTACTCAGTTCCAGCTGGTTGGCAGCATCTTCGGCAGTAAGGGAAAGGTATACCGAATTCAGGCCGTTGATACGGAAATAGCTTTGCGGAGATTCTTCCGCCCGTGTCACCCTGACCAATTCATCCAGATAAATCACTTTTCCATCCACCTGCTTTACCTGAATAGCCGCTGCGTCGAACTTCTCCGCCTCATCGACGGAAGGCATCAGTGCCACCCGTATCCATTGTTTTTCGCCGACAACGGTTTCCCTATCGCTCATCCCCAGAAACTCCTTGCGGAAATGACTATACACTGCCTGCTGTATATCCCCCAGGCTCACCCCCAACCGCCGGAGCTGTTCACTGTCATATTCCAGTTGCCACTCCATGGGCGTAGCGCCGCTCAGGTCTATCTTGTAAATCCCCGGCAACTGCGCCAGCCTTGTCTTCACATGTTCTTCGGCATATTGCTGTATCAGGATGGGCGTGGAAGGCGCGTTCAGGGTAAAGGTCATAAAGGGCCGTGAAGCATTATTATCGGGCGATTTCATTTGAATATACGGATAACTCGTGCCCGCCGGCAGTTGCGCCCACGTCTGCCGGATGATGGTAGAGGCTTCAAAGCGCACCATCTCCGCATCCACATGCTTATCGAGCTCCACCGTGATGCTTCCCCACCCGTTACCCGAAGTCGACTGAATCCTCTTCACCCCCCGGATACGGGCCAGCATGGATTCCAGCTTGCTCGTTGTCTCCATCTCGACCACCCGCGCCGAAGCGCCCGACATGTTGAACCGTACCGTAAAGCCCGGTAACGTACGCGACGGACTGAGCTTAACCGGCAACAACGGGATCAGCGCCACCCCTACCAGGGCGACACAGATAAAAGCAACGATCAGCGTAAAGGACGATGCTTTTCCGTAAGTGGTTTTCGTGCCGGAATTACTCATTTATTTTACCAATTTTCCTCCGTTGAAATCGAACCGGTCGACAAGTGAAATCCCTGTAGCAAAGTCGTGCAACGTCAACCTTCGTATCTTGTAATAGTTCAGCCAATAACTTTGCAAAGCCGATATATAGTTCCGTTGTGCTTCCTGCTGACGGTTGAGCGAAAGAGTCAGGCTATTAATGTCTGCCTTTCCGATAATAAACCGCTCTTTGGTCTCGTTGTAGGCCAATATTGCCAGGTCGAGTGCTTCCTCTGCACTGACAATCAGGTTCTGCTGAACATAAAAGTCGTTCACCGTCATGATCACCTCCTCCTCGATGCTGATCTCATCTTTTTCCGCGGAGATCTTCACCACATTCAGGTTATTACGCGCCATATTGTACTTTCCTTTCCGCACCCCCCAGTCTATCAACGGAATCGATACGCTCACCGATACCAGGTCCTGTTGCAACAAGTTGCGATAAGCCTCTTTGAACTGGTCGGCTGCCTGGTTGAACCCCACGCTGGCGTTCAGGCTGGCATTGAAGCGCGATTCCTTCCGGGTACGATCCACCGTCTGTTCGGCTTCGAGCACTCCCTGTTTCAGTCCCAACAGCTTCGGATTGTTGACCCGTCCGTATATTAACGCCTCCTCGACAGGAATCACCATTTCCCGCGGACGCGAAGGCAGATCCAGTTCGATCACCGCATTCTTGTCCAGCTTCAGGAACGAAGCCAACGAGAACGTGGCACGCTTCAAGGAGCTCGTCTTGTTCTGCAACGTATTCCGCGCATTCACCATATCAAGTCTCAGCGTTAGCAGGTCGGCCTGCGAGATGGCGGCTATTTTGTGCCGTTGCACCCCGATGCGGTACAACGTATCCGAAGAAACAACATTCTCCTTGGCCAGGTTGTATTCCGCCTGTGCCATGGCCAGGGTAAAGAAGTAACTCGTAGCCTCCTCGGCTATCTGTTCCACATTATAAATGAACTCTTTCTTCACCTTTTCGTATTTCAACGGCTCTATGCGGCGCTCCCAACGGAAACTGTTATAACCCAGCAAGTTCTGCCGGTAGCCCAACCGTATGGGTACACTGGTGTATTGGCTAGTCTTCGTATCTCCGAAGTTGCGTATGTATCCCAACTCCGAATCGAGGTAAAACGTACCACCCGTCAGGTCGAAGTTCTGCTTCACCGACAAACCTCCCGAAGCCGAGAACGACTGCTGACTGCGGTACACGTCGAGATCCTGCTCCGAGTCGTACCGCTTGGTAATGTCCCGGTAGTACTGCGCCGGTATCAGGTCCAGCGTTAAACTCGGAAGCCGTCCGGCCTGAAACGTACGATACTGCCAATACCCCGACAAGTACATATTCTGTGTGCGGAACGCTTCGAGCGAGCTGTCGTTTGCCAGTTCAATGGTACGTTGCAAATCGAGCTTGATGCGCTCCTGCGCCTGCAATGTCAGTGCAAAACACATCCCCAGGCATGCATAGATTATCTTTCTCATATTTCGTATCCTTTCTTCTTTTCTTCCTTACCCCGGTGAATATACCAGTATAGCAACGGCACCACAAACAAACTGACCAGCGTACCCACGAACATGGTTCCGATCATAGCGATCGCAAGCGGTTTCTGCAACTCCGATCCCAGGTCGAACGAGAACAGCAACGGCACCATGGCAAAAACAGTGGTAAGCGACGTCATGATGATGGGACGCAACCGTCGGCGTCCGGCCTCGTGAATGGCTTCCATCAACGGCATTCCCTCCTTGCGCAACTCGTTGATGGCATCCAGTTTCAGGATGGAGTCATTGATCACGATACCGCACGTCACTATCAGACCGATGGCCGACATCAGGTTCAACGTATGGCCACACATCCACAACAAAAGCAAGGCAAACGCCACGTCGATCGGAATCTCTACCAACACCAGCAACGGCTGCATGAAACTTTCGAACTGTGCCGCCAGGATGAAGTACATCAGTAGCAACGACACCATCAGGATGATGACCAGTTCGTTGAGCATCTCCCGGTTGGAGAAGAAGCTCCCCGAGAATCCCGTGTCCCATTCGCCTGTCGCTTCTACCGTTGTCTGGGTATCTGCGATCAACTTCTCCGGCGATTGCACCTGGTAGAAGTCGAACGGAATATACTCCCCGTTTCGTCCTGCCGTGATACACTTCAGATCTTCGGCAGGTACCACCCGGATCAGTTCCCGGAGCGGCACATAGTCCACCTGCCCCTTACCATCCTGCTGCGTCTGCACCAAAATCTCCTGTAGAATCCGGTTCACGGTTTTCTCGTCTCCGGCTATATTAATAGGTAAGTATTGCTGGTACGAGTGCAGCATCGTTACGCTGTTTTCCTTGAAAGCCGTTTTCAGTTCCCGGTAAAGTTCATTGTACAACACCCGGTACAGCAACAACTTCTCCCGGTCGATACTCAGATTCAGTTGGTTCTGGAAAGCGATGCCCGTCGGCGCCACCCCCGTAGCCTCCGTGAGCCGCCCTTCCAACGCACGCAGAGTCTCCGCCTCCGGCGCCTTGTCCTTGTTCCGGGCATAAAGTTCGGCCCGCACATCCGGTTCGCCCGTGGCAAACAACTGTTCGAACACCGTTTCGGGAGGAG
This sequence comes from Bacteroides sp., assembly GCA_031554635.1. Taxonomy (GTDB): domain Bacteria; phylum Bacteroidota; class Bacteroidia; order Bacteroidales; family Bacteroidaceae; genus Bacteroides. Next base: position 50,487 of record JAVBVD010000003.1, read on the forward strand.
CGAACGACACCACCGCCAACGGGTAATACTCCTTCACCCAGCGGTACGCCTGTTCCTGCAAAGGAGCGATCCCCGCCGGTTTCTCCGTTTTGAAGTACAACTCAGCTTCCGATGCAGAAAGCTCCTGTTCCCGGTTCAGCAGATAATCCTGCCGCCCGATGGAAGCCGCCTGTTCCGTCGTAGCCCCGCTGAGCTCGCGTAGCAAGGCATCCACCCGGCTCCGGTTCTCGTCCACATGGATGTTCTCGTTCCACTCGATCCGGGCAAGCAGTTCGTTGATCTCCACCTGTGGCATCCGTTCTTTGTCGATGTAAAAGAAGAAAAACACGCACATCGGTACGGAGATGAGGCAAAACGCCACACTCAATTTCTGATGACCGAACACCCAGTCTATCCCCTTATCGTAAAACCGGTCCAGCGTATGTTCCTTGAACGGATTGTTAATCTTCTTATTCAACCATTTCCATTTGCTGGCCCGCATGCCGGTGCTGTACACCAACATATACAATACGGGCAAGAGCATGATACCTGTAAAGTAAGAAACCATCAACCCTACCGTCACGGCAAAAGCCTGGTCGTAGAAGATGGCGCCCGCTATGCCACTCATGAACACCAACGGCACAAACACCACAATCGTGGTAAGCGACGAACTCAGCATCGGGCTGATCACTTCGCTGGTACCCGCCACACACGCCCTGCGCAACGAATAACCCCGTTCGCGGTACTGCGAGATGTTCTCCGTCACGATGATCGAACTGTCTATCATCATACCCAGCGCCAGCACAAGCCCCGCCAGCGAAATAATGTTGAGCGATAAATGGAACAGATAGAAAAACAGGAAGCTCGTCACAATAGACACCACCATGCTCAGCCCGATGATGAGGGGCGACTTCACATCGCCCAGGAAGAGTACGGTGATGATACAGATACAAAGAAGTCCCAGCGTCAGGTCCTGTTTCAGGTTCGAGATACTGAAATCCAGCAACTCCGTCTGGTTGCGGCTCACCTGGAACTCGATGTCGGGGTATACCCCTTCGAAGTAACGCATCGTACCGGCGAGCGCCCTCTTCATGTTGTCCATGTTCTCGTCCGCCTGCTTGATGATGGCCAGCGTTACCGCCCGTTTCCCGTTCGAGATCGACACACCTGTCTCCTTCACAGGAACAATGCTCACCCGGCAGAACTCCTTCAACTGAACAATGCGACCCTCCTTTTTAATATAGATATCCTCCACATCCTCTGCCGTACGCAGCAAGGTGGAGAATTTAATGTTATACTCGTAATACCCGTCGCGCACCGTCATACTGCCCGGCTCCACATTGTTTTCCTGCAACGCCGTCTCGATGTTCCCGATGGAAAGCCCCATCATCGCCATCTTGTCCGCATCGGGAACGATCTGTACCTGCCGGTCGAGCACCCCGGTGATGTCCACCATCGCTATCTCGGGCAACTGCTCGATGCGTCGTTTAATGACCGATTCGGAGAACTCGCACAGGTTGAGGAAAGCCGGAAGATCCGTCTCCCGGTAGGCACTGTCGCTCTTCAACGTCAGGTTGAGGTAGAACACCGGAATGTCCGTGGCGCTGGCTTTGATCACCTTCGGGCGGTCCACCTCCTTGGGCAGGTAGTTCATCGCCGCATCGATCTTCTCGTTCACCTCGATAAATGCCAGGTCCGTATTGGTGCCGTATTCGAAGTTCAGCCGGATAATACCCGTTCCGTCGCGCGTTTCGCTCGTCATCCCTTTCAGGCTGTTCATCTGTATCAATTGTTGGCGGATGGGCTTCACCGCCGTGTTCTCCAACTCCCGTGCCGACGAGTTGGACGCCGTTACCTGCACCGTTATCTCCGGAATGGAGATATCCGGCAAGAGCGATACCGGCAACGTGCCGTACGTCACCAGCCCCACGATGAAAAAAGCCGTAAATGCCATCAGCACGGCAATGGGTCGTTGTATCAGAAACTTGATCATACGCGCCTACTTCACTACCGTTACCGGGGCTTCGTCCGCCAGGTTGATATTACCCGATGCGATCACCACGTCGCCTTCTTTCAATGTATCTTTGGAATCTTCGAGAAGGGAATAACTTCCGGCATTCTCCAAGCCGGTGTGTACGTAGTTCCAGTGCGCCTTGCCATCCCTGAATGTGAACACCACCTGCTTGCCTGTGCGTAGCACCACCGCCGTCTTCGGAATCACCAGCTGACCGGCAAGCGAGCGAAACACACTGACGCGCACATTCATGCCGCTGTACAATCCTTTTCCGCTGACCCGTGCCCGTACTTTTACCATCCCTTTGTCGTCTACCAGCGGGTTGATCTCTGTCACACTTCCCTCGTAGGTGGAAGCAGTGGCGGAGAAAGGACGTATTTCCACTTTGTCGTCTTTCTTTATCAGGGAGAGTTCGCTTTCGAGTACGGAGAAATCCACTTCCATACCTTGTGTGTCCACCAGGGTGCAGAATGTTTCCGAAGTGCTGGAGTTGTTGTATGGTTTAGAGAAGAGGTTCGCCACCACCCCGTCGAAGGGAGCTATGAGTGTGGCATGTTCTTCCTCGTAACTGGCCAGTTCGTATTGTGCCAGACTTTGGTCGTACCCGCTCTTCACCCGTGCCAGCTGCATGATTTCGGCGGGAACATTCTTGTAGTCTCCGATGGGGTACCCCTGTCCTATCAATACATCCTGCAATTCGAGTTTAGCCTTTTCCAACGCATCTTTCGCTTGTGTCAGTTTGTTCGTCAGCCGGAACTTATCGAGTTCGGCCAGCTTCTGCCCTTTACGGACGGCATCACCGTTTCTCACGAAGATCTGTGCAATGACCCCGTTACTTTCAAAACGCAGGTTGGCTATGCCTTTGGCGCTCACCTTGCCGTTGCTTACCAGTTCGTGCCGGAAGTCCTGTCGTTTCAGTTCTACCACCGTCACTTCGTTCTTTGCGTCGGGGAGTACAGTAGATACACCTTTTTCGGTGGTTTCCTTTTTCTCTCCACCGCAGGAGGAGGTGAATAGCGAAAGCGTCAGGCAGATTGCCAGTAAGGATGTATAGTTTTTCATATGGGCGGATGTTTGCTTCGGTTTCTTATTTTTATTGTTTTACTTTTTTATTGTTTCTCTTGTTAAACTTTCTGAGCAAATATAGGGATTGCGCTTGTTTCCTGCAATTATTCAACGTCACCAATTACGTCACCAAGTAATATCGATATATTTTTTACTCATATCATTGATCAAAACATTGTTATTCGTTTCCAAAAGAACATAAATAATTTCATCGATCAGAGACAAAGCGTTTACAACTTTACCTAAGTCATTAATCATCTTTAATGCGTTAAAAAATGAATCAGATTCATAATTTAACGCATTTAAGAACAAACATCATTATAACATTTATTCATCACAGAGTGAAATATTGCATCGCAAACCGATCAATAGTTATTTTCACCAATTCCCTCCCCTTTAAGTCTCAATATAACAGGAGATTTATTAGAATTACAGTACACAGTTACTGTCTTATTTACATATCCATGATGCTCAGCTTTATATATAATATTTAGGTCTACGCTCTTCCCAGCTCCAACAGGAACTTTATCATAATTTACATGAACACAACCACACGAAGTTTTTATATCTGTAATTACTAATGGTTTTTCCCCTGTATTCTTTATTTTAAAGCAAGCAGATTGTTCTTCCTTCCAACAGAATATCCCCAAATCTATTATAGGACTTTCTATACCAAAAGTAGTTTCGAAAGCGACTCTACTAAAAGAAATACTATCAGACAAAATAGAACTAAGATACAATTCTTTAACTTTTAGATTATGTATTGGATTTCCAATTACTATCACTCTATCTTCTCTGTCAAGTAAAAATGTCTGAAAATCCCTATCTTTCGGAATCTTATTTAATCTATTAAAAGCATCCTGATCATCTATACATACAGGATAAACATAGTTATAACTTGCCAATAAAGCAACTATATCCTTTCGGGCCTTGGGATGCACAATGAACAAAACAGGTATAATTTTATCTGTGCAAAAATTCAACTCGTTAATAAATTTTTTCCACTCTATCAACTGTAAATTGCAACTAACACATCCAGTAGAATCCACGTATGTGATTATAGAGTAATCTCTGTTCTCTAGAAAATCAGCAATAGTATCTCTTCCTAGAATTGTAAAAGTCAAATCTGGAGGGAAACTTATAGTTCTTCCATTCCATTTGTTCACAACGTGAGCAATTCTCAGCTTTTCAGAATCTACACATGAAATAAACACTCCAAATAAAAGACAAAAGAACACACTCCTCTTTACAATAAAAAACCATCGGCAAGAATATGTAAACATCATTAATATATCATATTAGAGTTACTTAAAGTCGCAAATCATCAATAAGTCGTTAGCTTCCTGATCGACTTTGCTGATCAATTCTAAAAAATCACCATTTGCAGATGGATTGTATTCTTTCACTCCATGCAAATATTCTGGAGAGACAATAAAAGCTATCTGGTTATTCCCATAATCCATATTTAGCATCTCACTGACATAAAAACCATACTGAGTATTCATTAAGAAAGAATATTTCTTTAGCTCCTTCTCTTTTTTAGAATAAATATAGAAGCCTGGCTTGTTCGTACCAAAAGCTAAATAGTTATTATTTTCATGCACATTTACTATTCCATAAACATAATCATCCTTACGACAAATCCCTGTCAATTCCTCCGGAGCCACATCTCCTTTCAAATATGAGTCTGGAAAATTTGATTCTTTAAAATCTATATAATACTTTGCTTTTATACTATTACCTGCGATCTTATAAATGGTATTATCAAATCGTTTTGTAAAAGACAGGTCAGTGTTCTTTGTTAAAAGTCTACCATACGGATAAATATGGACATCCGTAATAACCGCTTTCTCAAACCAGCAGTTGTTATCTAAGCTTTTGGGGTCAATGCTATTTATATAGCAATTGGTTTGATTGTTCTCAAAATTCAATGCTATCAAAGTTGCATCCTGAAAAGCCATTTCTTTAGCCATATCACTGCTGGCTTTTAGTTTCCTTTCTTCCAGAAACTCCCCAGAATAATTGTACGTCTGTAGTTTAAATGGCGACTCCACATAAAGGATTATTTTTTTATTATCAGTATCCAAACAGATATCATGCAATAATCTATACTCCTCAGGCCCTGCTCCGATTCTTTTTATAGTATACAAATGCTTGCCTGTATCCTCAAATACAAAAACAGCATTCAACCTTTTATCTAAAACAAACAACTTATGATCATCAGCCAATATTCTGCTAATTTCCTTAAGCATAGAATTCTCAGTGGTTTCTAATTGAACCATTTTAGTTGATTTGAACAAAAGAGTATCACCACAGGTGTTACCAACTATAACTTCAAGAGTTTCCGCTTCCAAGTCAACATTTTTAGTAACTACAGAAGTAGAACAAGAACACACAATAATAGATATTATTGAAAAAACTAATAACGATTTCATTATATTCATAGATAGCAAAGAATAATCTCAAATTAAAATAAAAAATCAATCACATAAACATGTTCCCTTTTCCGTACGGGGACCTTGAATTTCATAAGGAGTACAACAAACATTGCCTTCCAGATATCCATAACAGTAACAATACTCTGTTGTGCGTTCATATACCACACACATAGGGCTACCTCCTCCCATTGGTATTTTTTCCTGCCTTGTTTTTTTCCCCTCATCTTTTCCCGACCACACACACTCCGACGATTCGCCCTGAGCCAAGGCTTCTATATTATCCATATTTAAGAATAAAACTTTAGCCTGAGAGTTTAAATACAGACATATACTCAAACTTGAAAAGGCTAAAAAGCAGCCACATAAAAATCTAATCTTTTTCATAAATTACACTATTTATATTAAACATTAAAATTAATAATCGAGATCATTCTAAGCATATCTATTTTTAAAGTTATTTATTTCATTGATACAAATATCCGTTTCCATCGAATCTTACCACTTTTCCAATCGACAGATTTCCATACAAATGAGGCTTTCCCTACAATATAGTCTTCCGGTAATAAGCCCCAATAACGCGAATCCTGAGAATTTATTACTTTATCACCAGCCACAAAATAGTAATTATGCAAAAAGTAATACTCATTCAGCAACTCACCTCCTAGTTTAAAAAGAGAATCCCTCCATACAAGTTTCTTCTTTTGTTCCCATTCTATTATATTCTTATACAGAGCAAAATGAATCGGTGTCATCTTTATACATCCTCCTTTTGCTGGAATATACAAAGGCCCAAATTCTTTTATATTCCAATCGACCATATCATTATATGGATATCCTTTCATAACCATCCTGTCAGTCTGCCCAGACTTTATTATATTCAACAAAGATTCTTGCGATGCCAGATCTCCCAAGACCTTATCATATCCCCGGACCTTATAATGTGCATCTCTTATCTCAAAGGTATCGCCTGGCAATGCCACACAACGTTTTATATAATAGTTCATCAGATTCATGCCAATACTATCCCATGCTGCCGGATAAGGAAAATTGAACACAAGAATATCATTACGACTAATCTCACCAACACCTGGCAAGCGTGAGATTTTCACATCTTTATGCTCAGCTGCGTCCAATATATCAAATAACCGTCCTCCGAGAGCCCACTTATTAACAACAATATAATCTCCTGTCAGTAGGGCAGGTTCCATTGAATCAGATGGTATTTTAAATGTTGCAATACTTGTAATTTGTATAATTATCCACAATAAAACAAGTATAAATCCTCCTATGAATAAGTTTGTAAGCCTATCCACTATTTGGCAAAAGATTCTTTTTAGTCTATCGATACTCATCATCTAAAGATAATACAAACAAAATATTGATTTACAAATACTTTTGACTCCCATCCACATACTCAAAAATTCGCTCATCTATTCCTCGGGTATGATTCTTCAAATAAAGCAAAGTTCCTTTAGGAACAGTATAAAGAAGCGAATCAGACGCAGCGATTTGCCGGTCTACCGACACCCATTTTCCTTCCGCAGAATAAAAGAGTTCATAACTATCGCCTTTACGTATATAGTTATCACGATTGCGCGGAGTATATACAATCTTCTTAATGGAGCAAGGGCGGCCTAAATCAATCCCGGCCCAGCCACCTGTCGGCAATTTGTAATTAAAAGAAGTATACGGATCTCCGTCATACACATTCGTATAATCGTGCGTCTGGTCGCCATCCTCTCCATTGGGCGTACCTATCACTTTTCCTTTCAATACACACGTGTCCGCCAATGCCTCATAAAAACCAACTTCGGAAACATTGCAATAACTGTTATTCGGACCATAATACCGAACATAGCGGTAGGACTTCGTATTATCCAGAAGTGCGACATTGTGCAAGCGAAGAGGATTCTCCTTCACCATAAACAATGTATCTTTCACACTGAAATCAGGGCGATTGCTTCCTTCGAACACGCCACCTACCATCCGTTGGGGGAAAGACTCGAAGAGTTGACTATACTTATTCAGTAGTTTTACCTCTTCCATCTCGTCCGATGTTTCAAAAAAATATACACCTCCCGTTTCTTTACTCAATAAAAAAGGAGCAGTAATTGCTACAAGCGTATTCGATTCGTAGACGGCCAGTTGGAAAACGACTCCTCCTGCCACACCTTCATAAGTAGTACCCTCCTCTGCGGGATAGGCCCATGCCAAAGGTTTCCATTCCATGTGAGATGCGCCACACAAATAAACGATATCATTATCGGATATATTCCGCAAATACTTTTCTTTCAGAATAGTGAAAGTACGTGTGTTCTTGCCACTATACATCCGGGTTACATCCTGAAAACAAGGATACCGAAAGCTGGGGTGGAGGTCTTCTATCTCCCCTCTGTTCTTTTCCTGCATACTTCTATTCAGGCTAAATGTCTGCCGATAGATTTTAGACCGTGTACCAAAGAAATCGCGAACCGGAATTATCTTCTTCTTCTCATACATAGTAGAGGAATCCCCGTATTTATCCAGAACAAAGTTCCAGTAATGAGCCACATTTCCATCGCCCCGTAAGTGCATAAAATCGCATCCGCAGGGAATACCTACCGCACGGAATATATAAACCAGTTTGTCCGTCAGTTCACGGCAATTGCCCGACGACCACTTCACTACATCAGGGCCTACATGAGGGCCGTGACCCAGAGAAGAAGAAAAATAAGATTTATCCCTTGATACAGAATCCAGCAACACTTGCGCAACAAACAACGGATCTTCTGCTTCCGGGAGTTCTCTGATAGCATCCAGCATCGGGTTATATTTATCATAGATCTCCTCACGCCACGGTTTTAACAATTCATCCTTGATGCGGTAAGGTAATATATACTCACAAAAATCACGGAAAGTCACGTTCTTTCCCCAAGGTTGTTCATGCCATACCTTGAATGCCCATTCTATATTTTGGATCAGATAATCGGGAGATATGTCCAAATCGGAAATCGTATTCAAACCGGCAAACTGCCCCCAACCACCATACAACTTCCTGACAGAATCCTGTACCTCTTCCAGCGAATACTTTCCCAGCCCGTACAGTTCATACACCTTCAGATGACCTTTTATCTGTTCTTCCTCATACGAATAATAATAAGGAAGATTTTCCAACAGAAACTCGGCAGCCAATCGTTTCAGGGAATCATTCTGGTATGCGTTCAATACTTCCTCCAACTGAGGGCTACGCTTCAGAACATCTGCCACAGTGAACTGCGAATGATGTTTGCAGGCCGTCAGGAGTATTCCCAGCACCATATATATAATGTATTTTCTCATTCTGTGCATGTTAACTGTACTCATTATATACTCTTTTCTATCCGGTTACCCCGGGTGATGCCACCTTCATTGAAACTGTCAATGGTGAAATAATAAACAGATTCGGTATGCAGGCTTCTGATCGTTATTTCAGTATCATCATACACGATGTAGTTGTGGTACAGTTTATCGGGAGATGTACCATAACGTATGTTATACCCAATGGCACCGTTTACCTCTTTCCACCTCAAGGTCACGTCTCTCCTGTCGCTTTCATTACGAAGGATACGGAATACCCCTACCTCATTGGGGGCCGGTTTGTCGGCATGTCCAAAAACCCGGAATCCCGAAACGGAAAACTTGCCTGAGGGAAAACGAACATTCGTCACGCGCAGATAACGGCCTTTCAGAGGTTTCTTCAACGGAATATAATCGTGTGGCGTACCTGTGATACGCAATGACTGATCCGCAATGGGTTTCCATCTTTTACCATTGGTGGAAGCCTCCAGATAATATTGATAGGTACTGTCAGTACTTCCGTACAAGTTGGAATCATGATCTGAAAAGTTAATCTGAACGGCATGTATCGCGCATTCTTCACCTAGATCAATGGATAGATATTCTCCTTCATTTCCTGTATTCGCACTCCACCACGAACGGATATTTTCGTCTACGGCACAACATGCCGGATATTTCCTCTGCTCAGAAGATGTCTGTGTCTTTTTATGATAGGACAACAGCATCCAACCGGGGAACAATTCTTCGGGAGAAGATATTTTTCTGTCGGGGACGATCATCGGATAATCTCCCATTCCCGTATATGCATACAGCACATCGTCTGCGTCAAAAAACACCGGATAAAGCGACAGTCTTCTTTCGAACGTATTCTTGGCAGTAACAGCCACTGTACCGACATACCAGTAGTTTCCATGTTTATCCTGGAATACACATCCGTTTCCTGCTCCGGTTATGAACCCGTCGGGCTTATAGGCATACGGATTATGACTTGCCAGCGTGAAAGGTCCCATCGGATGATCGGACACATACACCCCTTGATTGGAACCGGTATACTGGATGCCCGAAGATGCGTATTGCAAATAGTATTTGTTATTAAATTTAGTCATCCAGGCTCCCTCTATCCACAGGCTATGCGCCTTCCACCGGTGATAATCGCCGGCTACTTCCCAGCCGTTATTCTCCTTACAACTATTAATCAACGGAACTGGGGCAGTGAGCGGAAGGAACGTTTGCGGATCAATTTCCATTCCGGTAAGTGGCACTTTATTTCCTGAACCGGCGTACAGGAATAAATGGCCGTTATCGTAGAATAGTGCAGGTTCGGCAAGGTCGTACGGAAAACTGTCGGTCACTACCTCCCATTCGCCGGTCATAGGTGTGTTGGTCTTATAGAATGTGTTTGTTCCATCAGAGAAGGTATAATACAGGCTTCCCTCTATCTCGACAACAGTGGGAGCATTTCCTCCTATAGGAAGATTGGTAGTTATCAAATCCCAATGAATCAGGTCGTTTGAATGATAATATCCTCCGGCATTGGACATGAAAAGGTAATAACTATCCTGAAACAGGACGATGCATGGCTGTGCCGCATCGCGCCTCGACACTCCATCTACAGCAAAGTTGTAGTTCAGAGGGAGTGGATTGCATATCGTAGTAGCTGTATTCTTCGTATTTGCCGGGTATTGGCAACCGACGAGTACAGGCAGTACTAAAAGCAGGATGTATAGCCTTTTCATTGTATTGTTCTATATTATGTTCGGCAATTCATGCAATTTGAAACTATTGATAGAATATGAGCCTTCAACGATAGCCCTCAAAAACTCGCTGCACTTTAGCTGATGACCAAGGGCAATCGATGCTACCAACACCTATACACCACGCAGGAATGGCTGTTTCATCCGCAGCCAAAGCTTCAATATTATCCAATAATATCCCACTAACTACTTTTTCCTTGGAAGTAGAAGTATATAAGAAAGTAAATAATAGAACTGAAAGCAATGCAACAACAAAAAGTTTCTTCTTCATAATAATCAGATATAAATATTAAACATCACAATTCATGTCTGAATTGCAACAGCAAAAGTAGTATCCGCTTCCATTTAAACCTAAAAATCCGACTCACCAAAACTCACCAAAACCACTTACAAAACTTGTTTTTGTTTCATTTTCTGTCGCCGATGTTGCATCAACCTATATCCGTATACTCTCAGCAAAAGTATTATTCACTTTTTCAACTGAAAACAGATACTTCCATTATCTATCGTAAGACAAGAAACCTCCTTCAACGCTTGACGCAATCGATATATCGCCGAATGAACTCTGTCCTTTGTACCACTACCATCCGGCCATAAAAGAGTATATATTTCAGATATAGAAAGCCGCCGGTCTGGTGATTCAAGAAAAGCCCTTAGAAGACAAGCCGATTGTGGTGTCAACGTTGCCACCTTATCATTACATTTCAGTATTTCCCGTTTGGTATCAAAAAACACATCTACATCAAGTTGATAAACAGGATATAGGTTGGTATCTTCAATCATTGTTATTCTAGAAGAAGCCATCTCTTTTTCTCGGAAAGAGTTCTTTATTCTGTTAACTATTTTATTCCGGAAACAATAGATCGTAACAAATGCACAAAAAGACAAAAAGCAAACATATAAATACCATCCATACACAAGGTTTATCCAATGATAAGAAATAAAACCGGTGGCCTCTACCTCGCAAATAAAACCCATATAATAGGACAGCAAACTATCGGTCGGCAATGGCATTGCAGCATCTTTGGAATAGGTCGCCGAGGTCTGTTCCAACAAATCCGTAACAGAAATCCGAACATGGGTAGTTGCTTGAACATCCGCATCAGACAACAGTTTATTCCAGTAGCCATTAACCGTATCAGCAGACAGTGGACAATCCTCTAATATACCACTAAGTATACTGCGTTTACGTCCCTCTTTCACAAGGCTGTTATGATACTTTTCAAGAGGTATCGCATACTTCCTCTTGCCATATTCACTTGTGACTGTAACTGAATCGGGAATATTCCCCTCCAAAGAAAGATTTTCATATCCGGAAGAAGAGGCGTAAAAGAAGGAAACAGTATCCCGTTTTTGCACTTCTTGCTCCAATACTTTCCTAAATGTGGAACGAGCCAACGCATCGCATTTTGCTGCATTAGCTTTGTACACATTGTATACCCAACTCCCTGTTGCTGCCAGGAGACAGACAAGCACTAGCGCCCATCCTATATGAACATATCGCATCCTCATTCGCTCGTGTTTATTCATTACACCTGTTTCATTTCCAGCAAAGTTACTTAATGCGAATATATGTCACAACTATTTCACGTCACCATTTGCGTCACGGTCACGTCACATTTGCGTCACATCTGCATTATGCAATAAAACGCTATCTCTGAGTTATTTCACAGAATAGTACATTTTTATCGTCATATTAACAAGTTTATCGCTGATGTTACATTTCCTATTGCCAATGTTACATTTAGAGAAACAATTCTCATGAATCAAAAACGCCCCTCTTTGAATGAACCGGAAAAACAATTCAACTATTCTGTTAAACTTCTATAACTTCATTCGAATATCCAAGTGATTGTTTGGTAATCATATTTTAGGAAGTAACTTTGCAACTCAAAGTACTTTATCATTATGAATAAACAATTAGAAGATATAAAAGCAATACGTGAGATGATGGAAAGATCGACCAAATTCATCTCGTTGAGTGGTTTATCCGGTATTATTGCCGGTGTAACGGCATTGGCAGGTGCTTCCTTTGCTTATTTCTATTTGTTAAGCGACCCGTCGCTGGCCGACTATACACAGTCGCAGAACCAGATGCAGGATTCGATGATACTGCTGGCAGATGCGTTGATGGTACTCGTGGTCTCGATAGGTTTCGCCATCTATTTTTCGTGGCGGAAAGCGAAGAAACTGCACCAAAGCCTGTTCAATAAACTCACCCTACGCGCGCTGTACAACTTGGCCATCCCATTGGTGGCAGGAGGCCTCTTCTGCCTGATCCTGCTGTGGCAGGGAAACTTGCCAATGGTCATTTCCGGCACCTTGCTATTCTACGGATTGGCATTAGTCAATGTATCCAAATATACATTTGAAGAAATACACTACCTCGGGCTGATCGAAATAGCCCTGGGAATTGTGGCTGCTTTATTTGCCCGTCACGGAATCCTGTTCTGGGCCATCGGTTTTGGCATTTGTCATATCATCTATGGCTATGTCATGTACACTAAATATGATCTGAAAAAAGAATGACGAACATCATTGCCAACTTAAACAAGGCTTTCGACAGTCGGATCAGATTGGGTATCATGTCAATTCTTTCCGTCAATGAATCCGCAGACTTCAACACCATGAAGAGCCTGATGGACTTGACCGACGGCAACTTGGCCAGTCACCTGAAAGCACTCGAGGGCATCGGGTATGTCCAATCGCATAAACAGTTTATCGGGCGTAAACCCAATACCCAATATGTGATCACCGAAGTAGGCCTCAAAGAGTTCAAAGCGCATCTGGATGCGTTGGAATCTTTACTCAAATAATTTTTTTGCATAACAACTCTGAATTTCAAAGTACTTTTAAACTTAATAACAAACAATGTATTATGGAAGCAAACAACAAACAAAACAGTACCATCACCCAGTCGATTGCCCAATCGATTACCCTCAAGGCAGTCATGGTAGGCTTCTTGATTATCCTGTTGCTAATCCCTAGTTTTATGATCCAAGGGCTTATCAAGGAAAGGCAAGACAGGAGTCGGGAGACCATTGAAAAGATCAATTCCAAATGGAGCGACGCACAAACCATTTGCGCACCTATCCTGAGCGTGCCCTATACGGTATCTTCCATGGGGCCCAACGACAAATTGCAGTACCAACAGCATGTCCTGAATATTACACCCGAGGTACTGGATGTGAAAACGAAGCTATCGCCCGAAGAAAGGCATTATGGTATTTACAAAACCATCCTGTACCGAAGCGAACAGGACCTATCGGGCGAATTCAGCCTGAAAAGTCTCCCGCAGTTAGAGAATGCAACCATCCATTGGGACAAGTCGTACCTCCGCCTAGGGGTCTCGGACCTACGCGGGATAACAAGCAACCTCACCGTGGAGTTGGCAGGCGAAACTTATGAGGCAGAAGCCAGCGGAAGCAGTGATACCAGCTTAGGAAAAGAACTGGTCGTGGCACTGGCCGGCGATGCCGTGAAGCAGGCAGGGCAACCCCTCTCCTTCCACTGCCGCTTCAACCTCAATGGGAGTAGTAGCATCAACTACATCCCACTAGGGAAAACAACGAATGTGCATGTAACTGGTTCTTGGAATGCCCCGGGATATATCGGCAACTTCAGTCCGGAACATACGCTCAACGAACAGGGTTTTGATGCCACATGGGGGGTGCTGAGGTTTAACCGCAACATCCCGGAGGTATGGACAGATAACCAGGTGGACAGTTTCCGCGATTCATCCTTCGGCGTCAACCTGGTAGAAACGGTCGACCATTACCAACAGAACATGCGTTCGGCTAAGTACGCGATTATGTTCATTGCACTCACTTTCGTGATCTTCTTTTTTGTGGAAACACTGACGAAGAAACGGATACATCCCATCCAGTACCTGCTGGTGGGCATCGCACTCATCTTGTTCTATAGCCTGCTACTCTCCATCTCCGAGCAACTGAGCTTCGGCATAGCGTATCTCATCGCCAGCCTTTCCACCATAGGGTTGATAACCGTCTATACACAAAGCATTTTCAAGAACAAGGTACAAACCGGCATGCTCACCTTTGTGCTCTGCCTGCTCTATGCGTTCTTGTATATGGTGCTCCAACTGGAAGACGTAGCACTGCTAATCGGAAGTATCGGGCTATTCGTTATTCTGGCTATCATCATGTACTTCTCCAGGAAAGTAGATTGGTATAAGCAAGAAGAAAAATAGGAATCCCAGCCTGGTATCAGGTCAGGCTACTCAGTCAGCAGGTGACATATTGATTTAAAAATAGGCGAAACAGTGTTTTAATGCACTGTTTTGCCCGTTTTCGCTAACGCACACTTTGCAACTTTCGCTCCATCCGGAAAACATTTTGCCTGTTTTTCCGGATGGTTATGCAATTTCCGGAATGAATATGCGGCATTTTTCTAAGAATATGCACTCGTTTCCTTAAATAAATAGTTTGATATTTGCAAAGAAAGCTCCCGAAGGTTTTAAACCTTCGACCCGAACCTTTTAAACCTTGTCCCCAAAGGTTTAAAACCCTCGGTGCCTGGGTCTACGGAAAGTGATATTTTTGCCTTCTCAGGAGAGGCCGCTAGCTAACTGAGAGCTTTCCTTGACTATTTTCCGAGTGTCGAAATGTTATCTATTTGTCTAATTTCATATTAAAACATCTTCTTTTCTTTTTTAATTCAGACTGATTTTCTCTGTAAAAACTTATCCACCTGCCATTTTGGTTTTCTCTGATTGCCCGTACGTATGTTTTTATTTACAGTGAGCCGAATGAGTCCGAACGGATTCATTCTACACCCGGTTGATTTATCATTTTGTTACATCCTGTCATTTTGCTATATTCTGTCGCTTCGTTATTTTTCGCTTTCCAACACCCTTCTCTTAGGTGTGATTACCTCATCAAACCGACATAACCTGTATCACGTTTTTTAAGCAACACCTAGGTGTTTTTACCATTTTACCTTTTTAAACTTTTGGTTTCCCCAAGTTCTCCCCCAAGATAATTTCATAAGCCAGAAGTTGCTCGGTAAAAGGTTCATTTAAAGTAAAATTTCAGCAAGAATAAATTATCATCCGGCTTTCTTGATGCAATCTTTTCATATTCCTGTGTCTGGAATACATCCTTATATACAGTAACATCATCATCCAAATACAAAACAGATATGATATATTCGTCAGTAAAAAGCAACGGACGCACATATATACCTTCACTCGTCTTTTCAAACACAAAAGACTTTCCATCCTTTTTATCATAAAACACATTAATCCAGGGGCGGTTGAATCCAACACCTTTCCGCAAAGCTACATAATAATACGTATCATTTTGGGCGCCTCCTTCCATAGCAAAAGGAAGCACTCCATTTTCCAAATCCGCCAGTATCTTATTATTTCTTTCCGATCCGTTTTCAATCTCCGAATAAGACGACAGAAGTTTGGCATCAATATTCTGTTTGCCAAAGTCCCATCGATAAGCTATTTCCAAGGAATCTGATGCTACCTTGTATACGACAGGTTGATAGGCTGACGAGAAGTAAGACTCTGCACCGTATTGATAAAAAGGTTTCATCAACCCCATATCCAGCATCCTATCGTTGCGCCATGTTTCATATACAAGAGTCATGGAATCTTTGTTCACAACGGTTATTCCACAGTCTTCCACATCGACACAGGACCATAAAGCGATATTTCCATCATTCATCAAAGTTCCGGCATAGTAATTGGGTTTTGGAGGTAGAAGCTTTTTATTCATAAACCTTCCATCCATGCCATATGTACTCATGCTTCCATAAGGGCTCAAAAAACATATATATCCCATTTTCCTGTCGACAAAGACGTCACTGATAGCCAGATACTCGCCCGGTCCGTTTCCTTTCCTTGAAATCTGCCTGATGAACCGCCCTCCTTTATCAAAAGCATATAAAGCGGGCCGTATAGGATCAAAAATCAACAGCTGGTCGCCATATGGAATCACCTTCTCAATATCAACAATCAAACAGCTATCTTGGGTTTCCAACGGAATAAGTTCGCTTCTGGCAAATAAGTCGCCAAATGCTAAAGCGAATTCCTCCAGATCGACCTTCAACACTGTCTCTGATGGATCTCCCATCTGTTTTTTGCTGCATGATGCGCACAAAACAATCGACAAAACAAATAAAAAACAAAGTCTCATACTAAGAAATAAAAATTAAACAGTATAAATCAAGATCACCGCATCCGTACAATATCAAGTACAATTTCCTCTGTAGCCTCATTAGTATCCAACATATTATCTACAAACAAATAGACTGCATCTGACATTCCTCCCCACCCAGTAAAGTAACTGTATCTGCGAGAAGGCAGTTCAGTCTCTCCAATCACAGTAAAATCGCTATCAAAAAGAGTCAGATACAAAACACGATCATCCCATACATCTGCCAACGACTTCGTTGTATCATATTCTTTTTCACCCAAGTGTAATCTTACATACTTATCTATCCCCGGCAAATGCATTACATCAAAGAAATGTGGATTCTCAACAACATGACGATCCCATTTCACATCGAACTCACACTTTCCGTACAAGAAACAAGGAATAAATATGCTAAGAATAAAAAAGAGAAATATCTCATCTTCATAATAAATAGATATAAACATTACACATAACAATTCACCCTTCTGAATAGTGACAGTAAAATTAGTCGTTTTTACGCATCATACCCTCACTTATCCGAATTGTTTCATTTCCTATTACAGATGTTACATATATGCAGGAAAACCATATATAAATATTCAAAATCCCATCAGTAACTACCCTCACTTACTCCTTCCCCTTTTAATCTCAACACAATAGGCGATTTGTCATAATTACAGTACACAGCTACCGTCTTATTCACATACCCATGATTCTCTGCCTTGTATATAATACCGAAACGAATACTCTTCCCCGGCTCTGCAGGAGACTTATCATAATCCACATACGTACACCCGCACGAAGTTTTTACTTTGGTAACAACCAACGGCTTCTCTCCCGTATTTTTTATCCTGACACGGGCAAACTGTTCCTCCTTCCAGTAAAATTTCCCTAAATCGATGACCGAACGGTCTATCTCAACACTACCGGTAGAATCCACAGACATAACGACAGCACGATCTTCACTGTCTGCCAAACGGGCAACAGAGTCTATTCCATTCCATTTGTTCATGGCGGGAGTATTCCCTGCCTTTCCGGAATCGATACACGAAACAAACACAGCCAATAAGAGACCCAGCAACAAACATTTCTTTACAGGAAAAAAACATCGGCAACAATTATCCATATCTACAATTACTTTTTGATTCAACAAACAAATCTGGCGGGGAACCAGATACGCTATATATCCGGAATCCCGCCAGCAGTTTCTCATAGGGAAGGTACAACTTAAATTCAATGAGCTTAAACATGCGCATTTAAGATATTTAAAAAAACAGACTATTAACAAGAAGTTTCAAAAGAATATCTGATGGTCGCAAAGTAAACACAAGCGTTCCAAATAGTCAATTTTTCACGTCACCAAAAACGTCACCAAGAAAATCACCGGAAAAATCACCAAGAAAAACTTGGATAAATTGGTACTTTAACGTACAAATACAAATATTATAAGGGAACTTGTCTATATTTGCGAAGAATTGTCCATATAATGAAAAGCTCAAGTAAACACATATTATCAGCTACCCTATTACTCATTGCCGCCGGAGCTTTCGTGGGGCATATGATTTCTTCTTCCATACAAGAAGCCAAGGCCTATATATGTAAGGAAACATTGGTCCTGTTGGAGAATGCCGTTCAAAAGGAATGTGCCGCCAAGTGGAAAGAAACTCCTCTTGCTTATCAATTCAATCGGAACCCGGAGGAAATCGGAACATACAAGGAAGGTACTATCTATATAAGAGATACAGCGTTCACGCTTCGATATAAAATAGTAGATCCCACTACGGATTTATACCACATGGGACAAGTCCATTTAGTGATGACCGACAGCCTGTACAGCCAAAACCTTCAAAAGGGTCTGGATAGTTTGCTCGCCGATAAAAACATTCATACAAGGTCGGTCGTCGGTATTACCTCGACGGGATATTTATATGACCCTGACCAGCTGAGCAGCGATACCGCTTCCATGAAGATCGACGAGCGACAGTCATATACTGTGGAAACCAGTCTGAAAACGTTCGTTTACACCGCCTATCTGGGTTATTCCTGGTACACATTCTGGAAACTGACACCTACCGAAAAGATGTATATATGGCTGGCAATCATACTACTATCCATTGCAGGAGCCATCATATGCCTGAGAAAAGGACAGAAAGAACGACGTTTCCTATCCGCCTCCGCAGAAAACGATGCTCAGGAAACTCTTCCCGATGAAAAGATCACCTGGGAGGGTATCACCATGGGCGAAGGTTGCATTTACTTCCTCGACAAGAAAGCAAGACTCCAACCCCAATCCCGGAAGATTCTGCGCATCTTCATCAACACCCCCGATCACCGGGTGGAGAAATCCAGAATCAAGCAAGAGATATGGTACGGCAACTATAACAAAACCAACCACATGACAAGCGCCATCAACCGGGTCAACCGATTGTTTCTCGACCTGGAATGTCCGTTTAAAATCATAAACGACATAGATGCTTACATCCTCATACCCCTTTCGTCTGAAACGGAGATCACGAACGAAGAAGGTTAATCCAGCAGTTTCCGCATTTCATCGCGCATCTCGCGTACGGCGGTCGATTGCACTTTCGGCTCTTTGGTAAGCACCACCGTAGCAGCTTCTTTCATCTTGTCCGGACGGTTGTACACCGGATCGGCATACAACTTTGCCAGCAAATAGTAAGGGTAAATCCGTCCGGGAAGCCGGTGGGTGGAACGCAGCAGGTAAGTTTCCGCTTCATTGTACCGTCCCAGTCCCTGATAGTTCTTTCCCATTATATTCAGTATCATCGGGTCGCTACTGTACACCATGGCCTCTTCCATGACCCGGTTCGATGCCTCGTACTCCTTCATCTTGTGCAGGCAATGCCCGTACTCGAAGAGGAAAGCCCCCCGGTCATTTAATGCCGGATGCAACCGTTCATACCCTTTAGCAGCTTCTTTGTAGGCATTGCAGTGGTACAACATCCGTACGCGTGTCCACTCCCGGCACGACTCGTATTTATTCGTGTGCCACAGATACCCTCCCCACGCACCCATTAACAGGGCGAAAAGGAACAAACCACGAAGACGGGTAATCACAGCCGCCGCCAGCAGAACCACCAACGCTGCCACAAAAGCCGGGATCTGCATCGGATAGGAGGAGAAGGAGAATATCATCAGCGAAAGGATCGCTCCGCAGATACCGATCCGTCTCAGTTTCAGTCCCCTGTACAGGCAGAGGCCGATCACACCAAGCAGAACGATAAGAGCCGGGATTCCCCACTCCACCGCAACGTGCAGGTATTCATTAAATGCATATTCCGGACTTCCCGCCACCAGTTCTTCTTGCGGCGTAAAGGTTCCCTGGGCAAAATACGCTTCCTGCGCCTGTCCGTAAGCTTCAGTGAAATGCCCCGTGCCGTATCCGGTCAGCGGGCGTTCGGCAATGGCCAGAGCACTGATCTTCCACATAAACAAACGTCCGTCGGCAGAATCTTTCTTCAAGTGAAACATCCCCCCACCAAGCAGAAGCGCACAGACGACAACCGCACCTATCAACATCAGGAATTTATTCCGGTGCTGCCTCCAGGCCTTTCTGAATTCTCCTCCCCAGTCATCGTGCATGGCATATACCCACAGTCCGGAGATGCCGGCTGCCAACCAGGCCGAACGACTCATGCCGGCAGGAAGCACGCAGAGTATCAGTAGGAGAACCACTAATGATAAATAATAGATGATATGTTGAAAAAGAGTACGATTCGTCTTTTGCCGAAGCTTCAGCCACTCGTACAAGCAAAGCGGAAACGCCATGGCCAGATATCCGGAATACGGTCCAGGGTTATAGAACGAGCCCGTGACCGCGTATAAAGAATGGTTGGAGAAAGTAAAACCATAAATCTGGCGAAGGCCGGAAATTACTTCCAGCCCCGCCAGACTAATCATAGAAAAGGTTACGATCTTGAAAAAACTAATGATATGTACAATTTTTACGAGGACACTCAAAGTCAGGATGACGAACACTACTGCTGCAAAGAGAAGCGCCGCGCGGGCTATCCACCATTCCTGATAAGCCATTTCTGTCAATGGAATATCAGTAGCCGAAGCCCGAACGCTTCCCAGCAACAGAATCACAACACCCGACAGTGCAATATTTAGAATTGTGTTTGTGCCTGTTCGTATCATATCAAGTCTATTAACCTGGTCCAATGCGCTAATCAGTTAGTGAATCAGCATCTTCCAAATTGGCCTCTCCCGAATCAGCATTTCCTGAAATGAAAAACCTCAACGGTGATTTGGCTATATTACAATGCACTTGTATATTCTTATTAAAGCGTCCGGCCTGTTCGGCACGGAACACCATCTTGATTCCCAGAGTCTGTCCGGGTTTCAACGGCTCCTTGTCATACTCCACTTTCACGCAACCGCAGGAAGTAACCACCTTCTGAATCACCAGCATCCGGTCTCCGGTATTCTTTATCAGGAATGTCTTTTCCTGTCGCTGATTTTTAGGGAATGTCCCAAAGTCCCAACTGGTTTCTTCGGTTTGTATCTTAGTGAACGGTTGTGTGTTGTCGACGATCTTTCCGTCCGACAACACCTGCATGTAAAATTCGCCCACCTTAGGATTGTTTACCGGGTTTCCTATGGCCACCACCTTGTTCTCATTATTCAATAACAATGTCTGAAAAGCCATGTCATCGGGCATCTTATTGAATTTATTAAACTTATCCTCCATATCCAGACAAATCGGATACATAAATTTGTCGCGACGGAAATAATAGAGCAGTTCCTTCACATCTTTAGGATGGAAATAGAACAGGAACTGCACATTGTCCCCACACATCGAATCGACTTCGTGCATGAACCGTTTCCATTCCGGCAATTGCAGTTTACAACTGGTACACCCGGTAGAATCCACATACGTTACGACCTTGTAATCGGAACGGGTGATGGAAAAATCTACCGTATCCTTCCCCTGTATGGTAAAAACCGAGTTGGCAGGGAAAACTACTTTACGGTTTTCCCATTCCTTCACAATACGCATGGCTTTATGCTTGGTCGACTCTTTGCACGAACCCAATAAGATAAGCAGCCATAATAAAAAACAGATTTTCTTCAATAATACATTTACAATCTTTTTCATATCCCGCAATGTCATTTTTCAAATATCCGGCAAAATTAGAAACGGAGAAACTTCTAAACAAATTTCCTGCGTCACATATGCGTCACGGCTACGTCACATTTGCGTCACATCCCAATTTTTCTACACAATAGCTCAAAAATTACAAGCTTGCAAGCTGAAATGTCACAATCGGCTGGTCGCTGTTTACATCGGTAGCGATGATGACTCCATTTTCTTCGTCTACCTGAATTCCATAAATATATCTGTCTAATACATACTTGCAAATGGGTTCGCCATTGAGGCTGAACACATAAATATACTGTCCTCCATCGATCATCTGGTCCTTCTGTTGTGCCATTTCCTTGAAGGTACGACCGTGGAACACGGCATAAATGGCATAATCGGTCACTTGCACATCGCTAAAGCCCATAATACCCGATGGTATGGCATATCCTCCCGACATTTTGAACACCGGTTCGCCGCCCGGCCCCATACGGATGATGTGCGTATCGTTCTTCATATTATATATCTCCAGCACTTCGCCCAACTGGGTGACGGCCGCCAACACTCCATTCCGTGGATTGTAGTCAATGAAGCTACGCCATGCCTGCGCTACAGCCGGAGCCGCATTCTTCAACGTTTCCTTATTTTGAATAGGTATTACACCCGTTTTTCGCAATAAATGCCCCTTTCCATCGACAAAACAGAAGCGAGCCTCACCCGAATAGTCGGGAATAATAAAGGTGGAATCGTTGTACATGGCAAAATCAAGAGCGCTTAACAAACTCCCATCAAGCGTCACCATTCCCTCGCGGAGTAGTGAGCCTGATTGGGAGTAACCTAACCTAATGAGTTCGCTTTTATTTGAATCCAAAGTCCATATATCATTATTCTGAAAACGCACGTCAACAGCCGAAAGCACCTCTTCAGGAGATTGCCCCCGCTTTCCGAACGAACTTAAGTACTGAAAATCAGGATATTGAAAGATGTGATAAAAATGATCCGCCCCGTGCAAATCCATGACGATAGCTTTATCGTCATGGACGCGCACCCGGAAAGGATAACGGAAGAGAGCTGTGTCGATTTCCAGTGCATACGATTGTAGTTCTTCCTCATTGGGAAAACCTTCATAATTGGGGCTACTTACAGACGTGCAAGAGCACAGCAGTATTATTACTGCACCTAGAGCAAACCTCATAATATAACCCAATGTACATTTTTTCCATTAACAGGACAGTAAACTGATCCTGTACCAGCACACATAATATTACCCTCATCAGCAGCCAATGCTTCTACATTTTGTAGCAGCATATCACTTTCTTTTACTTTTTTAGGGAAAATCAAAATCCCTACAATAACAACACCAATTACCAAAATTGCCCTAACTGAATTCTTCATATTTGCTGTGTTTTAAAAAAGACAAAGGTAGAAGCGAAACTTTGAGGAAACAACTTTTTTACGTCACATCTGTGTCACGGCAGCGTCACATTTGCGTCACATTTGCGTCACATTTACGTCACGGAATAAAAATCGGCATAAAAGTGTTAACAATATCACAAGAGTTGCTATCTTTGCATGCATTTTTCAGCCATTGCTATTTTTAGTTACCCTTTAAAAGACATGGTACACAAAGCGCCTCGAGTAAAGAAAATATTAAGATGCCTAACAATCGCATTAGGCATTTCTTGTATTGGTACAGTTGTATATTATTACCAACACACCTCTCGTCATATCTATTTGGAACTTAAAAACTCATTCCATGAGGCAATTGCGATCAATGCCCAAAACAAAACCAATCAAACAACATGGGCAGGATCTTATGAATATGACCCCAATCTGATTGGAAGTTATGAAGAAAAAACGATTCGCTTACCAGACACAACATTTGTTTTTAAAAGAAAGGTTGTTGATCCAGAAACAGATATGTTCAGAGGTCGACAACTTGAGCTATTAATGACCGACAATTTAAAGAGTGAAGATATCCGATTAGTATATGATAGCCTGCTGCATAAGAGAAACATCTATGTCCCCCATGTGATAGGAGTCACAGCTTCGTTCTACAAAAAAGTAAATGACTGGACCAGAGATACAACTTCAATAGCCGTAAATTATAAAGTATCGCTTACCCAGCAAGGTCCCTTTGAAGACATAAACTATTATGCCCATATCGAGGTATCATTCTTATGCATCTGCCAGCAAATGCCGAAGCAGTTTATTCTTTTCTTGCTCATTTCTACATTCATCTCAGGCTTATTTTGGCTTTATGTCTCACAAAGGAGCTCACCGCTAGATTATTATGAAAGCATTACAATAAAATACTTCCCCGGAAAGGATATGGTTTTAGATGGCCAATTATTGTCCATAGGAAATGATTCGGTCAAACTTAGCCTGCAAAATACAAAACTGATGCGGATGTTTTTCCACACCAAAAGATTCAGACTGCATAAAGAGATGATCAAAAACGAGTTTTGGCCCCACAACCCAAAACCAACTACCAATATGACTTCTGCCATAGATCGATTAAAACAGCAATTATGCGACCTTGATAAAGGATTGACCGTCATTACCGATCCAAATAGCGACGAATTTTATATACTCGTACTAATTGAGAATCAGGAACTCCCTTCTAACAATAAACTTGTGACAGAAATATCATAACAAGATAATAAACAGGTCAAACTTAGGAGGACTATTTGATATCGTAGGAGGATAATTTATTATAGGAAGATATTTTATTATCATAGGATGTTATCAAAAGAAAACACACAATACCATGAGTACTATCTTCTTCAAAAAACTATGCAATAAACTTCTGACGTTTGTCTTCTGGATATGCGTCGGTATAACGACGTGGATTCTACTCAGCATCTTTTGCGTAGCTTCTTTCAAGATCCCCACCGATTCCATGGAACCCACCCTGCTGCCCGGCGATTTCGTCCTGGTGAACAAGCTGGACAAAGGCGCCCGCCTCTTCAACCTGAGAGCTGCCCTGGAAGGAGAAAACTTCAACATCTACCGGATGCCTGCATTCAGTTCCTTCGAACGAAACGATGTGTTGGTATTCAACTACCCATACCCGGTCAGCAAGAAAGCCATCGGGTTCGATCTGATGAAGTACTACGTGAAACGCTGCATCGCCCTGCCGGGAGATACCCTGGAGATACGAGACGGGTACTTCCACATACGAGGCACGGAAGTAAACTGGCGGAACAAGAAGTATCAGGAGCACCTGTCGGCAATGCTGCGTATGGACTCTACCGGCATCAAGCTACGCTCGTACCCGCAAAACAAGGAAATGGGATGGACCATTCGGGAATTCGGGCCCTTCCCCATCCCCCAAACAGGACAAACGATCGATTTGACTGCAGAAACTTTCTCGCTATACCACCGGGCCATCACCTGGGAACAGCAAAAGGAACTGCGGATGACCGACGAACGGTTCTACCTGGGCGACAGCCTCGTCACCCGCTACCGGTTCACCAAGAACTACTACTTCATGTCGGGCGACAAACTGCAAAACTCCAACGACTCGCGCTACTGGGGGCTGGTACCCGAGGAGTTCATTGTAGGTAAAGCTTCGCTGATCTGGAAATCGAATGACCCGCACACAGGAAAAACCCGGTGGGACAGAGTCTTTAAGAAAATACAATAAATACACACGCGTATATGAAAGTCAGTCTGGGCAAACCGTTCGTGAATCTGCTTCTGGGAAGCATCCTTGTGGGCTGTATGGTTGCCTGTCAAGGAGATGAAAAGGTGAAAAGGGCGTTGGACTTCGCTGGAGACAACCGTCAGGAACTGCAACAGGTGATAGACCACTACCAAAAGGTAGACAACCAGGACCCCTTGAAGCTGAAAGCGGCCCTGTTCCTCATCGGCCACATGCCCAAGCATTATTCCATGCGGAGTGAGTCCATCGACGAATTCCAGACCCGGGTACACCAAGCCACCACACCCATACCCATGGCAACGATCAATACATGGTGGGAGGAGCTAAGCGTCGGCCACGTTCAAAGGCAAGAATATGACCTGCATGCCCTGAAAGCCTCCTACCTGATACGGAACATCGACCAGGCATTCGAGGTATGGAACGCCGCCCCCTGGAAAAAAGAGGTAGACTTCGATACTTTCTGCCGCTACATACTTCCCTATCGTTTTCAGAATGAAATGCTGGTAGACGGGTGGCGCGACAGCCTCTACCGGGAGTACCATCCGCTGATAGCCGGTGTGCAGGAGTTGCCGAAGGCATTCGCCCTTATACAGAATAAGGTGTGGAGTGAGGTGAACAGCAGTAGTTCCCTGTTTACGAACATCATCAACGTGCTCGACCTGAAACATCAGGCTAGAGCCACCTGTATACAACGCTGTGTGCTGTTGGGCAGTGTGCTGCGGTCGCTGGGTATTCCGGTGGCTATCGACAACAATTGGGGGCGATGGTCTAACTACAGCATCAGCGGACATTCCTGGGTTTCGGTGGTAACACTCGAAGGAGTACTCACGGTATTCGAGAAAGACACAATAGCCCGGCTGAACAACCCGGTAGATTCATCTACCTTCCCCCTGACCGTTGCGACGGAACCTGACTACGCTCTACATACAGACTTCAAAAAACGTTGCGCCAAAGTGGGCCGATACACATACGAGCACAACTCCATATCCGAAGGTTTGGACCTGGGCTGGAGCATCGCCCTCCCGCTTTCGGACCCGTTCACCCGAGATGTTTCTCAGGATTACGGCCTCATGGCCATAGCCGAAATAGAAGTAGACTGTTCCGCCCGGCACGCCTACCTGTGTACCTACGCCACCGGCAGGGATTGGTTTCCGGTAGCCATCAATGAAGTGAAAGGCGGCAAATGCCGTTTTGAAAACATTGCCGACTCGGCAGCTTACCAGGTGATGGTATATAATAAGGGCCAGATCATTCCCATCGGCCATCCGTTCCTGATGCTGAATAATAAACAGGTGACTCTCGCGCCCGACCTCACCACCACACGTACGGTAACTCTCACCCGCAAGTACCCGCTCGCCCCCAACTTTATCAATGCCTGTGCGCCGATGAGAGGAGGCCGCTTTGAAGCCAGCAACCGGGCCGACTTCAAGCAGGCGGACGTGCTGCATACCATTGAAAAGATTCCCGTCTTCCAGAACAATATCAATCTGGCTGATAAGACCGACTCAACCAGCGGCTCAACCAATAAAACAGAAGCAACCGGCAGAATCAACCCAACCACTCCCAAAACTTATCGCTATGTACGTTATATTTCCTCGCCAGAGGGCAAGGTACCGATGGCCGAAGTAACCTGCTGGTCGGGCGAAACCCTGCTGACAGGAACTCCATTCTGCGAGAAGTGCAAAGCACCGGAACGCTGTTTCGACGGAGACACCTATACGCTGATAAGCTGGCAAACCAACGGTTATATATTCGGAATCGACTTCGGCAGTCCGAAGGAACTGACACGCGTGCTGTATTACCCCAAAAACGACGGTAACTTTGTGGTTCCCGGACACGAATACGAATTATTCTATTACGACCGGAAATGGGTATCGATGGGCCGGAAGAAACCCACCAACTTTGAGGCGACTTACGACCGTGTACCTGCCAACACACTCCTACTATTGAAAGACCACACCACCGGACGCGAGGAACGCGTCTTTACCTATGAGGATGGACGGCAAGTATGGTGGTAGCCCTTTGCTGGAACAGCAAAGCCGTACAATGTCCTCATCAAAGACATTATACGGCTTACTTTTTTCTTTTATCGCTCATCAGGAGCGATTTACGTGAAGAGTATTACTCTTTATCAAAGAAGTTCCAGGTAATAGCGCTCAAAGCCGCTCCCACGAAAGGAGCAATAATAAAGAGCCACAACTGTGACAACGCTTCTCCGCATTGGAACAATGCCGGACCGATACTACGAGCCGGGTTTACAGAGGTACCCGTGATAGGAATACACACAATGTGCACCAATACCAACGTGAGACCGATAGCCAAACCCGCAAACGCACCAGCGCCCTTCTTGGAGTCGGTAGAACCGAGCACCACCAGCACGAAGATGAACGTAAATACGGCTTCGGCAACGAACGCCTGCACCATCTCACCTTCACCAAATCCGTTGGAACCGGTAGCCGTAGGTCCGTCATGCGCGCCTGTAGATACCAGTGCATACAGGATAGCCGAACCAATGATGGCACCGATCACCTGAAACACCATGTACAGACCAGCTTCCTTACCATTCATACGGCCGGTAAGATAAACACCCAACGTGATAGCCGGATTGATGTGGCAACCCGATATACCGCCAATGGCATAAGCCATGGCAACGACGGAAAGACCGAACGCCAAAGCTACTCCCAAAGTTCCTACTCCGGTGCCTACAACACCTGCCATACTTCCTGCAAAGACCGCGCTACCGCAACCCATTAGGACCAGAACCATGGTTCCAATCATTTCTGCAATGTACTTTCTCATAATGCTAACTACTTTTTAACTGATATTTGTCATCCAAAATTATATAAAAAAGAGAAAAGAACAAACTTTTCAGATGAAAATTTGATCTTTTCTCGAATTTTGCAATAAACAGATAGAAATGAAGAATGGTTCTCCATTTACCTATTTATTTACATTACTACCAGTAGGTGAGCAAGTTACCTCCTAACAAACATTAGAAACCAGCTTCATTGCCAAGTCTGCACAAGCAGCACGGTCTACCTTGCCACTACCTGTCATTGGTATGGAATCGACCCAACAGAGGTGTTTGGGAGAATGATACCTGGGCAATAATTCCGACATAAATTCAAGTATCATCTCATCGCAGTTCTGGTTCATCTCTTTCTTCCACCTTTCTATTTTCTTGACTTGATTGTTTCTAAACTCCTCACTGAGCATGGGTTCAACGACAAGTTCTTTCAGGTTATCGAGATGTTGCTCTATCGGATAAAAATCTTCGACAACAGGATTGTTACCGCAAGCATCTGCTCCGAAAGAGTCTTTTCGACTCAGTAAGAGTACCATGGCCTCACCCAACCGGGCATCAGTCACGGAAGTGATGGCAAACGGAGTCACAAAAGCATACCGAAGAATGGATTCCACCTGTTCAATCTGTACCTTGATGCCACCGGTATTGATGACATTGTCTATCCGACCGAGAATGGAGAAAGTTCCGTCGGAATGAATCTCGGCGATATCGTTGGTAACCAACGTTTCGTCGCATACCAACGGAGCATCGATCACCAGGGTATTCTTGGGAGATAGAGAAATGGAAACGGATGGGAGAGGAGAATAACAGGCAGGTTCGGCAGCAGGTTGGAAGGTAAAAAAAGAGGAGCTTTCTTCATTATCGAACGGAGCCTCAGGGTCATTGATCCGGCAAAGGGCGATGTGCGAAAGAGTTTCGGTCATGCCATACGTAGAATAAACCTTTCCGGGTAATGGATAGAGAAATTCTTCCAGGCAGGCATCGATGGGTCCGCCACCAATAATCAGCGTACCGATTCTTCTCAAACGCTTAGCCTCTGCAGGTAGAGAAAAAGAAGCGTTTACCTGCATCGGAATCATAGCGGCAAATTCGATAGGATCGTCCACATCGGCCAGCGGGTGGGTCGAGGGGGTGCGTACAATGAGGTTCAGCCCTGCCACCAAAGCACGGACAACCATCATTTTACCGGCTATGTATTGCAACGACATACAAAGCAGGGCGTTATCGCCTGGTTGCAAGTCGAGGAATTCACATGTGAGACGGGCACTCTGCATCATTTGTTCTTTGCGTACGGTGAGTAGTTTAGGTGTTCCGGTGGAACCGGAGGTCTGTACGGTCATAGTAGGAGAATCGTCGAACCATTCGTTGAGAAATTGGAATAAGTCGTGCAGTCTGTCCGATACGACTTCTTCGGATTGTTCAACAAACAGGTTACGGCACATTTCGGATGTGTACTCTTTTCCTTCCAGGTATAATACCTGTTCTTTTACATTTAGTGTCATTTTTGATAATTAAGTTTTTATGAATATTAAATGATGAAGCCTTCCATCGCATAACCTCTATGAGGTTGCACGACTTGTGCTTCGTATCTATGTTTTAACTGGTTACGATTATTCGGGTATGCGGTCAGATATAGGGTTTATCGGATTGCCCCGTCCACCACAAGCAGTCGCGGCGTATTTCCAAAGGCATCTCCACGTTGTTGGTGAAGAGTAACCCTGTACCCAGCCCTTGGGGAAGAGGATTATCGTATGTAGCGCACCATTGGGCGATGGCATTCAGGCCGATATTCGTTTCGAGGGCGGAGGTGATCCACCAACCGATGTTTCTTTTCCCGGCTTCGGCAATCCATTCGTCTCCGCCGCAGATTCCTCCGTGGAGCGATGGTTTCAGGATGATGTATTGCGGACGGATGGTGTCGAGAAGCTGTTTTTTCTCCTCCAGGGTGTGGTACCCGATCAATTCCTCGTCCAGTGCGATGGGTAAGGGAGTAACGGCAGTGAGTCGCGCCATCTCCTCCCATTGTCCGGCACGGATGGGTTGTTCGATGGAATGCAGGTCGAGTTCGGCCAGGCGATTCAACCGGTCCAAGGCTTCGGCAGGCGAGAAAGCACCGTTGGCATCGACCCGGAGCTCTACTTCCCGGGCCGGGAAATGGGCGCGGATGTGTCGCAACAGGGCGAGTTCTTCTTCGAAGTCGATGGCTCCGATCTTTAGCTTGATGCAGCGGTAACCGGATTGCAGCTTGGTTTCGATCTGTTCGAGCATTTTTGTGTAATCGCCCATCCAGATGAGTCCGTTGATGGGAATACCGGCTTCGCCACGGGAGAACGGAGTGTCCCAGAGGGCATAGCTTCCGGTGGTCAGGTGGCGGAAAGCTGTTTCCAGGCCAAACAGGATGGAAGGATATTGACGCAAGCGGGAAATACGGCGGCAAAGTTCGTTTCCATCGGGAAAGATGCTGGCTTCACCGACGGAAGCTGCAACGCTATCAACGGAAGTTGCATTCCCATCAGAAGGGAGTGGAATTCCATCAACGGAAGCTGCGATTCTATTGGAATCGGCCGGCTCTTTCTTTGTAAGGAATAGCCGGTTTACCTCCTGACAAATATCAGCAAGCACATCCTCGTAATTGGGTACGTCGTCGCAACTCAGTCCAGGCAGCGGGGCACACTCGCCCACTCCCACCCGTGTGGGAAACTCCGGCGAGACGATGCGAATATGCCATACCTTGCGGTTGGTGTACACCCCACGCGACGTACCCGCCGGTTGTTTGAACTGATAAGTCTGCTTAGTAAATTTCATATAAAAGGAAAAGCCGTTACGGCATTTTGGGGAATTTCTTGAAATCGGGCTTTCGTTTCTCCAGGAAAGCATTCTTGCCTTCGTGCGCCTCGTCCGTCATGTAGTACAGCATGGTGGCATCGCCTGCCAACTCCTGTATACCCGCCTGTCCGTCGAGTTCGGCATTGAGTCCGGCTTTGATCATGCGCAATGCCAGCGGACTGAGCATCATCATCTCTTCGGCCCATTGTACATACTCGTCTTCGAGCTGTTCGAGGGGCACTACTTTGTTGACCAACCCCATATCCAGCGCTTCCTGTGCATTGTACTTGCGACAAAGGAACCATATTTCGCGGGCTTTCTTCTGACCGACAATACGCGCTAGGTACGACGAGCCGAATCCGGCGTCGAAGCTACCTACCCGTGGACCGGTCTGCCCGAAGATGGCATTCTCCGAAGCGATGGAAAGGTCGCAAACCACGTGTAGCACATGTCCGCCACCGATGGCAAACCCATTCACGGCAGCAATAACCGGTTTGGGGATGCTACGTATCTGTTTCTGCACATCGAGCACACTGAGACGGGGCACGCCATCCTTACCGATGTAACCGCCGAAACCTTTCACGTTCTGGTCGCCTCCCGAGCAGAAAGCCTTGTCGCCCGCTCCGGTGAGGACTACCACGCAGATATCGGCTTCTTCACGACAGATGCGCAAGGCATCGCTCATCTCGCCCGTAGTGGTGGGAGTGAATGCGTTGCGGTAACGTTCGCGGTTGATGGTGATGCGGGCAATGCCGTTATAATACTCGAACAGGATGTCTTCGTACTCCTTGATCGGGGTCCATTCTCTTGTTGACATACGTTATTGTTTTTTTAATTGATGATAATATTCTTTCAATGCGCGGGTATCGTCGTCCGGGTTGGTGAATACTTCCAGCAACATCGGACGAAGCAAAGGTTCCGTTGTTGCAGATTGTCCGGAAGAAGAAGATTCTTGTTCGGGCCACTCGAATTCTTCAGGAATGATAAAGAGTTCCAAAGCCTCGGCTAATTGTGCTTCGTCCCTGGCTTGCAGGTATGTGAAACCCCGCTCTTCCGCCCATCCCCTGGCCGAAGTCTGGTGTGTGGCTGTGATGTACCGGTGCGATTCGGACGATATCTCGAGCCCGGGCAAGACGTGAAATATCTCCCCACCACCATTGTTGAGCAACAGGATGCGGAAGTTGCAGCCAATATGGTTGTTCCACAAAGCATTCATGTCGTAAAAGAAACTCAAGTCGCCGATGACCACGTAATTCATTCTATCGGAGTCTGCCGAAGCAAAACCCACTGCCGTGGAAAGCGATCCCTCGATGCCACTCGTACCCCGATTGCAATGTACCAAGGCGCTAACCGGCATTTCGAACAATTGGGCATAACGCACCACCGAACTGTTGGCCAGGTGCAACGCACACCGATCCGACTCATCTAGTCCCTGAAGAAGTAAACGGATGGCATACATCTCGGAGTATGGCAGCTCAGGCTTCGGAATAGATGCACAGTATTTCTTCCACTTCGTCGGGAAGTCACCTACGTTCGCATTGATATCGTCACGGTTAAAACACACAAAATCCTGAAAGAATTCAGCTGGGTTCACCTCGATGACTGCGGTAAGTGATCCGTACAAGTCGACCAACTCGCCATCTTCCGACAAATGCCAATGTATCTTGGGCGGATGCTTGCGGAGGAATTGCTTCAATCGTTTGGAAACGATGTGCCCACCGTAAGTAACCAGAAACTCGGGTGCCATCTGCTCCTGTTCCTCTTCGCTCATGCAATAGAGTGCCTGATCAAAATTAAAAATCAACTGACCGGGAGCGAAGCGATTACCTGTATGTTCGGAAAGAAATGCAAAAGGTTTGTACAACGTATCATGCCCCACATCGTTCCAATCGGATTTATCAATATAAGTGATCTGCCCTGCAATCAGCATGCGTTTCTGATACTTGATAAATGATTCGAGAAAGGGTTTGGAATATTCATCCAGCAGACCCTCCTTTTGATAACGGGTAATAACACGCACCTCAGGCAATTCCTCGACGGTGAAGTGAAACAATGGCTCGGACACGGGAATGTTGATGTGCACCGGTCCCCTGCCGTGATGATCGGTTTCGAGCAAGGCTTCGTTCACCAGGCGATTGCAATACCACTCGTCTTCCTCGGTACGGATTTCGGGCAGGTTGACCGACTTCTTTACCAACGTACGGAACACATCCGGCTGTGGAAGAGTCTGCCCGTCCATCTGCCCGATCCAGGCGGCAGGACGGTCGGCCGAGATGACAATGAACGGCACCTGCTGATAGTAGGCTTCGGCCACGGCAGGGTGCAGATTGAGCAACGCCGTACCCGACGTGCAACAAACAGCCACAGGCTCTGAATCGGCCAACGAAAGTCCGAGGGCGAAGAATCCGGCGCTTCGTTCGTCGGTCACGGAATAACAGGTGAAAGCGGGATGAGTGGAGAAAGTATGGACTAATGGAGCGTTCCGGCTACCGGGGCATAATACGATTTTTTCTACTCCGTGCGCTTTGAGCAGCGCCACGAGTTGCAGTATGTTTTTTTTGTCTGAGAGCATAGCTTTATGTTCGATTTACTTACTGTAATTTTGCCGTTAAAGGGCAAAGTTTCCTTTATTCGAATACAAACTTAGTGCTTTTTTGCATATTTCGGTGGAGAATTTCTTTATTTTTTCCTTTTTTCATACGGTCAGGCTTCAATGTTTTTTATAGGCTCTGTGGCTTCTTCTTTTCTTTTGTCTTGATACAAAAGAAAAGAAGCAAAAGTCACTATGTTTGTATTTGTAAATGGCTTCGCTCGTCGGGACGGGTGGTCCCGCCCCTTGCCGCTGGGCGTTCCCCGACCGAAGAGTTTTTAGATAAGAATAGGCGTAATAGATTGAATTACTTATATTTGTAGTG
>JAVBVD010000057.1:0-26576 GCA_031554635.1 Bacteroides sp.
AGACTGTAAATCTGCTGTCTTTCGACTTCGGTGGTTCGAATCCATCTTTGCCCACAAAATTGCGGAAGTAGCTCAGTCGATAGAGCATTAGCCTTCCAAGCTGAGGGTCGCGGGTTTGAGCCCCGTCTTCCGCTCTTACGAAAAGAGAATCTGAGCAATCGGGTTCTCTTTTTTGTTATTTATTCATATTTACCTAATTAATTAATCCCCCATGAAAAATGTAGAACTTCAAGATCAATTGACGGAGATCGTTTCTCAATTCTCCATCACAGGTACCGTATCTCAGGTTGAACCGATGGGCGCCGGACTCATCAATGACACTTACCGGGTGTTGACCAAAGAACAGGAATCGCCCGACTATGTACTCCAACGCATCAATCACGCCATCTTTACCAATGTGGAGATGCTGCAGAACAACATTCTGATGGTAACGGAGCACATCCGCCGCAAACTGACGGAACAGGGCGAAACAGACATCGACCGCAAGGTACTGCACTTCCTGCCGGCTAAAGAATCTCAAAAAACGTATTGGTTCGATGGCGCCAACTACTGGCGTGTGATGGTCCTCATCCCGAATGCAAAGACCTACGAAACGGTAAACCCCGCCTACTCGTACCAGGCCGGACTGGCTTTCGGTAACTTCCAGGCACAACTGGCCGACATGCCCGAGAAACCGGGCGAGATCATCCCCCACTTCCACGACATGGAATTCCGGCTTGGACAACTGCGCGATGCGGTAAAAGCCAATGCAGCCGGACGGGTGAGCGAAGTGCAATACTTCCTGGACGAGATCGAAAAGCGTGCCGACGAAATGTGTAAAGCAGAACGGATGCACCGTGAAGGCAAACTCCCGAAACGGGTATGCCATTGCGATACAAAGGTCAACAACATGATGTTTGACGAGAATGGCAAAGTACTTTGTATCATCGATCTTGATACGGTAATGCCCAACTATATCTTCTCGGACTACGGTGATTTTCTACGCACCAGCGCCAACACAGGACTGGAAGACGACGAGAATCTGGAACAGGTAAACTTCAACATGGAGATATTCAAGGCGTTTACAGAAGGTTACCTGAAAGGCGCACCTTTCCTTACCCAGGTAGAGATTGAGAACCTGCCGTACGCTGCCACGCTATTTCCCTATATGCAATGCGTGCGCTTCCTGGCCGATTACATCAACGGCGATACCTACTACAAGATTAAATACCCGTTGCACAACCTGGTACGCACCAAGGCGCAATTCAAACTGATGCAGAGTGCCGAGGAGCATCTCCAGGAGATGCATGCGTTTATCGACGGATGTCTGAAAGGATAGCCCTAAGTAACAAAGCATAAATTAAACAAAAGCCAGCTGACTCGAATGAATTAGCTGGCTTTTGTTTTGAGATAGATCGATCTCTTGCTATGAGAGAGGAGAAGATACTCTTCGAAAGTTCTGAGCTTCTTCCGACCATTCGAATACGATCGGCTGACGAAGATACGGTTTCAGTTTCCCGGCGGCCTCCTTATCCATGTAATCGGTAGTTGTAAAGGTGAAAATCAGCTGCCGGTTGTCTTTCGACAAATCGATCCGGGCCAGCAACATATCAGCTTGTTGACGAAGACTATCAAACTCGCGCACCTGTTCCGAATCGGTAGGAACCACGAAATAATCGTCCATAACCGGGTATTTCAGATAACCGGAAGCAGACAACTCCTCCCACCGGGTCGTATAAAAGCGCACGTAACTGTCGCAAGCAGGAGCACAGGCAGTCGACACAACACAAATCACCTGCGTACTGTCGTTCACCGGCAGGAGTTTCATCTGCCAGGTAGTTTGCGGACTCATTTGTATATTCATATAATCCTTGCT
Source organism: Bacteroides sp. (assembly GCA_031554635.1). Taxonomy (GTDB): domain Bacteria; phylum Bacteroidota; class Bacteroidia; order Bacteroidales; family Bacteroidaceae; genus Bacteroides. Next base: position 1,856 of record JAVBVD010000057.1, read on the forward strand.
CAACACCGTCATTTCCGACTTCCGTCCGAAACGATTCTCTACCTGAGCCCGCATTTTGCTTTCCAGGAAGTCGATAAAGTCGGCCCGGTTTACGGAAGTAAGCAACGGGCTCAACGAGTCGGGCATGTTGACAAACAAGGTTTTGGCTTCCTGCGCCTGGGCAGGAAAGAGATAGCAGAGTGCTATGAGTAAAATGCTTATCTGTTTCTTCATTTCTATCTGTTTTATTTCACCACAGAGCCACACGGAGTTCCATGGCGTTTTCTAGTTTCCAATCAACGCGTTCCCAAATATAAGAACAACATTCCGATTAACACCAAAGCCAAGTCGATTGCTTTGCTTTTTAAGTTCTTTTCACGGAACATCCAGGCACCAAACAAGAACGAAACCACCACACTGCTGCGCCGCACCATCGACACAATAGAAATCATCGAACCCTCGAAGCTTAGTGAGTAGAAATACACAAAGTCGGCAGCGCAAAGGAACAGCGAGATCAAGATGATGGTCCAGTCCCAACGGAAAGGGGTGGTCGACTTCCGGCGCGGCCACCACAGCAGCGCCAGGATGGGACACATAATAAACACCTGATACACATTGTACCACGCCTGTACGGCCATCGGATTGAAACGTTGCATCAGGAACTTATCGTACAATCCGCTGATGGCACCCGTCACAGCAGCCAGCACCACGAAATAGATCCATTTATCGTGCTTGAAGTCGATGCCTTCTTTCTTCCCCGACCGGCTCAGCATAAAAAACGACAAGATGGCCATAATCACTCCGATCCACTGGAAGGCATTGAGCCGTTCACCGAACAAGAGCATAGCACCTACCAGCACCATCACCGGACGGGTAGCATTGATAGGACCGACAATCGTCAGCGGCAGATGCTTCATGCCGAAATAACCGAAAATCCATGAGGAGAGTACAATGAACGACTTGATGATGATATACTTGTGTACATCCCAGTCTACGATCGGCACTTCGAATATGCTCCCGTCGAGTACACCCGGCACGAAAGCCGAAACGAGAATGAAAGGCAGGAATACCAGACTGGAGAAAACGGTATTGAGGAAAAGCACCGGAAGGACTGCATTGCCTTCGAGCGACTTCTTCTTAAACACATCATAGAATCCCAGCAATACGGCTGAGAGGAACGCTAGAAATAACCACATTGTATTGAGTTTATGGAATTAAGAATTAAGAATTAGAGTTTTGTGATTATCAAACCAACTTACTTCAACTCTCAACTCAGACATCTTACTTCTCTTTCAATTTTTAATTCTTAATTTTTAATTCTTAATTTCAAAGATTTCCTCCGGATATTCCACATTAACCAGGAACAGCCCCTGAGCAGGAGCAGACATTCCGGCTTCGCAACGGTCTTGCCGCTCGATCACCTGACGAAACTCTTCCACCGTCATCTTACCCCGGCCCACTTCGATAAGCGTGCCGACAATGGCCCGCACCATGTTTCGCAAAAAGCGATCGGCACGAATGGTAAACACCCACGTCGTATCGTCCACTTGTGTCCATTCGGCATGTGTTATCTTGCAGAGATTCGTCTTTACATAGGTATGCAGGCGGCTGAAGCTTGTAAAGTCCGTATACTCGAACAACACGCGGGCGGCTCTGTTCATCTGTTCAAAGTCGGGTGTACTGTACTGTCGCCAGCGGTATTGACGGTCGAAAGGGGTTTTCGCAGTGGTGATGTAATACTTATATGTACGCGCCATGGCATTGAAGCGGGCATGCGCATCGGGCTGCACCCGCCGTACCCGGTATACCGAAATGTCATGCGGAAGAAAGCGGTTCAACTTTTCGGCTACCATATTCACATCGAGCACATCCGGATGATCGAAATGTGCCACCATCAAGGTAGCATGTACGCCCGTGTCCGTGCGTCCTGCCCCCATAACACCTATTTCCATACGTAAAAAGGTAGATAATGCCGTCATGAAGCATTGCTGCACACTTTTCCCGTTTGGCTGTATTTGCCAACCGTTGTAGTTCGTTCCATCGTATGCCAGATAGATAAAATATCGTTGCACGTTTTGATCCGGTTTAAAATTCGGCGCAAAGGTACGGATAAATCCATTTTTATGCTCGTATTGTTGGAGCTTATTTTACATTTTCTTATATTTGAAAAGTTTTTACTTACAAAACGCGTCTAAATATACTATAGATTATGAGTCAAACAATCTTCCTTATCATTGCACTGGTCACAACCGGTATCTTCGCCGTACAATTCATCCTCTCCATTTTCTTTGGCGATATAGATGCCGAGGCCGACATCGACACAGACATCAGCAGTGTAGTTTCCTTCAAGGGCCTCACCCACTTCGGCATCGGCTTCGGCTGGTACATGTACTTGCTGGGCAACACGGAAGTGATGACGTACGTCGTCGGTATTCTGGTGGGATTGCTTTTTGTATTGGCCGTCTGGTTCCTGTATAAGAAGGCGTACCAACTGCAACAGACCAATCACCCGGAGAGCGACGAGCAGTTGGTGGGACGCGAATGTACCATCTACCTGGGTCGCGACGGAAGCCGCTATACAGTACAGGTAATCCGTAACGGCGCCATGCGCGATGCGGAAGTCATCTCCCAATCGGGCGCCCAGTACCGCACAGGCGACAAAACCCTGATCACCGCCCACCACGACGGGAAATTATTTATCCAGTAAACACACTTTTAATTATCTTATATTTTATGACTCAGGAAATGCTCATGATGGCTGCCATTCTAGTGGCAGTAATTCTGCTGACGTTCGTCGGCATCCTCTCCCGCTACCGCAAGTGCAAGAGCGACGAGGTATTGGTTGTTTATGGTAAGACAGGGGGCGACAAGAAATCGGCCAAGTTATATCACGGTGGCGCGGCGTTCGTATGGCCCATCATTCAGGGATACGAGTTCCTGTCGATGAAGCCGATGCAGATCGACTGTAAACTCACCGGCGCCCTCTCGGCACAAAACATCCGTGTGGACGTACCCACCACCATCACCGTAGCCATCAGTACCGATGCGGAGGTGATGCAGAACGCCGCCGAACGTATGTTGGGACTGAGCGTAGACGACAAGCAAAACCTCATCACAGACGTGGTATACGGACAGATGCGTCTGGTTATCGCCGACATGACGATCGAGGAGCTCAACTCCGACCGTGACAAGTTCCTGGCTAAGGTAAAGGACAACATCGACACGGAATTACGCAAGTTCGGTCTGTACCTGATGAACATCAACATCAGCGATATCCGCGATGCAGCCAACTACATCGTCAACCTCGGTAAGGAAGCCGAAAGTAAGGCGTTGAACGAAGCGCAAGCCAACATCGAAGAACAGGAAAAGTTGGGTGCCATCAAGATTGCCAACCAGATCAAGGAACGCGAAACGAAGGTAGCCGAGACCCGCAAGGATCAGGATATCGCCATCGCCGAAACGAAGAAGCAACAGGAAATCAACGTAGCCAATGCCGACAAGGAACGTATTTCGCAGGTAGCTCTTGCCAATGCCGAAAAAGAGTCGCAAGTGGCCAAAGCCGAAGCCGACAAGAATATCCGCATTGAACAGGCCAACACAGAGAAGGAAAGCCGCATTGCCGAACTGAACTCCGACATGGAAATCAAGCAGGCCGAAGCTGCCAAACGTGCGGCCATCGGTCGGAATGAGGCACAGAAAGAGATAGCACTTTCCAACGCTACCCTTGCAGTGACGCAGGCCAATGCCGACCAACAGTCGGGTGAAGCCGCCGCCAAAGCGGAAGCTGCCGTACAGACTGCCCGTGAAAAAGCCCAAAAGGAAGTAGAAGAAGCCAAAGCCAACAAGGTGGAGTCTTCTTTGAAAGCAGACAAGATCGTCCCGGCAGAAATTGCCAAGCAGGAAGCTATCCTGCAAGCAGATGCCGTAGCCGAGAAGGTGATCCGTGAGGCCGAAGCACGTGCTAAGGCGTTGTTGGCACAGGCACAGGCAGAAGCGAAAGCTATCCAGATGAAACTGGAAGCCGAAGCCGAAGGTAAGAAGAAATCGTTGATGGCCGAAGCGGAAGGTTTCGAAGCCATGGTACGCGCAGCGGAATCCAATCCTGCGATCGCTATCCAATATAAGATGGTGGATCAGTGGAAGGAGATTGCCGGCGAACAGGTGAAAGCGTTCGAGCACATCAACCTGGGGAATATTACGGTATTCGACGGCGGAAACGGCGGTACAGGCAACTTCCTGAATTCATTGGTGAAGACTGTTGCGCCGAGTCTCGGTGTTCTCGAGAAACTGCCTATCGGCGAAACGGTAAAGAATATCATTCATCCGGAGGAAAAGAAGAACGAGGAGAAACCGAAGGAGAAGAAGTAGCGCTTGCTAAAAGGTTAGATTCGTCGAACTTTAAAATAAGATGCGGCCGGCTTTCGAAAGGGAGTCGGCCGTATCTTATTTTTATCCTTGCACTGTTAATCACTACAAGCAGGAAAGAAAAGGTTCTGAACCAAAGGGTCGAAGGTTTAAAACATTCGGAGCGTTGGTTTAAAACCTTCGATCTTTTGGTTCAGATCAAGGGTTAGCGAATGAAACCAACAACCTTCCTACTAAAACATCCGTTAAATTATCGCAACCGAACACCAAACAGGAAGAATTTTCAGTAAATTCGCAGGCAAAAAACAAAAATGAGTCATAAATACATCCCCGTCTTATTCCTTCTCATCCTGCTCACCGCCTTGGCAGGTTGTAAAAAGAAAGAAACATCGCTCAAAGTAAATAAACCCCATAACATCAGAGGTGTCATCAGCTACAAACGTTCGTTCGGCGACCTGAACGATGTACATCTGACTGCGGCACAAAGCATCGGTATCGCTCCGCTGACCTCACGCAAGGAGGCAGAGGCCCTGAAAGGTAAACTGGCACACATTACCACCAACGACCGCTATACAGTCGATTCACTCACCCACTCCCTACCCTTTCTGGTTCCCCAGGCCGCCAATCTGCTCGACACCATCGGTGCTCACTTTCTCGATTCACTGACTGCCAAAGGACTAAATCCCAACCAGATCGTAGTGACTTCCGTACTCCGCACACAGGACGATGTAAAGAAACTCCGCCGCCGCAACGGCAATGCCTCGGAGAATTCCGCCCATTTCTACGCCACCACCTTCGATATCAGCTGGAAACGCTTCCGTAAACTCGAAGACCCCGACGGACGGCCGATGCAGGACGTCAGTCCCGATACGTTGAAACTCGTACTGGCCGAAGTGCTTCGCGACGTTCGCCAGCAGAACAAGTGCTACATTAAATACGAATTGAAACAAGGGTGTTTCCACATTACCACCCGATAATATTTCGTCCACCACAATAATAACTTGGAAACCCTCCCGCATACTTGCATAACTTTAATGAAATTATTCCCAAAATAAAAATACAATTCCAAAGGTTTCACTAAATTTGCAATTCGTTTTGACAAGAATGAACAAACCATTTTTTAAATTGATTGAATGATAGAGAAACATATTGTTCTGGAAGACATTGATCCGGTCATCTTTTACGGAGTGAACAACACAAATATGCAGCTCATCAAAGCGCTGTACCCCAAACTCCGTATCGTAGCCCGAGGCAATGTAATCAAAGTACTGGGCGACGAGGAAGAAATGTGCGCCTTCGAAGAGAATATTACCAAACTTGAAAAATACTGCGCCGAATTTAACTCACTGAAAGAAGAGGTAATCATCGACATCATCAAAGGCAACGCCCCGCAAGCGGAAAAAGCCGGAAATGTCATCGTGTTCAGTGTCACCGGCAAGCCCATCATACCACGTAGCGAGAACCAGTTGAAACTAGTCGAAGGTTTCTACAAAAGCGACATGGTATTCGCCATCGGTCCGGCAGGTTCGGGAAAGACGTACACCGCCATCGCACTGGCTGTACGCGCCTTGAAGAATAAAGAGATAAAGAAAATCATACTGAGCCGCCCCGCTGTGGAAGCCGGAGAGAAACTGGGATTCCTGCCGGGCGACATGAAAGATAAGATCGACCCCTACCTGCAACCGCTTTACGATGCCTTGCAGGACATGATACCGGCTGCTAAATTGAAGGAATACATGGAGCAGAACGTCATTCAGATTGCTCCGCTGGCTTTCATGCGCGGACGTACATTGAACGATGCCGTGGTGATTCTCGACGAAGCGCAGAACACCACCACCCAGCAGATCAAGATGTTCCTCACCCGCATGGGTATGAACACGAAGATGATCGTAACGGGCGATGTGACACAGATTGACCTCCCGGCTTCGCAAACATCGGGACTGATACAAGCGTTACGTATACTCAAAGGGGTGAAAGGCATCAGCGTTGTCGAACTGAACAAGAAAGACATCGTCCGCCACAAGCTCGTGGAACGAATCGTCGAAGCGTACGAGAAGTTCGACAAGGAGACCAAAGCCGAACGCGAACAGCGCAAGTCGGAAGCAGAAAAGATAATGAAACAATAACTATAAATTTAGGTATAAGAAGAAATGAAAGCATTAACAAGAACAGACTACAACTTTCCGGGACAAAAAAGTGTGTACCACGGAAAAGTACGTGATGTGTACAACATTAACGACGAACAGCTCGTCATGGTGGCTACCGACCGTATTTCGGCTTTCGACGTGGTTCTTCCGAAAGGAATTCCCTTTAAAGGTCAGATGTTGAACCAGATTGCCGCCAAGTTTTTGGATGCTACCCAGGATATTTGCCCCAACTGGAAATCGGCTACGCCCGATCCGATGGTAACCGTAGGTGTTGCCTGCCAGGGATTTGCCGTAGAAATGATCGTACGCGGTTACCTTTGCGGTAGCGCATGGCGTGCTTATAAGAGTGGTGTTCGCGAAATCTGCGGGGTACAGATCCCCGACGGTATGCGCGAGAACGAACGTTTCCCACGCCCCATCGTTACCCCGACCACCAAAGCCGAGATGGGGTTGCACGATGAAGATATCTCCAAAGAAGAAATCCTGAAACAAGGATTGGCTACTCCCGAAGAGTACGAAATCCTGGAAAAATATACCCTCGCCCTTTTCCAACGCGGCACGGAAATTGCTGCCGAACGCGGTCTGATCCTTGTAGATACGAAATACGAATTCGGCAAGCACGACGGCGTTATCTACCTGATGGACGAAATCCATACACCCGACTCCAGCCGTTACTTCTATGCGGAAGGGTATCAGGAACGTTTCGACAAAGGCGAAGCGCAGAAACAACTCTCCAAGGAGTTCGTACGCGAATGGCTGATGGAAAACGGTTTCCAGGGCAAGGAAGGACAACAGGTGCCGGAAATGACCGACGAAATCGTTCAACAGATCAGCGAACGCTACATCGAGCTGTTCGAGAACATCACCGGTGAGGCATTTGTGAAAGCCAATACCGATAATATTCTGGAACGTATCGAACAGAACGTAACCGCTTTCCTGACCAAATAATGGACTACCCACAGGAACACATCAAACCTTACAGCGACGACGGAAAGAAAAGCGAACAGGTGGAGCAGATGTTCGACAACATCGCACCGGCCTACGACTTGCTAAACCATACCCTCTCGCTGGGTATCGACCGGAGTTGGCGACGGAAAGCCATCAAATGGCTCCGCCCGTTCGGCCCCAAACGGATGATGGACGTAGCCACCGGCACGGGCGACTTTGCCATCCTGGCTTGCCGCATGCTGGAGCCCGATGAACTGATCGGTACGGACATCTCGGAAGGAATGATGAATGTGGGACGTGATAAAGTAAAAAAGGAAGCCCTCGCGGACAAAATTTCATTTGCCCGTGAGGACTGTACCTCTCTCTCCTTTGCCGACAATCGTTTCGACGCTGTCACTGTCGCTTTCGGTATCCGCAACTTTGAGAACCTCGACAAGGGGTTGTCCGAGATGTGCCGGGTGCTGGTTCCGGGCGGCCATCTGGTCATCCTGGAGCTGACTACCCCCGACCGTTTCCCGATGAAGCAACTGTTTACCATCTATTCCAAGGTGGTGATCCCCGTCTTGGGACGGTTGTTCTCAAAAGACAACAGCGCCTACCGCTACCTGCCGGAAACCATCCGGGCATTCCCGCAAGGTGAAGTCATGAAGGGCGTCATCTCCCGGGCCGGATTCAGTCAGGTACAGTTCAAGCGTCTCACGTTCGGCATTTGCACACTTTATACGGCGACAAAATAGACTTTAACCCTTACGCGACATGCAAAAATATGGCTTAATCGGTTATCCGTTGAAGCACTCGTTCTCCATCGGATACTTCAACGAAAAGTTCAGCTCCGAACAAATCGATGCGGAGTATGTGAACTTCGAAATACCTACAATCGAGGATTTCCCGAAAGTGATTGTCAACAATCCCAACCTGTGTGGATTGAACGTAACCATTCCGTACAAGGAACTGGTGATTCCCTACCTCAACGAACTCGATCCGGACACGGCCAAGATCGGAGCGGTAAATGTCATCAAGATTATCCGTCTGAAAAATAACAAAGTAAAACTGGTAGGTTATAACTCAGATATTATCGGCTTCACGCAATCCGTTGAACCACTATTGATGCCGCATCATAAGAAGGCATTGATACTGGGTACGGGTGGTGCCGCCAAGGCCGTCTTCCACGGCTTGGCCAACCTGGGGGTGGAAGGCAAGTATGTGTCGCGCACTCCGCTGGACGGCACCTTATTATACGAAGAGCTCACCCCGGAAATCATGGCGGAATATACTGTCATTGTCAATTGTACCCCGGTAGGCATGTTTCCCAAAGTGGACTTCTGCCCGAACATTCCGTATGACTGTCTGACGCCCGACCACTTGTTGTACGACCTGTTGTACAACCCTAACATCACTCTCTTTATGAAGAAAGGCGAAGAAAAAGGCGCTGTAGTGAAGAACGGATTGGAGATGTTGCTGTTACAGGCATTTGCCGGTTGGGAAATCTGGCAGAAATAGTTGCACGCACATGAGAAAGAAAATCATATACATAGCTGCGTCCGTAGTGCTGCTGTTCATAGGCGGACTTACGGGCGCCAGTTTTTATATGCTCGATTACTCGCTAAAGCCTTCCGGGAAAGCAGACACTGACCGGGAGAGCGCTTTGCGTTTCATGTACGGAGAATATCCCTTCCTGCAACCCTGGGTCGACAGCCTGCAACAAGCACAGGCATTGCGCGATACATTCATCGTAAATCCCGAAGGAATACGCCTGCATGCCTGCTACGCATCCGCCCCGCAACCTACGAAAAAAACAGCTGTGATCGTACATGGCTATACCGACAATGCCATCCGTATGCTGATGATCGGCTATATGTTCCACCACGATCTGGGTTTCAACATCCTGTTGCCCGACTTACAATACCACGGAGAGAGTGGTGGTAAAGCCATTCAGATGGGATGGAAAGACCGCCTGGACGTGATGCAGTGGATGGATGTAGCCAATGAAGTATTCGGCGACAGCACACAAATGGTACTGCACGGCATCTCCATGGGTGCCGCCTCAGTAATGATGGTCTCGGGCGAAGAACTACCCTATTATGCCAAAGCCGTCATCGAAGATTGCGGCTACACCAGTGTATGGGACGAATTCTCGAAAGAACTGAAAGAGGGATTCAACCTTCCTCCCTTCCCGTTACTATACACCACCTCCTGGCTGTGCGGCTTGAAATATGGTTGGAACTTCCGCGAAGCCTCCTCGCAAACCCAAGTAGCCAAGTGTACACTGCCGATGATGTTCATCCACGGAGATATCGACACATATGTACCCACTCAAATGGTTTATCCGCTCTACGAGGCCAAGCCGGATCCCAAAGAACGTTGGATTGTTCCGGGTGCCAAGCATGCCGCATCTTACCGGGAAAACAAAGAAGAATATACCCAAAGAGTCCAGGCTTTCGTGGAGAAATACCTTCCCTGATTCAACTTTATTCCGTTCACTCCCCATCTTATCCGTTTAATCAGGCGCGAAGATTGCACCTGAAGTTAAATTCTAAGGCAGTACCCTATTGTCAGTACAGAAAAAAAGGTGTACTTTTGCAACCGTATACAAATTTTCTATCAACTCATGAGTAATCAACGATACATGATGCGCGGGGTCAGTGCATCTAAAGAAGATGTGCACAATGCCATCAAGAACATTGATAAAGGTATTTTCCCGAAAGCGTTCTGCAAAATCATTCCTGATATTCTGGGTGGTGACCCGGAGTATTGCAACATCATGCATGCCGACGGTGCCGGAACCAAATCGTCACTGGCGTATATGTACTGGAAGGAAACGGGCGATCTCTCCGTATGGAAAGGCATTGCTCAGGACGCGCTCATCATGAATATCGACGACTTGCTTTGCGTGGGTGCGGTAGACAATATTTTGGTATCTTCCACCATCGGACGCAACAAACTTCTGATTCCGGGCGAGGTTATCTCGGCCATTATCAACGGAACCGATGAGTTGCTGGCCGAACTCCGCGAAATGGGTGTAGGTGTATATGCCACCGGTGGTGAAACTGCCGACGTGGGCGACTTGGTACGTACCATCATTGTAGACAGTACGGTAACCTGCCGCATGAAGCGTGCCGACGTGATAGACAATGCCAACATCCGCCCGGGCGACGTAATCGTAGGATTGGCTTCCTACGGACAAGCTAATTACGAAAAAGAATACAACGGCGGCATGGGTAGCAACGGACTGACCAGCGCCCGCCACGATGTATTTTCCAAATACCTAGCCGGGAAATACCCCGAAAGCTACGACGCAGCCGTGCCCGAAGTATTGGTGTACTCCGGCGATTTGAAGCTGACCGATGCCGTAGAAGATTCACCGCTGAATGCCGGCAAGCTGGTACTCTCTCCCACCCGCACTTACGCTCCGGTGGTAAAGCAGCTTCTTGACGCCCTGCGTCCGGAAATACACGGCATGGTACACTGCTCGGGTGGTGCACAAACCAAAGTGCTGCACTTTGTAGACGATGTACGTGTGGTAAAAGACAACCTCTTCCCTGTTCCTCCATTGTTCCGCACCATTCAGGAGCAAAGCGGTACCGAGTGGACCGAAATGTACAAGGTATTCAACATGGGTCATCGGATGGAAGTATACATCGCTCCCGAACATGCCGCCCAGGTCATTGCCATTTCAGAATCATTCGGCATCCCGGCACAAATCGTAGGACGCGTGGAAGAAAGCGACAAGAAAGAACTGATTATCCAAAGTGAATTCGGAGAATTCAGGTATTAATATAGAGCACACAGATAACAATCATAAATGGCAGATAATAGTATATTAGACAAACTCGACGGCCTTGTAGCCCGGTTCGAAGAGGTATCGACCCTCATCACCGACCCGTCTGTAATTGCCGATCAGAAGCGTTACGTCAAACTAACCAAAGAATACAAAGAAATGGGCAACCTGATGGCTGCCCGCAAAGAATACATGCAACTGCTGAGCGGCATTGACGAGGCCAAAGAGATCATTTCCACCGAATCCGACCAGGAGATGCGCGAAATGGCACGCGAAGAATTGGATGCCTGTCAGACCCGCCTACCGCAACTCGAAGAGGAGATCAAGATCATGCTCATCCCCGCTGACCCACAGGATGGTAAGAACGCCATCCTCGAAATCCGTGGTGGTACGGGAGGCGACGAAGCCGCGATCTTTGCCGGCGACCTGTTCCGCATGTACGTCAAGTACTGCGAAAAGAAGGGCTGGCGACTGGAAGTATCCAATGCCAACGAAGGTTCGTCGGGCGGTTTCAAGGAAATCATCTGCTCCATCACCGGCGAAAATGTGTACGGTACGATGAAGTACGAATCGGGTGTTCACCGCGTACAACGTGTTCCGGCTACTGAGACCCAAGGACGTGTACATACATCGGCTGCTTCGGTAGCCGTACTCCCCGAAGCCGAAGAATTCGATGTAGTGATCAACGAAGGCGAAATCAAATGGGATACGTTCCGTTCGGGAGGCGCCGGCGGTCAGAACGTGAACAAGGTAGAATCAGGCGTTCGCCTGCGTTATGTATGGAAGAACCCCAGCACCGGTGTGGCCGAAGAAATCCTCATCGAGTGTACCGAGACACGTGACCAGCCTAAGAATAAAGAACGCGCGCTCTCACGTCTGCGTACCTTTATATATGACAAGGAACATCAGAAATACATCGACGACATCGCTTCGAAACGTAAAACGATGGTTTCTACCGGCGACCGTTCTGCCAAGATCCGTACGTACAACTATCCGCAAGGCCGTATCACCGACCACCGTATCAACTATACGATCTATAACCTGACCGCCTTCATGGACGGTGAAATTCAGGAGTGCATCGACAAACTGATCGTGGAAGAGAATGCCGAACGAATGAAAGAAAGTGAACTATAAATCGTAAATATTCACATGAATAAGCAACAATTATTTGAAAATATCAAACGCAAGAAATCCTTTCTTTGCGTAGGTCTTGATACCGATATTCAAAAAATTCCGGCACACTTGCTGACCGACGAAGATCCGCTCTTCGCTTTCAACAAAGCCATTATCGACGCAACCGCCGATTACTGCATCGCCTACAAACCCAACCTGGCTTTCTATGAAAGCATGGGGGTTAAAGGCTGGATCGCCTTCGAAAAGACAGTGACTTACATCAAGGAAAACTATCCCGACCAATTCATCATCGCTGATGCAAAGCGGGGGGATATAGGCAACACCTCTTCGATGTACGCCCGCACGTTCTTCGGCGAGCTGAACATCGACTCGGTAACGGTAGCTCCGTACATGGGTGAAGACAGCGTGACACCGTTCCTCGAATACGAAGGCAAATGGGTGATCCTGCTGGCGCTTACTTCCAACAAAGGTTCGCACGACTTCCAGTTGACGGAAGATCCCAACGGCGAACGTCTCTTCGAAAAAGTATTGCGCAAATCGCAGGAATGGGGCAACGACGAGCAAATGATGTACGTAGTAGGCGCTACACAAGGACGTGCCTTCGAAGACATCCGTAAAATTGTTCCCAATCACTTCCTGCTCGTTCCCGGTGTGGGCGCCCAGGGCGGTTCGCTCGAAGAAGTCTGCAAGTATGGCATGAACAGTCAATGCGGTCTGATTGTGAACTCTTCACGCGGCATTATTTACGCCGATAAGACTGAGAATTTTGCCGCAGCTGCCCGTATAGCCGCCCAGGAAGTACAGTCCGAAATGGAAGAGCAACTGAAAGCCATCTTCTAATGCCGCACGACAGGAAGATCATCAACGACCCCGTTTTCGGATTCATCAATATACCGAAAGGACTGCTGTACGACATCGTACGGCATCCCCTTTTGCAACGTCTCACACGCATCCGGCAGATGGGATTGGCTCCGGTAGTCTACCCCGGTGCCCAGCACACCCGCTTTCAGCATTCGCTCGGCGCATTCTACCTGATGAGTGAGGCCATCACCCACCTGGCAACCAAAGGGCACTTCATCTTCGACAGCGAAGCGGAAGCCGTACAGGCTGCCATCCTGATGCACGACATCGGGCACGGACCATTCTCGCATGTACTCGAAAACACCATCGTGAAGGGAGTATCGCACGAAGAGATCTCGCTGTTGCTGATGGAACGGATGAACCGGGAGATGAACGGGCAACTGGGTCTGGCTATTCAGATCTTCAAAGACGACTATCCGAAACGGTTCCTGCACCAGTTGGTCAGCGGACAGCTCGATATGGACCGTCTCGACTACCTTCGACGCGACAGTTTCTATACAGGAGTGATCGAAGGCAACATCGGTTCGGCCCGCATCATCAAGATGCTCGATGTAAAGGACGACCGCCTGGTAGTGGAATCCAAAGGAATTTACTCCATCGAAAACTTCCTCACCGCCCGCCGGTTGATGTACTGGCAGGTCTACCTGCACAAATCGCCGGTAGCCTACGAGCGGATGCTGATCAGCGCCCTGCTCCGCGCCAAGGAGCTGGCTGCCAAGGGAGTAGAAGTTTTCGCATCGCCCGCTTTACACTTCTTCCTGTACAACAACATCGACAAAGAAACTTTTTACAACAATCCGGACTGCCTGGAAAATTTCATCCAGCTGGACGACAATGACATATGGACTGCCCTGAAAGTATGGAGCAGTCATCCCGATAAAATACTGTCCACACTCAGTCTCGGGATGATCAACCGCCATCTTTTCAAGGTAGAGATCTCTTCCGAGCCCGTGAAGGAAGAGCGTAAGAAGGAGCTCACGGAACTGATCAGCAAGCAATTGGGTATTACTCTTTCCGAAGCAGACTATTTTGTCTCCACCCCCAGCATCGAAAAGAACATGTACGACCCTGCCGACGACAGCATTGATATACTTTATAAGGACGGAACTATCAAAAACATAGCCGAAGCATCGGATATGTTAAATATCTCCCTGCTTTCTAAAAAGGCCAGGAAATACTACATTTGCTACCATAGATTGCATCAGGATGCATAAAAATCAGCAAAAGAGTAACGAAATATAAAAAAAAAGTCCGTTCTTTGTATTTTGAATTTAAAACACATTAAGATTCTATTAAATTATGGAGTTTTCGGCTAAGCAAATAGCAGCATTTATTCAAGGGGAAATCATTGGAGACGAGAATGCTACCGTTCATACTTTCGCTAAAATTGAAGAAGGAATACCAGGTGCTCTGTCTTTCCTGTCGAACCCCAAATATACCTCCTATATTTACGAAACACAATCCAGCATAGTGCTGGTTAACAAAGACTTTGTTCCTGAAAAGGAAATCAAAGCGACTTTGATAAAGGTAGACAGCGCTTACGAAAGCCTGGCCCAATTGATGAATCTGTATGAGATGAGCAAACCGAAGAAGCAAGGCATCGACCCGTTGGCAAGCATCGCATCCACTGCTCAGATCGGTGAAAATGTATATATAGGACCCTTTGCCGTCATAGGCGAAAATGCCGTGGTAGGCAATAATACCCGCATCTATCCGCATTCGTATGTGGGCGATAGCGCTAAAGTAGGTAACGACTGCCTCCTTTATGCCAATGTTTCCATCTACCACGATTGCCGCATCGGCAATGAATGCATCCTGCACTCGGGTGCTGTGATCGGAGCCGACGGTTTCGGTTTCGCTCCCACTCCCAACGGATATGATAAAATCCCCCAAATCGGTATTGTAATTCTGGAAGATAAAGTAGAAATCGGTGCCAATACGTGTATCGACCGTGCTACGATGGGTGCTACTGTCATTCACAGTGGTGTGAAATTAGACGATCTGGTCATGATTGCACACAATGTCGAAGTAGGCTCGCACACCGTGATGGCCGCACAGGCAGGCATATCCGGATCAACCAAAATAGGCGAATGGTGCATGATAGGCGGACAAGTAGGAATAGCCGGACACAGCAAAATAGGCGACAAAGTAGGCCTCGGCGCACAATCGGGCATACCGGGCAATGTAAAGTCTGGCAGTCAATTGATTGGAACTCCTCCTATGGAACTAAAACAATATTTCAAGGCATCTGTTGTACAAAGAAACCTGCCTGAAATACAACAGGAGGTGAGAGCCCTCCGCAAGGAATTAAATGAATTGAAACAACTATTAAATAAGTAAACCAATGCTGAAACAACAAACGCTGAAAGACAGCTTTTCGCTGAGCGGCAAAGGACTCCATACGGGTCTGAACCTGACAGTGACATTCAATCCGGCTCCGGAAAATCACGGATACAAGATTCAACGGATTGACTTAGAAGGACAGCCATTGATTGACGCAGTAGCTGATAATGTGACCGAAACAACGCGTGGTACCGTACTCTCCAAAGGTGGTGCCAAGGTAAGCACCATCGAACACGGTATGGCAGCCCTCTATGCGTTGGGTATTGACAACTGTCTGATCCAGGTGAACGGACCGGAATTCCCTATCCTGGACGGTAGTGCCCAATACTACGTAAATGAAATAGAACGTGTGGGAATCGAAGAGCAGAATGCTGTAAAGGATTTCTACATCATCAAGTCGAAGATTGAATTCCGCGACGAAAGCACGGGTTCATCTATCATCGTGTTGCCGGACGAAAACTTCAGCCTCAACGTGATGGTTTCATACGACTCAACAATCATCCCGAACCAGTTTGCCACATTGGAAGATATGGGCAAATTCAAGGAGGAAATTGCCGCCAGCCGTACATTCGTATTCGTTCGCGAAATCGAACCGTTGCTGGGTGTGGGACTGATCAAGGGAGGTGACCTGGACAATGCGATCGTGATCTACGAACGCCAGATGTCACAGGAAAACTTCGACAAGTTGGCCGATGTGATGGGTGTTCCCCACATGGATGCCAACAACTTGGGTTATATCAACCACAAGCCACTGGTGTGGGCCAATGAATGTGCCCGCCACAAGTTGCTCGATGTTATCGGCGACCTGGCCCTGATCGGCAAACCGATCAAGGGAAGAATCATCGCCACCCGTCCGGGACATACCATCAACAACAAGTTTGCCCGTCAGATGCGTAAGGAGATCCGTATGCACGACATTCAGGCCCCGTCGTACGACTGCAACCGCGAACCGGTCATGGACGTAAACCGCATCCGCGAACTACTCCCTCACCGCTACCCGTTCCAGTTGGTCGACAAAGTAATTGAAATCGGCGCCAACTACATTGTAGGTGTAAAGAACATCACTGCGAACGAACCGTTCTTCCAGGGACACTTCCCGCAAGAACCGGTCATGCCGGGCGTATTGCAGATAGAATCACTGGCCCAGTGCGGTGGCTTGCTCGTTCTGAATTCCGTAGACGAACCCGAACGTTATTCGACATACTTCATGAAGATCGACGGTGTGAAGTTCCGCCAGAAAGTAGTTCCCGGCGACACCCTGATCTTCCGCGTGGAACTGTTGGCACCCATCCGCCGCGGTATTTCTACCATGAAGGGATATGCATTCGTAGGCGAAAAAGTAGTCAGCGAAGCAGAATTTATGGCTCAAATAGTAAAAAACAAATAAAAACTTTTATGATCAGTCCTTTAGCATACATTCACCCCGAAGCCCAAATCGGAGCAAACGTAGAGATAGGCCCTTTCGTATATATTGATAAGAATGTGGTAATCGGCGATAACAACAAAATCATGCCCAATGCCAGCATTCTTTATGGTGCGCGTATCGGTAACGGAAACACAATCTTTCCGGGAGCCGTGATCGGAGCTATCCCACAGGACTTGAAGTTCGTAGGTGAAGAGACCACTGCCGAGATTGGTGATAATAATGTGATTCGTGAGAACGCAACTATCAATCGCGGAACGGCTGCCAAAGGAAAAACCGTAGTAGGCAACAACAACCTGCTGATGGAAGGGGTGCACGTAGCACATGACTCCATTGTGGGTAATGGTTGCATCATCGGAAACGCAACTAAAATGGCAGGAGAAATCATAATCGATGACAATGCCATTGTAAGTGCTGCCGTACTGATGCACCAGTTCTGCCGTGTAGGCGGATACGTAATGGTTCAGGGAGGTGCACGCTTTAGCAAAGATATTCCTCCGTTCATCATCGCCGGACGCGATCCGATCACATACAGCGGTATCAATATCATTGGTCTTCGCCGCCGCGGATTCTCCAACGAGATGATCGAAAACATCCACAACACCTACCGCATCATTTACCAGAGCGGGTTGAACACCACCGAAGCCCTGGCTAAAGTAGAAGTTGAAATACCAATGAGTTGGGAGATTGAATACATCGTTAACTTCATCCGCAACTCGGAACGCGGTATAATCAAATAACACAAGACATCAATCAACAACGCGTTATGATATACAAATTTACTATGATCTCGGATGAAGTGGATAACTTCCTAAGAGAAATACAGATTGATCCGGAGGCTACTTTCTACGATTTACACAAAGCCATCGTAGAATCTGTCGGCTATACCGACGACCAGATGACTTCTTTCTTTATCTGCGACGATGATTGGGAGAAAGAAAAAGAGGTCACGCTGGAAGAAATGGATGATAATCCCGAAATGGATAGCTGGGTAATGCGTGAAACCAGCCTCAGCGAACTGATCGAAGATGAAAAGCAGAAATTGCTCTACGTGTTCGACTACATGACGGAACGTTGTTTCTTCATCGAACTGACCGAAATCATCACCGGCAAAGAAGTGAAAGCAGCCAAATGCACCAAGAAAGAAGGAGATGCTCCGAAACAGACTGTCGACTTCGAAGAGATGATCGCAGCCGGCGGATCACTCGATCTGGATGAAAACTTCTACGGCGACCAGGACTTCGACATGGAGGACTTCGACGAAGAAGGATTCGACATGGGCAGCAGTGGTGCTGCAGAAGGCGGAGGCTCTTTCGAAGAGGAGCGTTTCTAAAAAATGTCGCGCCGCAAGCTAATTGTACTTATAGGGCCTACAGGTGTCGGGAAAACAGAGCTCAGTCTCCGGGTAGCGGAACACTACCAAACGAGTATCGTTTCTTCTGATTCCCGACAGTTGTATGCCGATCTTAAAATAGGAACAGCTGCTCCTACCCCGGAGCAGCTCCAAAGGGTTCCGCACCATCTGGTAGGAACATTACAACTCACCGATTATTACAGCGCCGCCCAATACGAGGCTGAAGCGCTTTCCATCCTTGAACAGTTATTCACAAAGCGAGACGTGGTGGTACTCACCGGTGGCTCGATGATGTATGTGGATGCCATTTGTAAAGGCATTGACGACATACCTACCGTCGACACGGAAACGCGTGAACTGATGCTCCGCAAATACGACGAGGAAGGGCTCGACCGCCTCTGCGCCGAATTGAAACTGTTGGATCCGGAATACCACAAGATTGTCGACCTGAGAAATCCCAAGCGGGTGATCCATGCACTGGAGATCTGCTACATGACGGGGAAGACATATACCTCCTTTCGCACACAGCAAGTCAAACAACGTCCTTTCGACATTATCAAGGTAGGGCTGACACGCGACCGCGAAGAACTTTACCAACGCATCAACTTACGGGTGGACCAAATGATGTCCGAGGGCTTGCTCGAAGAAGCTCGTTCCGTGTATCCGTACCGACATCTCAATTCCCTGAACACCGTTGGTTACAAGGAACTCTTTCAATACCTGGACGGGACCTGGGATCTCCCGTTTGCCATCGAAAAGATCAAACAAAATTCGCGCATCTATTCCCGAAAGCAGATGACCTGGTTTAAGCGTGATACAGAAATAAGCTGGTTTCATCCCGATCAGGAGGAAGAGATACTGGCATACATCGACTCTCTATGAAAACAACATTACTCATCGCCTGTTTCATCGCTTGCAACCTGTACTGCCGGGCGGAATGTGTATCAGGCTGTGCTTGCAAAGACAGCATACAACATATTACCCACCTGATCAATATGGGCGAGAAGTCCCGTGATGAAGGCGATCTGGAAAGTTGCCTCATTGCCTACAAAGAAGCGTTGCGTATGTCCGAGAATCAAAACGACACTCAAACGCTGATTCTCCTCTACTCGAATATAGCCAAAATTTGTTTTGATTGTCACCAAATTCCCGACGCCATTATATTCGGGCAGAAAGCACTGGAATACTCCCTGAAAAGCAATGATAAAAATCAGATAGCAGTTGCATACTGTGTCATGGGCATCTATCTGTGCGAAGGGAGGGAATACACCGAAGGTATAGACACACTGGAAAAGAAAGCGATACCATTACTGAAAGAAACCAAAAACGATCTTCAGTTATGCAAAGCCTACCACCGGTTGATCATGACTTATAACCAATTAGGGAAAACACAAGCTGTTATTCATTACATGGGAGAGTTTGAAAAGTACTCGTATGTACTTAAGACCGATGAAGACTGGTACCATTACTACAGAGCAAAAGGCATGGAGCTCAAGTCGGGCAAGCATTACAAAGAGGCCTTAAGTTATTTTCAGAAAGTGATAAATATCATCGAAAAAAAGGGATACCAGAATTCCATCAATCACCAGGCATATCGCATGGGTGCTGAATGTTGCATGGCGATGGGCAATTATAACGAAAGCTACAGGTTGCTCAACAAAGCTTACCAACTGCGGGACTCCATTTTTCTAAAGCGTCAATCCCTGCAGTTGGCCTATTACACTATAGAATATCGACTCAAAACCAAGGAGTTGGAAATAGCTCAACTGGAACAGACTCAGTTGGAACGGGCAACGGCCATGCTCCGTTTGCGTAATTGGACCATCTTTGTGACTCTGCTTCTTTTGATAGCTGTCTCCATCTTATTACTGAAACGACAACGACAAAAAATACGTCTGACGGAAATCGCCCGCATAGCCGAAGAAAAGGAAAGACAAATACTCATTTACCAGAAAGAAACCGAACGACGCCTGACCAGCAAATACATCGAAGGATTGGAAAGTGAACGCAACCGACTGGCTGCCGAGCTTCATGACGATGTGTGCAACCGCCTGATGTCACTTGAAATGAAAACCCGTTCATTGACCAATGAGATGAGCGCCGAAGCTGCCGACCAGATAGATGTACTGGCTGATATCCGGAACCGGGTCCGAAATGTATCGCATGCATTGATGCCCCCTGTGTTTCAGTTTGCCACACTTGACGAGATGTTGAGCGATCATATCCGCCATTTGGAACTCGCCCAAAATATGAAAGTTGAATACACTTCGACCGAAAACGTGGATTGGAGTGTGGTAAATGAGGAGATCGGGTTCGAATTCTATCGCATCATCCAGGAAGGGTTGAGCAACTGCATTAAGCATAGTTGTGCCACCCGGATTGAAATATCGCTCCACCTGGAAAAGAACCAACTCTCGGCCAGTATTCAAGACAATGGCAAAGGATTTGATATTGAAAAGAAAAAGGGCATTGGGCTCCGCACCATTTGCCAGCGTATTCATTCCATTGGCGGAAACTGTCAGATAGATTCAGCGCCGGGAACCGGTACCCGAATAGAGATTAGCGTGCTGCTTGCTTGAAGATACAAAAATTCAGCCCACTGACTCATTACGAATCAGTGGGCTTATTTTTATAAACTATTAGAATGATTATCAATTTTCAGGAACCACGATCTGATAAAAGAAGCTTGATAAAAAGAACAGCACTTTATTCCTTCAAATAAGAAGATAATTGATCTTTCAATTCTTCTTTCTTGCTTGGACGCATAGCCTTATATTCTACTATATTCCCATTCTTGTCGATGATAAGAAATTGAGGAATAGACATTCCGGACATATTACCCTCTTTATCATAGGTGATGAACATTTTTTCTATGATATTAGTGTAATCTTTATTTCCCTTCTCTCCTTGCGGATGGCGATAAGAAACAAAACATCCATTAATATTATTTTTATTGAGTATCTGCAAACTTCTATCAATGTTTTCGGGCTCATCTATTGTTATAAACAGTTTTATGATATCATTATCCGCGAAAAACTCATTTAATTCTTTGTAAGATTTCAACTCTTCCAAACAAGGTTTACACCATGAGGCCATTATGTCTAAATAGATGACTTTCCCACTAAATGGTTTGATTAATTCTTGAAAACTCTCGGGATATTTTAATCTTGTAATAGTTGAATCTTCAGAATTACTCTTTTCCTGACTTCTTGCAGAAAAAGACACAAGTAGGATTAAGGATAATAAAAAGTACTTCATTCTAAGTTTATGTTTACTATTAATAATCAAAATAAGAATCGTTTTATATAAATATCTATCAGACTACTTTGCGTCCTGCAAAACTACCTGCAGATGCTCAGAAGAAGCCTGCACCTTCTTGGTCGCTTTATCTACCGCCAGAATCGTTAGTGTAGCATTTCTGGAAACGCTCAACGTAAATTCTCCTATTTGGTTGCTCAGTGCTCCACCTTTGCTCGAACCATTCACCTGAACAATGGCACTTGGGATGCAAGCTCCCCGTTCGTCGACTATTTTACCGGTTACTTTTATCTTTTCAGCATCTATAACAGGCCCCAGATTCATCTGGATATAGATTTCTCCATTATCCTTTATAAAGCCGAGGTTGTAACCCTCTTTGTCCTGATCATTCTTCAAAGCATTCTTGTCAGTCGACGAAGTCGTTTTGTCATCAATTGTATAATACGTATTTTTACCGGATTTCTCAAGAGTTTCAATTAGAATCACCCCTTTCTTCGCCTTCATACCATATAAAGTAATTGCAGCAGCATCCTTTAAGACCGAAACCGAATTGATTTTGGAAAGATCAAACCCATCCAAATCCTTGTATGTACTCTCTTTTCCATCAATAATAACCAGAACAGAATCCATAGAAGGTGCAACGACTTTCCCTTCCCCACCTCTAATAGTAAGACTTTTAGCCATGAAAGTATCAACCTCTGGCATAGACTTGAATTTCTGATTATCCGCAACGGTTAGCTGGTCGGCAACGATGACCTTTTCTCCTTCTTTAGCCTTTGCCAGGTTAAGGTAGAATACCGGGCTGTCAGCCTTATCATCCGCTATCTCCCAACCTGCGGGCATAGTTTGTTTGGGAGTTACTGTTTTCTCTTTTACCTTAACAGGAACAGGCTTCACCGAGTCGACCGGCACGGAAATAGTTTCTGCCAATTTTAGTTCAACAATTGCCGCTAAATCATTAACTTTGACGGCAGAAATCTCATCGGCTTTTTCGGAGACTTCTGGACGGGCAAAGGCAGTAACGGTAACGACTGCCAACGGGAGCACATACAAGTACTTCAAACGCGCCCAAGGACTTGATTTTTCTTTTAACATCATAGTGATACGCTTTTTAAGTTTACTGTGATTAAAGCTGTTGGCCATAGAGTAGAGCCTTGTGCCGACAGCTTTTTTAATTAATAAAAGTTGATATTGTTTGGCATCGACGCCTTGTTTAATAACATGCTCATCCGCTTCGTACTCGTGAATACCCTGCAATTCCTGTTTCAATAACCATGCGGCTGGATTAAACCATTGGAAAAAGATGCACACATCGGCCAGTAGCAAATCAATGGAATGTCTTTTCCGGATATGCGCCTGTTCATGAATCAGTATTTCCCGTCCATTCTCCTCCAGGTCTTTCCTGGATATAACGATGTACCTCATCCAACTGAAAGGGGCAATTTCCTTTTCGTGAGTCACCAGCCGGATACCGTTTTCCAGTTTCTCCACTTTCCCCTTGCAAAGCAACACACACATACGTGCCAGCGAATAAAGGTTGCGGAAGAAAAAGAACAGAATACCTGCCAGGTAGAGTAGCATGCCTATTTGAATGCCCGATATGACAGGAGGCGTTACTTCGACTTCCACCATCGGCATATCGGCCAACAGCAACAGCTGCTCCAGAGTGAGCAATGTTTGATGCACCTCGGTTTCCTGCTCCACGGTAACTTTCACCAAAGGCAAAAGGCACGACAACAGCAAGATGCCCAACAAGGCAATGCGATTGAACCGGTGAAATGTTTCCTTGCTCAGCAACAATCGGTAGAACAAGTAGAACAATGCCAGGCAAACAGCCGATTTGAGTATGTAAACGAAGAAGTCTCCCATAATATCATCATTCATTAACTACTTTGCGTCTTGCAGAACGATCTGCATGGGTTCGGAGGAAACCCGCGTCGACTGCTGGATTGCTTTATCTACCGCCAGGATCGTCAGCCGGGCGCTTCTGGTAACAGTCAGAGAGAAAGCTCCCTTTTTATCGCTCAGCGTACCACCCTTGGTTGAACCATTTACCTGAATCAGAGCCCCTGCAATGGGAGCACCCTTTTGATCGACTACCTTACCGGTCACTTTTATCTTTTCATTGGAAGTCCCTTTCTTTTCCGTCCGGATACGAATCTTATAACCACCTGTTGCCTCTGCATTCTCCGAGCTACCAACTTCAACAATCTCTCTATCTGAACTATTATTCATCAGAATCCTCACTTCGGTCGGTGTTGAAGGTTTGTCATCAATGTAATAACTATTCTTATCCATATCCATCGGCAGCTCTTCTCCTCCATGCATTGTTATATTTTTCCCAGACAATTGAATGTCCCTCATATGGCCATAAATGGCTTTCTTTTTGTCGGATTCTCTCTGAGTCGTCACTAAAACCACTCCGTTCTTACCTTTCGTGCCGTACTTAGTAATTGTGGCAGCGTCCTTCAATACCGAAACCGAACAAATAGCGGATGCATCAAAGGCTTCCAGCTCCTTTGCTGTGCTCTCTCTATTATCAATATAGATTAAAACAGAGTCCAAAGAAGATGAAATAATCTTCCCTTTCGCTCCCATAACAGTTACCTGCCCAGCCTCGCCAATCATAGAATTAGCTTTATCTACAAACTTGACCTTGTCTCCCCCGATTACTACCTGATGATCGGAAACCATGGTCTTTTTCCCATCGGCAGTAGACGTTATTTTTGCAGAATTCAGGAAAATCGTCGGATTGGCCACCTCAACATCCACATCTTTTAAAACGACAACATTCAATGTATCTCTGGAAACCTTCTCTTTTTTCATTTTAGCAGGTGGAGGAGGAAGAGGTCTCACCGAGTCGACTGATACGAAAATAGTTTCCGCCAGTTTTGTTTCGACAATTGCCGCTAAATCATTAACTTTGACGGCAGAAATCTCGTTGGCTTTTTCGGAGATCTCGGGACGGGCAAAGGCAGTAACGGTAACGACTGCCAACGGAAGTACATACAAGTACTTCAAACGTGCCCACGGACTTGATTTTTCTTTTAACATCATAGTGATACGCTTTTTAAGTTTACTGTGATTAAAGCTGTTGGCCATAGAGTAGAGCCTTGTGCCGACAGCTTTTT
>JAVBVD010000018.1:0-42150 GCA_031554635.1 Bacteroides sp.
GAAACATCTAGAAAATGTTAGACTGCGACAAATACAGGAGTGGACTAAAGAAAACCTAACGGAAAACCTAGTAACAAAGCGAGTGAATACACTCAAAGTAGCAGTTTGAAATAAACGTCATTTACTGGACACCCTACCTTCAAGGGAACTTACAAAACTTACAGTTCCGATTAGAATCAATAATATTTTTCTCATATCAATAATAGTATTAGTAAGCACAAGTAAAATCGTTTCATGATTCAATGTTTTTACGGTTTGTATTTATAGTATTTCAAGACTCCTTTACTTTCAACAGTGATTTTAAGAACCCATATCGTTCTTTGCCTCCAGGCTTTATTTTCATCGGAATTATTATAACGAAATTAATAAACGTTGAGCAAATTCACAAATATTAAGTAGAATAAATTCACATTCGTGTTGTAAAACATTATTTCATAGCAATAACCTATTTAATAAATTCCTGAAAATTGTTTTATGGAACAGTAATATAGACAATGCAAATACTGACATTGCCCCTAAATTTCCTTTGCATAAGACTTCCTGATACTCAGAAAATTAGCGAAAAACATCTTCTTACTCCCTATTTCCGGAAAACAAATCAAACCATCCATACGTTAAAATAACAAACAGATCCGCTCTTGCAGGCGTTTTGTTTATCTAAATAATTCGAGCAAAATTGTAGAAGAAACCCCACATTTATGGAATTATGCTACAATTTTCGCTCGATCTTTTGCATCTATGTCGGTTTTCGACTCTTAATAAACCTAAATACGCACATGCTGACTGTTGCCAAACTTTAAACAACACCCCGTGTTTCTTAAAAAATTGTTAGAAAGGGAGACCCGTAAGGGAATGGTGCGTATCTTGCTCACGATTTCAGACGTAAAACAGTAACAATATGAAAACATTCTTTTCGCAGAAGTATTTTAAATTAAGTAAACACCAAACTATCATTGCCATCGTAACCGTATGCGTATTGGGAGGGATCTACTACCTCGTTTCCCGTCCGCGCAAGGTGGCTCCCGACCTACCGGTAGTGTCCGTCGGCAAAACCCACAAAGAGAACGTAGAGATATACGGCGAGTACGTAGGGCGCATCCGCGCTCAGCAATTCGTCGAAGTGCGGGCCCGTGTAGAAGGCTATCTGGAAAGGATGCTGTTCACCGAAGGAACCTGGGTGAAGAAAGACCAGGTGCTGTTCATCATCAACCAGGACATCTACAAAGCCCGGGTGGACAAGGCCAAAGCCCAACTAAACAAAGACCGTGCACAGGCCCTGAAAGCTGAGCGCGACCTGGAACGCATCCGTCCGCTACATGCGCAGAACGCCGCCAGTCAGCTCGACCTGGATAATGCCATCGCCGCCTACGAAGTAGGCACCGCTTCCGTCTCCATGAGCGAGGCCGACCTGCGGCAAGCCGAGATGCAACTGAGCTACACCACCGTCCGCTCCCCCTTCTCGGGACATATCAGCGAGCGAAATGCCGATATCGGCGCCTTGGTCGGCCCCAGCGGAAAGTCGCTACTCGCCACGGTGGTAAAAAGCGATACAGTGCTGGTCAACTTCAGCATGACCGCCCTCGACTACCTGAAAAGCAAGGAACGTAACGTCACCTTCGGGCAGCAGGATACCGCCCGATCCTGGCAACCCAACGTCACCATCACCCTACCCGACAATACGGTGTACCCCCTGAGAGGTTTTGTCGACTTTGCCGACCCGCAGGTAGACCCGCAAACCGGAACCTTCACCGTCCGTGCCGAGATGCCCAATCCCGACCGCACGCTCCTTCCCGGACAGTCCACCCGGGTTAAAATCCTGCTCGACATCCGTCAAAGCGCTTTGGTGGTGCCTTACAAAGCCGTGATCATCGAGAAAGGCGGCGCCTACATCTATGTGCTGAAGAAAGACTCCACCGTAGAGAAACGTTTCATTGAGCTGGGGCCCGAAGTAGAGAACCGCGTGGTGGTAGAACGGGGACTGGCCGTTGCCGAACGCATCGTGGTAGAGGGACAGCACAAGCTGGCGCCCGGCATCAAAGTGAAAGTGGCCGAGGAAATGACTACGGGCGACATTTATCAACCTGAAAAGTAGAGGAGAGGAACCATGAAAGTAGACTTCTTTATAGACAGGCCCGTATTCTCGGCGGTACTCTCCATTCTGATCGTGTTGGTCGGCGTGATAGGCCTTACCATGCTGCCCGTCGACCAGTACCCGCAGATCACCCCGCCCGTGGTCAAGATCAACGCTTCCTATCCCGGAGCCAGTGCGCTGACCGTTTCCCAGGCCGTAGCCACCCCCATCGAGCAAGAACTGAACGGTACCCCGCGGATGATTTACATGGAGTCCAGCAGTTCCAACTCCGGAGGATTCTCGGCTACCGTAACCTTTGATATCTCCGCCGATGCCGACCTGGCTGCCGTTGAGATACAGAACCGCATCAAGCTGGCCGAATCGCGTCTGCCCGCCGAAGTGATACAGAACGGTATCCTGGTGGAAAAGCAAGCCCCCAGCCAGTTGATGACGCTCGTGCTGAAATCGTCCGACCCCAAGTTTGACGAGATATACCTGAGCAACTTTGCCACCATCAACGTGCTCGACGTGATACGCCGCATCCCCGGCGTGGGCCGAGTGTCGAACATCGGCAGCCGTTATTACGCCATGCAGATCTGGGCGCAACCCGACAAGCTGGCCAGCTTCGGCATTACCGTGCAAGACCTGCAAAATGCCCTGAAAGACCAAAACCGCGAGTCGGCCGCCGGAGTACTGGGTCAGCAACCCGTTACAGGCTTGGATGTAACCATTCCCATCACCACCCAGGGACGTCTTTCCACTGTGAGCCAGTTCGAAGACATCGTGATCCGGGCCGATGCCGCCGGGTCCATCGTGCGTCTGCGTGATGTAGCCCGGGTATCGCTCGAAGCCTCTTCGTACAATACCGAAAGCGCCATCGACAACGAGAATGCCGCCATCCTGGGCATCTACATGTTGCCCGGTTCCAACGCCATGGAAGTAGCGAAGAAGGTAAAAGAAGCCATGAAAGAGATCAGCCGTAACTTCCCCGACGAACTGACCTACGAGATCCCTTTCGATATGACCACCTACATATCCGAGTCCATCCACGAGGTGTATAAAACCTTGTTCGAAGCCTTGTTCCTGGTGATTATCGTGGTCTTCCTCTCCCTGCAGGACTGGCGCGCCACGCTGATCCCCATCATCGCCGTTCCCATCTCGCTGATCGGAACATTCGGTTTTATGCTCATGTTCGGCTTCTCCATCAACATGCTTACCCTGCTGGGGTTGGTACTGGCCATCGGTATCGTGGTGGACGACGCCATTGTGGTGGTAGAGAATGTGGAACGCATCATGGAAGAAGAAAAACTCAACGCCTACGAGGCAACCAAGAAAGCCATGCAAGGACTGGCCAGCGCCATCATAGCCACCTCGCTGGTGCTCTGCGCCGTATTCGTCCCGGTGAGCTTCCTGGCAGGCATTACCGGACAATTGTACCGCCAGTTTACCATCACCATTGTGGTTTCCGTGTTGATCTCCACCGTCGTGGCGCTGACGCTAAGCCCCGTGATGTGTTCGCTGATCCTGAAACCCGGCCGGCGGAAGAAGAACATCGTTTTCCGGAAGATCAATTACTGGCTCAGCCGGGGAAACCAAACGTATGGTGGCGCCATCCAGTATGTCCTGAGGCATCCGCGCCGCACGATGTCGACCTTCGGGCTCGTGTTGGTCGTCATATTCATTGTGCATAAGATTACGCCGGAGAGCTTCCTGCCTGCCGAAGACCAAGGGTATTTCAAGGTAGAACTCGAACTACCTGAGGGCGCCACGCTGGAACGTACCCGGGTGGTGACTGCGCGGGCGGTGGATTTCCTGGAGAAGCAACCGTACGTGCGTTATGTGCAGAGTGTGGTCGGCACCAGTCCGCGGGTGGGCAGTAACCAGGCGCGGAGCGAACTGACGGTCATCCTGCAACCGTGGAATGAACGGAAGGGCATCACGCTGGAAGAGATCATGTCCGCTGTGCGGGCCGAATTCAGCCGGTATCCCGAGTCGAAAGTCTACCTGTCCACTCCCCCGGTGATACCGGGCTTGGGTACTTCCGGCGGTTTCGAGATGCAGCTGGAAGCCCGTGGCGATGCGAGTCTTGAGAATCTGATGAATGCCGTCGATACCTTGATGTACTACGCCTCGCGCCGGAAGGAACTGGCCGGACTATCCTCGTCCATGCAGGCCGATATCCCGCAGCTCTATTTCGATGTCGACCGCGACAAGGTCAAGTTGCAAGGCGTTCCGCTGGCCGATGTCTTTTCGACCATGAAAGCCTATACAGGGTCGGTGTATGTGAACGACTTCAATATGTTCAACCGTATATATAAGGTATATATCCAGGCGGAAGCTCCTTACCGCGAGCACAAGGACAATTTGAACCTGTTCTTTGTCCGCGCTTCCAACGGGGTGATGGTTCCGCTTACCTCGCTGGGTAACGCCGAATACACCACCGGGCCGGGCAATATCCGCCGGTTCAATATGTTCACCGTTTCCGTGATCCGGGGAGAAGCCTCGCAGGGCTACAGCTCCGGCCGGGCGATGGAAGTGATGGAAGAGATTGCCCGCAAGCATCTCCCGGACAATATTGCCGTGGAGTGGAGCGGACTTTCCTATCAAGAGAAACAGGCCAGCGGACAAACGGGGCTGGTGTTGCTGTTGGTCTTCCTTTTTGTGTTCCTGTTTCTGGCTGCCCAGTATGAGAGTTGGATGGTGCCTGTTGCAGTGCTGCTTTCGTTGCCCGTGGCAGCTTTGGGCGCCTACCTGGGGGTATGGCTGTGTGGGTTGGAAAACAATGTTTACTTCCAGATCGGCTTGGTGATGCTCATGGGAATGGCGGCCAAGAACGGTATTCTCATCGTAGAGTTTGCCAAGGAACAGGCCGACCGGGGTGTGGACCTGGTGCAGTCGGTTTTGTACGCCGCTCATCTGCGGTTCCGCCCCATCCTGATGACTTCGCTGGCATTTATCCTGGGTATGTTACCGATGGTTATCGCCAGTGGTCCCGGAGCAGCCAGCCGTCAGGCCATCGGTACGGGGGTGTTTTTCGGGATGATCTTTGCCGTAGTCTTCGGCATTGTGCTCGTTCCTTATTTCTTCGTGCTTGTCTATAAAACCCAGTCGAAACTGAAAAAGATCTCTACTCATGGTGCAGAATAATAAACTATATATGATCGCGGTGGCCTGCCTGCTCGGCATGGCAACCTGGGGACTGTCTTCCTGTAAAATAGGCAAAAGCTACGTCCGTCCGGAAGTACAACTCCCGGACAGCTTGTGGGCCGGTCAAACCACGGAGACCCTGGCCGATACCCAATGGTGGAACCTCTATACGGATGCCCCGCTGCGCCGGTTGATAGAGAGAGCCCTTGAGCACAACAGTGACATCCGCATAGCCGCAGCCCGTGTGAAGGAAATGGCCGCCCAGAAACGCATCAGCGTGGCCGAGTTATTCCCTCAGATCGGTGGCACAGTCACAGCCGACCGCGAGTTCGAGAATCACGGCGGGAATAGTCAGGATAATGTAAGTACCTTTGAAGGAAAGCTGCTTCTCTCATGGGAGCTGGACCTCTGGGGTCGCTTGCGCTGGGGAAAAGACGCAGCCGTTGCCGAATACCTGCAAACAATAGAAGCCCAGCGGGCCTTACACATAACCATTGTGGCCGAAGTGGCCCAAGCCTATTACGAATTAATTGCCCTCGACAATGAACTGGCCATCGTCCGCCAAACACTGAGCGCCCGAGAAGAGAGTGTGCGCTTAGCGCGTCTGCGTTTCGAAGGCGGACTTACGTCGGAAACCGCCTACCAGCAGGCACAGTTGGAAGTGGCGCGCACGGCTACGTTGGTCCCCTCTCTGGAACGGAAGATCTCACTCAAAGAGAATGATATCGCTTTCCTCACCGGCGCACTTCCCGGACAGGTAGAACGAAGCAACTTGTTGGAGGAATACGCTCATTCTACGATGCTGCCCGTAGGTATGCCCTCTGATTTGTTGGAACGGCGTCCCGATGTACGGAAGGCCGAGCAAAACCTGATAGCCGCCAACGCCCGGGTAGGAGTAGCCTATACCGGCCTGTTTCCCCGCATCTCCCTGACCGGACAGTACGGTTTGGAAAGCGTGGAATTATCCAACTTCCTGCAATCACCTTACAAGTTCATTGAAGGTGCTTTGCTGACCCCTTTGTTTGCAGCCGGGAAGAACCAGGCCAAGCTGAAAGCCCAGAAAGCGGTGTATGAGCAGGCCTGTTATCAGTATGAAAAAACGGTGTTGAATGTCTTCCGCGAAGTACATAATTCCATCGTAGGTTTCAACAAAGTGCGCGAGATGTGTGCCTTGCAGGCTCGTTTGGAACAAGCAGCCAAGTCGCATGTGGACATGGCGCAGCTTCAGTACATCAATGGAGTTATTAACTACCTCGATGTGCTCGATGCTCAAAGAGGATATTTCGAAGCACAGGTAGGACTTGCCAATACCATCCGGGACGAACTGATCAGTGTGGTATATCTGTATAAGTCATTAGGAGGAGGTTGGCAACCTTCTTCTCCATGACGATCTGTTCCGGAATTACTTCGTCCACTGATAATGCCCGAGACTATCACTTAACAGGGCACAGCCTTAAAACCTCTTTCTACATACTCTTCTCTATACAAATAAATGATTTCATCCAGCACTTCAGCACGAATTTTCACTTATCACACTAATAATAAACATCTTACACCGTGCTGGATCCCTATTTTATCCAGCACGGATCCAGCACAAATTGGTGGATCCAGCACTACAGTCACGTTTCATCAGATGAAACACACTGTGCCACAATGTGAAACATCCTGTTTCTCAACGTGGAACAACCTGTGCCCCGGCGTGAAACACGCTGTATCCCAGTGTGAAACACTTTGTTTCCTCGGTGTGGAACACCTTGTTTCCCAGCGTGGAACACTCTGTTTCACCGGTATGGAACACTTTGTTTCATCACTACTTCCGGGCAGCTTGCGATAGGGAAGCGTGCGAGTTGTTATCGCCTGCTGAAATTATGGTGAAGATTCAGCAGAAAAGTGGCTTCAAGATGCCTGTAAGCAAGGTGACGTACTTCGGAAGGCTGCTCCGGCAGAACGAAATACCGTATCAGCGATGCAACAAAGGCACACAGTATAGGGTAATAGAGCTGTAAAGCGTGACGAATACCCTGGAAAGTGACGAATTCGTGACGAATAAAACAGGTATTCGTCACGAATCATTTAATTGATAATCAACAAATAGCGCCCAAAATAGTGACGACGTGCTGGATAGATTCGCAATTCACGCTAGAGTAGAAGATCTCCAAATCATTACCTATCTTTATTCAGTTATTGGTTCTGTGAATAAGATAGGCGAATGATTAGGCAGAGTGCTCTTTTCTAGTTCTTTAAACAACTCATCGAAACATGGTTTTGATAAAGATTTCTGTCTGTCACTATAAAGATGATTGTATAGTGATAGTAAGTCTTTGGGTAGTTGACTAGGAATAAATCGTATATTTATGTCGGATTTACCTGTACTTTTTATAAGAAAGAAATAGTAATTTCCGTCATAGATCTGCCCTTTGGAGGGGGGTAAAAATGTTGTATCTGAGTGATAATTTGACAAAGTACTTATTATTTCTTTTTTAAGATTGTTCTCTATAGCTATATTTGAATTGCAATAGATGCATCCACTTGGACTATTACTAACTGTTGTTAAATTAAAGTTTATATCTAACTCACTAAAGCCATAAACTTGGAACATCATTTTATGATTTTCCGAATTAATTATATAGTTGTACTCAACTATGTATAATTTATCAATCTGTTGAGATTGTAGATTATCCTGTCTATTACATGAAAAGCAGGAAAACAGCATACATACTATCATAAAATTGATAATTCTGTGATAGTATGTGTTTTTATTGTTTTTTTTCTTCATCTTCCTCTATTTTTAAGTGAATAATTACCATAAGTTATGCCTTCAACCATTTTAGATTTTCTATTTAAATCAAGGGGAGTTACAGTATTTTCATTTCGTGGTATATAAGAGTGCACCCTTCTGTCTGCAGTAATAACATAGAAAGGAATATTGGGAGTATGTTCTCCAAAATAGGCGTAATCATCTCTACTTGGTCCCATCCAGCTATGCATCACATTCCCTTCCATATCTGTTTTCAATTCGGGATGCGTATGAATGGTTCCAGAGAATGATAATTTCCGGTTTGTGATTGGATCTATAAGTTTACCATTCTCGAATAAATAACTATATTTCTTCACATGAGATGTAGTTGGATCATTTTGCCAACTAGGTAAGACCAGAATTGCATTATTGGCAATAATAGCCATTTCTTCATTGCCTGTTTTTTGAGAATTATTCCAAATACGCAGATACGCTCCTTTCTCACTAGCATACATAATACTCCCATCGCTTCTGTAGTTCTCAATAATATCTCCGTTTTTATCTATTACCTGGTAGGTGGCTCCAACATAACTTTGTCCTTTCTTTAGCCATTTTGATTGATTACTTTGATTTAACTCAGGGTCATACTGATATGTGTTGTCTGTGTCAATATACCAATCCATGCCTGTTGGATCAGTATATTTCACTGGATTATTCCCGCAATAAGCATATGTACTCCACGAATAATAATTCTCTGCATGTGGATCCATTGTTGTAAGATGAGGAATATCAAATACCATATACCTCGACTCATAATCAGACCAATTCAGCCCCCGGTCACCGTCCAGTTCTTTACTATTATACTTGTAAGGCTGCTTGTTCGGATCCAAACCATCCGCAAATGCCATCCCGAAAGGATAGTATTGTGTGCTTTGTATCAAGTTACCATTCTGATCTGCTACAATACGATTATTCCCTAAATGATCTTTAATGTAAAAATAGTAAATTCCATTCTCATAATAACCATTATCCACCAAAATTCTCTTCAAAACGCCATTTTCGTAGATAATATTGCCCACGTAGTCCGTTTTGAAGCTTCCTTTACTCACACTCAACTTCTTTCCTCCGGCTGTGTACACATACTTATTGACAGCCTGTCCAAACGGATTATTGATAAAAAGTGACATAGGCAGGTTCAAAAGATTGTACGTGATGTTAGTAATTCCCTTGTTCCGATCGGACTTCATGCTTCCATTCGTATCGTATGTGTATTCTACGGGAGCAGCCGATCCGTACTTGCGGAAGTCTGCTGAAGAGGAAAGTGTTGGAATCGCACCGGAATCATTTGCCCTCAACAATTGGTTGCCCGAATAACTCATGGTGAGGCTGTCTATCACGCCGTAAGTAGTTGCGCCTGTATTTCCATAGCGGAGCAAGCGAGTGATATTCCCCTGCTTGTCGTAGGCATACGAGGTGCTATAGTTACCATCTCCAGTGTAGGCAGCGCTTTTCAGGCGTGACAATCCATCGTAATCGAATGTGTATTTCCGGGTCTTTCCCGCTTGCTTCCACTCCTGGGTCTTAATATTCCCCGAATGACTATAAGTGAGATCCTCCGCAAAGTAATTATGCCATATCCTCTGTGTCCAGGAACGGATATTATAATTATAGCCACATAACATACTGGTTTTTCCATTGACTCTTGATTCGCTTAGACGGCCCAACATATCATACTCGTTCTCTACAAGAACTGTCAATGGTTTTACGGAATTGCCTACCGTCAACTGATGCGTCTTCTTTTCTAACCTTCCAGCATGGTCGTATGTATACACATAGTCTTCCATTATTTTATCCTTTGCGGAAGCCGTATGTACATGCCTTCTATGATCAGGGGTGCCGGTGAAATTATAAGCAACATGCTCCTTTTCCTTTCCACTCAAATGATTGCTTGATATGCATTGTATCATCTGCTTTATGGCATCGTAGTACATAACCGTGCCATAATAAGTTGTAGTGGAGGACTCATCTAATTGAGCAACTAACGTTCCGGTTAAGAGTGTCTTTGCACTGGAACATTTATCTTCATAACCAGCTTCCTGCACAAAGCCGAATTCTGAGCTATTAAACTCCGCTATGGCAGTTTTGTTCAGGAAATTATAGTCATCGTAATAATTCACTGTCAGCAGTTTAGGAGAAGCCAATGTTACTGATGGATTGGCATATCCCTTGTAAACAGCATTGGCATTGTCACGTTCTGTTCTCATAACTACAGATAGCGGTGAAACAGAAGACAAAGCATTATATATATTTTTGCAGGTCCCCATCAAGCAAGGTCTTCCCAAAATATCGGGAATAGTAAATGTCCACTCTCCCCGTTTGCGTTGCTCGCCATCCTGAGAAAAGATCAAACGATCCGCATAGTCATATACATAGTAGTTCCAGCTACAACCGGGCAACTTCTTGGCGATACCTCTTTTACGTTTGTCGTATTTGTATAGGTAGGCATATTTTTGGAGCGTTTCATCGGTTTTACTATTCCAACTTGTTGCATTACTTCCTCTAAACACATCGGATGCCGAAGGAGGAAGCACCACTCTCTTAAGTCCCAACTCATCATATATATAATACGTATCATATAATTCTTTGGAGGTACCATTACGAATGACCTGACGGGTAAGGACAACCTGTCCGATTTTGTCTTTGAACTCAAAGGCGATACATCCATCTTCATCCTCTATACGGGTAACAGAAAGCTGTGAAGACGGGTAGTTGCTTACTCTATTGATAACAAGTGCGCTATCATTAGCTACATCTATCGCTGTATAGCAGATACAGTTCAAGGTATCATTGTCTGCCAGATTAACCATGTAGGAAGTCTTGACACTGCGATTATCAATTTGCCATTGCTCTCCCGGGCCGTATTGTTGTGCTATGCGTCCTAAGGGGGACCGTTCATAAAAGAATAAGGAATACGCCACATCATGATATGTACTAAAAGCCAAATCATTAAAGCTCCATGGAGATATGGATGCACCATTATTATTTGAAACTACCACAGGCATCCAGTCCAAGCTCTTGTTACCAAAATCGTCATATTGTTGCAACGAAACAAAATCAGCACCGGATGGGCTTGCTTTTATTTGGACAGTTTGAAAGGGCCGCCCTAACCCGTCAAAGTATTGTATCTGCTGCAAGCATTGATCAGAAGTTAGATTTACTGCGTTTGACGAAGATACGGTTGGGGTAATGGTGAGAATGTGGTTTTGGTTCCGACTGCCGGCCAGAGTACCAGATTGACAGGTAGCCCGGATATTAGTGGTTATGAGTCCGTTCTCTGTATAGCCCTCAGAAACGATGTAATAGTCCCCGGGAACCAAGTCGATGCTAAGACGGGGACCAGGATAAGCTCCAAACCCAGAGTAGCCATTATTGAATACAATCAGGTTTTTTGACGAATCCAGTAATGAAACAGATGTATTATTGACCGCAGATCCGGTATGGGTAACCACCAAATGCATTGGTACGCTCAATGAAAAGCTATATGTCACGTCTTTGGTCGATCTTCCCTCATAACCATTGGCAGATAGATTTGTGTCTTGAGCGTGTGAATATGTAAACGCATCATCTTTTACACCCATATTCACGGTAACCGGGTAAAACTCACCTATAATATTAGTGGTAATATTGCCATTTTCAGTATAGCCTTCGGAAACGACATAATAGGTTCCGGGGGATAAATCAATGCTTAAATAAGAATGCAGGGGGTTAGGACAAGCGCCTGTGCCATAGTAGTCGTTATTTGACACAATCAGGTTTTTTGATGAATCCAGTAATGACATATAGGTATCATAGACTACAGATCCGGCATGGGAAATTACCAAATGCATAGGGTGGGCTAATGTGAAGCTGTATGTTACATCATTAGTGGGTCGCCCCTCGTATGCATTGGTACATGCATTTGTATTTTGGGTATGCGAATAGGTAAATGCAAGATTCTTTAGTCCCAATTCCGTCGTAGTTGGAATAAATTTACCCTCAAAATTAGTGATGATATATCCGTCCTCGGTATAACCTTCGGACACCACATAATACGTTCCGGGAGCTAAATCAACACTTAAATAAGAATGAAGAGGATTAGGACAGGCTCCTTCGTCATAGCAGTCGTTATTGGATGTAATCGGGCGTTTGGACGAATCCAACAATGACATAAATGTATCATTGACTGTAGAACCGGCATGAGAAATTACCAAATGCATCGGAAACCCCAATGTAAAACAATAGGTTACGTCTTTGGTTGGCCTTCCTTCATAGCTGTTAGTAGCCAGATTCGTATCGTAAGTATATGAACTTGTGAAAGCCTTATTTATATAGCCTATAGTCACTTGTATCGGGGCTGTTTTTCCCTCAATATTAGTAGTAATATAGCCATTCTCAGTATAACCCTCGGATACCACATAATACGTTCCGGCGGGTAATTCAACTTCCAGAGACTGCTTTTCTATACTGCTGAATGCCCACATTAGATCATTCCATTCGCTTATTAAAGACAAATATGTTCCAATCACACTTGATCCACGTTGAGAAAGAATCACAGTCATAGGTGCTGTGATAGTGAACACATAAGTAACATCATTGGTTGGCCTACCTTCGTATGCGTTATTGTATATTCTTGTATCCCGCGTATCCGAGTAAGTAAATGGAGCGGAGCGTACTCCCACATTAATAAGTTCTCCGTACGCAGGCGACTCCATCTCAAGAGTTGTAGTGGTCATCGTATTTTTCCCATCCAACTGATCAGGAATAAACCACAAAAGAAATAATATAAACAATGTATTTGGTTTCATAATCTTTCTTCTTTTATTGGTTACGGTAATGATGATGATTAAACTCCAAGACTTCTTTATTTCCGTCTTTTATCCGCCAAGTCTGAATAAGACGTCCAAAAAGATCGTAATCATAGAAAACAGTAATTCCTTGAGGATCGGTCACAGAAGTTATTCCAACCATAGGGGCATAAGTATAGGTGGTAATCATTGCTGTTTCGGGTAAACTGTTGCGTATAGCCTCGTTACAACTTATCAGACTTGCCATATTGGCACTTGTGATTTCAGTATAGCCATCAAGCGATTTTATCAGATTATTCAATGTCGCATTATTCTCTAATTGGCTATTGGTATAATTCGCTATCCTGGCTATAACATATCGGCCTCCATAGCCCCACCTTAAGGTGGTTGAAACATCATCCCTTGACTTTATGTCGACAGGGTTCAGACTTTCATCGTAAGCAGTATGCTTTTTCTCTGCTGAGAAATTAGAATGCCGTACCACTTTTCCACTTGTATTGACCATAGGATTTAATAATGCGGTTTCAAGTTGACTTTCCAGGTTGAATATGGAATCAACCACGATATTTCCGTTACTAATTTGCTTATAAGTGGTATAGATTCCTTCAATGTATTTTCCTCCACGTTTTTTGGTAACCTGTATTGGATTGTTTATCATATTCATATCAATCATCTTCCGAATAGCGGAAGCCTGAGGGGATAAGCTCGTTTGAGTGTCAAAGCGGATTTTATCCGGATAAACATAATCAGACTCAATACTTTCGTCACTATTTAACTTCACGGTACTTGATATAGGCCGTGTGGTGCCGGCATAGCTATAGGTTTCTTCCTCAGTGCTGGAAGTACCGAGATCCGGGAAATAATTATGAGTGATACGCTTAGCTAATTGAGGATAATAATTCATATACGATTGCATACTGATAAGATATCTGTTTCGTCCTTCACCGTCATCGAAAGGTGCTATTTTCCAACCAATCCTCCAGAAGCTGGAAGCGCATTGGTAGATATTTTCAATTATTCTCACTACTCGCCCCTGGCTATCCAGTGTGACGACCTTGACAGGCTTTCCTTTTGAGGTGTCATATACAGTGAAGTTCCCAACCGGGTATGCCAAATAGGTCATATTGAATTCGTTATAATTAGTCATGCGATAGGGATACCGTTCCATTTTCCCGAATATCTTATTCTGTAGTGGAACCAAAATATTGGCTGTACCAATTAACCCTCCGTCGTACTTGTAATTGGTATAGATATAGTTTACAGGCGGACGAGCTGTTCTTCCATCAAAATAGTATACATTTCGCCCTATCACTTCACCTGTATTTCCCGATCTCAGAATTTCTTCTACTTCTTTATAACAGACGGGTGCCCCTGGAAAGCTGTTTTGTGGTTTATCTGTTGTATAAACGGTTGCTTGAAGACGATGGCGGCGCTCGTAGTCAGTTACGGGTTTATATATGACAGAAGTATGAATGGATGGCGCAATAAGCATTCCGCTTGATTTGTATCTCGGCATCATTGGATTGTCAATTATAAGTTGATGGTTCTCATCATGCAACCCATATTTATATTCAAGATATTGTATACTTCCATTGGGTTCAGTAATAATTTTCGTGGTTAATCTTCTCCCCATAATGTTAAAAGACGGACTGATAGGATCGGCTATATCGCCGGATCCGGAAACATAACTATAATCATGTTTCTCATAAAAGTACGATTCACTTCCTCCGGTGGGAAAGGTTATTTTTGATATGCAAAAATAATCCTGATAGGTTTCATCTAATTTATCGTAATGCATACTAAACCCTACACTATTTTCCTCCGGACTATTAGGACACTCCATCCAGCATGCGGGATAGCCTTCTACATTTCTATCGACAACGGCTACCACAGTCGGGTTTTGAGCCCATGTATTTACTGTGCTATTATCCGTACTACCTGCTTTGTAAGAAGACTTGGAACGGCTAAAATAATAATCATATTCAAACTTATAAGGCGGAAGGCATTCATTGAAACAATTGTATTCTATTATTCTGTCTAGTTTAAATCTAGCATTGGCTCCTCCATTGTCACCAGCATAATAGGGATTTCCATTACCAAACACACCATCACTCTTTAATTTGTATCCTTTTATCAGGATGTTTTTATCATTATAAAGCTCAATGCCGGTTATTTGCTCTCTCGTCCCATTGGAGCTCGATAAAGGCTTAAAGTTAACATATCCGTAATCAGTATCAATCCGTATAAGTCTCTTTGATTTTATGAGTGAATAACTAGTGCCTAGTGAATTCAAGTAGTCATAAAACGTTTCATCCACATAAGAAAGTTTGGCATGTCCTCCTTGTACAGATTTAATCTCAGATAAAAACCAGCTAGTAGTATATAACTCGGTATTGATTTGATTACTTTCTTTGCATTCAAAGATATACTCAGTTCCGTTATCCGCTATTATTTTATAGCCTTGCGTTGTTTTCTCTATTTTAAAATCACTATCAGGAGTTAAGCTAAGCACTCTTTTTGTTCGATCTGAATTAAAAAAACTGAAATTAATATCTCCAGAATATCCTAAAAACGAGTATTGATAAGAATCCGGTTCCGGATCCACTGACATTACCCTCCACATAGCCAAATCAAACAGATTGGTATTATAAGGATTTTGAGCTTGGGCATCTCGTAGATCCTGGAGATAATTAAAATTAAAGTGCCAAGAAATCTCATCATAATTCTTGGCTTTGTTATCATCTCGACCTCTTATGGTTGCAGTTATAACTCCACCTGCCATAAGTGACCAGCCCAAACCTATATGCGACGCCTCCGACTCATGGGTAATTCCCTCTGTACTAAATAACAAAGAGATAGGAATATCAAATCCTTTCCCTGGTAATGAAAACAAGGGTAAATTCACGGCAACTTGACCTTCGCGTAAACTCGTTTCACTGGAAACTGTGGAGAAAAACTGTCGAGCGTTTATACTGGGCCTGATCTCATCAATTAACTGAGCGTAAGACATGCAACTTAGCATTAGAAAACTTACCAATAGAATTCTCCTCTTCATATATTTCTATTTTTTAACGTTTGTATTGAAATGATGACTCTGAAATTATATAGCGTTCTATTCTTTTGACTTTAAAATTAAAAGAATATTTATATCTCATGACTCTTTATGACATCCAGGTTATCAAAAAACCTTCCATACATTTTTATAATAAAAGGAAAACTCTAATGTTGAAGCATTTCGAACAAAGCTAATAAACCTTTAATAAATTCACAAATATTAATCCGAACATTTTTGCATTCGTGTTGTAAAACATTATTTTATCAGAACAATTCATTTTACAAATCTTCATCACAATATGAAAATCTACTTCAAAAAAAACCGTTCTTAATTTGATATTCAACAATTTTATATATATTTGCTTATCACATACTAATATTAACGTAAAACAACAATATATGAATCGGCAATCTATCCTTAAGCGTCCGTTCAAAGGCTTCTCATTACCCGAGCTACTTGTGGTAATCGTCATCATTGGCATTCTGGTACTTATTGCCTTGCCTAACCTCATGCCATTGATTTCCCGCGCCAAAAGCATCGAAGCGCAGCAACAGCTTATTTTCCTTCATTCCCTGGAAAAAGCACATTTCTATACTTATTCCAAATACTCTGCTTCTCTGGAAGAAATCGGGTACGAGCAGCAGACCTTGGTAACAAAAGGCGGGAATGCAAACTACCTGATAGAAATAACCGAAGCCGCTGATGGTACTTTCAAAGCTACCGCAACATCCGTGGTGGACTTTGACCAGGATGGAGTGTACAATGTCTGGGAAATCGACGAGAACAAGAAGCTGGTAGAAACCACTAAAGACTGAGCAGATGGAACTACTCTTATTGCTTCCGCTGGGATTGCTGATCTATTGGGACTTCCGCGTACGGAGCGTCTTACTCTGGCACCTGTTGCTTTTTGGACTTATCCAAACAGGGGTCTGTATATATAAATATGGTGTAACTCTTGCAGGATGGAACGCATTGATCAATGCGGCGATTCTGCTTTTTATGGGAGTAGCCGTAGCGGTTTATTTTTTCTTCCGCTACCGAAAGAAACAAAACCCCATCGGCATGGGCGACGTGATCTTCATCCTGTTGCTGACTCCTTACTTTAATCATCGCCCGTTTCTGTATTTCCTGATCCTGTCTTTTACGCTTACATTGATTGGCTGGGTGGCATGGAACTTCAACCGGAAAGAGAAACCGAAGAATATACCATTGATATCGGGTGTAGGGATCTGTTATGCCTTATTATTGATTTATAATTCCATTGTACCGTTATGGTGATTAATGAACATATACCCACAGAGATTACCCAGCTGTTTTCTTCGGCAGAAGCATGGGAGTATCAGCTGATCCCTTATGCTCATGTTGCGGGGCAGCGGGAACTTCACTGCTATGGGAAACAGGGCATGGATTACGACGAGCATATCCGGGAGATCAATGTTATTTTCGACCTGACCGTACAAGTGCAGACGGTAGACCCGGTAGAATTCGAGAAAGGTTTCAATCTCTACTACCGGAAAGGAAAAGAGGCAACGGGAAGCATCAACATCTCCCAGATAGGTGATTCGGACTTTGTGAATGCACTGATCGAGGAAGCCGACTCCATACACTCCAGTGACGTACATTTCGAACCGTATGAGCAACGATGCAGGGTCAGAATGCGTATCGACGGCAAACTGATTGAACGGTATGTGATTGAGAAAAGCAACTATCCGGCTCTTGTAAACCGTATCAAGATCATATCCAACCTGGATATCTCGGAGAAGCGCTTACCGCAAGACGGACGTATTCTCTTTGAGAAAAACAACCGGAAGTTTGATGTCCGTGTGTCCATCCTTCCGACCATATATGGAGAAAAGATCGTATTAAGGTTGCTGACCCGGGATCAGAGTCTGCTGGACTTGAAGAAACTGGGATTCACCCAAAAGCAGTACGATGATTATACCAAGTCGATACTTAATCCCAATGGACTGGTACTGATTACCGGACCTACGGGTTCCGGAAAGAGTACAACGCTCTATGCCACCCTCCGGATGCTGAACCGGGAAGACAATAACATCCTGACCATAGAAGATCCTGTGGAGTACACGCTTGCGGGCATCAACCAGGTGCAGTTGAAAGAGGAAATAGGGTTGACATTCGGCAGCGCCTTGCGTACTTTCCTGCGACAGGACCCGGACATTATCATGCTGGGGGAGATACGCGACCAGGATACGGCACAAATGGCCATCCGGAGTTCGCTGACCGGGCATTTGCTTTTGTCGACCATCCATACGAACAGTGCATGGGGAAGCGTTTCCCGCCTGACGGACATGGGAGTGCATCCGTACCTTATTTCCGACACGTTGATAGCTTGTGTGGCCCAACGGTTGGTGCGCCTCTTATGCCCGCACTGCAAGAAGCATTTCGCACTCGACCC
This sequence comes from Bacteroides sp., assembly GCA_031554635.1. GTDB lineage: Bacteria > Bacteroidota > Bacteroidia > Bacteroidales > Bacteroidaceae > Bacteroides. The sequence goes on from JAVBVD010000018.1 coordinate 18,271, forward strand.
CGCTTTGGCTGGTGTTTTGGAGTTAAGTAACCAACAAACATTTTACCAACCTGCCGGATGTGAAGCCTGTTACTATACAGGATATTCCGGTCGTAAAGCCATATACGAGGTGATCAAAATAGACTCTTATCTTTCAGAAGCGATCCGAAAGAACAACATGAATGTGAGTGAGTATCTAAAGCAGCAACATATTACCACTCTGAAAGATTCGGCATTGTCATTGTTACAGCAAGGGCATACCTCTCTGGATGAAATTCTCCCGATTATAAATGATATGATTTAATCTATTGCATATGAAGAAACAGTATTTACATATCCTATCCATCATGCTCCTCCTCGCATGCTCCTCCATGAGCTATGCACAGTCTCAGGATTCTCTTCACCTCTCAGCTTTGAAAGTGAAGCTGGATAACGTGGTGCGGATGGACTCACTGTACCAGGAGAAGCTGGACATTTCGGTCAGCAACATGCCTGTCGGTGAACTGATGCAGAACATTGCCAGGGCGAGCGGGCTCAATATCAATGTCAACCTCGGAGGAGAAAAGAGGATTACATGCAATTTTAAACAGGCACGCATCGTCGATATCCTGTATTTTATTTGTAAGGAATACTCCTTTGACATTGCCGTTGCGGGAAACATTCTTTCCATCTATCCTTATAAAGCACCCGTACGCGAGCCGGATATACATGTGAGCTACCAACCGGCAGACCAAACGTTGTCGTTCGATTTTACGGATGTCAAATTGGTCAATGTGATTAAAAAGATAGCAGAAGCATCGGGCATCAACCTTGTCGTGCCCCAAAAATTATTTGAGTACAGAGTCTCGGCATACGGTAATGCCATGAAAGTTGACGATGCCATACAATCCATAGCATCTATAAATACACTGATCGCCCAAAAGAAGAATGAAACGACATGGACAGTCTACAGAGAGGAAAATATGGACAGTCCCGGTCCCGCACGCAGTAGAAGTACCTTCCGGTCGGACGATCTGAAAGTGGATTCACTGGGACTTATCACGGCCAAGGTAAGCAATGCCAACGTTCAAAACATCATCCCTGATATTTGCCAACGGTTGAAAATCAACTATTTCTTCACGGATAACCTGGATTACTCCACAGGAATCTCTGTCGAAAGGATTGACTTTAATTCTTTTCTGAAGGTTTTGTTTACCAATACGAACTTCACCTGGCGTTTGGAGAATGGAGTCTATATCTTCGGCAAAAAGAGTGAGTCCAATTCGTTATCGAGCGTGCGGGTGCTTCCGATGAAATACCGCACGGTAAACAAGGTATTCGAAATTATTCCGGCAGAACTGAAACGCAACATGGAGATCATCACTTTTCCTGACCTGAACAGTCTGGTACTAAGCGGAGATCAACGGGGAGTAATGCAGATCGTCAATTTCCTGAATGATATAGACAAGAGTGTGCCGCTGATATCCATCGATGTGATCATTGTGGATGCGACAGATACCAGTACCACCGAAACAGGTATTTCCATGGGATTGGGCACAGCGCCAACCACCACATCGGGAACAATCAGTCCGGGTATTGATTTCTCATTGGGGGCCAGCTCGGTGAACAAGCTGATCAACTCGTTCAATGGATTTGGCTCTATCAACCTGGGTAAAGTAAGTCCGAACTTCTATATGGGTTTGAAAATGTTAGAGGAAGACGGCAAGATATTTCTGCGCTCCACTCCCCGGTTGTCTACCCTGAATGGGCACAAAGCAACCCTGAAAAGCGGAGAGATGAAATACTACAAGGAAAGCCAGACCAATATTATCGGTACGCAGAACCCATTGCAAACTGAGTCTTACCTGTGGAAGAATGTAGAGGCAAACCTGGCGCTGGACATCACTCCTTATGTGAGTCTGGATAGCTGCATCACCATGCAGATCGATCTGACACAGAGCGAATTTACCGAACGGGAAACAGAAGAGGCTCCGCCGGGTACTACCACCCGCAGCTTCAATTCCATCATCAAAGTACGGAACCAGGAAATGGTATTGCTTGGAGGTATCGAGCGGAATATGTCGAGCCGCACCAGCAAAGGGGTACCGTTTATAGCACGTATTCCTGTTTTGCGTTCGATCTTCGGCGCTTCGGCCAAGAAGAAAAGTGTACAGAAGCTCAATGTATTTATTAAACCGACCATCATAGAATGACAATGAAGCCGATACATAAAATAGGACTCTTTGAGATAAGAATAAGCAGCGAGAAGCAGGAAGCCAGGCTGTGGAAGGTTCGTTTTGCCAAAGGTGACATCGACTTCGAACAGAAAGCTTTCACGATGGACGATTCTCTGGAGAAATGGAAACACTCGATGGCGCTTCTTGCGATCACGGGAGAAGGAGTAGTGTCCAAATTGTATCGAAAAGACGATGCATCGGTCAAGAAAATCACTGAGAACGAAGAACTGTTATGGACCATTACTCCCACAGAAACGGGGGAAGAACTGGTGGTTTCGTTCCTTCGGAAAGATTCGATCGGGGATTTTCTGGATCGCCTGAATAAGAGTAACATTTATGTGCTCGACAAGTGGATCGGCAAAAGCGGCACATTCGACAAAGAGGATTACGTGGCCGGCATTTACGAGAGAGAGATGAGCCTATCGGCCATTCGCCAGACTCCCGGCCGGTTGAACATGGTTTGCAACGTCATGTACTACAAGTTTCGCCTGCCGGTACTCTTACTTTTTTTCTTTCTACTGCTGGGTAATTTCCTCCTCAATACTCGTTTCCGTAAAGAATACGAAGCTGTACAGACAGAACTGAATATGAAGCAGCGAAATGATAAAGCCCGTCAGGAGAATCAAAAGAAGGAAGGACGGATACAGGCGGAATATCAAAAGATACCCGATTGTTCGTTTGCGCTAATTGCCGACAGGGTTGCCTCGTATGTTCCCATCAATGTACGCCTCAACTTATTGTCGGTATTTCCTTTGGAGAGTGGCAGTAGCATCATAAACCGCCAAAAAGGACTTAAGCTGAAAACGGGGACGGTGGTTGTGAAAGGAGAAGTCGAAATACCGGGAAGCATCACGCTCTTCTCACAACTCCTAAGTAGTGACAAAATGTTCTCGAAAGTGGAAATTCTCTCTCTTGCCCGGCAAAAAGATTCGTCCATGTTCAGTTTCGAATTATTGATAAACTTATAACCACGCAACGAAATATGAAAAATTACAGTGGAATTAGTAAGCTTGTATGTCTGCTTGTCCTTGCTCCCATCATCATTTGGAAACTTGGACTTGGAGAAACATATACTCTATACAAGGAGAAGAACAGACTGGAGGCCTTAAATCAAAGTACGCCTGTGGGACAAAAGGATCCCACCCTGCACACCCCGGCATCTTCCGACCCTTTGATCAGTAATGGAAAGTTCCTGCAAATGTTTACCGATTCACTGGCTACCGAACAGGTAGAAGTGGTGGGTTATACGCCTGAGATGATTGATTCCGAAGGTGACTATAAACTGTATTGCGGAAAATTGGTGCTTGCCGGAAGCTATATAAACCTGGTAAAATCGATATCTCTCATAGAGAAAGCCAGCCTTCCTTTAAAAATAGCTTCTGCCAATTTTGAATATGATGCAAAAAAAAGGGATGCTTCAAAGAAGATATCCCTTAGTTTACTTATTGAGCAAGTAGAGCATTGACTTCCTGAGACAACTTATTCGTACACACAAATAAGATTGGCCACTTTACGTTCGCCCAACTGGTCGAACGCATTGTTTCCACTCGGATGATTCAGCACCCCGCTTCCCGGAGCCGAAGCTGCCCATAGGGTGGTAGATCCGCCTCCATCCAGATTGATAGCATCCGTGGCACCCAACACCCGAAGCAGGTGGGCTAGTTCCGCCAGGCGAATCCCCTCGCTCTTGCCTTGCAACCGGCCGTCGACGGTAAGCAAAAGTATGGTTCCATCTTTCATCACAGCCATCGCACTCCGCGGATGCCGGGTCTGATTGAACGACTCATTCAAGGCCGACAAACGGCATTCTTTCTTGTCAGCCAACAGGAGGGGTCCTGAAACCAGGACAGAACAATCATCCACAGTCCATGTTTTTTCGACTTGCCTGTTCCATGGCAACAACCCCACTTGCTCCTTGCAGAACCTGACTGCTCCAGCAGCGGTTTCACGCTCGAGATAGGCTACAACCGTTGTATCAATGACAGCACCCTTATGCTGCAAATAACAAACCGAATTTCCCGCCTGCATATTAAAGAAAGAGCCATTGATAGCAGCCAAAGCGCCCGAAGCACGTGCGGAAACGCTCGTAGCCTCCATTGGGGCATTGATCAACACATCAAACTTATAACCCGGGCCGACCTCCAGCATGGCCACATGCAAAGGAACCCCGTAGAGTGAAGCGAAGCTGTATTCTTTGCAGACAATGCCCTTATTCAAATTTGAAATTTCCCAGGGAGTCTGAACAATGACAATAGAATCAGCAGGAGTCTGGGCAGCCAAACCAGCCGCGATGCACACCCCGAAAACAAAGATGAGAATCTTACTCTTCATGGTATATGGAAGTATCCGTTATAATTATATGTTTGTAGAATTAAAATTCAAGACTTATCTTTGCACCATGAAACAAATTTATATTGCATTAGGTACTGTTTCGTTGGTTTTGGGCATCGTCGGCATTTTTGTCCCGCTGCTCCCCACTACTCCATTCCTGTTGCTGACGGCTGCTTTGTATTTCAAAGCTTCCCCTCGTTTATACAATTGGCTGATTAACCAGAAACACCTGGGGCCATACATCCGCAACTTCCGCGAGGAAAAGGCTATTCCCTTGCGAGCCAAAGTTTTGTCTGTTTCATTGATGTGGGGGACGATGCTTTATTGTATATTTTTCCTCATCCCCCTGCTCTTTGTAAAAGTCTTACTCTTGTGTGTCGCCATAGGCGTCACTTATCATATTCTTTCTTTCAAGACATTGAAGAAGTGACCCAGTCCAACGCGGGCATCCGCTAGTTTATCTTCCCATTGCTTTACTGAATTCTGCCCGATAACATCAGTCACATACTTTACAGAAACGAACGGAATTTCTTTGCTCTGGCATACAAAAGCCTGTACATAGGATTCCATATCAACCACATCGCCTTCTACATCAGACAGTTCGGTAAGGAAACTATCACCGGTATTGCAGATACCCTCTTCCGTCCAGTGCGTGCAATATCCTTTGGCTGCCAGCAGTTCCGAAGTATCGATGCGGCACTCCATGCCCAATGCGGCCAGCTTCTGCATGTCGCGGTCGACGAACCGGCGGCAAACAAACACATCACCCACTTTGTGATTGACGGTTCCAGCCGTTCCCATATTGATCACTAAATCAGGCTGTACCTGTGCAATGGCTTCCGTCAGATGGAAAACCGACTTTGCTTTTCCGATACCTGTACGAACATAATAAGCCTGTACATCAGGCCACTGTATCTCTGTAAATTCGCCTTGAACGGCGTAGGTCACTAGTACTTTCAACATGTTGTTTTGTATTTTAAAAACTATTGTTAGCAAAGGTATAACATAATCGTTCAAAATCAATAAAAGTCCCGATTTAAATGTTTTTTACTCTGTATACATAACTCAATGGTTGAGCTATAAAATGACTCTCAGACATCCTATATCTAACAAATTTCCATAAAAACGATGATTTTATCCGGAAAAGTTTTTGTAATATCGGAGTAAATTGTATTTTTGTGTACAATTTTGGGATAGTAATGACAGACGAGGAAAAAAAAATAGTAAGTACCTTTGAAGCAAGGCTAAGACATTTGATCTATCTGCATAATGAAACAAAGCAGGAAAAGGCTGAGCTTGAACGACTTCTCAAGGAAGAGAAGGAGCAGAATGAAAGGTTACAGACCTATTGCAAAGAACTCGAGACGAACTATGCCAACCTAAAAACAGCTACGACAATCAGCCTTAACGGCAGCGATGTGAAAGAGACAAAGCTGCGATTGTCTAAATTAGTGCGTGAAGTCGATAAATGCATCGCTCTGCTCAATCAATAAAAGAAAGAAGATGTATGGACGATAAGATAAAAATAAACTTGTTGATAGCCAACGCTTACTATCCGCTGACCATTAAACGGAAAGACGAGGAAAGAGTACGCGAAGCTGCCAAACAAGTCAATATCAGGTTAAATACTTACAGGGAACATTACAAATCCCTGTCGCCGGAAAAACTTTTAGCGATGGTTGCCTACCAGTTCTCCCTGGAGAAATTGGAATTGGCAGAACGTAATGATACTGAACCGTATACAACCAAGATAGCAGAACTTATTGAAGTGTTGGAAGCGCATTTCCGCGAGGAATAGTGCCATAACATAAACAGAAAATCCACGCACTGCAGAACATCTGAGGAAACTCCGATGTTTTGTCAGTGCGTTTTTATTTATATTTAAATTAATACAGAATGATTCAAATAATAGCAGCATCTATTGCTTGCTTCATTGTAGGAGGATTCCTGTCATACATGTTTTTTAAACATGGATTGAAATCCAAGTACAGCGCCATCCTGAAAGAGGCGGAAACAGAAGCAGAAGTGATTAAAAAGAATAAGCTACTCGAAGTGAAGGAGAAATTCCTGAACAAGAAAGCGGATCTTGAAAAAGAGGTAGCCCAGCGCAATCAAAAGATTCAGCAGGCTGAAAATAAGTTGAAACAGCGTGAAATGGTGATCAACCAACGCCAGGAGGAATTGCAGCGGGATATCCAACGCAAGAAAGCCGAAGTGGACGCCGTGAAAGAAAATCTGGACACACAGTTGGTCATCATCGACAAGAAGAAAGACGAATTGGATAAGCTCCAACAACAAGAGATCGAGAAACTGGAAACTATCTCGGGACTTTCGGCTGACGAAGCCAAAGAACGCTTGGTGGAATCATTGAAAGAGGAAGCCAAAACTCAGGCGCAATCGTTTATCAACGATATCATGGACGATGCGAAGTTGACGGCCAGCAAGGAAGCCAAACGCATCGTGATCCAGTCGATCCAACGTGTAGCTACGGAAACGGCCATCGAAAACTCGGTAACAGTATTCCACATTGAATCGGATGAGATCAAGGGTCGTATCATCGGCCGCGAAGGTCGTAATATCCGTGCATTGGAAGCGGCTACCGGCGTAGAAATCGTGGTAGACGATACTCCGGAAGCAATTGTTCTCTCGGCATTCGACCCGGTACGTCGTGAAGTGGCCCGTTTGGCTCTGCACCAGTTGGTGACCGACGGACGTATTCACCCGGCCCGTATTGAGGAGGTGGTAGCTAAAGTGCGCAAGCAAGTGGAAGAGGAAATCATCGAAACGGGTAAACGTACGACGATCGACCTAGGCATCCACGGTTTACATCCGGAATTGATCCGTATCATTGGTAAGATGAAATACCGTTCTTCCTATGGTCAGAACTTGTTGCAACATGCCCGTGAAACAGCTAACCTATGTGCTGTGATGGCATCGGAACTGGGATTAAACCCGAAGAAAGCGAAACGTGCCGGTCTGCTGCACGATATTGGTAAAGTGCCCGATGAGGAGCCCGAATTGCCGCATGCTTTGCTGGGTATGAAGCTGGCCGAGAAGTTCAAAGAGAAACCGGATATCTGCAATGCCATCGGCGCTCACCACGACGAGGTGGAAATGACAAGCTTGCTTGCCCCCATCGTACAGGTGTGTGATGCGATTTCAGGTGCACGTCCGGGAGCCCGTCGCGAAATTGTGGAAGCTTACATCAAGCGTCTGAACGACCTGGAACAATTGGCTATGGCTTATCCGGGTGTAACGAAGACGTATGCCATCCAGGCCGGTCGTGAGTTGCGCGTAATCGTAGGCGCCGACAAGATCGACGATAAGCAAACAGAAAGTTTGTCCGGTGAAATCGCTAAGAAGATACAGGATGAGATGACGTATCCGGGACAGGTGAAGATCACCGTTATCCGCGAAACACGCGCTGTGAGCTTCGCTAAGTAACAGAAGTTAGAATACCAATTACAAACGGACTAACGGGATTTGATGGGTTTTCCATTCAATCGTCCGTTAGTCCGTTTTTCGTTTGTAGCATCCACCCCATATTGTATCACTTAATATCTCTATGTCATGAATCACCCCTCCTTTTGTTTCGAAGTATGTGCCAACTCGGTTGAGAGTTGTTTGGCAGCACAGGAAGGTGGCGCCCATCGGGTAGAACTTTGTGCAGGAATACCCGAAGGTGGTACTACCCCATCATATGGTGAAATATCCATTGCACGAGAAATGCTGCACATCAAGCTACATGTTATTATTCGTCCACGGGGAGGTGATTTTTTGTATTCGCCTATAGAAATCCGCACCATGCTGAAAGATATCGAAATGGCTCGCACCTTGGGAGCAGATGGTATTGTTTTGGGCTGTTTAACACCGGAAGGAGATGTAGACTTGCCTATTATGTACGAATTAATCGCGGCTGCCAAAGGAATGAGCATCACTTTCCACCGGGCATTCGATGTTTGTCGTAATCCCTCGGAAGCATTGGAGCAGATCATTACTCTGGGATGCGATCGCATATTGACATCCGGACAGCAACCGACTGCCGAACAAGGAATTTTCACATTAAAGATGTTGAACGAGCAGGCTGCCGGACGTGTTATATTGTTGGCCGGCTGTGGTGTAAACGAGAACAATATTGCACGCATCGCTCAAGAAACAGGCATCAAAGAATTTCACTTCTCTGCGCGAGAAAAGCAAATAAGCCTTATGCAACATCGCAATACGACTATATCGATGGGTGGCACAGTTGCTATCGATGAATATCAACGGGATATAACCTCTGCCAATAGAGTCAGAAAAACAATAGACAGGCTTTAATTAAAGCCTGCTGATAACTTTCATCAGCTGTTCGCCCAAGCCAATCGTATAACCTTGCGAAACAAACACCACCCGGTTAAAAGTATCTCCTATTATAAATATAGGTAAAGACGACGGGTTGGTCAGTTTCATTTTTTGTACGATTTGCTTTTGAATAGCACCATCTGTATCTATACCATATATAATAGTAGAAGGAAGTCCGGGAAACTCTGAAGCATTGTATCGGCGATATTGTGCTTCATCCGGGAAGAGGAGTATGAGCTTCTTACCCCACTTTTCCAAGTCTTTTGCTACCACAGCTAAGTCGCGTATGGCATGATTGGTAGGTTCCTGCCCTACCCCTACGACTCCAATAACATAGTAGCCGCGCCCATTGGCTTGCAACACACTTTGTATACTACCGCTATCAGCCAAACGGAATGTAGATTCGGAATTGAAGTTGCCGATGACACGTATTTCATCCTTACTTTCGCGCATCACCAAATCGAGAACTTTCCCTTTCCCTTCTTTGACGTTAAAGAAGCTGATATTGCACAACACTTTACCACTAGCCAGCCGCGTACCGGTAGTCAGCATGTAATATCCGGTATCCACCCATTTATTCTCCCGGAAAGAATTTCCCCAAGAGGTGGGTTGGTTCATCACAAACACTTTTTTATAACTCAATAAACGAGGTCTGCCATTTTCAAACCTTGAAAGCGTAAAGTGCGTGTAGTATTTCGGATCGTCCAGGTATGGAAGCGGCCGATAATTCATTTTCACCGGTTTAGTCAGTGCCACCTTTGATTCTGAATCTTCAAAATTCACATCGTAAGTCTTACTGGATATTTCATATAGAGGCAGAATTTTACCCGCACCACCGGTTTCAGGATCTTCGTAAACCGCATATTTCACCCTCCCGGTAACTTCGTCAATCTGTGCCCAAACGCCCACATAGCGAGCCATGGCCACAAAGAAGATGTCGCGGGACAGTTCATCGGCCACACGAGTTTTCCAGACCCCGATAGGCGAAACAGGAATGCGCTGCGAATTCAATTCATCACAAATTGTAATGTTAGATTTGCACCACTCCACAAGTAGCTGAGGATTCTTACGATATTTTTCGGCATCCTCCACCGATATTACACTACGGAAGAATCCACGGTAAGGCGTCAGCATCTCATTAGCTACACGTGGTTGATAAAACACACCTCTCTCGTTCGACGCATAGGTAAAATGATCGTCCAACACTTCCGGAGATATATCACGCAAGTCTTTATCAGAAAGATTGATGAGCAAGCTAGCCGCATTCTCGAACTTTCCCTTCTCGGCAGCTCTTGAAAGAAAATCCTTAATCACTTGCTGATTACCACGCGAAGCAACCAACATACGGGCTATAAAAACCGGATAGAACTTACCAAATGTTTTTCCACTCATTGAATGATTGACTATAATTATCTTTTCAATAAACAGTTTGGCTTGTTCTTCATTCATAAATGTGGCAACGTAGACATTCCGAATGGAATCTTCCTGCGCCAGCCGACGGGTGTTTTCCGCGCGTTGTTCGGGAGTAACGACAGGCTGTGTACTACTTTCTACCGGAGGAGTAAACTCCATTTGCAACGAATACTCTTCTCCTTCCACCTTATTTAATATAATATCCAATGTTTCATCTTTACCCAAAGTCAGCTTGGAATAACCAAAACAACCATCTTTGGAAGCCCAGACCAGCATATCGCCTTTCCCGGCAGTGAGCGACGTAGTTCCATCGAGCTGTGTCTGCTTCGTAGCCACCGTATAGAAATCAGCATAATTGTACACCTTAAATTCTACCTTTGCATCATCTACAGGCCTTCCATCCTTGTCCACCACCCGCACTACCGCCTTAGCTGTCGACGCATAATTATCTATCACATTGATTTCGGTATAATTAGGTGTTTCGAGCATAATTTCTTCCGGGCCATTGTAACGTCCGAAAACTTTGGTATGCATCAGCATCCCCCGGCTTGCCGGCGCATTGAACCACCCTAAATCGAGCACCGGTTCCGGTTCGCAAGCACCCATGAAATGCCATTTACCATTTACCCAGGCTTCTACCCATGCATGGTTACTATCGGTATGTGCCCAACGAGGGGTGTACACCTGTCGCGCCGGAATCCCCACCGCACGCAATGCCGCTACGGTAAACGTAGATTCTTCTCCACAACGTCCGAAAGCCGATTTCACCGTTGTCAGCGGTGAACTGGTACGTGAATCGCTCGGTGTATAGATTACCTTTTCATGACACCAGTGGTTCACTTCCAGAATGGCGTCTTCCATCGACAAACCTTCCACCCGTTCTTTCAATTCGGCATAAAACACACCACGGGCGTCGTCCAGGTTCTCATTGTTCACCCGAAGCGGCAACACAAAATGACGGAACAACTCGTCGGGAATCTTCTTTCCCCAAGGCATCTCATCGCGAATCTGCAACGTTAAACGTACATTGTCCAGGTAATATTCGCCCGAATAATCGGCCAGATCGCCGATGGGCATGTAAGCGTATAAAAATGTTAATGCTTCCTGTTCTAAAACGGTCAGTGTAGAGTCATCGAGCACAGCAAACAGGTTGCCTTCCGGAAGAAGCTTTTTTTTCTTCGCCAGGTCCTCATAAACTAATTCCCTATACTGCTTATCTTTCAGAAAATGAGACTCTCCACAAGCGCAAAGCACGATGGAGCAAACTAGAATAAACAAAAAACGAATCGGTGTTTTCATATACTTTTCATTTAAGGAGGTTTTCTGCAAATTTATGTAATATTATTGTAACATCACCGCCTTTAAGAGGCAAAAATAGCATGAGAAGCAACTTTTATTTGCAATTTATATGTTATACAACATGTTTTTCGCAAACAATTCGTATCTTTGTAGCGTTAAACAATAAAAGAAGAAACAAAGATGTAAAACCCGTACTTCAAAACGTGAGGTACACAAAAAGATGAAGATTATGAAAAAGAATGTAAATGAAACAATTGTAATGTTGCAGTATCGTATCAAACGTTACCACGCAATGGGAAATGGAACCATGTGCCAGGCGCTGAACTTCCAACTCCAGAAACTGCTGTCACAGCAGGCTGCCATGTAAGCACACGAGTATTATATATTTTGGGACAGGCGGGGAATCGTTAGAGGTTTTCCGCCTGTTTTTTTATTCCCAATCACTGAATTCAAAACTTAGTTGTTCCCACATAGCATGAGGTTCTTCCACCGCCGCCTCCCGGGGATTGGAGACCGACAAACCAATCAACCGGATGGGATGATCTTCGTATTTCACCTCTTTCAGCAACTGCTTGGCAAGGGGAAGAATACGTTCCAGGGTAGTCAGTTCCTGCGATTGCGTGATGCTTCGCGTAATCTGGTTGAAGTCATGAAACTTAATTTTCAGTGTTAATGTATTTCCCCGGAAATCTTTGCCTTGCAAACGTTCCACCAATTCCAGCGCCACATGGTACAATTCAATGATTACCGACGACTGCACCGAAATATCCCGTTCCAGCGTATGCTCGCACCCAATAGATTTACGGATGTGCACCGTCTCTACTGGTCGTAGATCGATACCACGGGCAAACTCGTAATACAAGCTTCCCACTTTCCCGAACTCTCGCGTCAGCATATCGAGTGAACATTCCCGCAATTGCCAACCGTTGCGAACACCCAAAAGATGCATCTTCTTCGCTGTTACCGGACCCACTCCCCAGAACGATTCAATCGGCAGACGGGCAATGAATTCCAATGCCTGTTCAGGATGAATGGTGCACAGTCCATCGGGCTTCCGGCAATCCGAAGCAATCTTTGCCAGAAACTTATTGTACGAGATCCCTGCCGACGCTACCAACTGCAACTCTTCACGGATGCGCTGCTTGATTTCCTTGGCAATATCCACCGCCAGTGTTGTCCCTTTCTTATTTTCCGTCACATCCAGGAACGCCTCATCTAAAGACAGGGGTTCGACAACATCTGTATAATCATGGAAAATCTCATGAATCTGCCGGGAAACCGAACTGTAAACATCCATCCGGCCCGAAACGAATATAAGCTGCGGACACAATTGTTTGGCTTTCTTAGACGACATAGCCGAACGCACTCCGAACTTCCGTGCTTCATAACTGGCAGCAGCCACCACACCCCGCTCCTCCGAGTAGCCAACCGCCAGCGGTTTACCACGCAATTCAGGATTGTCACGCTGTTCTACCGAAGCATAGAATGCATCCATGTCAATATGTATTATCTTTCGCAAGTCGTTCATACAGGTAGCAAAGATAAAAAAATCATCATTCATTCTTCTTTCATAAATTAAAAATGTATTTTTGCCAAACATGCCTTATAAGTTGACCACATATTACCACGAAAATGAAATACCTGAGCTTCCAGGAAATAACACATTTCATTCCAAGGAGTTGTTCCAGATATACGAATCAACTCCCGGCTATACACCTTTAATGATTGTTGTCTTTGCGAATGGAAAGCCCATCGCCCAACTGCTGGCTACCCTACGCAAAAGTGTACGCTGGTTCCCTCCCTCCATTATCAAACGATGCGAAATCTACGGATGCGGCGAATACACAGACGAAGTAATAGAAAAGGAAGAAATCTTCGGCCTTATACTGGGGCACCTCACCAAAGAAGTCTCACGCAAAGCCTTTCTGATCGAATTTCGCAACCTAGAGAATGCCATGTTCGGCTATAAACACTTCCGTGCCCACAAATACATTCCCGTCAACTGGTTACGCGTACGAAATTCGCTCCACAGCCTCAAAACATTGGATGGGCGCTTCAGCCCTTCGCGCATACGCCAAATCAAAAAAGGGCTTCAGAACGGAGCCCAGGTACAGGAAGCCCAAACGATAGAAGAAGTGCGTGAGTTTTCCCGGATGCTACACAAAGTATACTCTTCGCACATCCGCAAACATTTTCCCAGCATCGACTTCTTCCGCTTGATGGAAAATCGGCTCATCCACAACCAACAAGGTAAAATCTTCATTGTTAAATACAAGGATAAAATCATAGGCGGATCGGCCTGCATCTACTCGGGCAGTGACGTTTACCTATGGTTCTCGGGCGGTATGCGCAAAACATACGCCATGCAATACCCCGGTATACTGGCTGTGTGGGGTGCTTTGAAAGATGCTTACGAGCGGGGCTACCGGCACCTGGAATTCATGGATGTGGGGCTTCCTTTCCGCAAGCATGGTTATCGCGAATTTGTACTCCGCTTCGGCGGAAGACAAAGCAGCACCCGCCGCTGGTTCCATTTCAAATGGCAATGGCTGAACAATTTATTGCTTAGGATATATATCTAGAGCACCTCTCCAAACCGACCATAACAGACAATTAATTGGAGAAATATTTCTATAATATGCAATATTTGTCTTACCTTTGCGCAGTTTTACGATATGCGTAATTTATCTAACATTTAATCAAAAATATAGAGTTATGAAGATTTCACACATTGAACACCTGGGCATTGCTGTTAAAAGCATCGAAGAGGCCCTTCCCTACTACGAAAATGTTTTAGGCTTAAAATGTTATAACATCGAAACAGTAGAAGACCAAAAAGTAAAGACCGCTTTCTTGATGGTAGGTGATACTAAGATTGAATTACTGGAGCCGACCAGCCCCGAAAGCACGATTGCCAAGTTCATCGAGACCAAAGGTGCAGGTGTTCATCACATTGCATTTGCCGTAGAAGATGGTGTGGCTAACGCATTGGCAGAAGCCGAAAGCAAAGAAATTCGTTTGATCGACAAAGCTCCGCGCAAGGGTGCCGAGGGAATGAGCATCGCTTTCCTTCACCCGAAATCAACTCAAGGTGTACTGACCGAACTCTGCGAACATTAATTTACTAACTCTTCTAAATAAAATTTTATGAGTAACCAGCTTGAAAAGGTAAAAGAGCTTATCGAACTTCGCACTCAGGCTCGTCTGGGTGGTGGTGAAAAGGCGATTGAGAAACAACACGCCAAAGGAAAATACACAGCTCGTGAGCGTATAGCCCAACTCTTGGATGAAGGTAGCTTCGAAGAAATGGACATGTTCGTGCAACACAGATGCACCAACTTCGGTCAGGAAAAGAAACATTATCTGGGCGACGGCGTTGTAACCGGATACGGTACGATTGAAGGAAGATTAGTATATGTTTTCGCACAGGATTTCACCGTATTCGGTGGTTCATTGTCGGAAACCATGGCACAAAAAATCTGCAAAGTAATGGATATGGCCATGAAGATGGGTGCACCTTGTATCGGCATCAACGACTCGGGTGGCGCACGTATCCAGGAAGGTATCAATGCTTTGGCAGGATATGCCGAAATATTCCAACGCAACATCATGGCTTCGGGTGTGATTCCGCAAATCTCGGGAATCTTTGGTCCGTGTGCCGGTGGTGCTGTTTATTCTCCGGCATTGACCGACTTTACGCTGATGACAGAAGGAACTTCGTACATGTTCCTCACCGGTCCGAAAGTAGTAAAGACCGTTACCGGAGAAGATGTATCGCAGGAAGACCTCGGTGGCGCCAGTGTTCACGCTTCCAAATCGGGAGTTACGCACTTCACAGCCAAAACAGGCGAAGAAGGTTTGGCCATCATCCGCAAACTGTTGAGCTTTATCCCACAAAACAATCTTGAAGAGGCTCCTATCCTTGCTTGCACCGACCCCATCGATCGCTTGGAAGACTCTCTGAATGAAATCGTTCCCGACAGCCCGAACAAACCGTACGACATGTACGAAGTGATCGGTGCCATCGTTGACAACGGTGAATTCCTCGAAATACAAAAAGATTATGCAAAGAACATCATCATCGGTTTCGCCCGTTTCAACGGTCAGTCGGTAGGTGTAGTGGCCAACCAGCCCAAGTTCCTTGCCGGCGTATTGGACAGCAACGCTTCTCGTAAGGGTGCCCGTTTCGTACGTTTCTGCGATGCATTCAACATTCCTTTGGTTACATTGGTCGACGTTCCGGGATTCCTTCCGGGAACAGGTCAGGAGTACAACGGCGTTATCCTGCATGGTGCCAAACTGCTCTACGCTTACGGTGAAGCTACCGTACCTAAGGTAACTGTAACCCTGCGTAAGTCGTACGGTGGTTCGCACATCGTTATGAGTTGCAAACAACTCCGTGGCGACATGAACTACGCATGGCCTACTGCCGAAATCGCTGTAATGGGTGGTGCCGGCGCTGTAGAAGTACTGTACGCCAAAGAAGCACAATCTGCCGAAGATCCCGCAGCATTCATGGCCGAAAAGGAAGCCGAATACACCAAGCTGTTTGCCAACCCGTACAATGCAGCCAAGTACGGTTATATCGACGATGTAATCGAGCCGAGAAACACTCGTTTCCGCGTGATCCGCGCCTTGCAGCAATTGCAGACCAAGAAATTAACCAATCCTGCCAAGAAGCACGGTAATATTCCATTGTAATAGCATATTGTTATGAATAAAAAGAATATAGGAATACTTATCGTTCTGCTGATGGCAGTATGTGGAGGCACATACGCACAGGGAGCAAAGAGTCTGAAAATCAATGAAGTGTTGGTGATCAACACGAATAACTTCCAGGACGACTACGGTCAGCACAGCTCTTGGATTGAAATTTTCAATACTTCTTTCGCCTCTGTAGATGTACGTAGCTGTTTCCTCACCAACGACAGGCGCGTTTATCAGGATAAAACACTCACTGTTGAACAGCGCATGAACATGATGTACCCGATTCCGAAAAGCGACGTGTTGACCAAGATTGCTCCACGCCAGCATGCTCTTTTCTGGGCGGACGGACAACCCAACCGGGGTACTTTCCACTTGAATTTTACATTAGATTCTATTGCTTCAAACTGGATTGCACTGTACGACGCCAACGGAAAAACATTGATTGACTCCATAACGGTTCCGGCTCATCTCCCCGCTAACTTCTCGTATGCACGTGCCGAAGACGGCAAGGACATATGGGTAATTAAAGGTGGTGATGCTAAGAACTATGTAACCCCGAGTACCAATAACAAGACTCAGGACAAACAGGAAAAAATCGATGGATTCCGTAAGCATGACTCTGCCGGCATCGGTATGGCTATCATGGCGATGGCTGTCGTATTCAGCGGACTCATCCTTTTGTATATCTCATTCCGCCTCATCGGTTCCATCGGTGTGAAAATGGGAAGACGCAACGCGATGAAAGCCCACGGTATCACCGACAAGAAGGAAGCGAAAGAGAAATCGATCGGTACGGAATCCGGAGAAGTTTTTGCCGCCATTGCAATGGCATTGCACGAATACCAGGACAACGTTCACGATATTGAGGATACGATCCTTACTATTAATAAGGTGAAACGTAACTACTCGCCATGGAGTTCAAAGATATACACACTCCGTCAGTTGCCGAAATGATCATTCAGTAGTATTTTAAATTATAATTCAAGATGAAACAATATAAATATAAAATCAATGGTAACCTCTACACGGTTGTAGTGAACGATATCGAAGAAAATATCGCACGTGTAGAAGTGAATGGAACTCCGTATAACGTAGAACTGGAAAAACCGGTACAAGCTCCGAAACCTGTTGTTCGCCCGGCAGCTGCCCCGAAAACTCCGACCGGCGCTCCGGTTGTTACCCGTCCGACTGCCGCTACTTCCAAAAGCGGTATCAAATCTCCGCTTCCAGGTGTTATTCTTGACATCAAGGTAAAAGAAGGCGAGCTGGTTAAGAAAGGCCAGGTAATTGCCATCCTCGAAGCCATGAAGATGGAAAACAACATACACACGGACAAAGACGGTAAAGTAACGGAAATCAAAGTAAACAGAGGCGATTCCGTATTGGAAGGAACCGACTTAATCATAATCGAATAAGGGTATGGGAGAATTTATGTCATTCTTATCGAACAACCTGGCCGATTTCTGGGAATATACGGGATTTGCAAATGCGACTTCCCAACATTTCATCATGATCTGTGTCGGATTGTTCTTCCTCTTTCTTGCCATCAAGAAAGATTTTGAGCCCATGCTCCTGATCCCTATCGGATTCGGTATACTTATTGGTAACATACCCTTTAAAATCGATGCCGGACTTGAAATAGGTTTGTACGAAGAAGGTTCGGTTCTTAATTTCCTGTATCAAGGAGTAAAAACCGGATGGTATCCACCCCTTGTATTCCTGGGCATTGGTGCCATGACCGACTTCTCGGCTTTGATTTCCAATCCGAAGCTGATGTTGGTAGGTGCCGCGGCACAATTCGGTATCTTCGGTGCATATATGGTGGCATTGGCTTTGGGCTTCGAACCCAACCAGGCAGCCGGTATCGCTATCATCGGTGGTGCCGATGGTCCGACCGCCATCTTCCTTTCGTCCAAGCTATCGCCTAACCTGATGGGCGCCATTGCCGTATCGGCCTACTCCTATATGGCCTTGGTACCGGTGATACAGCCGCCTATCATGCGCCTGCTCACCACCAAGAAAGAACGACTGATACGTATGAAGCCCGCCCGCGCGGTATCTCATACTGAAAAGGTAATGTTCCCGATCATTGGCTTGTTACTCACTTGCTTCCTTGTTCCGTCGGGTCTGCCCCTGCTGGGTATGCTGTTCTTCGGTAACTTATTGAAAGAAAGTGGTGTTACCCGTCGTCTGGCCGAAACAGCCAGTGGCCCGCTGATCGACTCCATCACCATACTTCTCGGTCTGACCGTAGGTGCTTCTACGCAGGCAAGCGAATTCCTCACTTCAAGTACATTGTATATCTTCTTCCTCGGATTTATGGCATTCATCATTGCTACAGCTTCGGGTGTTATCTTCGTGAAGATATTCAACCTTGTACTGCCCAAGGCTAAGAAGATCAATCCACTTATCGGTAATGCCGGCGTATCCGCCGTACCGATGTCGGCACGTATCTCGCAAAACGTTGGATTGGAATACGATCCTACCAACTACCTGCTGATGCATGCGATGGGTCCGAACGTAGCCGGTGTGATCGGTTCGGCTGTGGCTGCCGGTGTACTGCTGGGCTTCCTCATGTAATAAATAAGATTACATACTTCATCAGAGCGCTTCTCTTTTCATGGGAGAGGCGCTCTTTTTTCATCGAGCTCAATGATGCTTAGCGCACCATTCTCAACATATAATTTAAATTGGATTTAAACATTTCTTTCCTGGAGTTCAACAGATGCAACACTTCGGGCTTGTCGCTAAAAGAAACATAGTAACGCTGTTCTTTGGTAGAATGCTTATGATCCAGGATATAAAATACAGCATTGCGGTCATAGCCATATCCACGCTCCATGCCGAATTCACCGGTAGTGCAGAAAGTATTCTTACCGATATATTCTTCTTCAAGTTCGTACATATTCTCCATCTCGCCCGATTGATTTGCGAATCTCAAAGTCAATGTGATTAGAATACCCGGACAGTCGGCAGATGGTAATTTACCAGTATACATTATCACCCTCTCCAACTCTTCAGCAACCACCGCTTCTTCGGCGACAATAAAATGCTTCTTTGTCTCTACATTTTTCGGTTGCACCGCTTCGTGCTTACAACTCACCAAAATCAATGCAACGAAGAGATCCAGTACACATACAAATGCGACATCAATTTTCATAATTCTCCGGTCTTAAGTTAATAATAAAACATCTTTTCCATTTAGGTCTCAATGGGACAAATATAGTCATTTATACAAAAAACATCTCTTAACACCTTTAATGCTAAAAGAGATTTACGATTTGTTAACCAAACGTTCTGTATACCTATGGCATAAATCGTTATCCAACAAAAAAGGCTGTCACGAATTTCTTCGTGACAGCCCCTTTTTATATAAAGCTAAAACTTATTCAGCCAATTTACCAACAGAACCCAATACGTTTTCAATCTTGTACTTGTATTGAGCCTTCATGCTATCGCGAGCCGGTCCCAGGTACTTACGCGGGTCGAACTCAGCGGGTTTTTCTGCAAACACCTTACGAACAGCAGCAGTCATAGCCAGACGGCTGTCAGAGTCGATGTTGATTTTGCAAACAGCCGATGAAGCAGCATGACGAAGTTCGCTTTCGGGGATACCGATTGCATCTTTCAATGCACCACCATACTTGTTGATAGTTTCCACTTCTTCCTGCGGAACCGATGAAGAACCGTGCAGAACGATGGGGAATCCCGGAAGTTCTTTTTCAACACCTTCGAGTACGTCGAAACGCAAGGGAGGAGGAACGAGAATACCTTCAGCATTGCGGGTACACTGTTCGGGTTTGAACTTGTTGGCACCGTGCGAAGTACCGATAGAGATAGCCAAGCTATCGCATCCGGTCTTGGTTACGAAATCAACCACTTCTTCGGGTTGAGTATATGTGTGATGTTCGGCAGATACTTCATCTTCCACACCTGCCAATACGCCGAGTTCACCTTCTACGGTTACGTCAAACTGGTGAGCGTACTCCACTACCTTCTTGGTCAGAGCCACATTTTCATCATAAGGCAGATGAGAACCGTCGATCATTACAGAAGAGAAGCCCATATCGATGCAAGACTTGCAAGTCTCGAACGAATCGCCGTGATCGAGGTGCAATACGATTTCCGGTTTGGCACAGCCCAATTCCTTTGCATATGCTACAGCACCTTCGGCCATGTAACGGAGCAACGTCTGGTTAGCATATTGACGAGCACCTTTGGAAACCTGAAGGATTACCGGAGACTTGGTTTCAACTGCTGCCATAACGATAGCCTGCAATTGTTCCATGTTATTGAAATTGAACGCCGGAATAGCATATCCGCCTTTGATAGCTCTTGCAAACATATCTCTGGTGTTCACAAGGCCTAATTCTTTGTAACTAATCATTTGTTTAAAAGTTTTATTAGTGAATTAAATTCTGTGCAAAAGTAAGCATAATAGTTTGAATAAGTAAATACCCCGGGTAGTAAATCTCCCGTTTCCGCATCAATTCAATATTATTTCAGGCAAATAAATAACAATTAATCAGAGTTTGTAATCTCGATGTAGCAATGGATGCTTTTGCTATATTTCCGGTCAATCCTCTGCTTTACCGGAATCTCAGATGGAGCATGCGCACAAAAGCTACAAAAAAGAACAATTGACTTTGTTTTTTCACCAAACAATTTTCTTATTCCCGGAAAAGCATTATCTTTGCACCCTGAAAATTGACCATTACACACTATTTCTTACCAAAATAGTCCAATGATATAATAATTAAAAAACAAATACAGTAATGAAAAAAGATCTTCATCCAGCATCTTACCGTCCGGTAGTATTCAAAGATATGTCAAACGGTGATATGTTCTTGTCGCGCTCTACTTGCAACACAAGAGAAAACATCGAGTTTGAAGGTGAAACTTATCCGTTGGTAAAGATTGAAATTTCTAACACCTCACACCCGTTCTACACTGGTAAGTCAACGTTGGTGGATACTGCAGGTCGTGTAGATAAGTTCATGAGCCGCTACGGCGATCGCAAAAAGAAATAATTTGCCTCCGGCAAATATAGTGAAGAGGGAATTCCTAAAGTGGAGTTCCCTCTTTTTCTATTTATCAGGTTCCGAACATAGGGAAATCCCTATCGCAAAATAGGAAAAATGCCGACAGAAAACAAAACACATTCCGTATCTTCGTGGCATCCAATTCCACAAACGTTATACTATAGAATTACTATGAGGAAGATAGTAACCCTTTTTGTACTTCTCGCATGGGTAGGAAGCAACTTCGCCCAAAGTCAGAAAACGGTTGACCAACCGCTTGCTATCAAAGCGGTGCTCAACCAGGATTTCGGCACATATCCGGCCGGCACCCCGGTAGTTGTCCGCGGAGTAAGCAAACCGGAAGGGCGCGAAAAAGGCGGCTATGTCGTCGTAACTCATATCCTCAACAATGTATGCCCCATCGGCAAGCAAGACAAGAAAGTACTTACTCTCCAACCCGAGACCACCACGGAGTTCTGGCAATCGGTTAGTATACAAAACGACATGTACGAGTACTTCGACGACAAAGGTTACCGCTACAACCTACGCCAAGAACTGAACTACGAGTCGCTCGACTATCTCAACCGCATCCGTCAGATAACTTACAACGACGCTTCCATCAATGAGTATGTGCAGGCTCTTTTCGCCCGCTTAATTCCCGTAGAGGGCGATTCCAAACGTCCGGAAAAACTCAGTGTGCGCCTTATCCAATCGCCCGTTCCGGATGCTTATATGCTTCCCAACGGTGTGATGCTCATCAGCACAGGGTTACTCAGCACCCTGGATTCCGAGGAAGAGCTAACAGCCATCATTGCCAATGAAATCACCCATTACGTGCTCGATCATCAGGTGATCAATGTGATCAGAGCCGAGAGCCGTTCGAAACGGGCCTTTGTCATGGGAACCATACTCGCCGGAGTAGCCCAGGTAAGCAGCGAAGTGGCCTGGTACGACAACAACCGGAAAGCCGCCGCCGTTAGTATCACAGCAGGTATCGGCAGCATCGCTTCGCTGGCAAGCATACAGGAAGTAAATCTGCTGGGGGTGACTTACAACGAGAAACAAGAGTGGGCCGCCGACCAAGCGGTTCTGGACTTCCTGCGATTCAAGGGACTTACCCCCGACGCACTGACCTCAGCCCTCGGAAAAGTGAAACGATTTTACCAATTGCAGAACCAGAGCAAGAACCTGGTACGATACGGTAGTTGCGCATTGATCGGCAAGCGGCTCAGCAAACTGAACGGGAATGCGGATATCAATCTGCAAAGTCGCAAGTACCACGAAATCACAGCCAATGCAGTGACTTTCAACGCTGCCATGTACCAGGAAGACCATCTCTACCATACCGCCGAATTGCTGACTCGCAAAAACATCCACAACGGAGTAGCATCGGAACACGATTACGTGATCAATGTACAAACCAGAATGGCACAAAATGATACCCCCGAGAGCAACGAAGAGTGCCTGAAACTCATACGCCGCGCCAAAACATTATCCAAAGTGCCCAACCTGGATATATACAAACAAGAAGCCTTGTTACTGATCCGTCTGGACAGGCCTTTCGAGGCATCGGCAATCCTGAATAAATACCTGGAATTGCTGGTCGAATATCGCCAACAACCGGAAAATAAGGACGATACCGAATGGGTGCTGCAAGAGATGGCATGGACCCGGGAATGGCTGGCAAAGAACAAATAAAAACGATTTTTCGCTTTCATTAGAACAACGTATCTAAATATTCCCTATCTTTAGGATGGAAATAATTAGATACATTGTATAACCCTTTATACCGGATTATTATGAAAAGCGTAATTTACCCCAACAGACGCGACCGGCAGGGTACTATCCCGCCCCTCGTCGCCATAAGAGGCATCGTTGTACTCCTCGTATTGATTGCCTCCACAGCGCTTCTGGCTTCACCGCCCTCTCACCGACCCGATACCTTGTTCACCTTCTCGTTTGTCAAAGCTCCCCTGAAAGATATCTTCAGGCAGATCGAGAAAAACTCGGAATTCACCATCGCTTTCAAAAGTGGCATCAACCTTTACGAAAGGATATCGCTCCGGGTGAACAAAGAACCGATCGAAAAGATTCTGACACTGATACTGAAAGAACAGGATCTCTCATTCAAGATAAACGATAAACAGATTACCATCTACAAAGAGGAGCCCGCACCGTTCCGCGAACTGATACATACCATTAAAGGAACCATCACCGACACTTTCGGGCAACCTATTACCGGAATCACTATTACCGTAAAAGGAGGCGCCAATGGAACTGCCACAGACTCGAAAGGTAATTTCGAGTTGCAAGTAGACGGTACGGTAACCCTTATAATTACCAATACGGACGGAAACACGAGGGAGATAACAGCCCATCCGGACGATAAATTGAGAATCACGTTGTAAGCATTCGATGCGTTGGTTTAAAAGATTCGGGGCGTTGGGTTTAAACCAACGCCCCGCATCTTTTAAAACAACGGCCTACCGTTGAGGTTATATCTTAACTGAGAGAACAACCGTTTACACGTTAGCACGATGCGGGGGCTCTACTTTTTGTTATTATTCACGTCG
>JAVBVD010000012.1:0-51481 GCA_031554635.1 Bacteroides sp.
AATTAAACCCATGAGCAGATTTATTAACCCATTCACCGATACGGGATTTAAGGTGCGACGTGCCAAGTCGTATAAATAATTGTTTTGCTATTTTATAGACAAAACCTATTATTCCGTTAATAGTTGCCTACCGGTATATGCATCATTAGCAATGATTTTGTATAAAGCTACCGGGACAACGTAATCCTCTGTTTCTACAGGAAGAACAAGTCGTGAGACAAGTTCAACGGCCGCAAGTGCATGTTGCCGGGATGCCAGGCAGAATGGTATGATTAACCCAAGTGAACTATCGCAGGTGTCGTTACGCGGCCCAAGCCAAACGCACTGACAGGCTTGAACCAAAAGGTACGCAGTCAGGTTGTCCCTCCCTTTGAATGGGGGCACACGGACGTAAGCACTGCCGGCATAGAAGATAGAATCTAACCCATTCCAGTGTTATTTATGCGAAACACGGTAAACCGGTATTCCCCTATCCACCGATAGACAGTGAACTGTAAAGTCCACCCATGAGAATGCCGGCAGAAGAAAGTGGAAAAAGCGAACGGCATTTTGTAATGAAATGCATAGAAGAGACTTCTTCACGCGAAAGCGGGCCCACTTCCACCCGGTAACTCATTACAAGAAAACTTACAGAACTTATGAAGGAAGAAACGCAAATGAACACCCCGGTGTGTGCCTCTCCCGACATGCTGCCTACGTGGGAGTCCATCGACTGGGACCACTGCCGGCAACAGGTCAATAAGCTGCAAGCCCGTATTGTAAAGGCTCAAAAGTCCAACCAACCCGGAAAAGTAAAATCCCTCCAATGGCTTCTTGTCCACTCCTTCCACGCCAAAGCATTGGCCGTGAAACGAGTGACTACCAACAAAGGCAGGAACACATCCGGAGTGGACAAACAACTTTGGTACTCCCCAACCTCCAAGCGCAGGGCGATCAACACCCTCCAACGGAAAGGCTACAAGCCCCAACCCCTTCGCCGGGTACACATTCAGAAAAGCAATGGAAAGCTACGCCCCTTAGGCATCCCCACCATGAAAGACCGCGCCATGCAGGCACTCTACCTGATGGCACTGGACCCCGTCGCCGAAACAACCGCCGACAGGAACTCCTACGGTTTCCGTCGGGAACGAAACGCCTGGGACGCCGTGGAACAATGCTTCAAGACACTTTCCAAAGACTGCTACGCCCCGTGGATTCTCGAAGCCGACATCAAAGGATGCTTCGATCACATCAGTCATGAATGGCTGCTCGATCATATCCCCATGGATAAAACCATCCTGCGGAAATGGCTCGCCTGCGGCTACATGTACCAAAACAAAATCCACGCCAGCGACGAAGGCACCCCCCAAGGCGGAATCATCTCCCCCACGTTGGCCAACATGGCACTCGACGGACTTGAAAAGGAACTATCCGTGAAGTTCAAAACAAGGAGCATTCGCGGAAAAGACCACCACTTCAAGGTCAATCTCGTGCGCTACGCCGACGATTTTATCATTACCGGCGAAAGCCGTGAACTGATAACGGAAGAAGTCATCCCCTTGGTCGTGCGCTTTCTTAAAGAAAGAGGGCTGACACTGTCTGAAGAAAAGACCCGTGTAACCCACATCGACGAAGGCTTCGACTTCCTCGGATTCACCCTCCGGAAGTTTGGAGGCAAACTCATCATCAGGCCCTCGAAAGAGAAAGCCAAAAAGTTCCTGTTGAAGGTAAAGGAGATCATCAAAAAGAACCCATCCTACAAACAGCAATACCTCATACAGTTACTCAACCCCGTCATCAGAGGTTGGGCCAACTATTACCGGTACTGCTGCGCCAGTCTGACATTCGGTCGTGCCGACGACCAGATCTACCACAAGCTCTGCAAATGGAGCCATCGAAGACACCATAACAAATCCCATAGCTGGATCATGCGTAAGTATTTCCATGCTTTGGGCAAACGTAAATGGTTATTTGCTGCACCGGTAGCAGGGAAAAAGGGAGACAGGCAGGAGTATGTATCCATCCGAAAGTTGACTGATATAAAAGTCAGTAAACATATAAAGATCAAAGCGGCAGCCAATCCGTACGACACGGAATGGAAACCCTACTTTGACAAAAGGGAAACATACAGAATGTTACAGCACTTGCAAGGAAGGAATAAGTTGTTAACTTTGTGGAGAAAACAGGAAAAACGTTGTCCGTATTGCAACCAGCCCATAGACAAAACCCATCCATGGAGTATCCAGCGGGTGGAGGAGGAAGCGGGCAGAATGGCAACCATACTGGTACATGACTCTTGCAGACGAAGCAAAGACGTACGCAACAGGAGAAAGACGAAAGAGCCGGTTCTAAATTAGGATAGAACTTTGAGTTGCTTGAGCCGTATGAGGGGAAACTCTCACGTACGGTTCTTAGAGGAGGAAGCGGCAGCAATGCCGCTGACTTACTCGATCGGATTTTCGGACAAGAAATATCCAAAGAGTTACTCATTGATTTTCTGAATTCCTTGTTGGTGAATGAGCGTGTCATACGTGACGTCAGGTTTCTCAACAACGAGCAGTTGCCCGACTTTGATGAGGGGAAAGGCATAATTTATGACATTTATTGTACCACTGATACCGGTGAACGAATTATTGTGGAGATGCAGGGAGCCTCGCAGATTCATTTCATCGAACGGACGTTGTACTACATGTCACGTGTGATAGTCAACCAAGGTACGCGGGGCGACGGAGGTAAATATGACATCAAAGCCGTTTACGGAGTTTTTTTCATGAACTTCCGGTTGAAGGAGAACTCTAAGATGCGTATCGATGTTATACTGGCAGACCGGGATACCGGCAAGATATTTAATGATAAGTTGCGGCAAATCTTTATCACCCTGCCGTTGTTCGACAAGGAGGAAGAGGATTGCGAGACTGACTTTGAGCGCTGGATTTATGTACTTAAAAATATGAAAACATTGGAGCGAATGCCATTTAAGGCCAGAAAAGCTGTCTTCGAGAAGCTCGAGGAGATAGCCGATGTGTCTGCCCTCTCACCGGAGGAAAGACATAAATATGAGCAAAGCCTCAAGGTGTACAATGACTATGAGGCAACGATGGAAGCGAAGCTAATAGAGGGTCGCGAAAAGGGACGTAAAGAAGGTCGTGAAGAAGGACGCGAAGAAGGCATTGAATTAGGAATTGAAAAAGAAGCGGTAAGAATAGCGAAAGATATGAAATTAAAAGGATTAGCTATTGACCTTATCCACTCCATTACCAAACTTCCCATCGAAGAAATAGAAAAACTGTAATCATCCGCATTACATTTTAATTCCCCCGAATTCGGGGGAATTAGTTATGGCAAATCTTCATCACTCTGCCGTTGTTCGACAAAGAAGAAGAGAACTGCGAGACCGATTTTGAACGTTGGATTTATGTACTTAAGAATATGAAAACATTGGATAGAATGCCGTTTAAGGCCAGAAAGGCAGTCTTCGAGAAACTCGAGGAGATAGCCGATGTTGCTGCACTCTCGCCAGAGGATAGGGATAAGTACGACCAAAGCCTCAAGGTGTACAATGACTATATAGCCACCATTGAATCGGCTGAGCAGAATGGAATGGAAAAAGGCATAGAAAAAGGAGCCACAACTCAAAATCTGGAAAACGCCCGAAAGATGAAGGCATTAGGTTTAGAGACCTCCATCATTGCCAACGTCACTGGCCTTTCCACTGAAGATATCGAACAATTGTAAATTAGAGGTGCGAGAGACAGTGATCTCCCTCTCTCGCACCTCTTACACACTCTTTCTCTTTACCCGTTTATTTCCACCACTTTATAAACCTTACCCCGATGAACACGGTGAAACTCAAAAGTGGCACTGAGTACACGCCCGAGTTTTACGACCATCGTTGGGGTATACTTAAATCCTTTCTGACGCATCCTAACCCGTTCCAACATCTCAATGGCGGTCAACTCCTGAAAAGCTTCCTCCGGTTCCGGCCGACGAAAATAGAGCAAACAGTTTTCTTCCTCCATCGAAGTCTGACGGTAACGAAGGTTGTCATATGTAATTGCCGCCTCCTCTTCGTGGGTAAACCAATAACGGACATTCTTCTCCAACTCTTCCACCGCTTGAGCATATAGTTGTCGGTGATCCACCGGTTGCTTGTAATCTATAATGCCGTTTACTTCCACACAGATGTACCGCCGGCTTCCCGTCGGATCGTTCAGCAGGTCGAAGTGGTTACTGGTGGCTATAAAAGTGGCATACCGTCGCAGCTCTTCTGTTACCATTCCGTACGGTCGCCGGCTTTGCACCACCGCTTTTTGCACAATGTGCTTCATGAAACCTTGATAAGCCGGACTGATAGAGTCGAACTCATCCATATTGATGAGCAAAAAACGGTTCAGTGCCAGTTCCGTATTCCGGCGGTTGCTGAAATCAATGCTGTCGGTGTAATATTCGCGCAACACAGGCGGTAATAGGTTGAGGCAAAAAGTAGATTTACCACACCCCTGATCGCCTATCAGTAACGGCAGGCTGCTGTTAGCATGCTTCTGATCAAGTCCCCGCCAATGTGCCACCATGCTAAGAAACCAGGTATGAAAACGCTCCCTCCACGCATCCGGTTGTTCGCAACTTATCCGGCCGGCCAGCTCCCGAATCCGGTCTTTACCGTCCCAAGCGCCCAAATTGCCGAGGTATTCTTCTATCGGATTATGGGTGGGTACCCTATCCGACTCCACGTATCTCCTCACATCTGCATCCCAAACCGGAATCCCTTCGGCTTGCGCATTCAGAGCGATGCTGTTCAATGCCTGTTTGGTAACCGGCCGGAACTTGAAATAGAACGATTTGTATTCCCGGTATTCCACTATCCCCTTCATCGTGTTCCGGCGCAGATTATACCGGCGTTGGATAAACTCCTCCATTCGTGCCACCAACGTCATCGGCGCAGGAATACAAGGTTTTTCGCCGAACCTCTTCTTCAATTCATACGTACTCCGAAAGGTAGCCCGCACTTCCACATCATACTTCGCCAGATCGGTACGTATCAATGTCCAGCGTATGGCATCTTCTTCCGGAATACCGGACGCATGACAATTCTCGGTCAAGCGAATCAGAAAAGGCAGGCGATCGTTCTCTGTCTCGGTCTTCCTGAGTTTACGCAAAGCATCATACAAAGAGGTTTCGAACAACGTGGCAATGATGTTATGCCGCTCATACCCCGGCAAGAGCCGCATCAACGGATCTTTTATGGCTTCCCGCTGTTCCTCGAAAGTGGGTTCGGCGGGCATCTGATTGGGTTGTTCCATCCGGATAGGCGCCGCCTCGGGATTGTAGTACAGCTCCGGATCGAACGACATACGGCAGGATTGCGCCGGCGAGGGAGGTTTCAAATCGAACTCGCGGTTCAACTGAGGCTGATAGTACTGCACGGCTTTCCGGTAAGCATGCGCGTGAAACAAGTCTATCTTTTCCGCTTCATCAGGCAATTTGCCGTCGGGCAGAACAAAAGGTACAATAATTTTTACACTTCGGTTGCTGGAACCGATAAAAGAAAGAAGCGTTTGTGGAAGCATAGACGCCTTGTTCCGTATCTCAACAGCTTCTTTATGACCCGTAAGGCGATTAATTTCGAGTGTGACGCACCCATTATAGGTTACTTCTTCCCTATCGGAGTGCTTTTTTATAGCACTTCCGAAGATAAGTTGAGGTATTTTCTGCACGCAGACAAGCTGATCGCCCGGTTGGGCATACGGAAGCTCCGATCTCATAACTGTTACAGGCTGACTTTTGGTCTCGACTCGCATGGCTTGCAGTCCGGCTTCCAGTTCTATTACCCGTTGTGTCTGCTTTTTTCCATCGTTTCTGAGTTGTGTGATTTTCATTTTACGATCTTCTTAGACTTTCTCTTAACGATGGGTACATACTCAATTTCATTCAGGATAAGACGCATCTCGGTGTCGGCTTTGAAGCATACCCGTTGCGCTTTTACTTTGGAAGGTGTGCATTGCTCGGGCAGCTCCACCCCTTCACTGCTTGCCGAAACGGAAAACAATCCGATTCCGTTGAGCATCACCGTCTTCCCATCTCTCAAATGTTGCTGCATGACGTCGCTCAGCGCACTGACGGCCGCCAACACATCGGCCCGCGTGAGCGAACAGCGTTCGCAAATGATAGCTGCCAGATCGGCAGTACTGACTTGCCCGGATGTGATGGGCACTGCGTAATAACGCACCTGTTTTTCTTCTTTGGTTAAGTCCACTTTTTTGCGGACAACGTAAAGCGTTGTTCCTAACTTCATCTGTAAGATTTAATAATTTGTTATTATATTTTCATAACAGAAAGCCCCTGTATACACCCGGATGTACAACTCTCCTACATCCGGGTGTACAACCCTCGTCCATCCGGGTGTAAATCGAGCCTAGACCCAGGTGTAGAAAGGATTTTCATAGTTGCAAATATAAGAAATCCAACTGTAAAATCAAAGGTCTCGGCCTTACTTTTACTCCTTTCCCAGTATGTTATCCACCAGCCACGGAGGCTGTTTATGTAATAAAACAAGACAACCCAATCTCCAAAAAGAGACAGGGCGCGTAAGAGGTGCGTAAGATAAAAAAATCCTCTTACGCGCTTACAACACCGATGGATAAAGGGTTTCATCAACGTGCGTAAGAGCGTAGGAGAATTTTAAACTTCTTGTGCAATTTTCATCCACTTTCCGGTTATTCTGAATAAAAAATTGCAGCATATCCTGCTGATAGTCTGATTAAGTATGCTCCGACACACAAAATTTAGTATATTTGCCTCGTCTAACTAATTATTGATCATGAAAAAGTACACTCTTAATTTCGTTCTAACACTTATTCTAACCGTTATTCCTGCTGTTGTTTTCTCCCAAGTGAGCCTTCCTAAGGTTTTCGGCGACAACATGGTTCTTCAGCAAGGAAAGAAAGTGAACGTCTGGGGCTATGCCGCACCGTCGGAAGTGGTCACGGTAAAGTTTCAGAAACAAACAAAAAAAGTAAAGGCCGACGAACAAGGTAATTGGTCGGTAAAACTCGATGAGCTGACGGCCACTCAAAAGCCGCAAACACTGACCGTACAAGGGAAGAGCAACAAACTGGTGTTGAGCAACATCCTGATCGGCGAAGTGTGGCTGGCCTCCGGACAGTCGAACATGGAATATTCCATGAATCGGCATCAGAAGTATGCCAAACCGGCTAAAGGCGATCCGGACTACCTCAGTCAGCAACTCAAAGAAGCCAAAAGTCCCAACATCAGGGTACTCTATGTAGAAAAGAATCTCAAAGCCGATACGCTCCCCTCCAAAGGGTGGCAAATGATCAACGAAGAAACATTGGCACCTGTATCTGCCATCGGATATTTCTTTGCTAAATCACTGGTCGAAAACCTGGATGTACCGGTAGGAATCATCTCCACTTCATGGGGTGGAACACCAATAGAGACATGGACACCGGAAGAAGCTTACCTGAGTTCGCCCGCCTTAAAAGATAGTGTGGTAGATCATAAATTCAAGAATATAACCATCGGCGACAGGTTTCAGAAAATGGTAGCCCCCATGATTCCCTACTCTCTCAAAGGATTTCTGTGGTATCAGGGCGAGACCAATCTGACCAATGGCGATATGGATATCTATGCCAAAAAACAAAAAAGTCTCATCGAAAGCTGGCGTTCGGCCTGGAAAGATGAGAATCTACCTTTCTACTATGTACAACTGGCACCGCACACATACTCGCAACGAAGAGGGGATGAGTCGGCCAGAACCTGGGAGGCGTTGCCTTACTTTTGGGAGGTACAGACTTCCTGCCTGAGTATTCCGCACACAGGCATGGTGGTAACTACCGACCTGGTTGATAATCCCAAAGACATACACCCTTCGTACAAATGGGTGGTAGGCGAACGACTGGCACGCTGGGCGTTGGCGAAAGATTATGGTAAAACGAATGTAGTATATAGTGGTCCGGCTTTCAAGGATATGACCGTTCAAGGAAATAAAATCATCCTGGAGTTCGATCATACCGGATCCGGGCTTACAACGAGCGACGGGAAAGCCCCCGACTGGTTCTATGTAAAAGAAGAGAAGGGACGTTTCGCAAAAGTGGATGCCACCATCGAGGGAAATAAGGTGTTACTTCAGAGAAGCAGAGACACAGGCAAGCCGATGGTGCGCTTCGCCTGGGACGAGCTGGCCATGCCGAACCTGATCAACAAAGAGGGTTTGCCCGCATTGCCTTTCTCGTGTCCTTCCCCACTGCCGGTAGCCACCTCAGGCAATCCCATTTCCGAGGGTTGGTATGCCGACCCGGAAGGAATCATCTTTGATGACCAATACTGGATATTTCCTACGTACTCATCCCTTTACGAAAAGCAGATATTCTTCGACGCCTTTTCGTCGCCCGACCTGGTAAACTGGACCAAGCACGAACGTGTTTTGGATAATTCTGCCGTAAAATGGGTGAAACGGGCTTTATGGGCACCTGCCATACTGAAAAAGGACAACCGCTATTTCCTTTTCTTCGGAGGTAACGACATACAAAACGACCAGCAATACGGAGGCATCGGGGTGGCAGTAGCCGACAAACCGCAAGGTCCGTACGCCGACTATCTGGGCAAACCGCTGATCGACAAATTTCACAACGGCGCACAACCCATCGATCAATTTGTATTCAAGGACACAGACGGTACCTATTATATTTACTATGGCGGATGGGGACACTGCAACATCGCCCGACTGAAAGACGACTTCACCGGATTTGTTCCGCTGGCAGACGGATCGATATTTAAGGAGGTGACCCCAAAGGGGTATACAGAAGGTCCTTTCATGTTTGTGCGCAACGGAAAGTATTACTTCATGTGGTCGGAAGGCGGATGGGGCGGACCTGACTACTCGGTAGCATACGCCATAGCCGATTCACCGTTCGGTCCGTTCGAACGGATAGGCAAGGTTCTGCAGCCAGACCCCAATGTAGCCAACGGAGCCGGACACCATTCGGTGATTCACGAGCCAAAATCAGATAAGTGGTACATGGTCTATCACCGCCGGCCGATCGGCATAACAACCAGAGACCACCGGGTAACCTGCATCGACGAGATGTTTTTCGATGAAAACGGCTATATCAAACCGGTGAAACTTACGCATACGGGAGTTACTGCCAATCCAATCCGGTAAGTCCCGACTAAGAACAACTTTATTATCTTATAATAATTATAAGATAATAAAGTTTATTTGAAGCGCTTGAGATTGGTTTTGTCAAAAGTCCATTCGGGAGTATACACCTTTCCCTCGGAGGAGGAAGATAGTTCGTACCAGGGAGAAAGAATCCGGCTGTTGGGATTCACCAACACATGTATCTGCTGGGCAGGCATATAACTCTGAGCAAGCAGATAGACTTTCTTACCTGTGGATGGGTGAACAGCTACATCTACCACAAGTACGGCATGTCCGGGCGATCCGCCCTGAATAAAAATATCGCCAACAGCAAGTGAAGAATAAGGCACGGACTGTAACTCTTTAGAAAGAGAAGCCGTACCGGCGTACATAAATACCACATCGAGGTATTTCCGGAAGCTTCGATAAGAAGCATCGGCATTCCCCGAAGCATACCACCAGCATTTATTCCCCTCTACTTTGATACGATTCCCTGCTGCCCACTTCTTATAATCGGCCAGGAAACCGTTGGTAAAATGGAAAGCAATCTCGCCGTAGCGTTTTTGCGCCCAAAGATATTCGGTTCTCAAACGGATGATGGCATCGGCACACTGCTGTAGGTCGCGGTTCCCGATTTCCATATCGACAACGGCGAATGCGGCTGCCTGGTTCCGTTTTTCCTGTCCATTGTAAAGCTTTACTTTACTACCTGCAGGCAGCAACGGTAGCGAACGCAGGTATGCGGTAAACGAACCGGAAGCAGAAGCTTCACGGGTATAGCCCGACGGCGGGACAATTCTGTCGGCAAGCGTCTGCGCATTCAGAAGCACAGATGCAAACACAGCCAACCCAAACAACACAAGTGTTTTTTTCTTCATGATGTAGATAGTGTTTGTGCGCAAAATTAACCGTTAATTCATATGAGCCTCCAATATGTGTATTAATTATGATTAAACTCGTCGGGCAAAATCCGGCATTCACCGATTTCCACTGCCAAATCAACGTGAAACTATATTCAGGAATGAGGAGAACGCATATCTTTGCACCAAAATATAATTCGCATGGAAAAGAAAAGAAAGTCCTGTTCATCAGGCACTACATTCAGTTGCATCCTTATTATTGTAGGGGTATTGTTACTGAGTAAAAGATTGGGGTGGATCTCCTATGAGCTATCAGACATACTTCTTTCGTGGCAGATGCTGCTCATTGTTTTGGGAATATACAGTCTGACCAAACGTCATTGGTTGGGTGGTTCGGCATTGTTAACGGTTGGTGCCTCCTACCTGGCTCCGCATCTTAACCTGCCATGGCTACCGGTTTACACGCCGGAACTGATATGGCCGGTATTGCTGATCATCGCCGGAATAGCTTTTCTATGCAAATCGGTCTGTGGGAAAACAACATCCAGAAAATCATGGGAAGCACATACCAAAAATGAATATACTACCACTGACGGCTTTGTCCGCTCGGAAAACCTCTTTGGAAGTATACGCCAGGTGGTACTTGACGAGATATTCAAAGGGGCTGTGATCCACAACCGATTCGGTGGTACCATCATCGACCTTCGACGCACGGAGATTGAAGTAGGTGAAACGTACATCGACATCGACTGTTCTTTCGGAGGAGTTGAGATCTTCCTACCCTCGCACTGGAAGGTGGAAACGATTTGCCAGGTGATGATGGGTGGATGCGAAGACAAACGGATACCTCATCCTAACATAGACCAGACACGGTCACTGATAATCCGTGGAAACATCACCCTGGGTGGCGTAGAGATTAAAAGCTAAGTCGCATGCACACACATCCTTTAGCGGGAAATCCCAGGCGATGGACAGCGGTAGCCGTATCGGCACTCTTCCTGGCAGGCATACAAGCTGCCCTGCTAATGGCGTATACCGGCACCCCGGCACTGGTTGCCGCAATCGACGGGATGCTATGCATGACATTACTGACTGCGCTGGGCTATTATGCATGGTTTGTGAGCAGCTTCGTTCCTTTTAAGCAAACCCGGATCGTACTGGGCATACTCGCTATTTCCATGTGGATAACCGGTTGCTTCTTCATCCGGTTCCTCATTGGAGAGGCAGGACGCGAAGTTTACCCGTTTGGACAAACACTTCCTTTCCGGATAGTATTCGGAATACTGGTATGGACATGTATAGTATCTGGGTACAGAATACAGATATTGACAAAACAGTTGCAGACGCAGGAAGAGGAAGTCCCTGCCGATGAGCCCGAATTACTACCACACACACCCGTGACCAAAGAAGAAGAAAACGAATGCATCAACCGCATCACGGTAAAAGACGGTTCACGCATCCATCTGATAGATACGGAAAAGCTGTTGTACATTCAGGCATGTGGCGACTATGTGACGTTGGTCACTGCGGAAGGTCAATATGTAAAGGAGCAAACGATGAAGTATTTTGAGACACATCTCTCTCCTTCCCTATTTGTACGCATCCACCGCTCGTATATTGTCAATGTCTCACAAGTTTCACGGGTAGAACTGTTTGGCAAGGAGAATTACCAGATGCTTCTGAAAAATGGAACGAAGCTAAAAATGAGTAGTTCGGGGTATAAGCTATTAAAAGACAAACTGAACCTGTAGATTTACGATTGGACGATCAGGCAGATCGTCCAATCGTAAATTTCTTTATTTCATCGGAGTCTGTTCCAATGTAGCTACCAGGAAGTCGTAGAACTTCTGTACCGTCGGAATGAGCACGCGTTCATCGGGTGAGTGCGGAGAACGCAAGGTCGGCCCGAAGGAGATCATATCCAATCCCGGCATCACAGCACCGATAATACCACATTCCAATCCGGCATGGATCACCTTCACGGCGGGCTCCATTCCAAACTGAGCCTTATACGAATCCTTCATGGCATGCAGGATAGGCGACTCTACATTGGGCTGCCATCCCGAATAACCTCCACTCATAACCACCTTCATGCCTGCCATAGAGAAACAGCATTCCAGACTGGTAGTGAGATATTCCTTCATACTGTCGCAAGAACTACGAGCCAGAATCCTGAGTTCAGCTTTACCGTTACCAATAAGAATAATAGCCAGATTGGAAGATGTTTCTACGGTATCGGGCAGGGTAGGAATCATACGCATCACTCCATTCTGACAAGCAAAGATGGCATTGATGAGGCTGTCCTGTATTTCTTCGGGTACTTCGCCGACAGGCAAGTCCGTACGTTCGGCCTTGAGGCTGATCGGAGTTTCAAGTGTAGCATATTCGGCGTTGAACAGATCTTCGCAGTATTTCACCAGCTCGAGCAGTTCGGCTTCATTCTCTGCCGGGATAGTAAGTATGGCAGAAGCTTCGCGCGGAATAGCATTGCGCATATTGCCACCTTCCCAACTAGCCAGACGGGCTTCATACGAAGCAACCGCTTCACGTACGAAACGAACCAGCAGTTTGTTGGCATTGCCGCGACCTTCGTTGATTTCCAATCCGGAGTGACCACCACGCAAACCTTTCAGTGTAATTTTCACTGCGATATCTCCTTCTTCGGGAGCTACTTCTTTGTATTCGAGTGAAGCAGTTACATCCATACCACCGGCACAGCCGATGTACAGGTCCCCTTCGTCCTCCGAGTCGAGGTTCAACATGATCTCACCATTGACCGTACCAGCTTTCAAACCAAACGCACCGAACATGCCGGTTTCTTCGTCTTTGGTGATCAAGGCTTCGAGCGGACCGTGCTTCAGGTTCGTAGCTTCGAATACCGCCATGATGGCAGCTACACCCAACCCATTATCGGCACCCAGCGTGGTACCCTTGGCTTTGAGCCATTCGCCGTCGATGTATGTTTCAATAGGATCTTTCTCAAAATCGTGTACCGTATCATTATTCTTCTGCGGCACCATATCCATGTGCGCTTGCAGAATCACCCCTTTCCGGTTTTCCATTCCCGGAGTAGCGGGTTTACGAATAATCACATTGCCTGCCTCGTCGACAAATGTTTCCAGCCCAAGATCTTTCCCGAATTGAACGAGAAAATCAGTCACCGGTTGCATATATCCCGACGGACGAGGGATACGAGTCAAAGAATAAAAATGCTTCCACACATTTTGTGGTTCTAAAGAGAGGATTGTACTCATAACGAATCTTTTTTAGTATTAGTTTCTTTTCCTATAGGTAAGCGACAAAGCCGTCATACCGTATATTCCCAACAAAACTACTAAAAAAGTCTGAATACCATGTACGATTAGTGCAAATATTCCCGCATCGACCGCATTTACGCCATAAAGCATCATCATGGAGATGACGGCAAAGTGCCACGGACCGGCTCCGTTAGGGGTGGGTACGACAACGGCAAACGTTCCGCCGACAAACATAACCAGCGCTGCAAGCGAGCCCAGATCGTCGGTGAAGTCGAAACAGAAGAAAGTAAGATAGAAGTGCATGAAGTAGCACAACCAGATAAGAACCGTATAAAGGATAAATAGCGGGATGTTACGTACATCCTTCAAGGAGATAATCCCCTGCCATATATTAAGGACAATGCCTTTTACCTTTTCAAAGAACGACAAGGCACGCATCAGGTAATACAAAAGCACCCCCACGCCAATGATACAAAACAGGATGATATAAAACTCGATGGAAGTAAACCAATGCATCAGCAAGGGTATATTCGTTCCGGTATTTACAAAAAAGGATTTGAATACCGGCAACTGCAAAAGCAATGTAACTCCGGTAATCAGCATGATGCACAATCCGTCGATCAACCGCTCCGTCACTACCGTGCCCAGTGATTTAGAGAAAGACACATCGTCATACTTGGCTAGAATACCACAACGCGATACTTCGCCCATACGCGGTAGAATCAGGTTGGTAGCATACGAAACGAATACGGCATTCACACAATCGGCACTCTTCGGATGAGCGCCCAATGGTTCCAGGGTCTGCTTCCATCGCCATCCGCGAATAATATGACTGAATATCCCAAAAACGAGCGACAGGAGCATCCACCACCAATTCATGCCGTGCACCAACACATCGGCAGCTTTCGCAAAATCGAAATCGCGGTACACCCAGAAAAGAATAAATCCCCCCAGAAGTAGCGGTAATACAATTTTTAGAGCTTTTTTTATCAGTTTCTTCATTCCAATCTACTCATTCTTCGCATAAAAGAATTACCTTTGTCGGCTGCAAAAGTAGTTAAATTGTTGATACATGAGAGTAGTTAAGCCCAAAAAGTTTCTCGGACAGCATTTCTTGAAAGACTTGAAAGTCGCTCAGGGAATCGCCGATACGGTTGATGCAGTCCCCACCCTTCCGGTTTTGGAAGTAGGACCGGGTATGGGAGTGCTTACCCAATTCCTGATTCAGAAGGAACGACCATTGAAGGTGGTCGAAGTAGACTTTGAATCAGTGGCTTACCTACGG
Source organism: Bacteroides sp. (assembly GCA_031554635.1). GTDB lineage: Bacteria > Bacteroidota > Bacteroidia > Bacteroidales > Bacteroidaceae > Bacteroides. Next base: position 14,542 of record JAVBVD010000012.1, read on the forward strand.
GAAGCATATCCGTCGCTGGACGCCAACATTATAGAAGACGATTTCCTGAAAATGCACCTTGAACGCTTATTCGACGGCGGGCAGTTTGTTTTGACGGGAAACTATCCATACAATATTTCCAGCCAGATCTTTTTCAAGATGCTGGACAACAAGGATCTGATTCCTTGCTGCACCGGTATGATACAAAAAGAGGTGGCCGAACGGATTGCCGCCAAACCAGGCAACAAGACTTATGGAATCCTGAGTGTACTGATCCAGGCATGGTACCGGGTGGAGTATCTTTTCACGGTAAGCGAGCATGTATTCAACCCGCCTCCCAAAGTGAAAAGCGCCGTTATCCGGATGACGCGCAACGAGACGCACGACCTGGGCTGCAATGAAAAGCTATTCAAGCAAGTGGTAAAGACCACGTTCAACCAACGCAGGAAGACATTGCGCAACTCCATCAAGCCGATTCTGGGCAAGGAATGCCCGCTGACGGAAGATGTGTTGTTCAACAAACGTCCGGAGCAACTCTCGGTTCAGGAGTTTATCGACCTGACCAACCGGGTGGAACAAGCGTTGACCGAAATGAACGGCGTGTGAGAAATGAGCTATAGTCGGTAACGATTAAAAAATGAGTGTATGGAAATCAACGAGGAATACATCGACAACGTACGGACGTTAATCGAACAGAAAGAGGGCGAGAAAATCAATGAATTACTCATCAATCTCCACCCTGCCGATATCGCTGAGCTGTGTAACGATCTGAGCGCAGAAGAAGCGCGTTTTATTTACAGGTTGCTGGACAATGAGACAGCGGCGGACGTACTGGTCGAAATGGACGAGGACGTACGTAAAGAATTCCTCGAAATCCTCCCCTCCGAAACCATCGCCAAGCGATTCGTGGACTACATGGACACGGACGACGCGGTGGACCTCATGCGTGAACTCGACGAAGAGAAACAGGAAGAGGTCCTCTCACACATTGAAGACATCGAACAGGCCGGCGACATTGTCGATCTGCTGAAATACGACGAAGACACTGCCGGTGGTTTGATGGGTACGGAAATGGTACTTGTCAACGAGAACTGGAGTATGCCCGAGTGCTTGAAGGAAATGCGCCAGCAAGCCGAAGAACTGGACGAAATTTATTATGTATATGTCATCGACGATGACGAACGTCTCCGCGGAATCTTCCCGCTCAAGAAAATGATCACTTCGCCCTCGGTATCGAGAGTTAAGCATGTGATGCAGAAGGACCCCATCTCCGTACATGTAGACACGCCTATCGAAGAAGTGGCACAAATCATTGAGAAGTATGACTTGGTGGCCGTTCCTGTACTCGATAGTATCGGACGGTTGGTGGGGCAGATCACGGTAGACGACGTGATGGACGAAATCCGCGAACAATCCGAACGCGATTACCAATTGGCTTCCGGTCTCTCGCAGGACGTAGAGATGGACGACAACGTGATGCGCCAAACCACTGCCCGTCTTCCCTGGCTGCTGATCGGTATGGTAGGCGGTATCTGCAACTCCATGATACTGGGTAACTTCGACACAACTTTCGCCGCCCATCCCGAAATGGCACTCTACATTCCGCTGATCGGTGGTACGGGAGGAAATGTGGGAACGCAGTCGTCGGCCTTGGTGGTACAAGGGTTGGCCAACAGCTCGCTCGACTCTAAAGACACTTTCAAGCAGGTTTCCAAAGAAGCTTTGGTAGCCTTGATCAATGCCACTATCATCTCCCTGCTGGTATATACATACAACTTCATACGTTTCGGACCGGAAGCAACCGTATCTTATTCCGTATCTATCAGTTTGTTTGCCGTGGTTATGTTTGCCTCCATTTTCGGCACACTTGTACCCATGACTTTGGAGAAACTAAAAATAGATCCGGCTATTGCTACGGGACCATTTATTTCCATCACAAATGACATCATCGGTATGATGCTTTATATGGGTTTTACCGTCCTGTTATCGTAAGAAATAAGCTTTATCAAAAAAAAGATTAAAAAAAACTATGAAGTAAACGTTTTATTTTATTTATTTGTGAGCTAATGTATGGAAGGACCCCGTCCTCTCTCTAAAACGATAAGAACAATGATGGACTCTCAGGACACTAACCTACCTTTGGAACAAGGGAAGTTGGAAGAAGAAAAAAAGACAGTTGAGGTTTCCGAGGAAACAAATGAACCTGTAGCTGAAGATGTAAAAGAAGAAGAGCAGGAAGAACCGGCTGCCAAATCGCTGACCAAAGAGGAAGCATTGGCACGCCTGAATGAACTTGCTGCGAACGCTGAAGGTGCGAACAAGCAAGAGCTCGACACCTTGAAGCAGGCTTTCTACAAACTTCACAATGCCGAACAGGAAGCCTCAAAGAAGCAATTCATAGAAAACGGCGGAGAGGAAGACAAATTTATTCCGGAATCTGACGCTTTGGAGGAAGAGTTCAAAAACGTAATGGCTACAATCAAGGAAAAACGTAGCCTGCAAGCCAGCGAATTGGAGAAGCTGAAAGAAGAAAACCTGCAAGTCAAACTTTCCATCATTGAAGAATTGAAAGAACTTGTCGAATCGCCCGACGATGCCAACAAGTCATACACTGAATTCAAGAAACTGCAACAACAGTGGAACGAAACCAAGTTGATACCCCAGGCAAAGGTAAACGAGCTCTGGAAAACATACCAACTGTATGTGGAGAAGTTCTACGACATATTGAAACTCAACAATGAGTTCCGCGAATACGACTTCAAAAAGAACCTTGAAATCAAACAACGCCTTTGTGAAGCCGCCGAGAAACTATCCGAAGAGGAAGATGTAGTCTCTGCCTTCCATCAACTCCAAAAATTACACCAGGAATTCCGTGATACAGGCCCCGTGGCTAAAGATCTACGTGACGAGGTTTGGAATCGTTTCAAGACTGCATCCACGGTTATCAATCGCCGCCACCAACAACACTTCGAAGCGCTGAAAGAAGTGGAACAGCATAATCTGGACCAGAAAACGGTTATTTGCGAAATTGTGGAAGCTATTGAATACAGCGAACTAAAAACGTTCAATGGTTGGGAAAGCAAAACGCAGGAGGTGATTGCGCTCCAAAACAAATGGAAGACCATCGGCTTTGCCCCGCAGAAAATGAATGTGAAGATCTTCGAACGTTTCCGCCGTGCCTGTGATGAGTTCTTCAAAAAGAAGAGCGAATTCTACAAGGTCCTGAAAGAAAGCATGAATGAGAACCTCGAAAAGAAGAAAGCATTGTGCGAGAAAGTGGAAGCGTTGAAAGACAGTACCGACTGGAAAGCAACTTCCGAATTGCTGACCAAACTGCAAAAAGAATGGAAAACCATCGGACCGGTTGCCAAGAAGCATTCGGATGCCGTTTGGACCCGGTTCATCTCAGCCTGTGATTACTTCTTCGAGCAAAAGGGTAAAGCTACCCATTCTCAACGCTCGGTAGAGGTGGAAAATATGGAGAAAAAGAAAAGCATCATCGCACAACTGTCTGCTATTGCCGAAGACATGGATACGGAGGAAGCAAACAAGCTGGTACGCGAACTAATGAGGGATTGGAATAACGTAGGACATGTGCCGTTCAAGGAAAAAGACCGGTTGTATAAGCAATACCATACGATTATCGACCAACTCTTCGAACGTTTCAACATCAGTGCTTCCAACAAACGACTGAGCAACTTCAAGTCGAATGTCAACAACATCCAGGGCAGTGGTCCTCAATCCCTGTACAAAGAACGCGAGAAGTTGGTTCGTGTTTATGAAAACATGAAGAACGAACTCCAAACATACGAAAACAACCTGGGCTTCCTTACTTCTTCGTCTAAAAAAGGTAATAGCCTACTGACGGAGTTGAACCGGAAAGTGGAGAAACTGAAATCAGAACTGGAATTAATACAGCAGAAGATTAAAGTGATCGATGAATCCATCAAGGAAGAACAATAGTATTGTTTGATTTATCACATAAAAAGCAGCTCGAAATCTTGTACAGGATTTCGAGCTGTCTGCTTATTGACATTCGCTACAAAAGTGATCACTCAACCGTATCTTCCAGATACAAAAAGAGCGAAAATCTTTTGAAGATTTCCACTCTTAAGTTGGGCTACCAGGATTCGAACCTGGAAAGTCAGGACCAGAATCTGAAGTGTTACCATTACACCATAGCCCAATAACTCTCAAATGCGGTGCAAAGATACAAATATTTTCATTCCCCAAAAGGTTTTCATTTGTTTTTTTATTCTTACAGCTCAATTAGACGCTTCTTCCGGCACTTTTATCCATAAAAAAATCAAAAAAAGAAGAGTTTTTTCACATTGCTTTCACCGTTCCGATAAAACAGCTTATATTTGTAAATTATATCCATAAAATATTGCGAAACAAAGACAAGCAGTTGCTTGTTGTATGCATAAAGAATAATAAATTAGAATTAATTCACAGCTAATTATAATGAACGAAACTAAAGTTTTAATAGAAAAAATTACTGAAGGAATACAAGAAAAGAAAGGTAAAAACATAGTTATAGCCGATTTGACTCGCATTGGTGATACCATTTGCAAGTATTTTGTGATTTGCCAGGGGAATTCTCCAAGCCAAGTAGGCGCAATTGTAGATTCCATCCGGGAAATAGCCCGGAAAGGTACCGGCAACAGACCGACGGCAATAGACGGCGAACGCAATGCAGAATGGGTAGCGATGGACTACTCGGATGTATTGGTTCATGTTTTTTTGCCCGAAGTCAGACGATTCTACGATATCGAGCACCTATGGGCAGACGCCAAGTTAACAACAATTCCCGACATTGATTAATGTTTCTATATGGACGAGAAAAAAAATAACAATAATAAAGTAAACATGCCCAGATTCAATCTGAACTGGTTGTATATGATCATTGCCCTGACGGTAATGGGCATATTTCTAACGAACCAAAATGGCACTGTTAACAATAAAACCATTTCGTACGATGCTTTTCAACAATACGTTCGGGATGGATATGTAAATAAAGTCATCGGATACGACGACAATTCGGTAGAAGTCTTCATCACCCCCCAATCCATTGGTGCGGTATTCAAAGCAGACTCCAACAAAGTAGGACGAAATCCGATGATTACCACCGAAGCCCCTTCGCGTGAAAATCTCGATAATTTTCTAGAAAAAGAACGGGAGGCTGAACATTTCAAAGGTTCGGTGACCTATGACAAGAAAAGGGACTATATGTCCATTATCTTGTGGAATATCCTTCCGATAGCCCTGATAGGTCTTTGGATTCTATTTTTCATGCGTCGTATGGGCGGTGGTGCCAGCGGTGGCGCCGGAGGAGTATTTAGCGTGGGCAAATCGAAAGCGCAACTATTCGAGAAAGGCGGAGCAAACCGGATCACATTCAAAGATGTAGCCGGACTGGCAGAAGCTAAACAAGAAGTGGAAGAGATTGTCGAGTTCTTGAAAGAACCACAAAAATACACGGACCTGGGAGGTAAGATTCCTAAAGGAGCATTACTCGTAGGACCTCCGGGAACCGGTAAGACATTGCTTGCCAAGGCAGTAGCCGGCGAAGCAAATGTTCCGTTCTTTTCCCTGGCTGGCTCGGACTTTGTGGAAATGTTTGTCGGCGTAGGAGCTTCGCGCGTTCGCGACTTATTCAAACAGGCGAAAGAAAAAGCACCGTGTATTGTATTTATCGATGAAATCGATGCCGTAGGCCGTGCCCGCGGTAAAAATCCGGCCATGGGCGGAAATGACGAACGGGAGAATACATTGAACCAACTACTCACCGAAATGGATGGATTTGGTTCGAACAGCGGTGTAATTATCCTGGCTGCTACCAACCGGGTAGATGTACTGGACAAAGCATTGCTCCGTGCCGGACGTTTTGACCGTCAAATTCATGTGGATTTACCCGACCTGAACGAACGCAAAGAGGTTTTCGGCGTACATTTACGTCCCATCAAGATAGACGATTCAGTAGATGTAGATCTGCTGGCCCGCCAGACTCCCGGATTTTCCGGAGCAGACATTGCCAATGTATGTAACGAAGCTGCGCTGATCGCCGCCCGTCATGGCAAGAAGTTTGTGGGTAAACAAGACTTCCTCGATGCGGTAGACCGTATTATCGGTGGTTTGGAAAAGAAAACAAAGATCACTACCGAATCCGAACGTCGCGCTATTGCATTGCACGAGGCCGGCCATGCCAGCATTTCATGGCTATTGGAATATGCCAATCCGTTGATTAAAGTAACGATTGTTCCCCGCGGGCGTGCATTGGGCGCTGCCTGGTATTTGCCTGAAGAGCGCCAGATCACCACCAAAGAACAGATGTTGGACGAGATGTGTGCTACCCTGGGAGGACGTGCCGCCGAAGATTTGTTCCTGGAACACATCTCTACCGGTGCATTGAATGACCTGGAACGGGTTACCAAACAAGCATACGGCATGATTGCCTATCTGGGTATGAGCGAGAAACTGCCCAACTTGTGTTACTACAACAACGACGAGTATTCGTTCAATCGTCCGTACAGTGAAAAGACAGCCGAGTTGATCGACGAAGAAGTAAAAGCCATGGTCAATGAACAGTACCAGCGCGCAAAGAAAATATTGTCGGACAACAAAGAAGGACACAACCAATTGGCACAATTGCTGATTGACAAGGAAGTAATCTTCGCGGAAGATGTGGAACGCATCTTCGGTAAACGTCCATGGGCTTCGCGTTCTGAAGAGATCATGGCCCAAGGCAACCAGGAAGCTGCCGCCAAAGCTGAGAAAGCTTCAGCAGAAGAGACTCCTGCCGAAGAAGCCCCCGCAGCTGAAACGCAAGCAAACTAAGTTGCTGATTCCCTTAATTAAAATATCGAATCGCTTTGAAAAATAATTTCATACAACGCACTGTCACCGGACTGCTTTTCGCAGCAGTCCTGGCAGGGTGTACGCTCTATAGCCCCATAACGTTTGGCATATTATTTATCTGTATCAGCGCTTTAACCGTGCTTGAGTTTGCCCAGTTAATGAACCGAACGCAAGGAATCCATATAAACAAGACCATCACCATGCTGGGAGCAGCTTATCTGTTTCTGGCTTGTACCGGGTTCTGTATTGATGCTGCCGGAAGCGTAGTGTTCATCCCCTACTCCGGCATACTTCTTTATTTGTTTATCAGCGAATTGTATTTAAAGCGAGAAAAACCCATGCTCAACTGGGCATATGCCATGATGAGTCAATTGTACATAGCGCTGCCTTTTGCCATGCTGAATGTGTTGGCTTTCCAAAGAAATCCGGAATTAAGCAGTGTGAATTACAATTATATCTTGCCGTTATCGATCTTCATCTTCATCTGGCTCAATGACACCGGCGCCTATTGTGTGGGGTCACTTTTTGGAAAACACCGCCTGTTCGAACGTATTTCTCCCAAAAAATCCTGGGAAGGTTCCATCGGTGGCGGTCTGCTTGCCATCGCTTCATCTTTTGCATTTTACCAGCTCTATCCCATTATGGGTATGTTGGAGTGGGCGGGACTGGCTTTGGTGGTCGTAGTGTTCGGCACGTGGGGCGACCTGACTGAATCCTTGATAAAACGCCAGTTACAGATCAAGGATTCCGGCAATATACTGCCGGGACATGGTGGATTGTTAGACCGCTTCGACAGCGCTCTGATGGCTATTCCGGCAGCAGCGATTTATATCTATGTATTAACTCTTCTTTAAGTTTAAGCAACGAATCATTTCCTGAGCTGCCTTACGTGGCGCACCGGCTGATCCCAGACGTTCGGCCAAATAGGTGTATCCTTCCAGCATCGCGTTGCGATAAGCGGTATCGTTCAACAGCCGGTTCAGTTCATCCCTCATATTATCCACTGTCATGGTGTCGGCCACCAATTCCTTAACGACCTCGCGATCGGTTATCAGATTAACCAGCGAGATGTATTTTACCTTGAGGATATGCCTACGTAAAAAAGAAATCACCTTACCGATGGGAGTATGATAGCACACCACCTGCGGCACACGAAAGAGTGCTGTTTCCAGGGTAGCTGTCCCCGAAGTAACAAGTGCGGCCTGCGCATGTTGCAACAACCGGTACGTTTGCCCGAAAACAATCTTCACCTTCGCATCTCCCACGTATTGCCGGTAATACTCCGGAGTGATGGAGGGGGCTCCGGCAAGTACCAGTTGGTACTGCGGGAAGGCAGAAGCTGCACGAAGCATATCGGGTAGATTGTCTTTGATCTCCTGTTTACGGCTACCGGCCAGCAAAGCAATGATCGGTTTTTCCTCCAAATCATTCTCCCGGATGAACTCCTCCGGACGATCCGTATTGTCTTTGAGAAAAGCGGTCACTTCATCCATGGTAGGGTTCCCTACATAATGAATGGGGTATTGATGTTTCCCCTCGAAGAACTCCACCTCGAAAGGAAGAATCGAAAAGAGTTCGTCCACATCCCGTTTGATATTCTTGATGCGGTACTCTTTCCAGGCCCATATCTTGGGAGAGATATAATAATACACAGGAATCTGCGTCTTTGCATGTACAAACTTCGCAACATCCAGGTTGAACCCCGGGTAATCCACCAGAATCACCACATCGGGTTTCCAACGCACAATATCTTCCTTGCAACGCTTCATGTTGGCAAGGATTGTACGCAGATGCAGCAATACAGGTATAAAGCCCATATATGCCAATTCTTTGTAATGCTTCACCATCGTTCCACCTTCGGCAGCCATCAGGTCGCCGCCAATGAAACGAAATTCAGCCTGTACATCTTCCGTCTTCAAAGCCGCCATCAGGTGAGAGGCATGCAGATCGCCCGAGGCTTCGCCAACAATCAGGTAATATTTCATAAATTCCAGGATTTCAGTTCTTCGATAAAATGATAAGCCGTTACATCTACCGTCACCGGGGTAATGGCAACATATCCTTGAGCCAACGCCCAGTGATCATTCTTTTCATTATCCGGTTCGTGATCGGTAAATTCGCCTGTCAGCCAGAAATAATTGGGGTCTGTCTTACGGGGACATTGCTCCCACTCTTTCCCCCAGCCTCCTTTGGCCTGTTCGCATATTTTCACCCCTTTCAGTTCTTTGGTAACCGGAAAATTCACATTGAGGCAAGTCAACGGCGGCAATCCCTTCTCCAATACCGCAGCGGCAATGCTACGTACATAAGGTCCGGCAGCATCAAAATCGGCTCCGGGGCTATGGTCGCAGATGGAAAATCCGATGGAAGGAATTCCTTTCAGGCAGCCCTCAATCACCACTCCCATCGTTCCGGAGTAATGCACATTCGTGGCCGAGTTATCACCGTGATTGATTCCGCCTACCACCAAAGCAGGAGTACGGTTCAGCACGCTGTTGAAAGCAAGTTTCACACAATCTGCCGGAGTGCCGGAACAGGCATAAACCGTCAGCCCCACATCCCGGCGCACCTGCCGGAAATGAACCGGCTGTGTCACCGTCATGGCACATCCGCTACCCGAACGGGCCGAATCGGGAGCCATAACTACTATTTCACCCAACGGGCGAAGAAACTTTATCAATTCGCTGATACCCTTAGCCATTACTCCATCGTCGTTCGACACGAGTATCAACGGGCGTTCATTTTCCATATGATTACTGTTTATCCGATTATTTCCGCACAAAAGTAAGAAAAAGAGTTGTAATAACGAGTATATCACTTGAAAAGCGGAAGGAAGAATAAAAGAGATGCGATAAGTAGTTTACAAATCTTAATGTTCTGCAAGTGAGTAAAAAAGCAATCCTTAATTCAATATAAATACGTATATTTGCAACCTAAAAAACAAGAAAATAGTGAATATATGCCTGGCAGTTATTAACAAAACAGGTGACTTATGAACAGTTTTCGCAAACTTTTTCTTTTTTCGTAGGCGCTCTAAGTTATTATTACTTATTTCGCTGCCAATAAATTTTTGATAATATGGGAAAGATTATAGCTTTGGCCAACCAGAAAGGCGGAGTGGGAAAAACTACGACAACCATCAATCTCGCTGCATCGCTTGCAACGCTTGAAAAGAAAGTATTGGTAATTGATGCCGATCCCCAGGCGAATGCCTCTTCAGGGCTTGGTGTAGATATCAAGCAGGCCGAATGTACTATCTATGAGTGTCTTATCGACCGTGCGGATATAAGAGAAGCCATTCACGACACAGAAATAGAATCACTGAAAGTCATTTCCTCGCACATCAATCTGGTGGGAGCTGAAATCGAAATGCTGAATCTGCCGAACCGCGAAAAGATATTGAAAGAAGTCATCGAACCGTTGAAACCGGAATACGATTTCATCCTGATAGACTGCTCTCCTTCGTTGGGACTAATTACCATCAATACGTTGACAGCTGCCGACTCGGTGATCATCCCCGTACAGGCCGAGTACTTTGCACTCGAAGGAATCAGCAAATTGCTGAATACCATCAAAATTATCAAATCCAAACTGAACCCATCGCTCGAGATTGAAGGCTTCCTGCTGACCATGTACGATTCCCGTCTGCGCCAGGCCAACCAAATCTACGACGAAGTAAAGCGCCACTTCCAGGAGCTTGTATTCAATACCGTCATCCAACGTAATGTGAAGTTAAGCGAAGCGCCGAGCTACGGTATTCCTACCATCTTATATGATGCGGAATCGACCGGTGCGAAGAATCACCTGACGTTGGCCCAAGAACTTATCAACAGAAATAGTAAATAAACAAATATGGTACAAAGGAGAAATGCATTAGGCCGCGGACTGGATGCGCTGCTTTCCATGGATGAGGTGAAAACCGAAGGTTCTTCTTCGATCAATGAGATCGAGCTGTCGAAGATTTCCGTCAACCCGAACCAGCCCCGTCGTGAATTCGACGCAACAGCCTTGCAGGAGTTATCGGACTCTATTGCCGAAATCGGCATTATCCAACCCATTACGCTGCGCAAACTCACCGACGATTCTTATCAGATTATCGCCGGCGAACGCCGCTACCGTGCTTCACTCAAAGCCGGACTGACATCCGTTCCCGCTTACATCCGCACTGCCGACGATGAGAACGTGATGGAGATGGCGCTGATTGAAAACATCCAGCGCGAAGATTTGAACTCGGTGGAGATTGCCCTGGCGTACCAACATTTGATTGAGCAATACAACCTTACACAAGAACGCCTCAGCGAACGTGTAGGAAAGAAACGTACCACCATCGCCAACTACCTGCGGTTGCTGAAGCTACCGGCCCCTATCCAGATGGCTTTGCAAAACAAAGAGATCGATATGGGACATGCACGGGCGTTGATCGCGCTCGACAACCCGAAGCTGCAAGTGAAACTGTTCGAAGAGACTCAGCAACACGGCTATTCGGTTCGGAAAGTGGAGGAACTCGTCAAATCGCTGAACGAAGGAGAAACCATCAAAAGCGGAGATAAGAAAATTGCCCCGAAACGTGGCAAACTTCCCGAAGAATTCAATATGCTGAAGAAGCATCTTTCGGGATTTTTCAATACCAAGGTGCAGCTTACCTGTTCAGAGAAGGGGAAAGGAAAAATCAGTATTCCTTTCAGCAATGAAGAAGAACTGGAACGCCTCATAGAATTGTTCGACTCCTTAAAGAAGTAAATGATAAGAAAAAACAAACGATACAAGCTATACATTACTGCCCTGCTTCTCTGTTTTTTACAGGTGGCAGGGATTGATGTGTATGCGCAGGAGCCTGCTCAAACCGCTCCGCAGGATTCTACCCGGACAGCTCCCAAAGCACGTGCCCGTCGCAACAGGCCGGCAGCAGAATTACCGGCTGACAGTTTGCAAAGGGTGCTCTCGGAGACATTGAAAGATAGCCTGGCACCTGTTATTCCACCGATAGACAGTCTGGCTCTCCCGGCAGTAAACAGCCATCTGGCCGACAGCCTGGCAAAAGCAAACAAAGCCAACATGGAGAAACTTGCCACTGCCGTCACTCCACCACCACCGTCTATCCCAACAGACAGTCTGGCGCCGGTCATTCCGGCCAAAAAGTTCATCCCCAACTCTAACAAGGCCACCTGGTTATCGGTTGTATTTCCCGGCGGCGGACAAATTTACAACCGCAAGTACTGGAAGCTGCCTATTGTATACGGAGGTTTCGTGGGATGTGCATACGCACTGACGTGGAACAACAAGATGTACAAGGACTACTCGAAAGCCTACGTGGACATCATGGATGACAACGATAGCACCAATAGTTTTCTGGACTTCCTCCCGAACAACTATAAAGTTACGACAGCTAATACAGAGTACTTAAAGAATACATTCAAAAAACGTAAAGACATGTACCGCCGGTATCGCGACATGAGTATCTTTGCCTTTATAGGCGTATATCTGATCTCTATCATCGATGCTTATGTAGACGCCGAACTCTCTGATTTTGATATTTCGCCCGATTTGAGTATGCGGGTAGAACCTACGATGATGAACACCCAGTTCCGTAATGGAAACAAAGCGGTAGGCGTTCAATGCAGCTTTAGATTTTAATGACCATGACAATTAACTCAGTAAGAATGAAGAATTTTACCCATTATTTTTTCTTGAGCGTCTTTTTCTTGTCGGTAAGCACAGGAGCAAAGGCCCAGGAAAGTGTAGATGTTATTATTAAAACCAACGGATCCGAACGTAAGGAAAGCATAGACCTCCCCAAAAGTATGACATACCCGCTCGACAGTCTGCTCAACGACTGGAAAGCCAAGAACTATATCGACCTGGGAAAAGATTGCAGCACGGCGACCACCAATCCTTACTTCAGTGATTCGGTATACATCGACCGCCTGTCGCGCATACCCTCCATTATGGAAATGCCTTACAACGAGATTGTCCGCAAGTTCATCGACATGTACTCCGGACGCCTTCGCAACCATATGGCATTCATGCTGAGCGCCTCCAACTTCTATATGCCGATCTTCGAAGAAGCCCTTGACGCATACAACCTCCCCATGGAGTTGAAATACCTGCCTATTATCGAATCAGCCCTGAACCCTTCGGCCGTATCACGCGCGGGAGCATCGGGATTGTGGCAGTTCATGCTGGCTACCGGACAGATGTACGGTCTCGAGAGCAACAGTCTGATAGACGAGCGAAGAGATCCGATCAAGGCTTCCTGGGCAGCAGCACGGTATCTGAAAGACCTGTATGCCATCTACCAGGACTGGAACCTGGTGATTGCCGCCTACAACTGTGGACCGGGCACCATCAACAAAGCAATTCGCCGTGCCAATGGCGATACCGATTATTGGGGCATATACAACTACCTGCCAAAAGAAACCCGCGGGTACGTACCGGCATTCATCGCCGCTAACTATGTGATGACTTACTACTGCGATCACAACATCTGCCCGATGGAAACCAATATCCCGGAACATACGGACACGATCCAGGTGAGCCGGTCGCTGCATTTCGAGCAGATTGCCGATCTTTGCGGGATTGAGATGGATCAACTGAAAAGTTTGAACCCTCAGTACAAGAAATATGTTATACCTGGTGATACCAAGTCGTATACGCTTCGTCTGCCGTTGAATGCTGTCAGTTTATTTATTGACAAGCAAGATACGATCTACGAACACCGGTCTGACGAGCTGTTCAAGAACCGGAAAACAGTTGCGATCAAAGATACGCAGACGAATTCACGAACCAGCAAAAGTGCTACTTCTACCGCAGGAAAAGGAGACGTAACATACCATAAGATCAAAAACGGAGAAACACTGTCGGCCATAGCCGATAAATATGGCGTCAGCGTAAAGAACATTCAAAGCTGGAACGGCTTGCGTAACACAAAAATTGCAGCAGGCAAAAGTCTGAAGATTTATAAATAGCCGGGGCATTATTGCTTGCTTGATGTTGAAATTTGTTTATTTTTGCAACGGTAAGTAACGAGAGGGAAGAGATTATGGATAATGTGAGTTACAAAGATAAAGAAGAAATGATGATCGATCAGGCATTTGAAAAGCTGCTTGACGAGTATCGTGCAACCAAACACCGCAAACGAGTTGAGATCATAACCAAGGCTTTCAACTTCGCCAATCAAGCGCACAAAGGAATCAAGCGTCGTTCGGGCGAACCTTATATCATGCACCCGATCGAAGTAGCCCGCATCGTATGCAATGAAATCGGGCTGGGATCAACCTCCATCTGTGCGGCATTGCTGCACGATGTGGTAGAAGATACAGACTATACGGTAGAGGACATCGAAAACATCTTTGGAAAGAAAATTGCCCAGATCGTAGACGGCCTGACCAAGATATCGGGTGGTATCTTCGGCGACAAGGCCTCTGCCCAGGCCGAAAACTTCAAGAAGCTGCTGCTTACCATGTCGGAAGATATCCGCGTGATCCTTATCAAGATAGCCGACCGCTTGCACAACATGCGCACACTGGGTTCCATGCTGCCCAACAAGCAGTACAAGATTGCCGGTGAAACGCTTTATATCTATGCTCCGCTTGCCAACCGCCTGGGGCTGAACAAGATCAAGACCGAACTGGAGAACCTCAGTTTCAAGTACGAACATCCCGAAGAATATCAGGAGATTGAAGCAAAGCTGGAAGCAACAGCCGGCGAGCGCGGCAAGTTGTTCACCGAATTCACCGCACCGATCCGTGCCCAACTGGACCGAATGGGGCTGAAGTACACCATCCTCGCCCGCGTAAAATCCATCTACTCCATCTGGAACAAGATGCAGACCAAGCATGTTCCTTTCGAGGAGATATTCGACCTGCTCGCTGTCCGCATCATCTTCGAACCGCGCAATGCCGATGAGGAGTTGAACGACTGCTTCGACATCTACGTTTCTATTTCTAAAATATACAAGCCACATCCCGACCGCATCCGCGACTGGGTGAGCCATCCGAAAGCTAACGGCTATCAGGCACTACATGTCACCCTGATGGGGAACAACGGTCAGTGGATCGAGGTACAGATACGTAGCGAGCGGATGAACGACATTGCCGAACAAGGATTTGCCGCCCACTGGAAATACAAGGACGGAATCGCCGGCGAAGACGAAGGCGAACTCGAAAAGTGGCTGAGTACCATCAAAGAGATTCTCGACGATCCGCAACCGGATGCCATCGACTTCCTCGATACCATCAAGCTGAACCTGTTTGCCTCGGAGATATTTGTTTTCACCCCGAAAGGCGAACTGAAAACAATGCCGCAGAATGCTACGGCACTCGACTTCGCATTCTCTCTGCACACCGATATAGGCACGCACTGCATCGGCGCGAAAGTGAATCACAAACTGGTACCCCTGAGCCACAAGCTACAGAGCGGCGACCAGGTGGAGATCCTGACCTCGCGTTCCCAACGTGTACAGCCGCAGTGGGAAATGTTTGCCACCACGGCCCGCGCCCGTGCCCGTATTGCTGCCATTCTGCGACGCGAACGGAAGAACAACCAAAAGAAAGGGGAAGAGTTGTACAATGAATTCCTGCAAAAGGAAGAATTACAATCCACTCCCGAGATTATCCAACGGCTCTGCAAGGCGCACAACCTGACCAACGAGGACGAACTTTACATCGCTATCGGTAGCAAAGCCATCGTCCTGGGCGAGTCGGACAAGAACGAGTTCAAGGACAAGCAAGGCAGTAACTGGATGCGTTACCTTACTTTTCCGTTTGGCAGTAACAAGGACAAACAACCTGCTGAGAAAGAGAAGGAGCCTGAGAAAGAGAAGATCAACACGAAAGAGATTCTGAAAATCACCGAAGAGCATATCCAGAAGAAATATACCATGGCTGAATGCTGTCATCCCATTCCGGGCGACGACGTGCTGGGGTATATGGACGAGGACGACCGGGTGATTATTCACAAACGCCAATGTCCGGTAGCCGCCAAGCTGAAAGCCAACTATGGCAACCGCATCATTGCCACGGCATGGGAAACGCAAAAGTCGCTCTCCTTCCTGGTATATATCTATATAAAAGGTATAGACGCAGTGGGAATGCTCAACCAAGTGACGCAGGTGATCTCCCGCCAGCTGAATGTAAATATCCGCAAACTGAATATTGAAACGAACGACGGAATCTTCGAAGGAAAGATTCAGTTGTATGTGCACGATGTGGATGATGTAAAGACCATCTGCAACAACCTGTTGAAGATAAAGAACATCAAGTCGGTGATCCGTACCGAAGACTAAGAACGCGTATTATTCATCCAGTTCCCGTTTGATGGAGAGCAACTCTTCTTTGATCTCTTTCAAGCGGTTGATGATTTCGTAATTGCGGATCGTATCTTCTTTATTGTCCTTGAGGCGTTGGCGGGCACCGGGCAGCGTCATGCCTTTCTCCTTCACCAAATGAAAGATCAGCCGAATGGTTTCCACCTCTTCCTTACGGTACTGGCGTACCCCACGGCTGTTGGTCTTGGGTTTGATTTGCGGAAATTCCTTCTCCCAGAAGCGCAGTAGCGACTGGTTCACACCAAACATATCAGCCACTTCGCTGATGGAATAATACAACTTCAAGTCTTTTTCTGTTTTCAACATAGATGCGTTCCTCCTCTTGTTTTTCTTTTTCTTGGTTTAGTCGAATACCTTGCCATGGTTGGCGGCCAACTGAATCATACGGTCGTAATCTTCCGCACTCAGGTCCATGAAATAATAATTTACCGGATTCACCACCTGCCCCTTCACATGCACCTCGTAGTGCAAGTGCGGACCGGTACTTTTACCCGTACTCCCTACTGTTCCGATAACCTCGCCACGTACTACCTTCTGCCCCACCCGGGCCTTCATATCCTGTAAATGAGCATACCAGGTACGATACCCGAAACCGTGATCGACGATGATCGTATTGCCATATCCCGTTTCCCAACCGGCTCTTAAGATGGTTCCATCGCCCGTAACATACACGTCGGTTCCGGGATGGGCGGAGAAGTCCATACCGCTGTGAAACTTCGGCGTTCCGTACACCGGATCGATACGCATGCCGTAGCCCGAGGCCGTCTGACGCAGGTCTTTATTGGAAACCGGCTGTATGGCAGGGATGCACTTCAACATCTCGTCGTGATTCTTGCACATCGAAACCACATCGTCGAACGAGCGCGACTGGATGTACAGTTGCTTGCTCAGCATATCCATCTTCTGAGTGGTTCGTACCACCAGTTCCGAGTTGGCCATATCCATCAGTTCCGCATACCGGTTCGTCCCGCCAAAGCCCGCTTTCCGGATGGCCGGCGAGATCGGATCAGCTTGCAGAATCACCCGGTAGAGGTTATCGTCACGTTGCTGAACATCCTGCAACACGCCCATTGACTCGTCCAACCGATGCGAGAGTACATTGTACTGTGCCTGCAAACGGCTGATTTCTATTCGAAGTTCTTTCTCGGAAGGGGTACCAAAGATGATAAGAAACACGATAAAACTTCCCGCTGTAAGGCCCATACCGATAAAGAAACGGCGCAAGAGCCCTACTGCCCGTTGCCGGATGGTGGGATAAATTCGATCGTACGTCTGTGTTTTCGGATTATAGATATAGTAAACTTTGCGCATTCAACAATTATTTCAGGAGTTAATGCGACAAAAGTAATAAAAACAAGCTATCTTTGCGCCAATTTTCAAGAATATTAACCTCATCGATAGATATTTAGGAGTATGTTGACTGCAAAAGAAACGAGAGAATCGTTTAAGAGATTTTTCGAGTCGAAAGGGCACCAAATCGTACCTTCGGCTCCCATGGTAATAAAAGACGATCCCACGCTGATGTTCACCAACGCTGGTATGAACCAGTTCAAGGACATCATCCTGGGCAACCAACCCGCGAAATATCACCGCGTAGCGGACTCACAGAAGTGTCTCCGCGTAAGTGGCAAGCATAACGACCTGGAAGAAGTAGGACACGACACGTACCATCACACCATGTTCGAGATGTTGGGCAACTGGTCCTTTGGCGACTACTTCAAGAAAGAAGCCATTGAATGGGCCTGGGAATACCTGGTAACGACATTGAAGCTCGATCCGAACCGTCTGTACGCTACCGTTTTCGAAGGATATCCGGAAGCGGGACTGGAACGCGACAACGAAGCAGCCGGCATCTGGGGACAGTTCCTTCCCGCCGACCGCATCATCAACGGTAACCGGAAAGACAACTTTTGGGAGATGGGCGATACCGGCCCTTGCGGTCCCTGCTCGGAAGTTCATATCGACCTCCGCAGTGAGGCCGAACGCGCCGAAGTAAGCGGCCTGTCGCTGGTTAACCAAAGCCATCCGCAAGTAATCGAGATATGGAACCTGGTATTCATGCAATACAACCGCAAAGCCGACGGCACGCTGGAAGGACTTCCCGCCAAGGTGATCGACACCGGTATGGGCTTCGAGCGTCTGTGCATGGCATTGCAAGGTAAAATATCGAACTACGATACGGACGTATTCCAACCGATCATCCGGGAGATTGCCGCTCTGGCAGGTACCGAATACGGAAAAGACGAGAAGAACGATATCGCCATGCGCGTTATCGCCGACCACATACGTACGATTTCATTCTCCATCACCGACGGTCAGTTGCCGTCGAACGCCAAAGCGGGTTATGTGATTCGTCGCATCCTGCGCCGCGCCGTTCGCTACGGATATACCTTCCTGGGACAGAAGCAGGCATTCATGTACAAACTCCTTCCGGCGCTGATTGCCAACATGGGCGACGCATACCCGGAGTTGGAAGCACAGAAAGTATTGATCGAGAAGGTGATCAAGGAAGAAGAAGAGGCTTTCCTCCGCACACTGGAAACCGGTATTCGTCTGCTGGACAAGACCATGGCCGACGCCAAGAGTACCGGCAGAACAGAAATCAGCGGCAAGGATGCCTTTACACTATACGACACATTCGGTTTCCCGCTCGACCTGACGGAGCTTATCCTTCGCGAGAATGGCATGACGGTGAACATTGATGAGTTCAACGCCGAGATGCAACAGCAGAAAGAACGCGCCCGCAACGCCGCCGCCGTGGAAACCGGCGACTGGATTACGCTGAAAGAGGGCACTTCGGAGTTCGTGGGTTATGACTATACGGAATACGAGACTTCGATCCTGCGCTACCGCCAGATCAAGCAAAAGAACCAAACGTTGTATCAGATTGTGCTGGACTACACTCCGTTCTACGCTGAAAGCGGTGGACAGGTGGGTGACGCCGGCGTACTGGTCAGCGAGTTCGAAACCATCGATGTGATTGACACGAAGAAGGAAAACAACCTCGCCATACACCTCACCAAGAAACTCCCCTCCCATCCGGAGGCGCCGATGATGGCTTGTGTAGATACCGACAAACGCAATGCCTGCGCTGCCAACCACTCGGCTACGCACTTGCTGGACGAGGCGTTGCGCGAAGTATTGGGCGAACACATCGAGCAAAAAGGTTCGTTGGTATCACCCGACTCACTGCGTTTCGACTTCTCGCACTTCCAGAAAGTGACCCCGGAAGAGATCCGTCGCGTAGAGCACCTGGTGAATGCCAAGATCCGCACCAACGTTCCGCTGACCGAGCACCGCAACATTCCCATCGCCGACGCAAAAGAACTGGGCGCCATCGCTTTGTTCGGCGAGAAGTACGGTGAAGAAGTTCGCGTAATTCAGTTTGGCTCGTCCATCGAGTTCTGCGGAGGTACGCACGTTGCCGCCACAGGACAGATCGGTATGATGAAGATCATCTCCGAAAGTTCGGTAGCCGCCGGTGTTCGCCGCATCGAAGCGCTGACCGGTATACATGTGGAAGAAATGCTCGACACGATTCAGGATACGTTGACCGACTTGAAGTCACTCTTCAACAACGCCCCCGACCTGGCAGGTGCCATTCGTAAACATCTCGAAGACAACCTCGGACTGAAGAAACAGGTCGATGAGTTTATGAAAGAAAGAGAAGCCAGCGTCAAAGCCCGTCTGCTGAAGGGTATTCAGGAAGTAAACGGCGTAAAGGTGATTAAGTTCTGCGCACCCATGCTTCCGGAAATAGTCAAGAACATCGCTTTCCAGTTACGCGGAGAGATCACGGAAAACCTGCTCTTCATTGCCGGAACGGTAGATGCCAGCGACAGACCGACGCTAACGGTGATGCTGAGCGACAACCTGGTAGCCAACGGACTGAAAGCCAACGTTCTGGTAAAAGAGGCTGCCAGACTGATTCAAGGTGGTGGAGGCGGTCAGCCTCACTTCGCCACAGCCGGTGGTAAGAGCACGGAAGGCTTGCAAGAAGCTGTAAACAAGGTATTTGAACTGACAGGGATTTAATTCCGGTAGTTTCCATATCCCGGTATTGAGGCAGCATACGCCTGCCTGATTTACGGGAAATAGTATTCCACAGTTGTAAAACGGCTGTCCCATACAGATGGGCGGTTGCTTTGCGGCTGTGGAATATTTTATTTCACCCATTGAAACAGAAAGTATCACGCCATGGCACAAAGTGTTTCACACCGTGGCACAGAGTGTTTCACACCATGGCACAGAGTGTTTCACACCGTGGCACAGAGTGTTCCACACCGAGAAACAGCGTGTTTCACGCCGGGGCACAGTTTGTTTCATCCGATGAAACAAACGACCACTGACTTAAGGCATAACTTCCCTACCCCAGACCACACCACAACAGCGCGAAGAACAAAGATTAGTAAAGCGTGACGAATACCCCAAAACGTGACGAATCCGTGACGAATAAAACAGGCATTCGTCACGGCCTATACGATTAATTACTAGACCGTTGACTCGAAAATCGTGACGGTGTGCTGGATGTTTTGCAAAATTCGTACAGGAGGAAGGTTTTGCTGAATTCAAGTTTTAAAGTCAACGCCCGATTACGTCTTCGACTTCCGCAAATGAATCCGCAAACTTTAAAGGCATTGATTCTCCGGATAATTCACCAGATAGAGCGTCTTGGTAGCGCGGGTAAAGGCGGTGTACAACCAACGAAAATAGTCGGGCGTCAGGAGATCGTCCGTCATATACCCCTGATCGAGAAAGACATTTCCCCACTGTCCGCCCTGCGCCTTGTGGCAGGTCACCGCATAGGCATACTTCACTTGCAAGGCATTGTAATGCGGATCAGCCTTCATCTTCTTCATCCGTTCGGCCTTCAACGGAATGTCAGCATAATCTTCCAGGATGGTATAGAACAGGCGGTCGTTCTCTGCTTTCGGCAAGGCAGGTGAATCTGTATGCAGGGTATCGAGCAGGAGCTTCACTTCCAGTTCGAAGTCGTTCTGGTCGGGGAAGGCAAGCAACACATCGGCAAAACGGAAACCATACAACTCGGTAGTGTGACGCACCCGCCGCACCACAGCCGTCTCACCGTTGGCAATGAAGTCCATTTCTTTGCATTTCTCCGTCCAGTAGTAGTTGTTCTTCGCCACCATCAGGATGTCGCCCGACTCCAGTTCCTCTTCCCGCCACAGAATCTGCGCACGGATGCCTTTGTTATAGATATTAGCCCGTTTGTTGGACCGGCAGACGACAATCGTTTCGTCCATCCCGTCGCGATCGTAGCACGTGTTGAGTTCGTCGATCAGTTCATTGCCCGGCACCACCTTTATATCCGGGAAACCCGAGACACGGATCTTCGGTAGCGAGAAGCAATCGTCTTCGGCTATCAACTCACGCAGACGGGTGGCGTTCCACAAGATACCCGAGTCCTGCTCCTGTCGCACTACTTGTGTGAGGTTTACTTCGCGCACCTGCAATCCGTACCCTTTCAGGGCTTCGGTATACAATGCCGGGCTCTGCTCCTCGCCCACCGGAGAAAGCTGTGCCGTATCGCCCATGAGCAACAGCCGGCAACCGGTTCCGGAATAGACGAACTGCACCAGGTCGTCGAGCAAGCGTCCCGTTCCGAACGATGTCCCCGACAGTCCTTCGTTGGCAATCATCGACGCCTCGTCTACTATAAACAAGGTATGAGTGGAGAGATTATCATGAATGGAGAAGTTGTCCATCTCGTTGGAAAACGATTTCTGCCGGTAGATCTTCTTATGAATGGTGAATGCCGGATGCCCGGCGTAGGAAGCAAATACTTTCGCCGCCCGTCCGGTAGGAGCCAGCAGCATGGTCTTCTGTTTGAGTTGGTCCATCGTCTTGACAAGCGCTCCGACCAGGGATGTTTTGCCCGTTCCGGCATATCCTCGGAGCACCAGAAGCGAGTCCGTGTCGGTCGACAAGAGAAACTCCGACAGAGCCGTCACCGCATTTTCCTGCTCAAAAGTTGGTTGGTATGGAAAATTTTCTTTAATTTGGCGTTCCAAATAGTTATGTATCATTCGGCGTGCAGTAAAATTATGTGCTACGAATATAAACTAAAAAAACGGATGTAGCGCTGAAACCGCACTTAATATTGCAAATAGGGAATAATATATACGTATGTTTGAAACAATAGACTTCAGTAAATCAAGACAATACACCCTATCCATCCGCCTTGGTACGGATGGATTTTCTTTTTCCATCTACAATCCGCTGAATGAAGGAAGCACTTCCTATTATGAGCAGGCTGTGGATGCTTCGCTATCGCTTACTGCCAACCTAAAGTATTGTTTCGGCAATCTGGAGTTCCTGAGTCATCCGTACAAGCGGGTGAATATTTTATTAACGGGCAAACGTTTTACACTCGTACCTCTGGAATACTTTGAAGACGATCAGGCCGAACTGATCTTCTACCATAATCATCCGCGACAGCCGAACGAAACCATCCTGTACAACATCCTGAGACGTCATAATGCGGTAGTACTTTACAGCATGGACAAAAGTGCCCACATGTTTCTCAAAGAACGATTTCCCGAAGTGTATTTCTACCCACAGGCGGCACCGCTGTTGGAATACTTCCAAACCAAAAGCCGGCTGGGCAACAGCAAAAAGATCTTCTGCTGCCTGCACAAGGATTCCCTGGAAGTGTATTGCTACGACCGGGGAAGGCTCTTACTGGCCAATTCGTTCGAGTGCCGGCAGACAAGCGACCGGACGTACTACCTGCTGTATGTATGGAAACAATTGGAACTGGACCAACAAAGAGATGAGTTACACCTCACGGGCCTGCTGACCGACAAAGAGGCACTGCTTGCCGCACTGCGCAAGTTCGTACTTCAGGTATTTGTCATGAATCCCGAAACCAATATAGACTTTCAAGCTTTATTATCATGCGAGTAATCAGCGGTATATACAAAAGAAGGCGGTTCGATATTCCCCGCACGTTCAAGGCACGTCCCACAACCGACTTTGCCAAGGAAAACCTGTTCAACGTACTGAACAGTTATTTCGATTTCGAAGAGGGCATTACTGCACTCGACCTTTTTGCAGGGACAGGCAGTATCAGCATCGAGCTGGTATCGCGTGGATGCGACCGGGTAATCAGTGTGGAGAAGGAAGGTGCTCACCACGCTTTCATCTGCCAAATCATGAAAGAGGTAAAGACGGACAAATGCTTGCCCATACGAGGGGATGCATTCAGGTTCGTCAATAGTAGCCGGGAACAGTTCGACTTTATTTTTGCCGATCCGCCGTATGATCTGAAGGAACTGGACACTTTGCCGGAGCTGATCTTTAAGAACAACCTGCTAAAAGAGGGAGGATTGTTTGTATTGGAGCATGGAAAACAGAATAACTTTGAGGATTCACCGCATTTTCTGGAACGCCGTGTATATGGAAGTGTGAATTTCTCTTTCTTCCGGTAATCGCCGGTTCATGCACTTTCCCCAGTAAATGACGTACTACAAGAGCGGAGCCAACAGACGTACCACCGACTCGGTAGCTTTTACTCGCCAGGAGCGTTTCTCCCAACTTTTGAGAAACACCTGCTCGCAGTCCCGTTGATCCTGCAAGAAGATATCCTTCATATGCAGGGCGGTTTCCATATCATATACGAAAGCATTTACCTCGAAGTTGTGTTCAAAGCTACGGAAATCAAGGTTGGTCGACCCCACAGACGACAATCTATCGTCGGACACCATCAGTTTGGAATGTAGAAACCCTTTCTTATAGAAATAGACCTTCACTCCCGCCCGTAACACATCGGCCAGGTAAGAGCGCGATCCCAAATGCGTCACCCGGTTGTCGGCACGCAACGGCAGCATCAAGCGTACATCGACTCCCGATAGCGCTGCTATCTGTAATGTAGTAAGCACTTGCTCGGTAGGTAAGAAGTAGGGCGTTTGTATGTAGAAATACTTCTTCGAATTGCCGATAGCCATGAGCAAACCTTGCATAATCTCCCGCCACGGGCCAACAGGATCGCTCGTAACGCTTTGCACCAAGGCGGTTCCATAAGAATCCAGTTTCGGGAAATAATGAGCGGAGGTTATCAACGTGCGGTCCACAAAATACCAGTCGAGCAGGAAAGCGGTCTGCAAACCATGCACCGCTTTTCCTTCGAGCAGGATGTGCGTGTCACGCCAGATACCCCAAGAAAAGCCTGTCATGTAACGTTCAGCCAGATTCATTCCTCCCACGAAACCTATTCGTCCGTCAATGACAACAATTTTGCGGTGATTGCGGTAGTTTACTTTGCTGGTAAACAAGGGGAAACGGACTTTCAGGAAGCTGCGCACTTCGATTCCGGCATCGCGCATCTCTTCGAAGAAACGACCAGGCACATGCCAGCACCCCACATCGTCGTATATCAGCCTCACCTCTACTCCCTCGCGGGCTTTCTCCACCAACACATCGCGTACGAGTTGCCCCACAGCATCGTCTTCAATAATGTAGTACTCCATATGAATATGGTGTGTGGCCTTTTGCAGTTCGGTAATCAGTGCTTTCAGTTTGGAAGTACCGTCGATAAAAGTTTCCACCCGGTTGCCCTCGAAAGGAAATGCTTGGCTGATGTGTTGGAACAGTTGTATGAGACGTGTGTATTCGCCTGGCGAAGTGGAAAAGTCTTGCGCCAAGTATTCGGCCATCGGTTTCTTGAGTAAACTTCCGTATCCTTTCCTCCCAATGAGTCGTTCGCGCCGCTGGCTACGTCCGAAGAAGTAATAAAATACCAGCCCAACGATGGGTAGAAACATCAGAATCAGTATCCAGGCCATCGTTTTCACCGGGTTGCGGTTATCAAGAACCACAACGATTATCGTACCGATAACCGCTCCGAAATAAATTATATTGAATATAACCGAAGCTACTTGCCCGGCAAAAAGATTCCAATCGAACATAGCAAGGCGTTTTATGCTGAGCAACAAATATATACAAAAATGCGGATATAAAAAAATCCCGGACAACTTATCGCTATCCGGGACTGTATGTAGTATGAGTTGTGAGATCTTTTTGGAAAAGATGTGAGGCCTTTTAGTAAGGACGACCGCCTCCGCCGCCTCCACCAAAACCGCCGCCTCCGCCGCCACCCCAGCCGCCTTCGCCGCCGAAGCCTCTGCTGCGTCCGCCACCATCCATGCCACGACGTCCGCTACCCTCTCTTTTCCCTCCCATGGAGTTAAAACGATATACGAAGTGTGCCATCACATAGCTACCCAGGATATTGGAATTTGTATCAGTCATACTCGATTCGCTGATGGTACGTGACATACTTGTTTGCTGGCCCAGAATATCATATACTTTCAGACGGATCGTTCCCTGACTTTTCTTAAACAGGTTCTTGGATATCTGCGCATTCCATATAATCTCGTTATTATTAAAATCACCGGCATATCCTTCCTTGAAACGGCAGTTTAAATCTGTATTAATAAAGAAACGCCAAGGCAGATTCACGTTCGTTTCACCTCCGAATGTATAATCATACGTCTCACGATTATTCTTCGTATTTGTGCCATTACGAGTCAGACCATATGCAATCCTACCATTCAACGAGATATCAAACAGATCACAACGGTAACTTCCCGTTAAACGTTGCGAAGCCGACAAGCTATGCGTCGTACTCAGCACTTGATCTGCATTTTTCCCTTCGACACTGGTATAACTTACCTGATCGCTGTAGCTTCCATTTGTATTAGTCGAGATCGTAAACTTTTTGTTCTTGAGCGGAGTATTAAATCCGAGTCCTCCATTCATGCTCCAATTACCATTTATATTCACTCTCTGGTAGATGCGTGCACCATTCGATGGATCATATGTCATCTTGTTGGTTACAGAATTCACACTGTTCTGATAGTTGAAGTTCATAGTAACACTCTGCATCGTAGTGGGGATGTAATTTCTATAAAACATATTGAGGTTATGAGTAAAGGAGGGCTTCAGGTTCGGATTACCATAACGTTTATTCTTGTCATCAGATACATCGATAACTTCTTGCAGGTCTTCCGCACTAGGGGCACTGCTTCTTCCCCGGTAACGCAACATGAGTTGATGTTGTTTGGTAAATTCATACCGCAACATGGCAGAGGGAGCCCAATTAACTACATTTTGTTCAACATTCTTTCCAGAATTAGGACCAATAGGAGACGCACTCAGTGAGGACTGAGGAGTAATACCTACACCAAAATTATATCTCAGTTTGGTATAATTAGCACGCAGAGAAAGATTCACAGAATGGTTATCATAATTGTTCTCCACCCGTGAGCTCAAGTAGTCACTATATCCACGTTCCATATATTCCGGATACGGATATTTCACAATGCTATCATACACCAAGGATTGCGACATACGTTTTTGATGTTCATACCTATACTCCAATTGTAGATAATGATTCTTAAACACTGGTTCGGTATAGGAAGCGGAAACACTCCATTCTTTATTATCGCTACTCCGATCTGTATAACGATTGGTTTCGCTGGTCGAGTCATTTTTATAGAAATAACTTTCAGAATAAGAGAAAGCATCCGATCCACTATCTGTATAGCCAAAAGTAGCCCTCAAGGACACATTACGTCCCTTACTATTCAAACGGCGATAAATTTGCAAGGAACCGTTGATATTCATATTGTCTCCATCAGATGAAGAAACAGAATTACCACTATTCACCGGGCCCAGATGATTCTCTTCATAAGAGTTACTCCACCTGGACGTTTCCGTCTTTGAGTAACTACCTCTGGGAGTAAAAACAATATTCGTCAACGTATCGGGACGCCACTCAAAACGAAAATCAAAGCGCGCATCATGCCGTTTACGGCGGGAAGCATTTTCTGAGTCTTTAAAGGTCGAGTTACCATCGCCCAAAAATTCTTCAGTAGCGGATGTCCTATGCGCATCAGCATCCGTATATCCATACTGAACATTCCCCCCTACTTGCAGTTTCTTTGTTTCTTTAGCATAGTTTATTCCTATTGATTTGGCAGCAGCAATCCCGTCACCGGCACCTCCATCTCTTCCTTGTCCGGCATCGCCAAACTCAGAGAAGCCACGCCCATTGGTATTGTTCATATTTCCAACAATAGAGAAACTGGCATCATCTTTAAAACGACTCCCCATTGCTTTAAATTCATAGCGCTCTTTATTTCCAAGGCCATTGATAAAGTTACTGATCCAACCCTGCTTCATGCCTTTCTTAACTGTCAGGTCGAGCACAGCCTCTTCATCTCCATCGTCGATACCGGTAAAACGAGCGTTGTCACTCTTCTTATCGTATGCTTTCACCTTATCGAACATATCGGCCGGCAAGTTCTTCATGGCCACCTGCGGGTCGTCGGAGAAGAATTCTTTTCCATCAACCAACATCTTCTTGATTTCCTTACCATTCAAGGTGATCTTTCCTTCCGACGAAACTTCGGCTCCCGGTATTTTCTTCACCAGTTCTTCCAGCATAGCTCCCTCGGCAACCCGGTAAGCCGATGCCGCATATTCTATGGTATCGCCCTTGACTACTACAGGAGGAGCTTCGGCCACAACTGTTGCCTCAGCCAGCATGACTGCATCGGGCCTCATTATAATGGTGCCCATACTCTTATTAGGAGCACTGGCGGTTAATTGAAGGGGAATATTCTGGGTGATGTACCCAATGAAAGATAAGCGTAAAACATACTTACCCGGTTTTACTTTCGGTAGAGTAAAACGTCCTTGCTTTTGTGACATCACTCCTGTTACTTGTGAGCTGTCGGGCAAAGACAACAATTGAACGGCGGCCAGTTCGACGGGCTCCTTGGTATCATTGTCGATGAGCGTTCCTGATACGGTAACAATCTTGTCTTGAGCGATAACTGAGAAGGTGCACAACAAGGTCAGCACCATCCAAATGGTAAATTTCTTCATTCAATAAATGCGTTTGTAGAATTATACAGTTGCAACTATGACTTTATCGGAATGAAAAGGTTTAATAAGTAAACAATCTTTTAAACTTTTTATCCCTAGCACACTCTCAACATCTAACCGAAGAACAGATTACAGGTCTCTTCCGGCAGGATATTTAGTTTGCGTAAAAGTAAGCTAAACAGAGATCTTTTATGTATTTTTGCAGCTTTAACAACAAAAGAATCATGAAAAAGCAAGAAGTTATCCTCTGTGAGCGTCTGGACGAAAGCCTTGATCGCGTCCTTAACGGATGTCCGCACGACAAGTTGTTTGTACTGACCGACGAGCACACCAGCCGGATGTGTATGTCTTCTTTACGTCCCATTCCCGCATTTAAGAATGCCATCGAAATTGTTATCGGGGCAGGCGATGTACACAAAACACAGGAAACTCTAGCCAATGTATGGCAGATATTGAGCGATAAAGGGGCAACCCGCCATTCGCTTTTCATTAATTTGGGAGGAGGAATGGTGACCGACCTTGGCGGATTCGCTGCTGCCACATTCAAACGGGGAATGGCATTTATTAATATACCCACCACGTTGCTGGCAATGGTAGACGCCGCCGTTGGCGGAAAAACCGGTATCAACTTCAATGGACTAAAGAACGAGGTAGGTGTATTCGCACCTGCCAATAATGTATTGATTGAGACGGAATTTCTTCGCAGCCTGGATGCTGAGAATTTCTTCTCCGGTTATGCCGAGATGTTGAAGCACGGACTGATCAGCACAGAAGAGCACTGGGCGGAATTGCTTTCATTTGATACCGAGAAGATCGACTACACCTATCTGAAACAGTTGGTCGGTCGTTCCGTGCAAGTCAAAGAAGATATTGTGGAGCAAGATCCTCTGGAACACGGCATCCGCAAGGCTCTCAACCTGGGACATACGGTGGGACACGCTTTCGAGAGTCTGGCTCTGGCAGAGAATCGCCCGGTATTGCACGGCTATGCAGTTGCCTGGGGAATGGTCTGCGAACTGTACCTATCGCATATACAAACAGGATTTCCCAAAGAAAAGATGCGGCAAACCATTCAGTTCATCAAAGAAAACTACGGAACTTTCTCCTTCAACTGCAACCAGTACGAACAACTGTATGCTTTCATGAAACATGATAAGAAGAATACCGCCGACACCATTAATTTCACCCTGCTAAAGGCGATAGGCGATATCAGCATCAACCAAACAGCCGACAAAGAGACACTGTTCGAGATGTTCGATTTCTATCGGGAATGCATGGGTTCATAGTTCTGGAAGAAAAAACAGTATATTATTTTGGTTATTCAAAATAAAGCCGTACTTTTGCAACCGCAATTCGGGATGTAGCTCAGCCCGGTAGAGTACGCGTCTGGGGGGCGTGTGGTCGCAAGTTCGAATCTTGTCATCCCGACTACCGTAAAGCACTGGTAATCTTTTGATTATCGGTGCTTTTTCTTTTATGGAATTCCTATCCAAAATGGGAGGTTGACGTTGAGATTGACAAGCAAAGTCAACCACAACGTCAACCAAAATCTATGAAATCTAAGTTTCAGTTATCTATTACAAGCATAAATTGCACTCAATTCGCATAACTATTACGGCAACTCTTCACTGACACACCGTACAGAGAGTCCGTAAAAAGGTGAAGAATCACGAATCTTAGGTTCCGCTTGTTGGGCGCTTATCAATATGATATTGCATGTTTCTGAAATTTGCCAATAACCGGTATACGTCTCCTCATAATCATAGAGAGAGCCATCACCCGACGTATTAACAGAAAATAGTCCAATCAAATCACAATTGAATCCAGTCAGATTATCATAACCTGATCCCCATAAGGAGCCGTTTTTTATAGATGTAACAGAATTGCCCAGGTAGTCCAACAGCACTTCCCAATCGGTTTGAGAAGAGACCCTCCAACGATCGGGTGATAACTTCTTATTTTCTGCTGCCGACTGATTGTAGTAATACTCGTTTCCTACAACCCTATAACCATGAGTGGTTCCCTCAACTCCCAACAGCGGTATATCGCTGCCATCCGTATACTTTGCGACATGAAGATTGGCCTGCATCCAATATTGTGTACCTATCTTCACAATAGGATAATTTACTTGTTTGCCGCCGCGGACATCATTCAGCAGACGCTTCCTGATAGTTGCAGGCAAAACGTTAGCCGGTTTCTCTACGGCTACAGACTTATTTTTTGTCATATAAAACCCAGTATATGGCAAAGAAGTCCCCGGAGAATATGTGAAAGAACTTCCTTCTGTATTCCAAGATACCAATCCTCCATGCTGATTCTCAGCATTCCCTAATAGACGTAATACGCGTCCTTGTTTCAGGTCAACTCCACTCGCGTTCACCGGATAGACCACTATGGCCTGCGCATTGATAATACCTTTCGAGTACAGATACTCCTTACACACCATTGCTACCACCTCTCCCTGACACAATACATCAAGAACAGCAGTCTCCTTAAAATCATTCTCTGCAATCTGTACCCATCCTTCATTTATCTCTTCTTCCGTATCGATGTTAATCGAATCTCCCTCATCTTCCCAGTCAATGATTGTTGGATTCAGGTCGTCTATGCCAATTTTAGGATCGTAGCCCAATGTAAGGGAGCAGATTTTTCCACTTTCGAGTTTGAATTTAGAGGGTAGAATACCCCAAAAACTCCTGTCACCCACTTGCATTCTCAGCAACTTGGTACCGGCTGTCACCGTTTGCGGAATCAAAACCGCAGATTTCCCAATCAGTTTCTTCTCTTTCACCTTCCATTCGCCATACAAAGAAATCGTTTGTGGCATACTTGGGGAGACAATTGTATCTTCCACAAAATCATAAACGCCATGTGTGTATACATCCAAAAGAGTAACCTGGGGATCTTTCGTTAGAAGTCCGGATATGTCCTCCCCTCCCTTTAACTCAATCGCGATCTCTAGTTTGCACATTTTATGCGCATGGGGCAAATCAACTTTTGCTTTAGCAGGCGAGATTCCCTCAACCTTGGCTACCAGAAAATCGGAAGAAAAATAATCAGAAGCCAGACTTTGGTTCGCCTGAACTTGCAGCGGCATGGAGTTTTCTCCTGCAGGGATACCTTCCTTCCGATAAGGATAATAACTGTAGAAATCACATTTGCCGTCACCATAAGGATAATATACGGGAGATTCGGGCGCAAAACCCTCTGAAGAGCAGATGAATGGAATATTTTCCAGATAACGTTTCTGAAGCAATGTACCCGGCTGCTCCAGCACATACAACCCAATCGTGTCTTTCAAATCGAAAGCATCACCGCTCATTCGGGTTAAAGGAATAGTATAACAGGTAATAGGTGAAGAAATACTTATCGGTATTCTATCTGCAAGAGATGCATCTTCATCGGGGATGCCATTAATGCAATTTGTAAAACACAGTGTAATGAGTACACAAAATAGAACTCCGAATAATTTGTTAAAGTTGTTCATAATTTAGTCAGTTAATTTTGTAGCATTATTGCTAATCAAATGTAACAATAATGATTTTACATGTATACCAAAGTATCCATTTTTTAATCATATACACAACAAAATAACTGTTTATCAAGGCATTATAAGTAATAGAGCAGAGCACAAACTTCAACCATTTGGGACAGTGAAGCTAACAAAACGAAACAAATTTTCAACAGTTTCCACAAGAAAAGCCACCCCTACTTCCCACCTATTTGTCCTAAAACAAAAAAGGATCAAACTGCCCGACAGCTCGACCCCATACATCCTATTTGTACTAATTAATTCAATTACCCTTATAACACCTCGATCAATTCCCGAAGATCAGTCACCTGATATGTAGGAGAAAACGAAAACCCCGTTCGCTCCTTGGGGTTGTAATACACCTGATGCATCCCCACTCCACTAGCCCCGACGATATCGGCCTCCCAACTATCGCCGATCATCAACGATTCGTGCAGTTCTGACTGTGTAGCCGACAACGCAAAGTGGAATACCTGCGGATAAGGTTTCATCACCCCGATATCTTCCGAGAGGATTACCTTCCGGAAATACCGATCAATTCCAGCCGAACGCATCTTGGCAGATTGCAGTTCGCGGAATCCATTGGAGATGATATACAGATTGTAACGCGGAGCCAGATACTCCAATACTTCTACCGCGTGAGGCATCAACTTTTCCTTGGTAGGCACTACCGAGAAATAATCATCAGAAAAAGTCTGAGCCAAAACAGAATCGCCAACGCCTACTGCCTCAAGAGGATACAGAAAGCGCTGGCGATTGAGTTCCTCTTTTCCGATCTGGCCTTTTCCGTATTCTTCCCACAGCTCCACATTCCGTTTCTCGTATAACGAATAGAAATGCATGAATGAGTTGAACCAGGCATCATAGCCGTACTTGAAATACATCTCCTCGAACGAGTCACGGGCATTTTCCGAGAAAGCCCAGAGCGTATCGTCCAAATCGAAAAAGAGGTTTTTGTAAGCCATGTTATTTAACCTGGATCACCAGATATTTGGAAACACTCCAGAATTCCGTCGGATTAGTGATTTTCAATGCCAACTCACCTTTATCGTCTTTAGGAAGTTCATAAGAGCCTTTCGGATGAGTAGTCAGCAATTCGGCATGTTTGGAGTACAACTTGATTTCTTTCGTCGTACGGATGTCGATTTGCGTGAAGTAATCTTTGTTGAAATCAGCATTTTTCAGCACGTCACCACTTTGAAGGATCTTCTGATCTTTCAGTTCAGACTTGGTTCCAAACACGAACCATGCACTGTTGATGGCTTTATCTTGGGCAGCCACCGTCTTCGACTTAGCCTCATTCTCGGCAGTCAGTTCATCCTTGGTCACTGTCAGTCCGGTTACGGCATCATCCAATTCCTGAATGCGAATGTTCTTAGATGCGAGTTCAGCCTGAAGCTCTTCGATACGCTGCTGTTTGGAATTCAGTTCCTGCGTGAGGGCTGCTACCGCCTTCTTCAACTGTGCCGAATTGGTACTGCTGCTTTTCAGCATCTGTTGCAACTTGGCAATCTGAGCTTTGTTTTCTTCCATTTGTTTGGAGATGAACTCGATGTCCGTAGCAATCTGCTGCTTGGCGCTTGACGAGTTCTCAGTGATCGTACCACGTTGCAGATCCACCCGGTTTTCAGCGTCGTTAATCTTTCTGAATCCATCCTGAATGTCATTGAACATGCCCATCATATCGTCCAGTTCCGAGTTGCGTTGGTTCAACACCGTCAGAAGTGAATCATTTTCGGCTTTAAGCTCTTTGCTACCGCCTCCCAAATTATCGCACGAAGCCATTACAGCTCCGCAAACCAATAATAATGCTAACTTTTTCATACGTTTAACTATTTACGTTTTTAAATGAAGTTATTTTCAATTGTCTATTCCTGCAAGTATGATCACGATTTCGCCCCGTGGTTCGGTGGCAGTAAAGTGATCAATCAGTTCGGCCAACGTCCCTCGTACGGTCTCCTCATGAAGTTTAGAAATCTCACGTGAAACAGAAGCCTGGCGCTCTGTACCATAATATTCGGCAAACTGCGTCAATGTTTTCAGCAAGCGGTGGGGTGATTCGTAGAACACCATGGTGCGACGTTCTTCCGTAAGAGATTTCAATTTCGTCATCCTCCCTTTCTTCTGGGGTAGAAATCCCTCAAAACAGAATCGCTCGTTGGGCAATCCCGAAGCCACCAGGGCCGGCACAAAGGCTGTTGC
The DNA here is from genome assembly GCA_031554635.1 of Bacteroides sp. Lineage (GTDB taxonomy): Bacteria > Bacteroidota > Bacteroidia > Bacteroidales > Bacteroidaceae > Bacteroides. The sequence goes on from JAVBVD010000012.1 coordinate 48,351, forward strand.
CCCCGGAAGACATTGGACTTCAATACCATTACGCACACACTCACGTACCACCAGGAAACCCGGATCGGAGATTCCCGGAGTACCGGCATCTGAAATCAGAGCCACAGTTTCTCCTGCTCTTATTCTATTAACAACACTTTCCACAGTTTTATGTTCATTAAATTTATGGTGCGACTGCATAGCATTCTTTATTTCAAAGTGCTTCAGCAGTATTCCGGAAGTGCGTGTATCTTCGGCCAGGATGAGGTCGGCCTCCTTCAAGATGCGAATGGCACGGAAGGTCATATCCTCCAGATTTCCTACCGGAGTAGGTACTACATACAACTTACCCATATCACATTTTTTAGTTAAAGAACTTTTTAAGGAGTTCCTGAAGATCATTCAATGCTTCGTTATCTTCGGGTACGTTAACTTCGCCGGACAAAAAGGTCAATGCTTCGTCCAAGGACGAAAGTACGGTGATTTGTTGCAAAACCGTATTCATCCGTTCGGTACTACCATCGAACAGTTCCCGGGAAAACCGAAACGAATCATTCAGGCTGATGGAACGCTTCAAGTCAGTGGCCGGACGAATACGTTCCGCCAAAATGGTAGACGAAGGTAAAGGGTGAGACACATCCGACGAATCTGCCAGAGCATCGGTTTGGAGCCGTATCTCCGGAGGAGTTGTTTCGACAAGCGAAGCAGAGGCCCCTTCTTGCTCTTGCGGACAAGCTTCGGTAAGTGCAGGAGTGACAGGCTCTATAACTGTAGGGATGATAGTCTCTATCACTAAAGGCGCAACAGTCTCAACAACCGGATAAGTCTCAGGCTGATTCTCCGACACCTTCTCTATCTCCTTCAACAAATCAGTCAGCCGTCCTTGCACCCGTTCCACATCACGTTTTACGATGCGACGGGCCACTTCGTCGGGATTCTTCGAGAAGGCATCAACCAGAAACTTCAGCTCCTGTACATCCATTTCAATATCAGCAAGTAATCTTTGTACGTCCATCTTTCTTCTTCGTAGCAATGATGCCGCAAATGTAGAAATAAATAATGAAATACCACCGGGGTGCGAACAAAAGTATTAATTTTGCAACCAACTATAACACGTTGAATTATGGTATTATTTTCAGAAGACCACATACATGAAACCCGCCGCCGGGGCCGTATCGAAGTAATTTGCGGCTCCATGTTCTCGGGAAAAACCGAAGAATTAATCCGACGCTTGAAACGCGTCAAGTTTGCCCGGCAACGGGTAGAGATATTCAAGCCAGCCATCGATATACGCTATTCCGAAGCCGATGTAGTATCTCACGACAGCAACTCCATCCCATCCACTCCGGTCGATTCTTCGGCCAGCATCCTGCTTTTCACATCTGAGATCGACGTGGTAGGCATCGACGAAGCACAATTTTTTGATAACGGACTGGTGGAAGTATGCAACCAACTGGCCAACGACGGCATCCGCGTTATCATAGCCGGACTCGACATGGACTTCAAAGGAATTCCTTTCGGCCCGATGCCAGCTTTGTGCGCCATTGCCGATGAGGTGACGAAAGTACATGCTATCTGCATGAAGTGCGGGCAACTGGCTTCCTTCTCGCATCGCACAGTGAAAGATAACAAACAGGTGCTGCTGGGCGAAACTACCAAGTACGAGCCACTCTGCCGGCAATGCTATCAGAAAGCCATCCAGGAGGATCAGGAAAGAACATAAACTACCCCAACGATATGGAGAAGAAAAAAATAACATTCGACAGTTTCATACGTGGCACCATCGGCTGCATCATCATAGTAGGCATCCTCATGTTGTTCGACCGGCTCAGTGGGGTTTTGTTGCCATTCTTCATTGCCTGGATCATTGCCTATATGATCTACCCGCTGGTCAAGTTCTTTCAGTACAAGTTAAAGCTAAAGAACCGGGTGCTCGCCATCTTCTGCACCCTGCTTGGCATATCTATTGTGTTGGGAGGGGCCGGTTACCTGCTTGTGCCTCCGATGCTCGAAGAATTAGGACGGGTAAATGACCTGCTCATGACTTATTTCACCAATGGTATACAGGGAAACCCGCACGTCCCAAAAAGCATCTCCGAGTTTATACATAACAATATAGACATGCATGTGCTCAACCAGGTATTGAGTGAGGAAAACATCATGAACACCCTTCGATCGGCTGTACCCAAGGTGTGGATGATACTTTCCGAGTCCATCAACTTCCTATTTAGCATCCTGACATCGTTTATCATTCTACTCTATGTGGTATTCATTCTGCTTGACTACGAGGCCATTGCCGACGGATGGATCCATTTATTGCCGGTGAAGTACCGTACGATGGCATCCAATGTGGTGAACGACATACAGCAAGGCATGAACAAGTATTTCCGTGGCCAGGCATTGGTCGCTTTGTGTGTTGGCATTCTGTTTAGTATTGGTTTCCTGATCATTGATTTCCCATTGGCCATCGGGTTGGGGCTTTTCATTGGTGCTCTGAACATGGTACCTTACCTGCAAATCATAGGTTTCATTCCCACTTTGATGCTAGCCATCCTGAAAGCATCAGATACCGGACAGAACTTTTGGATCATCATTGCTTCCGCACTGGCTGTTTTCGCCGTGGTACAAGTCATTCAAGACACCTTGATCGTACCACGCATCATGGGAAAAATCACCGGATTGAATCCTGCTATTATCTTGTTATCACTTTCGATATGGGGTTCGCTCATGGGTATGTTGGGAATGATTATCGCGCTTCCGCTCACAACGCTGATGCTTTCGTACTATCAACGCTACATTATTAACCGCGAAGTGCCTGAAAATGGACCTCCCGAAACATCTGATAATCAGACATAAATAAAAATAATACAGATTTTTTCACAGTCATCCCTTGCAAATTAAATAAAAGTGCCTATCTTTGCACCCGCTTAACCGCAAAAACAAAAGGATTGATTCGCTAGCTCAGCAGGTAGAGCACAACACTTTTAATGTTGGGGTCCTGGGTTCGAGCCCCAGGCGGATCACTTTTTTAAATGGCAAAACGACGTAAAGCCCTGATAATCAAGCATTATCAGGGCTTTCTTTTTTACTTCCACCGGCGTTTTACAGCAAAATAACGCACTAAAAAAAGGTGAAATCGGTGGACTTTGTTC
>JAVBVD010000055.1:0-34590 GCA_031554635.1 Bacteroides sp.
CACGGTGAAGGGGTATCTTCGACCACGATCATATCACCCATTGGGTACCGGTACCAACCACCGCTACGAACGGTACCACGGGAGTGTCACACGCGGTACCATGCGAGTGATATGGCGGTACCAAACGAGCGATATTATCAAATTCCGGGGTAAAGGTTTGCAAAATCTCTCCTTTGGTCATACCACAGGCCGTTATATAAGGAGGTTTCATACTGATATCGTTCAGCTGATTCAGGTCGCTGAACACACTTACCTGAGCGAACTTTGTAACTCCGGTAAGGAATACAAATCGTAAGTAACGGTCGGCACTCTTCAATACTCCGTAGAAAGCTTTCAGTGTGCGCCGGTATTCTTTCATCAAGGGTTCATCAAGAATAGTTTGGAGCAAGGGTTTGTCGTACTCGTCAATGAGTACCACCACTCTACAGCCCGTTTGTTCATAAGCACGACGAATAATATAAGCGAAACGTTCCTCCGGACTGCGTTCACGCATTTCATCTCCATACTGTTCTTCCCATTTTTCCAAATGCAGTGTTAGTATGGCAGTCAAATCGTCGGCAACAGCATATTTCTTAGCATTCAAATCCAAATGCAATACCGGATACCGTTTCCACTCTTTCTCCAAAGATTCAATAGCCAACCCTTTGAACAATTCTTTTTTTCCAAGAAAATAGGCTTCGAATGTAGAGATGAGCATACTTTTTCCGAAACGCCGGGGGCGACTCAAAAAATAAGGTATAGAAGTAGAGACAAGCCGGTAAACCAGCGCTGTCTTGTCCACATACAGGTAATTCCCTTCACGCAGTTTCTCGAAATCCTGTATGCCAATCGGAAGTTTACGCATTAAATCCATAGTTATCTCCATTTAAAAGTACAACGACAGACAAAGATACGCTTTATTTACCAATCCCACTTACTTCATAAACACAAAATACACCGCAGCAATCAAACAAACAAAAGCGGCCAGATGATTCCAATGCAACGACTCTCCTTTGAACAACAGGGTAGAAAACACTGTAAACACAATCAACGTTATTACTTCCTGAATCACTTTTAGTTGCATCAACGAAAAAGGCCCTCCGTTCCCCATAAACCCGATACGATTAGCAGGTACCTGCGCACAATACTCCAACAGCGCAATACACCACGAAAACACAATGACACCGAACAACGGCCAATGGGTAATGGTCTTCGTCTCCTGCAACTTCAAATGCCCGTACCAGGCAAAAATCATAAACACGTTGGATACTACCAATAACAGAATGGAATAAAAGCCTTTCATACTTTATTTTTTGTCTGAGTCTTTACTAATCTTCTCAGGAAGCAACTCTTCCTGTACATTCGTCATACTACCCCACAGGCTGTAACGCGCTTCGGGATTCATCGCTTCCAATTTGCGAAGAATACTTTTCACCTCTCTCCTACTCGACTGCGATTCATACGGGCAATTCTTCACTTGCTTCCGATACCCACGCAGTTGCGCCATCTCCATCAAGTCCGCTTCGTGCACCAAGCACATCGGGCGAATAATCGTCATATCAAACTTCTTCATCACCAACCGGGGCGGCATCGTGCTGAAAGCTCCCTGGAACGTTAGGTTCATCAACAAGGTTTCGAGAATATCGTCCATGTGATGCCCCAACGCAATCTTATTGCATCCATGCTCCTTGGCAACGGTAAACAGTGCCTTCCTTCGATTCCAGGAACATAAGAAGCAAGGGGATTTGCGGGTATCGGTCGATGGGTCGAACGAGGTTTCGTACACGACCAATGGTATGCCGAATGCTTCGGCCTGTGAACGAAGATAGCCCAGATCGCTCTGATAAGGAATGTTCTTCATCACCACATGCACCGCCACCACCGAAAAACGAGGTTTGTGAATGCGAGTTCGCTTCCCCAATAACTCAAGCAAAGCAAGCGAATCCTTCCCGCCGGAGAGTCCGATCAGGATCTTATCTCCCTCTTCGATCAGTCCGTACTCCACCACTCCTTTATTGAACCGACGGTTGATGCGGTGAATTGTTTTTTCTTCTTCTGTAAACTTTGTCATTGTCTCAAAACCGGGTGCAAAAGTAAGCGAAAGCGCAACGAAACAGGCGCTTTAAAGAAGAATTAACAAAATAGAAAAGAAGAATAAATGATTATTTCCAATTAATTCGTACTTTTGAACTCATGATTAACAAGTAACCCCATGAAGATTCAAAAAAAATATAGTTTTCTATTCCTTCTTTGCCTCTTTACAACCCTTGTTTCGGCACAAACGCTCGACCAGGCACGGGTGATGTTCACGAACGGAGATTACAAAAAAGCGGCTCCTGTATTCCAAAAATATGTCAAGTCGCAACCATCGAATGGGAATTACAACTATTGGTATGGGGTGTGCTGTCTGAGAACGGGTAACCCGGCCGAAGCGGTGAAGTACCTGGAAACGGCCGTGCAGAAGAAAGTCACCGGCGGGCGATTGGCTTTGGGTGAGACATACGACCAGCTCTTTCGCTTTGACGAGGCCGTGAATTGCTACACGGAATACATCGAGGACCTGAGCAAGAAGAAACTATCGACAGTCAATGCCGAGAAACTGTTAGAGAAAAGCAAGATAAATCTCCGCATGCTGAAAGGGGTGGAAAAGGTTTGTGTCATCGACAGTTTCGTGGTAGACAAGGCTGATTTCCTGAAAGCTTACAAGATCAGCGAAGAATCGGGTAAGTTGTATGCTTTCAATGATTTCTTCGAGTCGGAAGGAAAAAATCCGGGTACTGTATATGAGACGGAACTGGGAAACAAGATTTACTACTCCGACCGGGGAAAGGGCCAGAAGATGCACCTTTTTTCTCAGAACAAACTACAGGACGAATGGGGAAAAGAAAATTTACTACCTGTGAATATCAATACAGGAGGCGACACCAATTATCCCTACGTACTGTCGGACGGGGTAACAATTTACTATGCCTCGAACGATGAGAGTTCCCTGGGCGGGTATGACATCTTTGTAAGCCGGTATAACACAGACAGCAACTCGTACCTGGCACCTGAGAATGTAGGAATGCCGTTCAACTCCCCGTTCAACGACTACATGTATGTGATCGATGAGTTCAACCACCTGGGTTGGTTTGCCTCCGACCGCTACCAACCAAAAGATCAGGTTTGCGTGTATGTATTCATTCCGAACAGTTCCAAGCAGATATACAACTACGAAACAACGGAGCATAAAGAGATTGTTTCACTTGCCAAGCTAAGCTCGATTCAGAAAACATGGACCGACAAACAGGCCGTAAACGCCGCCAAGCAAAGACTGGCAGCTGCCATCAGTCACGAGCCGGTGACTGTGAAAAGGGCCGATTTCGACTTTGTAATCGACGACACCCGCACATACCACTTTCTGAGTGATTTCAAATATGCTCCTGCCAAGGATCTGTTCCAACGTTATCAACAGAAAACAAAGGAGTACCAGCAGCAAACACAGAAGCTCAACGCCATGCGCCAACAATATGCTACCTCCACCCCACAGAAGAAAGAGCAAATGGCACCATCCATCCTCGATCTGGAGAAACGAGTGCTGCAAATGGAGCAGGAGTTGAACGAAGATGCCATCAAGGTACGTAACACTGAAAAACAACGCTTAAAATAACATGCTATGGATGTAACCATTATCGCCGTACTTATCATTGCCGCCGTGGTTCTTTTCCTTGTCGAACTGTTCCTTATTCCGGGAATCAGCTTTGCAGGATTTGCCGCATTGGGCTGCCTCAGTTATGCCAATTATCATGCATTCGTCCACATGGGTACGGGTGCGGGTTTTATCACACTGACGATTTCGGGCATTGCCTGCATCGGCTCGCTGGTGTGGTTCATGCGCTCCAAGACGCTGGACAAGATTGCCTTGACCGAGGAGATCGACTCGCAGGTAGACAAAGAGGCGGAACGGAGTGTGAAAGTGGGCGACACGGGTATCTGCACCACCCGCCTGGCACTGATCGGATATGCGGAGATCAACGGTAAGATTGTCGAAGTGAAATCAATGAATGGTTTCCTGGACGAGAAAACGCCCATTGTGGTGAGCCGCATCGGTGAAGGTGGTGTTCTTCTGGTAGAAGAAACAAATCAGTAGAAAAACAAAATCAATAATACTCACTTAAATTTATTCATCATGGATCCAACCTATTTGACTATCATTATGATAGGGGCAGGAGTCGTATTCCTGTTCCTCTTTTTCCATTATGTGCCGTTCTTCCTCTGGCTGTCGGCCAAGGTGTCGGGCGTAAACATTTCCTTGATACAACTCTTCCTGATGCGTATCCGTAACGTTCCACCTTATATTATTGTACCGGGACTGATCGAAGCACACAAAGCGGGATTGAAAAACATCACACGCGATGGGCTCGAAGCGCACTACCTGGCAGGTGGACATGTGGAAAGAGTGATACACGCGCTTGTTTCCGCGGCTAAAGCCAACATCGAGCTTTCGTTCCAGATGGCTACAGCCATCGACCTGGCCGGACGCGATGTATTCGAAGCCGTACAGATGTCGGTAAACCCGAAGGTGATCGATACGCCTCCCGTTACAGCGGTTGCCAAGGATGGTATCCAGCTCATCGCCAAAGCGCGTGTGACGGTACGTGCCAACATTAAGCAGTTGGTGGGTGGTGCCGGTGAAGACACCATTCTGGCACGTGTAGGCGAAGGTATTGTTTCGTCCATCGGCTCGAACGAAAGTCACAAATCGGTACTCGAGAATCCGGACAGCATTTCCAAACTGGTACTTCGCAAAGGATTGGATGCCGGTACGGCGTTCGAGATCCTTTCCATTGATATCGCGGACATCGATATCGGTAAGAACATCGGTGCTGCTCTGCAGATAGACCAGGCAAATGCCGACAAAAACATTGCACAAGCAAAAGCGGAAGAACGCCGCGCCATGGCCGTAGCCTCGGAACAGGAAATGAAAGCCAAAGCACAGGAAGCCCGCGCGAAAGTAATCGAAGCGGAAGCGGAAGTGCCCAAAGCGATGGCCGAAGCCTTCCGTAGCGGGAATCTGGGTATCATGGATTACTACCGGATGAAGAATATCGAAGCCGATACATCGATGCGTGAGACCATTGCCAAACCCAATGTAAACCCGAGTAGTAAACCGTTAGGATAAAACAGTATGGCCAAGCATTTTGCTTCTTCGGAACTGATCATCAATGATGACGGTTCCGTATTCCACCTGCACGTAAAACCGCATCAATTGGCGGATAAGGTGATTCTGGTGGGCGACCCCGGACGGGTGGCGTTGGTAGCTTCGCACTTCGAAGAGAAGGAATGCGAGATAGAAAGCCGCGAGTTCCGTACGGCCACAGGTACGTACAAAGGCAAGCGCATCACAGTGGTATCTACCGGTATCGGTTGCGATAACATCGACATTGTGCTCAACGAACTGGATGCGTTGGCAAACATCGATTTCCGTACCCGCCAGGAGAAAGAGCAATTGCGCTCACTGGAACTGGTACGCATTGGTACCTGCGGAGGTTTGCAACCGTATACACCTGTGGGCACCTTTATTTGTTCGGTAAAGTCTATCGGTTTCGACGGTTTGCTCAACTTCTACGCCGGACGCAACGAGGTGTGCGACTTACCTTTCGAACAGGCTTTCTTGCAACACATGGGTTGGACGGGTAATATCTGCGCTCCGGCTCCCTACGTGATCGACGCCAACAGCGAATTGATCGATCGTATCGCTCAGAATGATATGGTGCGTGGAGTGACCATTGCTGCCGGAGGATTCTTCGGTCCGCAAGGACGCGAGCTGCGTGTACCGTTGGCCGACCCGCATCAGAACGAAAAGATCGAGTCATTCGAATACAACGGATATCAGATCACCAACTTCGAGATGGAAAGCTCGGCGCTTGCCGGACTTGGCAGGTTGATGGGACACCGGGCCATGACAGTCTGCATGGTCATCGCCAACCGGGTAGCGAAAGAAGCCAACACGGATTATAAAAACACCATCGATTTGCTGGTGAAGAACGTACTCGAACGGATTTAAAGATGCATACATTCGTCGCCATCGACTTTGAAACTGCTACGGGCTACATGGAAAGCGCTTGTGCCGTGGGAATTGTTACCGTCACCGACGGAGTGATTACCGATGAGTACTACAGCCTCATCCAACCGCCCGAGAACGAATATTGGCGAGCGAACATCCTCGTACATGGAATCACCCCGGCGATGACCGAATCATCGCCGGGGTTTCATGCGATCTATCCCGAGGTTAAGAAACGCCTGCAAGGACGTACGGTAGTTGCCCACAACGAGCAGTTCGACCGGAATGTGCTTCAACGCACCATGCGCATGTATCAATTGGACTACGATGAGCTTCTTCTTTCTGACCGGTGGGAATGTACTTGCCGCATTTACCGGTCGTTGGGATACAAACCTGCCAACCTGAGTGCATGCTGTGAACGTCAAGGCATTGAGTTGGTACACCATGAAGCGCTCTCGGATGCCCGGGGATGTGCCAAGTTGTACCTCAATTACATGAAGAACCGAATTGACGATTGGCTTTCCAGCCGATACGATTAAGAGTCCGCTTATCACTAATCACAAAAAGATGATCAACCCGATTTATTCTCCCGATCCCGATCGTTATGCCAATGGCATGAAGTTCCGCCGTTGCGGAAAGAGTGGTATTTTGTTGCCCGAAGTATCTCTGGGCCTGTGGCACAACTTCGGTGATGTAAATACCTTCGCCAATAGCATACAGATGGCACATTATGCCTTCGACAAAGGCATCACCCACTTCGACCTCGCCAACAACTACGGCCCATCGTACGGCTCGGCGGAAGAAACGTTCGGGCAGATCATGAAAAAATCGCTCCTTTCCTATCGTGACGAGCTGTTTATCGCCACCAAAGCCGGGCACGACATGTGGCCGGGACCGTATGGCGAATGGGGATCGCGCAAATACCTCCTAGCAAGTCTGCACCAGAGCCTGAAACGGATGAACCTAGAATATGTGGATATATTCTACTCGCACCGTTACGACCCCAACACTCCGCTGGAAGAGACTTTGCAAACGTTGGTAGATATAGTCCGCCAAGGGAAAGCATTGTATGTAGGCATCTCCAAATATCCGAAAGAGGCAGCGGCGTTTGCCTATAATTATCTGGCGGAAAGGGATGTACATTGCCTGCTGTATCAGGGACGATACAACCTGTTCAACCGGGAGCCGGAGGCGGAAGGTATTCTGCAACAAGCAAAAGAGAACGGTACTGGCTTTATTGCTTTCTCTCCACTGGCGCAGGGACTGCTCACCAACCGTTACCTGAACGGTATTCCGGAAGATTCGCGAATGGCGAAAGGAGCTTTCCTTAAAAAGGAACAACTATCGGAAGAGGTACTTACCAAAATCAAATCATTGAATGAGATCGCTATTCAACGCGGACAGACATTGGCTGAAATGGCACTGGCATGGGTATTGAAAGATGACCTGGTGACATCAGTCATCATCGGTGCCAGTTCTGTAGCGCAATTAGAAGACAATCTGAAAGCGATTAAGAATACCTCTTTCTCTTTTGAAGAACTACAAAAAATCAAAACCATAATCGATTGATTTGTTGTGGTAAATTCAACTGCTGATTCGCATAACTACACCAATTTCTTCTTCTTCCGGTAATTCTCCCGAAACTCTTTGGGAGAGCATCCTTTCTTCTTTTTAAAAATGCGATTGAAGTTTGATAGATTATTGAAGCCACAGTCGTAGCAGATTTCGCCTACCGACATGGTAGAGTCGACCAGCATACGAGCTGCCGATCCCAGACGGATATCGATGATGTAATCAGAAAGGTTCTTGCCGGTACGGAGCTTGAAGAAACGGCTGAATGACACGGGAGTCATCCCTACCATATCGGCAAGTTGGTTGAGCCGCACCTCTTCCTTGTAATGCGCATCAATAAACTCTTGTACCTTCTGCACCCGGCGACTGTCGGAATGCGTACTGATCTTGGCAAACGAAGAGGTGGATAATGTACGCGCATCATCTCCAAAGAGCGACAACTCATACAAGATGGTCATAAACTTAATAACAGCGTAGAATCCTTGCGACTCCGAAGCCAATGTATCGAGCAAAGGATATACCTTGAGAATGGCCGACATTGGGAAACACAAACCCTTCTGCGCCCGTTCCAGCATCCGACGGATGGAATCGAACTGGTTTTTGTAGGTAAAACTCTTGAAAAACAGGTCGGAAGAAAACTGAATGGTTATCTCCCTGATCTCTTTGGAAGTACATTCATGCTGTTCCCACACATGCTCCAGGTCCTTTCCCGTAATCAGCACCAAGTCGTAATCGCCAATCGTTTCGGCAGAATCGCCTACAATACGGCGCACCCCGGTAGCTTTCTCGGTGAAATTCAGTTCGAACTCGGCATGGTTGTGCATGGGGTAAGTGAATTCCGTTTTATAGCGCTCGGCAATGTAAAAGCAATCCTTATCGGACAGCGGAGTAATCTCGCGAATGATCTGGTTGTTGTTCGTGTTCATGATTAATAAGATTTGAGGGAACGAAAATCCTTCCCGGTCGGATTCTGAAATACCTGTAAGTCGAACTCCCGGATGATGGCCAACACATGATCGAACACATCGGCTTGCAAACGCTCGTAAGGTACCCACTCCTTGATAGCCGAGAAGAAGTAAAGTTCCAACGGAATACCCTGTTCGGTCGGTTGAAGCTGACGCACCATGCACATCATCTCTTGATTTACACCCGGCAGACTTCGGAGGTAGCTATTGAGATAAGCCCGGAATACCCCCAGGTTCGTCTGGCGACGACCATTGACGAGGATGGAGTTGTCGATGCCCTGCTCTTCATTGTAGGTCTGCAACACCTGTTCGGTTTCCTCCACATATGCTTGCAGCAGATGTATCTTCCGGTATTTGTCGAGCATCTCGGGAGTACAGAACTTCACACTGTTCATATCGATGTTGATGGAACGCTTGATGCGACGCCCGCCCGATTCCTGCATGCCCCGCCAGTTCTGGAACGAATCGCTTACCAATGCATAAGGCGGGATGGTGGTGATGGTATTGTCCCAGTTGCGCACCTTCACCGTATTAAGCGTTACCTCGATGACCGTACCGTCGGCTCCGTACTTCGGCATGGAAATCCAATCGCCTACCTTCAGCATGTTATTGGCAGAAAGTTGAATACCCGAGACAAAGCCCATGATACTGTCCTTAAACACCAACATAAGGATGGCCGCTGATGCTCCCAACCCAGTAAGTAACACCACCGGCGACTTATCGATCAGGATGCTGATGATGGCAATGCCACCAATAAAGAAAAGCAATCCTTGCGCCGTTTGTAGCAATCCCTTAAGTGGACGGTTGCGAAACCGGTCCTGCTCGCTGTAGGCCTGATACACTGCCGCCAGAAATGAGTTGACAAAACGCAGGAACACAGCAATGATGTAAATAATGCAAATACGCTGCAAGAAGTCAAATGTCGAATCATCAAACCTGGCCAGCGGAAGCATCATGTAGATAATAACAGGCGATACAATATGACTCAAGTGTGTCAAAACCTTAGGATCGAACACGATGTCGTCCCAGGTAGCTTTGGTGTGTTGCACCAATTTACCGAAAACCCGCAGCATTACATGGCGGCAAATCAGATCGGCCAGCAATGCCACGACTACAATTAAAATCAATAGGATGAGTTGATCCAGATCGTCAGCTATCGACCGGCTGAATCCCCATGCCACCAACTGTTCGTTCACTCTATCTAATATTTGTTCCATTATTTATGGTTGAAGTTTCTATTTATTCGTTTTAGTAGCGGTCGGAGCCGGTTCGCCGTTGCGTTTGAATTCCTCCATAAAGTCCTGAATATCCTCCTGCAACCAGCGATACAGGAAGAGCGACTTGAAAGCGCTGTTTTTCTTCAGCATCAGTTCCACACTGATCTGACTGTTCTGATAACAAGTCAGTTCGTTACGGAATTGTTCATCATGATCGGCTAGTTTCTTGATCTCTATCTCCCGCTCCCTGCGCAGAGCCGTGCACACAGGCGTAAGGAGTTTCATCACCACATTGTCTTTGATGTGATGCCCTTGTATATATAGGTAGGTAGTTTCCGGAGTCAGTCCGAACCGTTCCAGTTCCTTTCCTAGTTTATCTACCTCGGCGATATACTTCTTGTACCGGGCACGCAGTTGGTTGAGTTGGGAAGTCACCCGCTTGCGCATCGACTCCAGGCTATGTTCCGGATTCCGGAGGTTTACTTCATGCAGACGAACATGCGTGGCGAACTCAGTCATCGAAAAGGTATGCGTATCATGCTGACGGTAGAACCACACATTCCATAGAAAAAGCGGATAAGCGATTTCCGAATAACGTTTCATGAACGCACTGAAGTCGATCAGGTGACGGTCATTTAATGTAGCCTGTACACAAACCTCGTGCAGACTTTCGGCAAAGCACTGGAAATTCTCGATGGCATACGCATACGTTTGGAAGATGTATTTGCTACGGTTAATCTTCCGGGAAGTAGCCGTCGCCCCTTGCAGCAACAAATCATAATCACTGTCCACACAGGCAATCAGGCTTTTCCCCAGCTCGGCCGTATTAAGCGTATTCATCAGCACCATCTTCTTTCCCTTTGCTAATGAAGTAGCCGACGGCAGCATTACCTGAAAGTAGCATTCCTCGGTCTCGAATTCCTCCAGCAACGTACGCCAGAAAGCCACATCATCGTAGCTCTCCACATATGCCACAATGCGCCGGCGAGTATTCTTGGGGTAGAGCTTATGCGCTGCCTCGAAGTACGTAGAAGTCAGATTATCTCTTAGCCTTGTTGCCACTTTTCTATTTACGATTGGACGATTTACGACTTACAATTTGGGGTTCGATGGGTGTTGCGATATCGCTCACTTCCGTTACCGCATCGAGCCAGCCTTCCATGATGACGGCCGGTGAGTGGGTAGTGAGAATAATCTGCACATTCGGATTGAGCTCCCGAATCATCGAGATCAGTTTCTGCTGCCAGTCGATGTGAAGCGAAGCCTCGGGCTCATCCATGAAGAGCACCCAGTGTCCATTGTCCTGCACCAACACAGTAAGCAGAATGAGCAACATCTGTTTCTCGCCCGACGATAATTTATATGGGAGTAGTAATTCGCCATCCTGATAAAACGCAATCTCGTTCCGCTTCCGGTCGATGGTCTTGCGTGTATAACTAAAAAGTTCATCGATCATGTCCTGAAACCGGCGTTTGGCAACCGACACCGTTGCTGCCTGCTCACGCAAACCTGCTTCGTCGCTGCCCAGAAGTTCGATCATCTTATTGCCCACGTTCACCTGGTAGTCCAGGTAACGGCGTTGCAACAGATACAATTGCCAATCGAGTTCCGACTTGACATTCTTATCGGCCATGCGTGCGGTAAAGTCGCCCATGATAAGCGGCCGGTCGTAACTGCGAATCACATCGTACGGAATGGAAGTTGCCTCCGGATTATCAAAGAATACCCTTACTCCGTTCTTCTCCGCGCTCGTCATCTCCCCGGACAGGTATTCGAGATATCCCACCGAGCGGTTCAGGATGGTTGTCTTCCCCACCCCGTTGATTCCGGAAATGATATTGACATCGGGACGCAAATCCCATGCGATATTGTAGCGCCCCCACAGACCATCTATCTCAATGCGGCGGATATATTTGGCTTGTTGTTCCATGATTAATTCGTTTTGGTCAAGGCAAATATAAACAAAAGGTACGATTAATTGGTTATCTTTGCAAGGTTTTACCAATTATACGTTAAAATGAGCCACAACGACAAAAACATTAAAGGGCATTTACTAGCCCTAACTGCTAATGTAATGTGGGGCTTGATGGCCCCGATCGCCAAATCAGCACTTCAAGAATTTTCGGCCTTGTCTGTCACAACCTTTCGCATGGTGGGTGGTGCAGCGGCCTTTTGGATACTTTCCCTGTTCCTGAAACACGAGCATGTGGATCACCGCGATATGTTGAAGATCTTCTTCGCCTCGCTCTTTGCCCTGGTATTCAATCAAGGTATGTTCGTTTTCGGGTTGTCGCTCACCTCACCTATAGACGCGTCGATCGTCACCACTACGCTTCCCATCATTACGATGATTGTGGCAGCTATTTACCTGAAAGAGCCCATCACCAACCTGAAAGTGCTGGGTATCTTCGTGGGCGCTATGGGAGCACTGATCCTGATCATGGGAAGCCACTCATCGAGTGGTAGCGGAAGCAGCATCTGGGGAGCACTTCTTTGTTTGGTTGCCCAACTTAGTTTCTCCATTTACCTCACGGTATTCAAAAGCTTGACACAGCAATACTCGGCAGTGACAATCAGCAAGTGGATGTTTGTCTATGCGTCCATGTGTTACATACCTTTCTCGTATCACGATGTAGCCAGTATAGAGTGGGCGACTATTCCGATCGCCACCATTCTGCAGGTACTCTATGTAGTACTGGGAGGAAGTTTCATTGCTTATATCTGTATAATGATGGCCCAAAAGCTACTCCGCCCTACAGTGGTGAGCATGTACAACTACATGCAGCCGATTGTTTCGTCCATTGCCGCTGTAGCAATGGGCATGGCTACCTTCGGCTGGCAGAAGGGAATTGCCATCGGATTGGTATTCCTGGGCGTGTTTATTGTAACGAAGAGTAAGTCGAGGGCCGACTTTGAGAAAGCGGGGAAAGAAGTTTAGAGATAGAGATTAGGGGGTTACTAATCACTAACTCCTATTTCTTCTTTTCTTCAAAGTAAGTGTCGAGCAAATTCTTTGCAGCAACGAATGAAGTGAGATTTCCGTTGAGTACTTGCTGTTCCTTCTCGGCTAACATGGCAGCGATCCGGGAGTTTTGATAGAAACTATCGCGCAATTGCTCGTTGATGCTTTCGTACATCCAGTACTTGCTTTGCTCGTTGCGGCGGTAGTCGAAATATCCGTTGTCTTTAACGAAGTCGATATATTCGTACACCATGTCCCACACCTCTTTCACGCCGATATTGTAAAAACCGGAATAAGTGAGAACCTGAGGCGTCCAGCCCGAATCGGGAACAGGGAATAAGTGTAATGCATTGCGGAATTGCGTGGCGGCGAGTTTGGCCTTCTCGACGTTATTCCCATCGGCCTTGTTGATCACGATACCATCTGCCATCTCCATGATGCCACGTTTAATACCCTGCAGTTCATCCCCCGTGCCGGCCAACTGGATCAGCAAAAAGAAATCGACCATCGAATGTACGGCCGTTTCACTTTGCCCCACTCCCACCGTCTCCACAAAGATCTTATCGAACCCGGCTGCCTCACACAGGATAATGGTTTCACGGGTTTTGCGGGCTACCCCGCCTAACGATCCTGCCGACGGGCTGGGACGGATAAACGAAGACGGATGTACCGACAACAGTTCCATACGGGTTTTATCGCCCAGAATACTTCCCTTGCTGCGTTCGCTGCTCGGGTCGATGGCCAGTACCGCCAACTTTCCTCCTTGCAGCAGCACATGTAAACCAAACACATCGATGGATGTACTCTTGCCGGCACCGGGCACCCCACTGATACCGATGCGGACAGAACGACCGGCATACGGCAAACATTTCTCAATCACTTCCTGCGCTATCGCCTGGTGTTCCGCTTTCAGACTCTCGACCAACGTTACCGCCTGACTCAGAATGGTAATATCTCCTTTTACAATGCCTTCCACATACTCATCCACCGTAAACTGCCGGCGTTGCGGCTTGCGTTTCAGGTAAGGATTCACCGACGAAGGCTGTTCGATACCTTTGTTTACCGTCAGCCCTTTGTATTCCTCGTTATTTTCCGGATGTACCATATGATGTGTCAGTTATCGTTTAATATTGATTTCTACTTTCGCCTGCTTCGGATCGTTGGTGATCATCAGGATACGAAGCTGACGTTTCTTATTGCCACTCTCTTTTTTCTGGATAGTCACCCGCAGACGAGTACTTTCTCCCGGTTGCAGAAGCGCCTTTTTCAGGTCGACACCCACTGCGGAGTTGAACACTTGCAGCTTGCTGATCTGCAACGGTGACTTACCCGTGTTGGTTACAACAATATTCTCCGAAGCCTTGTTCTTCTTAGCCAGTTGTTCACTAAAATCGATGTCCGTAGCCGACAAGTTGATAGACGGCGCATTGGCCAGGTCGCGTTCGCTCAGTCCCGAGAAATCGGGCAACAATATGACCGATACCGGAATCTCATTCTCCTCGCTCACCTTATCGCCGGAAAAGCGCGCCAGGTACACGCTGGTCTGCGTCAATCCATAATCTTTCAACTGTTTAGAATCGAGCGTCAGCTTGAGGGTACCTTTCTTTCCTTTCAACACCACATCCGGGGTTCGTTCCACGCTCAGGTAAGGAGGTAAGTGCATCAACACCGGTTCGTACGGACGGTCGGACAGGTTCACGATGCTGAATGTGATGGAAGGTTCCTCACCCCATTGCACATTCGGGAAGTTGAATTCCGTACAATCAATACCTATTTGTCCGATAAGAGCTGTGTGTGTATTACTGAAATCTTTTACCTCCTGAACTACTTCGCCGGTGAAATGCAGGTAAACCAGTGAGGGCTGTGCATTGCTGTAAATGGCAACTTCCTTATCGAACCGCCCCAGCGCTTTGGCATCAAACGTCACCTTGACAGTTCCTTTGGCTCCGGGAGCAATGGGTGTTTTCGTCCAATCGGCTACCGAGCAGGCGCAGGATGTCGTAACATTGCTCATCACCAATGGTTTGTTTCCTGTATTGGTAATCGTATATTCTGTGGATACGGGATGTTTCCATTCGATCTGTCCGAAGATGTGTGTTTCCTTGTTCGACGAAAGACGTGGCTGTGCTACCACCGACATTATGACAAATAAAATAGTTGATATAGAGAGTAAACAACGTTTCATGCGATACATTTTATGATTGGATAGCAAAAATAGGGCTTTTTGATGAGATAAGGACGAAAAGAGGCAGAAATTTAGGAGTGATTAATGAATACCAGGTAGTGTTTATGGCTATAAACAGTGATAAATTATTAGTGGCTAGTGATTAGCTTACCTAAAACCAATCACTAGCCACTAATCATCTATCGCTGTTTTCTATTCGATCGTTACCGTCATTGCTGCCGAGTGCGAGGCATATTCGGGTGCATAGGCACACTGAATAGTAGCCAATCCGGCATCGTAGGTTCCGGTACGGTCTACACGGTACGCATGTTCCAGCACAAATACACCCTTACCCAGCCCGTCGAAGAAGAAGTTGGTCGAGGCATCCTTTACATCTACATAATAGCCGAAGCCATTGTTCCAACGATAACCTGAAATATTCCCGATCGGTTCGAAACAAGCGCCACGCTGGTCTTTCAGTTGCACGAACTCCATGGCACGATCGGTACGGATGGTGATGCGCGATACCACCTTGTCACCCACCGATAACGAAGTCTGTGCTGTTACAGGTACCAGCTGGCGTACATTATTCACCATGCGTTCCACGTATAGTTTCTTGTCGACGTTCAGTTCGCCTCCCTGCTGCTGCACCTGATCGGTAGTCTCCTCGAAACGGGCGTAGACAGCTCCCCAGGCAATGCCCTTGTTCCGTTTGGCCACCGTGATATTCTTGGCATCGACCGTTTTCTTGTCGGTAAATGTTTCTTTGATGTATCCTACTCCAGCCATCCGGCTTTTCTCCGTATCCATCACCTTACCGGCAAATGTGATACGTGCCGCGCCCAAATCGTCTGCCAAACTGTGACCACGTTCCAGCAATGCATACACTGCATCGGCTGTGGCAACCGGTGAATCCCATTGCTGCGTCTGCTTCTGCTTCAACAGCCAGAACTTCATTTCTTCTACGGTAGCCGTATCGTTCGCTACCCGGTCGAGCGCTTCCATCACACCGACATGTGCCGGAATCGGTTGCCCGTTCCAGGAATATGGAGTTTCATTGAAAGCGAAGAACATGCCTTGTTCATCACTCTTCGACAAATGTTCCTTCATGGAAACGATGAACTGTTGAGCTTCCTGTTTGCGTCCGGCTTTATCGAGCACCACCGCCAGTCTGGCTTTTGTCTTCATCGATGCAGTGCCCAGCATTTGATTTGCCTTGCCAAGGAAATACTGATCCATTTCGTTGTTCTCAGACTTCGCATCGGAAAGCGCTTGCAGATAGAGATAATCCAATACCACATTAGAGATACCGGTTACCTTTTGTCCTTCTTTTTCCTGCTTCAGGAGGGAGTTGTATTCTCTCCGGACTTCTCCAGCCAGGTAGCTCACAGCCTGTTCCTGCATGGTAAGCATATTCGCATCGAGTTTTTCTCCGGTGAGGGTTGCCAGACGGGCATTCAGTACCGCAATGTATGTAGTGATGTACCAGCTACCGGACATTCCTTTATACCAGGCCCAGGAGCCATCGCTCAACTGTAACTCATTGAGTTTCGTTTGGGCGGAAAGTTTGTTGCCGGCAATCGTATTCAAATCAAACAACGTAGCGATGCGCTCTTTCTGCTGCTCCTCATCCTTGGCTTCCATCACCCACGGCGATTCCGCCAGCAGGATGTTCTTTACTTCCTGATTTTTCTGCAGGTTGCTAAGGAATGTTTCCTTGGTTCCGCCTTGTACTTTCCAACTGTCGAACACAGCTTTGATACGCGGTTGGCTGTTCATAATGTAAGCTGCCAAGGTATTCGCGTAATAGGCTGTAGCCCAAGAAATGGCATTATCGTTGCTGGGTTGACTCAAGACGGGCAACGCTTGCACAGCATACCACACCGGGTTAGCGGTGAACTCAACCGTCAGTTGGCGGTTCGTAGCCGTCTTGCTGTGGTTATTGAACAGTTTGCCCAACGAGAACGTGTATGTTTTCTGGCTACGAACCGGAAGAGCTACCGTTTCGGTGAGGACTACTTTGTTGCTCAGTACCGGCAACAGGTGTTGTTCACCATCGCTGAACGTACCACCGTCGGCCACCAAACGACACCCCAATACATCGTACTTATCCGTGGCTGTAAACTGGAAGCTGACGGCAGTGGTTTTACCGGCTTCCGCAGAGAACTTCTGCTTCTGTGTACTGATAACCTCCTCCGTTGCCGGGTCGAACAGGATAAAGTCCACCGTTCCGCTCAGTGCATTCCCGGTAAGATTAGCCACCGATGCAGCCACTGATGTTTTGTCGCCTACGCGTACGAAACGTGGTAAGTTGGGTGTGAGCATGAATTCCTTGCTGGTAGTTGCTTCCCCATCGAGCATACCGGTAAGCATGCCCTGGGTATGCGCAAAGCCGCGGAAGTTCCAACGGGTAAGACTCTCGGGCATGGTGAACGAGAAAGAAATCTCTCCTTGCTCGTTGGTATGCAGTTGCGGATAGAAGAAAGCCGTTTCGGAGAAATTGCTACGCAGATCGGCAGTCGACTCAGGAAGCTTTTCATTGGGGACTTCCTTTAAATCAGACACTTCAAGGCCCTCTATGGCTTCTGTTACCGCTGTTTTTCTACTGCTCTGTTTCATCAGAACAACCCCTTTCCCGCTATCTTCATTGACCTTTACATCGGCTATACTTATAAACATGGACGAGCGGGTGAGATTCAGGCTCGGTCGGCTGTATAATAAGAAATAATCATATTCCAACTCCGGAATTTCCAGACCCGGAATTTGGAACCAATAAGAGTAATGATTTGATTGGTAGAAAGATCGCGCCCAATGTGTGGTCGGAAGATTCAATCGGTAATTCACCTGTAAACTTTGATTTTTTTTCCATATTTTGTCCAGCGAAGCATCGTACATCAAAGCCAGCATTTCGGCCGATGCTGCTGCTCCTTGCGGCGCTTTCACCGTCAGCTTCCACTCTTCCTGTTGCCCGGGACGCAACTTATCGCGGAACACATCCCACTTCATGATCAAAATCTTTTCAGGCCTCCTCTTGGACAAAGCAACGGCTTGCTCCCAGAATTGATCCTCTTTCACAAAACAAAGATTAACCGTCAGCCCATCCCCGTATTCCTCCTTGTATGGATAGTCGAAACGAATAATGGAATCGGACAAGGCAAAAGAACGATTTTCCAACACCTTATCCCCAGCAAGTACCGTCAGCAACACGTGTGTATGCTTGAACGACGTACCGAAATAGAACTGAGCCGGATGCGCAGTATCAAAGCTGGTATTTGCTTCGTAGTACCACAACGGGCTGTATACTGCCGGACGTGTATCATTCAAAGAGAATAACTCCACAGTCGACTCAGCCTTAACTTCCCGGCCCTGCACATCCTTGGCCGCCAGGGTCAGTCGGTAAGCCCCCGAAGGCAGTGATTTCCATTCGTTCAGTACCGTTTCGCGGTTAGCAGTAAACTTACCGGTAAGGCTTGCCTGTTCCGCGTATGTATTTTTCTTTGCATCGGTTTGACGACACAAACTGTATGTTCCTTCTACCTCAACAGGCTCTCCGCTAAGATTCACCCCTTTGAAAGTACCTTTGACCGTATGATCCCTACAGATGCGATCGCCTCCCAGAGCAGCCTCCAGGAACAACGACTGTTCGCCCACTACAATCGAGTATGACGAACTTTGGGTCTCTCCGCCCTCGTTGGTCAACGTGACCTCTACCCTGAAACGGTAATTTGCACTTTTACCGGCTTGTACCTTCATGCCTTGCAGTTCCACCGGAACCGTGAACGTACCATCCGACTGAAGAGTGGCAGTACCCGCCCCTACAGCCTCATCGCTACCGAAGAAGCGCCACCAGCCAAATCCGTAACTACGATACACCACATACTGCACAGACAGATCCTGCATGGGTACACCACTGAATGTTTGCGCCCGGCCTTTCAACTGCACCCGATCACCCAAGCGGTACGAACCTGCCAGTTTGTCGAAATTAATGTCAAAAGTGGGTCGTTTGTACTCTTCTACCCGTATGATGGTTCTTCCGGATTCCGTTTGGAGGGTAAAAAAGCCATTGAGGCACACAGCCGGCAAGGCAAACGACGCAGTAAACGACCCGAACTCATTGGTCGACACCAGCTTTTGGGCTACTTCCTGATAGTTCACATCCAGTAACTTCAACAGGTACTTGCGATTTTTCATCACCTGCGCCGTATCCAACTGCTGTGTATAGGCAATGCCTTTTACATAAACCATTTGTCCGGGACGATACAGCGAGCGGTCGGTTAGTAAGGTTACCATTTCCTGTGGCTTGTCACTCCGAATGTATGAATAAAAACCTTTATACACCTCCACGTACGGCATCCACTTATCCGTACCTTTTCGTACGCGTACCTTTTTGTAATTATTCTTCCAGTCGAAAGTCACTTTCCCTTCGGCATCGGTGGTTAATGTTTTCAATGTCTTGTTATCGTAGCCAGTCAATACAAGAGTAGCACCCGTTACAGGCTGACCACTCTGATTGTCGAGTACTACCACTTCACTCTGTTGCTGGGAAATCATGCGGGAGAGAATCGTAAAGCGGGTGGAATACACAAACTGTCCAATATTCTTCTCGGCTTTGGTACTAGGAACAATTCGCATCACATAAAAGCCCTCAGTCGGTGCCTTGATTTTGAGTACCGTGTCTTTGGAGAGATAATCAGCAGGGCGAATCAGAGTTAAACGCTGCTCGCTGTGCTTGGTTGTATGATTCTTGTAGAAAGCGTCGTCTATTTTTTCTTCTTTCAATGGTATCTCAGCCTGGTTCACCCGGTAAAACTGAACAGTAAGCCCATCCAAGTTACGATGTTGAACATGCAAGGTGAATTCAGCTCCCGGATATATCGTCTGCTTTGCCCATGCATTCAGATTCGGATTAACGATCTGTTGCTTCAGTTCTTTCAGTCCGTTGATGCGTTTGTATGATGGGTATAGTCTGATAGCCTCGTCGCACAATACCAGAGCCGACTTCGCATCTTGCTTTCCCCAAAGATACTGCGCCTTAGCCAGATACACCTCAGCACATATATCTTTCGTCTTGTATGCCTCGGCCAACTTGCTCAGTTCCACGATATACGGATCCTGCGTCAAGTCTACCCTTGTTTCCGTCCCTTTACGGTAAGGAATAGCATTCCCGGTTTGCCACTTCCAGTTCAGATAGTCCAATGTAACCAGTACCAACGCCTCATCGTTACCAGCCTTCCGGTAAACCGACTGCATACGTTGATAAATCGTTTCAATTTCTTTCTTTGCCAATGTGTCCTTGTCAATAGACTGAACATTCCCCAAGGCTGTCACTGCACGACTGCCCAATAAATGGAACATATCGTGCTTGTAATAACTACTGGAGCTTCCCTGAGTGACGAACGGCACATACGTTTCCGTGGAAGATTTCAACAACAAATCCGTATCCTTCAACGCCTCCTGGCTATGCTTCCATACTTTCTGCACAAACATGTTTCCGCTCCATTCGCGCATATCCGCCGAAGGATCCTCGTTCACGATGTCTGCACGCTGGCTCAACTGCCACTGATTCTGCATGGCATAGTCAGAATAAGTACTGGCGATAAGCGCATGCAGCACCGCCTTGTCCAGCAGGTTGCTGGTCGTTTCCGTCCATCGTTCCAATCCCTTCAGGTTCACGTAAAAGCTATCCGGTGTCAACGAATTGCGATAGTTGGACCGTTCCATATAGGCTTTCAGCATCTGTGCCGAGTTCTTCTCATTCTCTGCTTTCCGGTAAATGTCAGTAGTCAAGCCGATGGCGGTTTGAGGTTTACCCTCCTTACCGGCTTGCTCAACCTGCTTCCATAACTGTTCGTACGTTTGTGCTTGCAGCACCGGGCATACTCCCAGCAGCAATACCAAACAAAAGTTCCTGATCTTCAATTTCATATTATTCTATTTTTCTAACTACTATCTACTTACTTTCCGGACTTAACTCCTCCGGTTGTCATTCGCTTACCACGACCATTGATTCCGAGTGCGAAGCATATTCGGGAGCATACGCACACTGAATGGTAGCCAATCCGGCATTGTATGTTCCGGTGCGGGCTACCCGGTAGACATATTCCAGAATGAACACACCTTTGCCCAACCCGTCAAAAAAGAAGTTGGTCGATGCATCCTTTACATCTATATAATAGCTAAAGCCATTGCTCCAACGATAACCCGAAAGATTACCGATTGGTTCAAAGCAGGCACCCCGTTGATCCTTCAACTGGATGAACTCCATGGCACGGTCGGTACGGATCGTGATGCGCGACGTCACCTTATCACCTATCGCCAGACGGGTTTTAGCCGTTACCGGTTCCAGTTGGGCTGCGTTGTTCACCATGCGCTCCACGTACAGTTTCTTCTCAATATTTAACTCACCTCCCTGCTGTTTTACCTTGTCGGTCTTCTCTTCGAAGCGGGCATATACAGCACCCCAGGAGATACCTTTATCCTGTTTGGTAACGGTTATTTCTTTCGCATTGATGGAACGCTTGTCGGTAAACGTTTCCTTGATGTACCCCACTCCTGCCATTTGGCTCTTGTCCGTATCTATGACATTGTCGGCCAACGTAATGCGTGCACCAGCCTGTACATCCACCGGACTGTCTCCACGTTCTAGTAATGCGTACACGGCATCGGCTGTAGACACCGGCGAATCCCATTGCTGCGTCTGCTTCTGTTTCAGCAGCCAGAGTTTCATCTCTTCTACAGTTTCCGTATCCTTGGCTACCCGGTCGAACGCTTCCATTACCACCACATGGGCAGGGATGGGCTGACCGTTCCAGCTGTACGGGTCTTCGTTGAAGGCGAAGTACATACCCAGTTCTTCGCTCTTCGCCAAATATTCTTTCAGCGATTCCATGCAACGCTGAGCGTCTTGTTTGCGCCCGGTTTTATCGAACGCCACAGCCAACTTCGCCTTGATCTTCATCGAAGCGGAGCCAACCATCTGCGTTGCTTTGTTGAGGAAATACTGTATGATGTCACTATTACCGGTGATAGCATTCGAGAGCGCCTTTACATAAAGGTAGTCCACAGCCGAACCGGAGATGCCGGTTACCGGCTTTCCTTCTTTTTCCAATTTACGAAGCGCATTATACTCTTTCCGGGCCTGCTTATCCAGATAACCCAAAGCAGCTGTCTGCATGTCGAGCATACCTTGCTCCATGAATTTTCCGGTCAGTTCGGCCAGGCGGGCATTCAGACCGGCAATGTAGGTAGTGATGTATTCGCTTCCGTACATTCCTTTGTACCACGACCACGAACCGTCAGACAGTTGCAGTTCTTTCAGCTTGGTGCGGGCGGCGGTTTGGTTGCTGCTGATCGTATTCAGGTCGAACAACGTAGCGATGCGTTCTTTCTGCTGCTGTTCGTTTTTGGCTTCCATCACCCAGGGCGATTCGGACAACAGGATATTCTTCACCTCCTGATTCTTTTCCAGGTTACTGAGGAAAGTATCCTTCGAACCGCCTTGCAGCTTCCAGCTATCGAACACCGCCTTGATGCGCGGCTGACTGTTCATGACGTACGCCGCCAGTGTGTTGGCATAATAAGCGGTTGCCCAGGAAACGGCATTGTCGTTCGTCGGCTGGCTCAAGCCTGTCAATGCCTGTACGGCATACCATGCAGGATTGGCGGTAAACTCTACCGTCAGTTGTTGGTTAGAGGCCGTCTTGCTATGGTCGTTAAATAGTTTCTTGAGCGAGAATGTCTTCGTCCCCTCTCCACGAACGGGCATAGTGACCGTCTCAATCAACATTGCTTTGTTGCTCAATACCGGCAACAGGTGTTGTTCACCGTCGCTGAACGTTCCGCCGTCGGCTACCAGGCGGCAGCCCAGTACCTCATATTTTTCGGAAGCGTCAAACTGGAAGTTGACGGCTGTCGTCTTTCCCGCTTCAGCGGTAAACGGTTGTTTCTGCGTACTGATGACGGTTTCAGTCATCGGATCGAACAGGGTCAGTGTGACTGTACCATCCAGTCCGTTCCCGGTGAGGTTAGTCACCGAAGCAGCGATCGATGTTTTATCGCCTACCCGAACGAAGCGTGACATGTTCGGGGTAAGCATAAATTCCTTGCTGGTAGTGGCTTCACCGTTGAGCATACCAGTGAGCATGCCACGTGTGTGTGCATATCCCCGGAAGTTCCAGCGGGTAAGGCTTTCGGGCATGGTGAACGAGAAGGAAATTTCACCTTCCTCGTTGGTACGCAGTTGCGGATAGAAGAAAGCCGTTTCGGAGAAGTTGGTACGCAAGGTTGGTGTGGCTTCCTGCGTATCGGTTTCCTCCGGCATGTCCGACTCTTTCACCGTCGTCACTGATCCCACCTGAACGCGAACCATCTTCATATCAGCAATATCCTTTCCACCAACTTCATCATTTCCTTTCACATCCGCTATACTTAGTACCGCAACTTCCTCCATCACCTCTTCATCCTTTTTAATCACAGGAGCGGTGAACTTGATTGACGACGCCGTGTGGGGATCGTATTCATAAACCTTATCCCACGGGCTTGTACCCTTGAAATTGTCGTACTGCAAGATTGGACAGAAGAGTCTCTTAGGCGGGAATTGGTAATAGAAGCTGTTCTGTTGCTGATAAGGCATATTCCAACAGATATAGGGCAGGTTCAAATCATAATGTAATCTCAGCATCTGATTGTTTTTCCATATCTTATCCAGCGAAGCGTCGTACATCAACGCCAGCATTTCGGCATCCGCGGGAGTACCTTGCGGAGTCTTTACCGTCAGCTTCCACTCTTCCTGCTGACCGGGACGCAGCCTGTCGCGGAACACTTCCCACTTCAATGTCAAATTCTTTTCCGCCACTCGCTTCCTCAAGGAGACCTGTTCGGTGTACAACCGGCCGTCCTTCACAAAGCAGAAGTCGATTGTCAGGCCATTGCCGTACACTGGTTTATACAGGTAATCAAAACGAGCGATGGAATCGGTAAGCATAAACGTTTTATTCTCCACCACCAGGTTTTCGGAGAGTACAGTCATCAGCACATACGTATCCTTAAGCGAACTGCCGAAATAGAATTCGGCCGGATGGGTCGTATCAAAGTCGGTATTCACTTTGTGGCACCACAAGGTAGTTCCCACGGGCGGACGCTTGTCTTTCGCAGAAAACAGCACCACCTCCGACTCCTCTGTCACTTCCCGTCCCTGCGCGTCGTTGGCTTTGAGCACCAGTTTATACTTGCTCGAGGGAAGCGACTGCCAGTCGGTCAACACCAGCTCCCGGTTGGAAGTGAACGTACCTGTATGGGCGGCTTCCGCCGAATAAGTATCCGGTTTCACGCCGATGACCGGATAAAGCGTATATGTTCCCTCCACCTCTACCGGCTTCCCGTCGAGGTTCATCGCCTTAAATGTAGTTTTGAAAGGACGGTCTTTGCAAATTCGTTCGTCTTTCAATTCGGCTTCCAGAACCAGAGATCGTTCCCCGATAGACAGGGAGTAAACCGAACTTTGTGTTTCGCCGGCGGCATTCGTAAGGGTAGCCTCCACCTGAAAACGATAATTGACGCCTTTCCTTTGTTCACCGCTTTTCCTCACCAACGACACCGGAACGGAAAATGCACCTTCCGCATCGAGTGTAGTAACGCCCGAATCGAGTACTTCGGAAGAATCATAATACCTCCATCCGAAACCCGATTTGCGGGTAATGACATAGCTTACTTCCAAGTCCTGCATATTCACTCCGCTGAATGTCTTGGCATGCCCTTTCACCTGCACCGTATCGCCCAGCTGATAACTTCCTTCCAGTTTGTCGAATGTGATATCGAAGGTCGGTCGTTTGTATTCTTCCACCCGTATATAGGCAACTCCACCCAATGTTTGCAGCCTGAAATTTCCATTAAGGCAAACAGCCGGCAGGGTAAATGTGGTGGTAAATGAACCGAGCCCATTGGTACGCACCTCGTTACTGCCCACCTCCTGGTCATTGGCATCGTTCAGTTTCACTGTATAGCCCTTATACTCCCGCACCCAAGCGGTATCCAGCTGTTGTGAGTAAGCAATTCCTTTTACATATACCGTCTGTCCGGGACGGTATAATGAACGGTCGGTCAGCAGTTCAACACGATCGGCAGCCTGATCGCGTTTATCGTATTCATAATACATATCAGCCACATACTGATGCGCCATCCACTTATCGGCTCCTTTGTAAGCACGCATAGAGCCCCAGTTATCGCCTCGTTTGGTTTCAACTTTCCCGTCTGCGTCGGTAGTCAGTGTCTTTAGCACGGTACGGTTGTAATTAGACAAGGCAATGGTGGCACCGGGAACAGGTAGCCCGCTCCGGCTGTCGAGCACCACAAACCCAATCTGTCTTTGAGGAAGTGTACGCGAAAGGATAGTGAGACGAGTCACATGTAAGAGCTGGCCAATATTCGCGTTTGCTTTCGTATCGGGAGCAATCCGCATCACATAACACCCCTCTGCCGACGGCGCTTTGATGGTAAACACAGTGTCCGCCATCTGATGGTCGGTAGTCTGTGCCAAAGAGAAATGCTGTTCGGATAGTTTAGTGGTATTGTTTTGATAGAAAGCGTCATTAAATGAATAATGCTTAAATAAAACGTTCGCCGTGTTCACCCGGTAGTACATTACCGTAAAACCGCTCAGGTTACAATGTTTTATAGTTAACGTACTCTCCGATCCCGGGTATACTGTTTCTTCGGTTTGTACCTCCAGACTCGGCCGCAGAATATCCTGCCGCAGCGTTTTCAGGGCATTGGTCCGCCTGTACGAAGGATACAAGCGAATGGCCTCATCGCATAATTGCAAGGCTTTGACCCGGTCTTTATCCCAAAGCGATTTAGCCTTTGCCAGGTAAACTTCCGCGCATATTTCTTTGGACTGATACTTAGCAATCAGGCTATCCAGCTCAGCCTGGTATGTTTCCTTGACCTCTCCCGAACGTAGCCTGACGCGGGAGTAATACGGAATCGCTTCACCATCCGCTTGTCCTTGCCAGTCCAGATAATCCAGTGTCAACAACATCACCCCGTTCTCGTTACCGACCTTCTGGTAAACCGAGATCATCTGTTGAAAGATATCGTGAATTTCCTTTCTAACCACGGCATCGTCACCCACATTTATAAACTTATTCAGCGATTCCAGCGCCCGGGTACCCAACAGGTGGTACATATCGTGCTGGTAGAAATTACTGGTAACGCCCTGCCTCACAAACGGGAGATACATCCGTGTGGATGATTTGAGCAGTAAAGCGGTATCTTTCAGTGCCGCATGGGTATGCTTCAACACCTGCTGTACAAACATATTCCCACTCCATTCACGAATATCCGACGATGGTTCTTCGCCGACGATATCTTTGCTTTGGCGCAACTGCCAACGGTTATTTTCCCCATAGTCGGCATAAATCCCGGCAATGAGCGAATGCAGTACCGCCCTGTCCAACGGTTTATCGGCTGTTTCCGCCCATCGTTCCATATCTTTGAGATAGACATAGAAACTGTCCGGTGTCAGGCGATTGCGCAGATCCGCCCGGTTGATATACGCCATCATCATCTGGGCAGAGTTCTTTTCCCGCTCCGCTTTCTTGAATATATCAGTGGACAGCCGGATAGCCGTTTGGGGTTTTCCGCTGTATTCGGCCGCACCCACCTGGTTCCACATTTGTTCGTATGTTTGTGCTTGCAGGAAAGAAATAGTTCCCAAACCGAGCAACAGAATGGCAGTAAATCGCTTTATATTCATAACCAATATTCAATTAATGTTTATGTATGTTACACAAATTTAGAGATAAAACTCGTAGTAGAAGTCACTTTTGGCTTAAATAACGTCAAACCTTTAACTTATCATGGTTTTTAGAGGTAAATACAACGAAGTACCGTATACTGCTTTACTGGAAAATTAATTGAGAAACATTAAGCCAATCGAGGCGTTGGTTTAAAACATTCGGGGCTTTGGTTTAAAACCAACGGCCCGAATGTTTTAAACCTTCATCAACTGTGAAGTTATCTATAAATTCATGATCCCAACTAATGCCGAGAAAATAAAAAATTAGTATATTTGTCAAAACTGTACAAATAAAACATCAATCAGAAATTATATTGCACATGAAAACAAAAGGAAAAAACCTGATCGTATTTCTTATTCTGGCTTGCACTTCAGCTGGAATATGGGGTCAAACAATGTCTTCAAGAAAGACCGTATCTTGGAAAATGCTTTTAAATGAAGCAGGCAATAACGACAAAGATGCTCAGTATATCGTAGGCAAAACATATCTGGAAGGTAGTGATTTATTCTTTTCGATCGCCCCTGGCAAATTAGACACCGTTATTCATGTAAATAAAGAGCAAGCGGTCTATTGGCTGCGTAAAGCTGCCGAACAAGGAGTTGCCAAAGCCGAGACCGAGTTAGGGACGTGCTATTCGTTGGGAGAAGGTGTAGAAGCAAGCAATGAACAAGCACTTTATTGGTTCCGTAAAGCAGCCGACCAAGGGCATTCTTTGGCACAATCCAACTTAGGGGTGTATTATAAAGAAGGTTATGGGATAGAAAAGAATGGGGATATCGCTTTGTACTGGTTTGAAAAGGCCATTAAGAACAAGGATCGAGAAGTAGATAACCATCTAGCTGCAATAAAAGAATTTATAAAGGAATTGAAAAAAGCCGGTTATTCTTCTGACCGTGCCCAAATAGAGTAAGATGAAAAAAATAATTTATATATTTTATGGCCTTTGTTTCTTTTTTAGCCCAGCATTTGGTCAAGAACTTGGTATAAAAGAAGAAAACGCCCAAGTAAAACGTCAGATCAATGGGCTTGAGCTGCTTATTGACGGTCGTATGGAACTGTTGACGGTAATACAGTTCCTATCCAATCATTGGACTATTTCGACAGAAGAGAATTCTTATTATGATGCAATAAAAGATTATTTCATGCCTTTTACCGGACATGAAATAGTTGAATTGACAAAAAAAACATTGCTCCGAAATGGTCATTCTGCAGAAAAGCCATATACCATGATGCTAGCAATAGACCACTCATTCGAACCCTATGATTGCACGAGAGAACGCCTGGCTAAACTAATTTCTCCGGATCCGGCAACTGTTGCACTATTTTTAAACTGTATGAAACAATTTGTTGAGGAGAGCCGGTTCTGGCTTTTCTTCGAAAAAAACAAATCTTTTTATGATTCAATTTTAGATGAACAGATAAAGACATTGACTAGGTTCGACGGAATATTCGAACTCCAGAATTTCTATGGAGAGAAACACGATTCTTATACTATTATTATTAAACCACTGGATTATGCATCCTATGGTTTATCCATACCCAATGCAGAAAATAAAGATAAAGTTTGTTTTGTATATGGCTTTCCTGAAGGTAATCCGCAAAAGATAGATTCGGAGGTGAACTTCACCAACTTGTTCTGGCACGAATTTGGTCATACCTTCGTAAATAGCATTACAGCATCTTTTCCACAAAAAGTGGAAAGCACGAAATATCTTTATGCACCAATATCAAAAGTAAATTACTCGTATCCAAATTGGAAAACAGCAATAAACGAGCAGATAATCAGAGCTATAACCACTTATTTGACATTTGAAAAATTTGGGAAAGAAGCAGGTGACCAGATACTTAGAAAAGAGCAAAGAGTCTGTTTCTTATATACGGAGGGTCTGTTACCTCTGTTGCGAAATTATCAACAGAATAGGGACATCTATCCTACCTTCCGGGAATATTTCCCTTGTTTTATGACACAATTTGCAGCGTTGAAACCAGATAACGATACCCAATTAATAAAGAGCAAAGGAGTATTATCCTTGGATTCTGCCTACGTGATCATACCGACCCTCAATAACAGTTCGGAGCAGGCTTTAATTACAAAAAACATAGAACAGTGTCTGGAGAGGGAGTTCCCCAAAGCCAGTTTTACTTTTATAAGTGATAAAACCGCTTTGAAAAAAGATTTATCAGCTTTTCCAATCATTGCCTTCGGATCAATTAATGCTAATAACAACGAATGGATCAATCAATGCATCCATACGTTACCATTTAAGTTTGAGGATAATTGTATTATCGCTGGTGAACAAAGAATCAATGGAGACCATCTTCGTATGTTTACGGCCTTCCGGAATCCGCAGAATAAAAAGCAAGATGCTTTGTTATTTCTAGCTTTGAATCCGATAGATCTGATTGATATAGCTGAATTAGAACTGCTATTTCCGAGTTTTGCTATTTATGAAAATGAAACAATCAAATGTTCCGGAACTTATAAATTTGAGAATAATACGTGGAAAATCGATGATGTATCTTTTTAAAGATTTATTATTTACAGAGATAATAAATAAAAGTTAGTCAATCATGAAGAAAAGCAATCTTAATTTGATTCATATGCTGTTCCTGGCATTCATGCCTGTTGTTGTCTTCGCTCAGGTGAGCCTGCCGAAGATATTCGGCGACAATATGGTTCTGCAACAAGGCAAGAAAGTTACTGTCTGGGGAAATGCTGCACCGGCAGAAACGGTCACTGTAAAGTTCCAGAAACAGACAAAGAAAACAAAAGCCGACGATAAAGGTCATTGGTCTGTAAAGCTCAATGAACTGACTGCTACCAAAGAGCCGCAACAGTTGACTGTCCAAGGGAAAAAGAACAAAGTGGTATTGGACAATGTGCTGATAGGCGAAGTATGGCTGGCCTCCGGACAGTCGAACATGGAATACTCCATGAGCAAGCAATTCAAACATGCCGATACAAAAAGGTGGAATCCGGAATATTTCTACCAACAATACAAGGAAGCGAAAAGCCCTATTATCCGGGTATTATACGTAGAGAAGTTCCTCAAAGCAGATACACTTCCCTCCAAAGGATGGCAGACGCTTAATGAAAAGTCACTCGCACCGATATCGGCTGCCGGGTATTTCTTCGCACTATCACTGATGGAGAATCTGGATGTGCCGGTAGGACTTATTTCGACATCATGGGGTGGAACACCCATCGAGACCTGGATCCCGGAAGAAGCCTACACAAGCTCTAAGGTTTTGAGAGACAGCGTTGCAAACCATCAGGTAAAAGGCACACGCATAGGCGAACGATTCCGGAAAATGGTAGCGCCGATGGCCCCTTACGCTCTCAAAGGGTTCTTGTGGTATCAGGGTGAAACGAACCTGACCAATGGTGATAGAAGCATCTATGCAGAAAAGCAGAAGACACTGATCGAAAGCTGGCGTTCGGCATGGAAGGACAACGATCTTTCTTTCTATTACGTACAACTAGCCCCTCATATCTATTCGGAAGCAAACAGCGACGGCTCGGTAAAGAACAAGGAAGCACTACCCCTTTTCCGGGAAGCACAGACTTCCTGCCTGAGTATTCCGCATACAGGGATGATCGTAACTACCGATTTGGTGGATGATGCCAAAGACATACATCCTTCCTATAAATGGGTGGTGGGCGAACGATTGGCACGCTGGGCGTTGGCGAAAGATTACGGCAAGAAGAACGTGGTGTATAGTGGTCCTACTTTCAAAAGAATGTCTGTAGAAGGAGATAAAATCATTCTGGAATTTGGGAATACCGGTTCAGGGCTGACTACCAACGACGGGAAAGCGCCCGATTGGTTCCATGTAAAAGATGAAACCGGGAATTTCACTCAGGCCGATGCTGCCATTGAAGGAAACAAAGTGATACTTTCAAGAGGGAATAACCGGAACAAGCCTGCCGTCCGGTTTGCATGGGATGAAACGGCCATGCCTAATCTTTGCAACAAGGAAGGACTACCCGCTGTACCTTTCAGAATCCAATAAGCAGATTACTAAACACTAAAATGGAGGGCTTGTAAAATAAGCTGTGTCATGCTTCCATTTTCTCTAAAACTCTCTTTGGTTGGGGATCTCGCCCAGCGACGGGACCACCCGGCCTGACGAGCGTAAAATTACAACAAAATAAATCGTTCTCAAAATATCTGCATGTTCTATTAAAAGGGTAATATATTTTGCGATGTAATGTTTTAAAAATTACACTTTTACAAAAAGTTATATAAATATAGGCTACATGAAAAGTCCAACTACAATAAAAATAGCAGTATTGCTTTTTACACTATTTCCCATATTGGGTTACGCGCAAATTTATAAAATGTATTCTACGCGGAATTATCATAACCAATTACGTTTGAATACGGCAACTGGAGAAGTACTACAAATTCAAGACGATGGGCAGTCTTGGATTATTTGTAATGCCATCGAATCATTAGGAGAAGAAGAGAGGCGGTTTTGCTTATATGAAACACAAAATATGTGGACTTTCATTATGCTTGATACGTATACCGGAAAAAATTGGCAAGTACAATTTAGTATAAAAAGTGGAGATTATATGTTCACAATTCCTATCAATCGGTATTCTTTGGCATATCCTTGGTCGGACTCTAAATGGACTAATCGCTTTCAGATGTTTGCCACAAAAAACATGTGGACGTTCATTTTATTGGATTCCTATAATGGGAGACTGTGGCAAGTACAGTATAGCTCACAAGATTTAGAAAACCTAATGTGTATTTCAATCAATGAAAAGGAATTAGTGGAAACAAGTAATGGATGCACTTTTTCAATCCAACCATTGACAAGTATGTATCAATACTACCTTATCAATGATAAGACTGGAGATATGTGGAAATTTCAATGGAGTATAAAAGGAGATGATTACCGATGGATTGAGAAATTTAGATAATTATAGGTCACATAAGGTGTACTAAGTTCCTTTTTAATCATTACTTAGTTGTTCAAAGACTTCTTTATGAAAATAAGAAGAGAACTTTTTAGGGTTCTCTTCTTTTCACCTTAGCGGCGATCACTACAAGCTACTACTAGGTCAATCCTCGTGTTTTTCAGAATATTCTTGATCGCTTAAGATGCTACTTTTAGGAAGTAAAAAGAGAACTTTTTAGAAATCTCTCCTTACTATCATTACACAGGTGAAGATCAACGAGGATATATGTACATATCATAGTTTTTGTCCATTTGTAGGTACAATTACCTTTTGCAAAGGTAAGCTTTTATTAAAAAACGACAGAATTTTAGATTGACTTTCGTACGCATTTGTAAATCAGCATGTTGCAAAGTTTACGGAACTAAAAAGCAATATTACGGTTAAAACTTAACGTTTTACGAGACAATTCTAATCTATTAAAATAACACAAGATAAATAATAAACCATTATATTTGCATACGTAACAACATTCAAAAGCTATGGAACAGAAAGAAAAAAAAGAAACCATCGAGAAAAAGAAGCAACCCCATCACGGTAGGAATGTGAAGTGGTTTCGGAAACAAAAGGGCTATTCACAGGAATATATAGCCACTCTCTTTGCAGGTTCTGTGTCTCAGCAACAAATATCTGATTGGGAAAATGAAGAAGTTCTTCCGATTGATATACTAAATCAATTTGCAGTTTTTTTGGATATTGGTGTATCTTGGCTGAAGGACACAATTTTAGATGATGATTTTGGAATTTACTCTCAGGATGGTGATTATAATACAAACTTCCAAAAGAATGATCACATTGTTTATACAGTTCACAATCCATTGGAGGCAATGGAAAGGGTCTACAAAGATACTACAAAAAAAATGCAAGGTGCATACGCCGATGCAAAAGAAACATATAAATCAACTATAGTGAGACTCGAAGCAGAGAACAATCAGTTAAGAACAAGCTTAATGGATATTATTGGAAAGATAGCTGACAAAATATAATATTAAGTGGAGGATGTGTCGGGCAAGTATCCCGTAACATCCTCCATCTTATTCTTAATTCTGGATCGTTGTTATTTGACCTTTTTCATCAAAATAAACATAGCTGTAACCATAAACCCATTGTTCGCGAGTTCCGTATGTGCTTATGGTTTTATTAATATCATTCGGTTCTCCCCATGAATCTCTACACATACTCTTGGTCATTCCAATCCTGATTTTTCCTTGTAAAATCAAATCTGCCGTAGCAGCGCCATATTTACGGGTCAGGTCTGCTTTCCTTTTGTTTTTTGCCGCAATACTCAGCGCCTTGACATTATCGTAGTAAGACTTCAACTGAAATTTACCACACACCAATGGCATTTCTTCTTGATAAATATTTTTATAAGGCTTTCCGCTCTCATCCTCCAAATAACAATAGTGTTTGCCATATTTAGGATTGTCGAATATCAGAACAACCGGACTTCTTTCATCAATGTCCATTCTATCCCCCTTTTTTCTTGGCTTTACCTGAATATCCACACAAGTCCACACCGTTTCGGTCGCAATGTTCTTCGTTACAGTGTCTGTTGCCAAATTTATAAGATTGTCTTGTTTATCGTAATAATTCCCATATCCCTTATTGCCAAGATACATAAAGTCCTTATTCACATACAAAGACTTCATCTTTTCATAGTGTCCTACTACAACCCATTTAAGATTGTATTTTCTCGTGAAAATATCTCCCTCTTCAACCTTCTCACCTGTATTGATATCAGTCAAAGAGAGCCTGTGATACAATCCTTTTCCACTATCATCGGGTAAAATTCCATCGACCCGATAATAATTACCAACTTTGAAATCCGGCCTTGTTTTGTAAAAATAAGGGTCGCCGCAATATATCAGTGTCTGCCCGATTAGATGATGGTATGTATATTTGTCCTCATATTTCCCAGGAGACATGTTTCTCAGACTGTCATATACAAAATTATCATACTTGGGCTTTACATCAGTACTCATTATGGTTACCTGACTATAAATATGAGTAGATAACAGAAGTGCAATGATGAAGGATAAGTTTCTCATAATTGATCATTTTTGTTTGATGTCAAAGATGCAAATGTACTATAATTATGTTAGGTTGATATAGTGAGATAAATATTTAACAGCAATAACATTCACTAAAACAGTGAATATTCGAAGGATATAACTATATTCGCATAACTAAATGAAATTACAATGGTTATCATTATCAATGAGAACGATATGGATACAATAAATAGATTACCAACTCATCCGGGGGATGTATTGAAAGAAGAGCTGGAGAGCCGGAAGATATCGCAAAAAAGATTTGCCGAAGTACTGGGGGTATCATACACCATGTTGAATGAGATACTCAACGGCAAACGTCCTGTAACCAGTGATTTTGCATTGATGGTGGAGGCCGCCCTTAACATCA
Source organism: Bacteroides sp. (assembly GCA_031554635.1). GTDB lineage: Bacteria > Bacteroidota > Bacteroidia > Bacteroidales > Bacteroidaceae > Bacteroides. The sequence continues at coordinate 34,088 of JAVBVD010000055.1, forward strand.
ATGCCGAACTGCTTGTGAATATGCAGACGCGCTACAACATGGAATTTGCACGAAAAGAAACGGCACTGGCTGAAAGGTTGCGCGAAATACGTAAACTATGCGCTTCATTGTTGTAACACCTATGCTGTAGCCAGCAAGGTACACATAAACAAATTCCCCAGGAGTTTCATTTTGCACCCACGCACTGACGCAGTTGCGTTCAAACCCTTTATCCATCGGCGTAAGAGGCGCGTAAGAGGAAGCATTTCCTCATACGCGCCTCTTACGCACTCTTTCTCTTAAGAAATTATTGCCTTACCGCTCTTGCTTCTTGTGAAGATATAGACTATATTTGCAGTAAATTGTATAACCAGTAATAGACTAATTAAACCCATGAGCAGATTTATTAACCCATTCACCGATACGGGATTTAAGGTGCGACGTGCCAAGTCGTATAAATAATTGTTTTGCTATTTTATAGACAAAACCTATTATTCCGTTAATAGTTGCCTACCGGTATATGC
>JAVBVD010000038.1:0-94580 GCA_031554635.1 Bacteroides sp.
CCAAACCGGGGGCGGGGTTGTAGGAGGAGTATAATAATATCCATAACAGGTTGCTTCATCTGGGAAAACATAACCCCAGCCTTCTACCCAGCCGCCAGGCCACGGACCTTCCCATCTATCGTATTCATCTTGGGTATAATAACCAGCACCATAACCGTGGGCCCCACCAATGTAACGTCGCATCTCTTCTCTTTCTAATACAGGGAAGAGACCGCGCAATCCCTGAAGATCTTTTCTTGAAATCTTTTTCATACTATTTTAATTGTTAGATTGATTGTAATTTCTCATGAGCCACAAACCTGCGGCTGCAAGTTTGTTATTGATAGTGAGATCGTCGAAATAACACTCTTGTACTTTATTGTCTACATAACATTCTATTTCAGCGAATGAGATGTCTTTTATTATAGGTGTGTCATAGAGAATACTCCACCATAGGTGATTATACCATACATCTATCCGGCTTTTATTGGCGAAGCATTTAATCTCTTTCGCTAGTTCTGCTAATAGCCTGTATTCCGTTTGCAGCGTTTGAGGCAGATGGATTATGTTTTGTCTGAGTAGCAAAATGTCGATCTCTTGATAGCTGTTATTATGGATAGCTTGAAGTGACAAGTCGAGGATGCCTCTAAGTAAACCGTCCAATTTGCTCGATGTGGGTTTTATATTGATAGATAGCTTTTGAAATACATACAACATGGAGTTTAGTGATGAAAGGCTAAGTCTGGCATTCTGTTGCTGATTTATGCAATCTGTCACTATTAGGATAGCCTGTTCAATGACGTTGATCGTCCATTGTGGCTCTACATGAGCTTTTCCATCTGATATACGGGATACTAAATACATCCCGGGAGCGTATAAAGGAGTGGGGAGGTAGTTCTTACTTATCAGAGTCGGGGAGGTGTTGCCAAGGAGAGCGTTGTCTATATCGACCAGAATATGATCCTCCGGATCGCTTTCTACTAAATGATCTCCGAGAAGGGAGGACAGGGCATAACCAATGCCCCCTAGTCCATCTATCATGCTTGGAGACATTTCCGGTTTCAACTGATTAAATACATCATCTAACAGCTGTGAAGCTATATCTTCGTATATCGCACTACCTGAATAACGGGCGTATCTGTACAGAAAAAGGCACAAACCAATTTTTCCATTGAACAAACCTATGGGTTCCGTGTTTGCCAGATTGGCGATTATCGTATTGGCTATTTGTTGAAGGATCTTATTCATACGTCTGTTGTTTTTTCATTTTTATAACGTCTCTGAATAGCTGAATAAGCTGAGGGACATAATAATCGAAACTAAAGGTCTCCCGGCATTGCCGCATGTTGTTGGTTAACTGCTGCATTCGTTGGCTATCCTTTAATTGTACCGACAGTTCATAGCAGTCGCGAAAGAAGATTCCGACATCCAGTTTCCGTGCAATGTCATGCGAAGCCATTATGTGCTTGCTGTTTTCGGGGAATATGAGCGGAATACCTGCCGCCGCATAGGTACTGATTCTGGCAGGTATATTCAAATCGTCCCAACTGGCTTTCATCAGGTTGCCATTGTTCTGGCTATTGATGCTATGTAGCCATCCGGCATCATATTGGGAGAATTCTCTCGTCCAATCATCGGCCGGAACATGAGGGTGAATGTGAAAATGCTTGGGTGCTATTTGCAGATAACGGGCATTCTCGTTTTTCTTACTGCTGTGATAATTCTCCGTATACAGGTGGATATGGATGTTTCTTCGTGCCAAAGCTGATAAATTGCCAGTGGAGATCCCGATCATTCTCCCTGCCACTAAGGTATGTATCGCACCGTCTGCGGCTGATAGCTTGGGCGAATATTCGTCTTTGAAATAGTCTTTCTTGGGCAAGTCTCCATCCATGATGAAAGATAATGCTCCGGTAGGAGGGATAAACTGTTCGAACCATTGTTTAACCGTTTCGTTCAAAAAGATTCTTCCTCCTGCGTGTGTGTATAGATAAATCAGCTTATCCCATTTCCCGTCACGCAGGCATACGGAAGGCCCCTCCTTGAAGTGCCAGGCAAATGGTATATCCGGGAAATACCTCAATACATCGTATGCCAGAGGTACGGCGCAGAAGTTGAGCAAACCGTATATTATATCCGGCTTAATCTCTTTGATGCGTTGTTGCCAGTTGGCAAGAGGAATGTTCTCGACATTACCAAACGGCAAAGGACCGACTGTGGAGAAGCTAAAGGCTGGTTTGTCTACCCATAACCCATAAAGGGTGTGGCCAGCCTGCTCCAAGGCGTAGATGCGCTCGGGGTTGTAAGCCAACTCTCCTAATAGTAGTATTTTGAGAGGGGCTGTACAAGGCGGTTGTTTCGCTCTGAATGCAACGTATAATTTTTCTTCGTCTATAAATTTGTATTTAGAGACTTTCATTTTGATTGGTGACTGTACCTGATAATAACTTCTGTAGTTATTGATGCCTCCCCCGAATTTTTCGCCTATGATGCGATGTCGCTGAGCGGGGTGCGGGGTCCAGTAACAAGAGATTTTGTCGGTCATTCCGAATGCTCCGGATTTAGTCAGCTTATGCCAGAACATGCCAAAAAGGTCTTCGGTTACCCATTCACTTCTTTCCAGCCAACGGGCATTTATCTTTTTATGGGCTGTTTGTACCAGTTGCAAACAGTGTCCTTTCTTTATTCCTTTGCTCGCAGTATTTGGGGCCTGGTACAGCGTGTCCGGAGAGGCATATTTCATCCCTGTGTATACAAGGACTAAATCATTGTATTCCTGAAATTTATGACAGATTGACTCTAAATGATCTTCGAAATAATAATCATCGGAAGGAAGATAGGTAATCCAATCATGACGGGCGGATTCAAGACCTTGATTCAAAGCATGTCCGAGCCCCTCATTGGTTTCATTTTTAATATAAGTAATTCTTCCATCATTCAGAAAGTCGGAAATGAACATTTCTGTTTCATCGGTAGCTCCATCATTTATAATGATTAGCTCCCAGTTGGGATAAGTTTGTTTGAACAAACTAAGGATGGCTCTTCTGATAAAAGAGGCCTGATTGTAGGTAGGCATTATGACCGAAAAATGTGCGTCCATAATAGTAAGATTTTGCTGTTTTTACACATACAAAGAACGGGAATATTAAGTAAAATAAAAGAAAATAATTGTTCAATTAATAAAAGATTTTGTTCTTTTATTGATTAAAAGGGTTAAATATTTGATTAAAATAAACGGTTTGACTGATATGAACAGTTTCTTTTATTAATTGGATAGTTATTTTCTTTTATTTTACTTAACATTCCTTTTCTTTGTGGTTAAAATGCAAGACAAATTATTAATCTTACCTTATGGAAGCACAAATAGAAAAAAAAGAAAAGGAAGAAGCTGCACAACGTAGTGAGGAAGTACAAACCATCATAGACCGGATGCCTACGAGAGGGGCCACCTATGTCATTGTGCTGACTACGCTACTGGTTGTGACTATTCTGGCCTTGGGGTTTATTATTAAGTATCCTGATTCGGTAGACGGTCAAATCTCCATTACTGCTCATTTTGCTCCGGTGAGGTTGGTGGCAAATACACCCGGGAAATTACACTTGTTGTATGATAATAAAACCTTTGTACGTGAAGGTCAGGTTATTGCTTATATTGACAATGAGGCCGGTTACAAGGACGTTTTGTTGATAGACTCTTTATTAAATAGGTATAATGATCAAAATGTTGAGAACTTTCCTTTTAGGACCGGACTTGTTCTGGGAGGGGTAGGCTCTTCTTACAATTCTTTTTGCATTGCACATTCTCAATATTATCGGGCCTTGCATTCTGACGTTTATGAAACGATGTGCAACAGCCTCCGGCAGCAAAACAAGATCAACTCCCATATTATAGAGAATCTGAATGAGGAACTTCATTTGAAAAGCAAAAAGCTGGATCTTGAAAAAGAGCGTTTGTTCAAGGATAGTACCCTGAGCCAGGTGAAAGCTATCAGTGAGCAGGAGTATAAACGGCAGCAAAGTGGTTTTTATGATTTGCAGGCAACATACAAAGAATTGAATAACAACAGACTGTCGTATATGTCGCAAATCAAGAGAAATGAGCAGCAGATACAGCAATATACATTACAGGAACAAGAAGGACTGGATAAATTATGGGAAGAGTTATCGGCCAGCAAATCTCAATTGGTAAATACGATTCATACCTGGAAAAAGCAATATCTTCAAATTAGTCCGATAAGCGGGCAAATGGAGTATTTGGGATTCTGGAGAGAAAACTATTTCGTACAGAACGGACAGGAACTTTTCTCCATTCTTCCTGATCAAAATGAGATTGTTGGTGAGATGATCGTCCCGTCTTATGGCGTCGGAAAGGTGAAAATCGGGCAGACGGCCAATGTGAAAGTGGACAACTACCCTTATATGGAGTACGGACTCATAAAAGGCAAAGTCGGTTCGATATCCAGGCTGTCTAATAAAATAAAAGCTTCAGCGGATACGCAGGGGGGAGGGAATGTATATCGTATAATCATCACATTTCCTGATGGAATGCGGACAAACTATGACAAAATGCTCGAACTGGATTTTGAGTCTCAAGGTACATCCGAGATCATCACAAAGCCCAAACGTCTCATCGAAAGGTTGTTTGATAACCTGAAAGCCAAAGCCGAACAATAAAATTCCAAACCCTAATTTTACATGCAATGATACTACATCGATTTCCCGTTGATTACCAGATGGATTCTCAGGACTGCGGTCCGGCCTGTTTGAAAATTGTAGCCAAGCATTTCGGACGCTATTATTCGTTGCAATATCTCAGAGATCGTTGCGGCATCACCAGCCAAGGGATTTCCTTACTGGATTTGAGCACGGGTGCTGAGAGCATAGGCCTGCGTACGCTCGCCATAAAATGCACGTTGAATGACATTGTCTGCCAAGTGCCTTTCCCTGCTATCCTTTTCTGGAAGGATTCTCATTTTATTGTGGCATATCATGCTAACAAGAAATACATCTGGGTGTCAGATCCAGCTAAAGGACGTGTAAAATATACCCATGAGGAGTTTAAAGCCGGATGGTATCAGAAGGGAGAGACCAACGGGGTGCTGCTGGCTGTAGAACCAACGATTGACTTCCAAAGGAGTGATGTGGAAAGAAAACAAGAGAGAAACAGTTTCTTGAGTATCTTACGCTACTTTGTACCCTATAAAAAAAGCTTTGCAACGATCTTCTTCATCATGTTGGTGGTTACTTTATTACAGGGTGTGCTGCCTTTTATATCGAAAGCAGTTATCGACGTGGGGATTAAAACGTCGGATATCAACTTTATAAATATGGTACTGATAGGCAACATCACTATTTTGTTGAGTATTACCATATTCAATGTCATACGGGATTGGGTATTGATGCATATTACTTCGCGAGTCAATATTGCGTTAATATCCGATTATCTGATAAAGTTGATGAAGCTCCCGGTTACTTTTTTTGAGAACAAGCTTCTGGGGGATATTCTTCAGCGTGCCCGTGATCACGAGCGTATACGGAATTTTATTATGCGCAATTCATTGTCAATGGTGTTCTCTAGCATGACTTTTATCATATTCGGAACTATTCTCTTGATCTATAATTCGATTATCTTCTATATTTTCTTGTTCGGGTCTATCCTGTATGCCGGTTGGGTGTTATTGTTTCTCCGGGTTCGAAAGAAACTGGATTGGGAATATTTTGAACTCGTATCTCAAGATCAAAGTTATTGGGTGGAGACCGTGTCAGCCATTCAGGATATCAAGATTTACAATTATGAGAAGCACCGGAGATGGAAGTGGGAGGAGATACAAGCCCGGCTGTATAAGGTGAATAAACGAGTGCTGAACATTACGAATGCACAAAACCTGGGAGCACAATTTATAGAGAATATAAAAAATATGGGTATTATCTTTTTCTGTGCGAGTGCGGTGATAAAAGGAGATATAACCTTTGGGGTCATGATCTCCACCCAATTTATAATTGGTATGCTCAATGGACCGCTTGTGCAGTTTATTAGCTTTGTGGTCTCCGCTCAATATGCAAAGATAAGTTTCTTACGCATGAATGAGATCAGGCAATTGCAAGACGAAGAGGAGGTGCTTTCGACTGGTAGTACTTCTATCTTACCTGAAAACAAAGATATTACCTTGAATAATATAATGTTCCAATACAATCCTAATTCTCCTTTGGTGCTGACCAATCTGTTTTTGACCATTCCGCAAAATAAAGTGACGGCTATTGTTGGGGGAAGCGGTAGTGGAAAATCTACCTTGCTTAAACTGCTGGTCAGGCTTTACAAACCTACCTATGGGGAAATAAAACTAGGAAACATGAATGTGTCGAGCATTAATCTGCGTACCTGGAGGAATATGTGTGGGGTAGTGATGCAGGATGGTAAATTGTTTAGTGATACCATATTGGCAAACATTGTGCTGGATGACGAACATATTGATTACGAACGTTTGCATAAGGTATGTCAAATGGCTCAAATAGAAGAGGAAATATGTGGTATGTCTAAAGGTTTTGACACCATAATCGGCGAGAAGGGAAGGGGGATAAGCGGTGGACAAAAGCAGCGCCTGCTGATAGCACGCGCCCTGTATCGCGAACCGGATTTTCTTTTTCTGGATGAAGCGACGAATTCACTGGATGTCATTAATGAAAAGAAAATTGTGGAAGCGCTGAATGTTGCTTTTAAAGACAGGACTGTTATCGTGGTAGCCCACCGGCTCAGCACCATACGGAATGCGGATCAGATTGTGGTGTTGCATAAAGGAAGAATAGTAGAGGTGGGTAACCACGAGAGGCTTATTGAAAGAAAAGGAGAGTATTATAAGCTGGTTTCTTCGCAGTCATAAGGATGCGATTGAAATAGCTTCAATCTAAAAAAGGTGTTTCTATGGATTATAGATGGATTATCGTATGGCTTCTGTTGATTCCCCAGTTTTTATATGGGCAGTCATGCCGGATTTCTTTGGAACAAGTGTTGAATGAATGGTACTTGTCTTCGCCTTCGGCTCAAAAGATAAAACTGGCTCATGAGAATACTTTGTTGGAGTTTGAGAATTATAAGAAAGGCTTTCTGCCTTCTGTCGCTTTTTCATTAAGCCCAGTGAACTTCAATCGTTCTCAAAAGTTAATGCAGAGCTTTGAAGATGGAAACTACTCGTATGTGGAAGATTATTCCAATAACAGCAGCACTGAAATAGCCATCCGGCAGAAGGTTGGAATCGTCGGTGGTGAGTTCAGTATTAGTTCCCGGTTGAACTATCTCCGTGAGTTTTCCAACAACAGAGATCGTTTTGCTACCAATCCGCTTTACATCAGTTACTCGCAACCTTTCGTTGGGGGATTTTATAACTATAAAAAGCAGAGAGGCATACAGTATGCACGGTTTAATAACTCGTTGAAACAGTATTGTTCGGATATGGCAGATGTTCAAACGCGGGCTGTAAGCTTATTCATGAATTTGTTTTCAAGTAAACTTGCAGCTGAATTGTCGAACAAGAATCTTCTGATTTCGGACTCTCTTCTCATTGTCAGCAAGGCATTACTCGATAACGGCTATTTTACGGAGTATGAATGCCATCAAATGGAGTTGCAACAGCTAAATAACAGGTATGCACTCGAAAGTTCCACTAAAAATTACCAGAAAGCATTAAGGGAGCTTATTACTTTCCTGAATAAAACAGAGTGGATAGATCAAGAGATAGAAATACTGGCACCGCAATTTAATCTACCTTTGAAGATCGATGAGAAATTGGCCGTTTCGTATGCCCGTCACAATTGTCCCTTTTCTCTGTCGCAAGAGGAAAAACGGTTGAGAGCTGAGCAAACCCTGTTTACTGCTAAGTTAAATAACCGTTTCAATGGTAATGTAAATATAAGCTATGGATTAAACCAATATGCCGATGATTTCCGGGATGCTTACAGTAAGCCTGACTATGCGCAGGTCGTAATGATAGGAGTGCAGATTCCTGTATTTCAATGGGGTATCAACCGTAACAAAATACGCATAGCTAAAAATAACTATCAAAGCACCATGATAGACATAGATCAGGCGGAAGTTAGTTTTGATAACAATATAAAGGAAATAGTGGAAAACTACAATCATAATATGAATTTGTGGTTTGTTGCCACCAGAAGCTATCAGCTCTCTCAGGATCAGTATACTTTGTTGGCTCACAAGTTTCATTCCGGCAAAGTTTCCGTTTATGAACTGGCCTCCGTACAACAAGAACAATTTGGTGCCATGCAGAGGTATTACAGTGCTATTCAGAGTGCCTGGAACAGTTATTGCTTATTGCGCAAGAATACCTTGTTTGACTTTTCCAAACAAATGGAATTAAAAGAGCTGTTTTTTCCTCCACTATGAAATAATTGATGGACTTGGGCAATGTTGGTGATGACTCTAATTTTTGAGTTGTACTTCGCGCGGTCACATTTTGTGCATTTTGCTTTATGAATTATCCTGAGAGGATATCAAGTTACACCAGGAGCGTGTGACAGATATTCATACCAATTACTGATAAAAGGCCGAGCGTGTTTAAATCACAGGAAGATTGTCGCTGACTCCCTCTGTACCATCTATGTAAATTTGAATATAATCATAATATTGCGAAAAGTCCGAACAGGTTTCCCTTTGTTTAATCCAGGCTTCCATTTTGGCATGCGTTGTATGATTTCTAGCGCTGCTTTCTGAAAAAAGGGCTTATTTCCTATTAATAGAAAAGGATGGCTGATACTGCCATCTTTCTCGATTACAATTCTTACATGTGTGACTGCTGGGATGTCAAAATAGTAACGAGCAGCTTCACCGATTAAGAAATGAAGTAATTCTTGTTCTCCTCCCGGGAACTCTGGCATTACTTCCGGATTGTTAAATACGCATTCTCCGCTTAATTTCTCTCTTTTATTTATACTCCTATTTTTATCAGTAGGTTTTCTTTTGCTATCATAAGGCAATATCTTCACTTCTTGTGAGTGTGATGTCCATTTATTTCCTTTAGGCGGATAAGTGTAATTGAGAGAATAGATCATTTTGAAAAACAACTTGGTCAAGTCTTTGCTTTTCACCTTATACTTTGATATATGGATCTTATTTGTCGGGATTTTTGCTATAATCTTCATCGAATCAGTCGTTTCCAAAGGGTGTATTATAGGGTTCCCATTTTGATGTTCTCTTTCTGCATATAATTTGATATAGCTTTCTCCTTTAATCAATAAAGTGATCTCTTGTTCTGTCAAGTTCTCGATCTCAACAATTATTTCACTGGGTGCCGAATAATAGGCTTTGGCTGAGAATGATTCTTTCTGAGCATAGACGCTGAGGCTCCCTATCAGACAGATGATATGTATAAGTGTTCTTCGTCTCATGGTTACTGTATTTAACAAATACAAAGTATGCATATGATAAATAGAAATAGGTAGAAAAACTGTTCAAAAAATGAGATAAACTATTCGTATTGAATGCTATAAGATTAATAAAGATGCTAACTATACTGGTGACGTAATTGGTGACGTAAAAGTTTGTTGTAAGTTTCTTTTGTTGCTACATTTGCCTTAAACGTCGAAATAGGTTATGAATACTGCCACTTTGGTCGTGTATTATTTAGAACTATTGTAAATACATAAATATGATAAAAAAAGAAATCTCTTTGTTGGCTGCTATTGGTTTCTTTGCACTTTCGTGTACAACATCACAAACGATTACCCAAAGTTATACCAATGTATATGACCTGCATTTTTCCATGAGGCCTGACTCTTCTATTGTTTATCCATGGATAGAGAATGCCGCATATTCCCTTTATACCACGCCTGTTCCTTTTACAGAGTTAGACCGTACGCTATTTTCGAGAAAGTATTTTAGCGGATTTCCGTTTTATGATCGTTTGATGACTGAGTATGAGCAACGGATATTACTGCCTATTCATAAAGAAAAAGAAGCTATAGTGACTTTTGAAGCTAAGTCAGAAAACCTTAAGAAGATATCTATAGTGCTGGACGGATTGAATGGTGAAGAGATATATGTATTCTCGGATACAGTGACATTTGCCCCAGATAATTCACTTTGGAGTGTGTCGAGAAAAATCCCCTTGACCGAAATAGACTTGTTGAATATTCGGATTCATGTAGAAGGAAAAACGCATGAGGATGCATATATCGCATTCTCCAAATTGGACATAAAGATTGGCGACAAGCACATCGATGAGTATCCGGTAAGAGAGCTCCCCAAATTATCTTTGTATGAAGGGGTAGAATATTTTCCTATCCAACCGGATGCTCCAAACGGATGTGCAGGAATTGGCTCACTAAAAAACAAGAAGATTATAGCTTTGGGAGAATCTATACATGGAAATAGCTCTGTTCGACGTCTTGTGTATAAGCTAATTATGGAGAATATAGAGACGCAGAACTGCAGACTAGTCATCTGGGAACTTCCTATGGAGAAGTCGCTTGTTTATAACCGGTATGTGACAGATAATAAGTTTGTACTTGATTCGGTCGAGATCGCTCCCCTCGATGAACAAAGAATCAGGTTTCTGGATGAACTGAAACAATACAATTCGGATAAGGATACGAAAGATAAAGTCCAACTGTTGGGTATGGATTATAATGCAATTTGGAACTCTGGTCAAAACTCTGCCATAGATGTTTTTGATTTTGTAACGCATCTGAATCGCGATTTAAGGATACCTGAGGTTGATCGGCTATCGGTCTTGCTAATGGAGGAAGATTGGGATAAGGCAGTTCGTTATCTCGGAGAACATCCAAATGAGATTCAAGAACTATTGACTCCGGATGAAACTGCATATGTCTCACATATCCTTACACTCTCACGTCGCATTGGGAAAGATGGAATACAGCGATATATAAACCGCGATTCTGTAATGTTTGCTAATACGGATTTTTTATTAAATTATTTTTCTGCTCTTTCTACAATAAGGACGATCGTTTATGCACATAGTGCACACGTTAGTCCGGTTTCAAGTTATCCGGCTGTGCATTGTACTCCCTTTGGCAAATATATGAAAGAAAAATACCCGGACGATTATTTTTCTTTGTTCTTCTTGATAGGCCATGATAGCGCCACTGTATATGACTCGAATTATAACAGAACGACAAAAACATTACAATCTCCACCCACCGGAAGTCTTGAAGCCTTTTTAGATCAAGTAGATAGCGATGTGTTCTATTATCCGCTTACATCTCGTTTCAACAAAATGGTATTGTCTCGTTTTAAAGGTAGTAGTCATATCTTACAGGAATTTTACCCATATAACTTGTATCGGCGTTGTGACGGAGTTATCTATATCAAGAATACTATTTCTGGTGGACATAAAGGAAAGACGACTCAGATTGATGAGGAAATCCGAAAATTCCGTGTCAGAATTGAACAACGATTGAAAAATTTAGAAGAAATAAAGAAGCGGATTAATAAATAGGGTTCTTAGTAAATGCCGTTTTTTTACACTTAAGTAGCTTGTGGTTAACAGTGCAGTGAGTAGTGGTTAACACAGTGGATTTGCGTGTGTAACGCATGTGAATACTCCCCAGGAGTTTGAAAAATCTCCCACACACTTACGCACCTTGCTGAAATCCTTTATTCATCGGCATTAGAGGTGCGTAAGAGGAATTGTTTCTCTTACGCGCCTCCTACGCACTACAACCAGCCAATTGCCATGACATTGGCGTTATAGTATATTCAGCTGAAGAAAGGACGTGTCAAATCTTTGGTTTCCAGGCATGAAGAGCTCGTTTCTTACTATGTTTTGAAGTCATCGTAGTCGGAAAGTCTTTGTTCCACCCGGGTGTACGGACTGCATAGATCCGGGTCTAGGACGGTTGTACATCCGGGTCTAAAAGAGATGTACACCCGGATGGAGCAAGAGGTTTACAGATTCGAAAACAAGGAATAGATACCGTGAAAACAGACATATCCAATTTTGAAAACAAGAAGAAGCAAGGTTCTTATGGGCGGTTGCATACGATAAAAACCGGCGAGTGCGTAAGAGGCGCGTAAGAGAAACAACTCCTCTTACGCACCTCTAATGCCGATGAATAAAGGGTTTCAGCAAGGTGCGTCAGTGCGGTGGAGATTTTTCAAACTCCTGGGGAGTGTTCACATGCGAAAGTCGAATGATATTATCCTCCCAGGATATGGGCACAACTTCTTACCCCTTCCACAAGGGCATGGGTCATTTCATCCCACCTTATTTATACCGAAACATTAGGGTCATTTATCGGAAGTCTCTTGATTTTAGCAAATTTCGACCATTTATATCCCTTGATTTTAGCAGATTCATTATATTTGCCACAGATATTCAACGAATTAAGATAAAAATTATGAGAAAGTATCTTCCCCGATTAATAGACGACATACTTCTTACGTGGAAAAATGAAGTCAATCACAAGCCCATATTGCTTCGCAGAGCCTACCAGATGGGTAAATCTTCGGTCGTCAAGGAACTTTCATTGCAGTTCGATTGGTATAAGAGGTAAACTTCGAAAGGCAGCCGCAACTGAAAGAACTCTTCACCAGAGAGTTGGATGTAAAAACAGATATCAGAATCTTTGCTTTCAATAACAAAACCGACTAAACTGAGCCGACTTATTGCCACCGAAGGAGACTGTAATTTAAATCTAGTTCGTAACCAGACAAGCATCATTCTATTTGCGGCGTGGCACACGTTTTTCTACAAATTCTTCTTTTTCTGGGTATTTGAAATTGAAATTATCAAGTATTATTTTATTTGCTCCTGTGGACAATCTTTCCTGATGATTTTTATCAATAAATGCATGACATCGCACACACAAACATTGAAGATTAATTGAACGATTATCAGTTTTATTTCCGTTTCTGTGATGTACATGTATATTACTCTGATCAAAGGGTTCTGAAATATGTAATCCACACTTCTCACAAGTATAATTATGCTTAATACGCATCGCTCGACTAATCATCACCCAATCTCTCGTATATCCCAGAATATCAACATCAGCCTCGTCTTGTTCAGACATATTATTTGCTTCTTCAAGTATCTTCACAAAATTAAGAGTTGTCATACCACGATATGCTTCTATGGCTAATCCAGAGCAAAGTTTACAAAGAGGCAAATCGCTTATTTCTATTTCTCTATATCCATTACCCATATCACAGACGTTAACTATCCCAGTATTAGCACGGCGGTATTCGGCTTCAAATGCACCAGTATCTATAAAACTTTGAATAACTTGACATTTCCGTATATGGAAACGCGGCTTACCATATCTATCAATATGATAATTACGCTTATACAGATACACTTGAAGCTTTTGTTGACTATTCGCATCCCAAACAAATATTCCATCATCAGAAAAATCTATATTTTTCCTGATATCATTTATATCCACATCTACTATTTCCAGAGGTTTATATCCGACAGCCTTATTCACCTGGTACCCCATTTGAGTGAGCAATTTCTTCAACCCTTCAAATTTATAAATAGCTTCTTCCCCTTCCATATCAATCTTTATTCTTGTTTACAAAATTTTCAAGAACCTCCTCACCGCTCGTAACAATGCGAAATTCCACACGCCGGGATTTAGTTAAGTCAATACTATTATTTGAGATATTGGAATACTCTCCATTAGCATCAAGAGACTTACCATAAGAAAGCCCATTTGCAGTAAACCAAAACTCCATCTGTCGCTTTTCACTCTCAGAATAGTTATTATAAATTGGCATTTCTCGAAAATAACGAAGAACACTTAAAGCTCGCTGTTGAGACAAAATAACGTTGGCAATATATGGATCTAGATCAAGTGAAGGGTATGGAATATTATCTGTATGTCCTTCTATTCTAATCTCTTGTATTCGCCCTTTTAAGCTATCATTAAGCAATATTCCAAAATATCGAGGCAAAAACTGATCTAGAATCATCTTAAATTCTGTAGTTAATGCAGAACTACCTTGAGCAAAAAGTACAGTCGGATTATTGAACTTCATGGATAGATCCTTACCTACAGCCATTTGCCATTTAAGTGTATCTCCCTCGAATTCTTGTACAAGCTTCTCATGTAACCTATTTTTTGTCTCAACATAATCAGTTAACACCGTCTGATTTTTCTGAACGCGACTAATATATGCGATGGCAATAAAAAGAAAAATTACCATAAGCCCAGTCATCAGATCAGAGACAGACATCCACACATTTGCTTTTTCCATAGTTATCTTTTACTGCTTTTTATCATTGATTGTATACAAGCATCTAGTTCGGCAAGAGTGGTACTCAGACGTGCATAAAACTGCTTATCAAGTTCTGTCAGTTGAGAGTTAAGCGTCTGCGATCCCCTTGCAATGATACCCGCCCCTTCCTCTAAACTATTTTTCGTTTGCTTCCAGAACAGCTCATTATAATCACGAATTTTATTAAGTTCATCAAGCTTCTCTATAAGCAGCTGTACACCATCTACAAAGTTGCGTTGTTTACGTACCCAAGTATTCAAAGCTTTTGTAGATTCGTCAAACATCTGCATATTATCTTTAGTTAGGGCAACCGTACTTTCAAGGCTAGTCACTATTTCAATAAACTTTCCATCTTCTACAATAACCTGATTCAATGAGTCTATTAATTGTTTGAGTTTGCCACCATTGCTGACAAGTTGTTTAGTGTCATTACCTACATTCGTTAGCGTAACTGAGGTGTTTTCAAAATGAGAAGCCATATCTTTATATTGCTTGGTAAGAGAAGATATCATCTCTTTGTTCTCCTGTTGCCATACATTCAACGCTTCAACGCTCTTATTCAGTTGATCAAAATTCTCTTGAATCAACTTATTTATAAGTGAGTTCATCTGTTTTTGGAATTCTTCTGTCACAGTTTTCATAACTTCAACAAGAGCTTCTGTATTACTCTTTTTCAACAGTTCAGAGAATTCATCAAATTTATTAACTAGAAGCCCATTTGTCTCTTTCATTTTTAGTTCTATCTCATCAATTCCAGCGTGTAATGCTTCAACCAGATTATTAATTCCATCTGCAATTCCCTCTTGCGTAGTACCTATACCACTATTCAGATCAAGAATCTCTGCTACATTATTATTTAAAAAGGAAATGGTACTTACAATAATTTCAGTTTTATTATCTATAGCGTTGAGCTTCCCTGCTTGTACAGAGCTATCCTCTTCTATGTTTGCCAATGACACCACAATGCTTCCCATCTTTTCCTTCATCTCTATATTCCCTTCTTCTCGATTCTGAGTATAAAGTATTACTGAGTTCAAAGCAGATTCTACATTAGAGGACTTATCACCAAACCCCTTGAGTTCACTCATACTTTCTTTAATCACATCAAAAGCATCGCTTATTGTATTATAAAATGCAGTTTGTTCTTTAGCTTGTTGTTTAGCCTGTTCCTTAAACTCATTTAGTGCTTCTTTATTAGCCTTACTCATTTCCTTCACCGCTTTACATATCTGCCCCGCAGCTATATTAATATCGGAAACACCACGTTCCTTCTTATCAAAAGCAGAACTGACTACCTTTGATAAAATAATAGATCCCACCATACCAGCAAGTGATGTAAAAAAAGCAGTTTTAAGACCATCAAGAAGCAATGGAATACTTTCATCAAGGTTTGCAGTATTAAAATTTATCAATCCGAGAGTGATACCTACAAAAGTACCAAGAACACCTAAAGTGGAAATCAAAGAAGGTAGTTGTTCAATCCAACGACGTTTAGAGATTAGTTTATCTGCTTTTTTTTGTATGAGGACATACCCCAGACTCCAAAAAAATGATACAACTATAAAAGTTAAAAATACATTTGTCACCATGCTAATTGTGTTTTCTCCCATACCCATCTGTTTTATTCACTGTTTATATACATTTTACAATTGCAAATGTATAAATAATTATACACTTTATAACATCATTGATAAATACACTAGAGAACACCAATGCAATTTCTTTTCTAGCATAATAGTTCCAAGTGCATTTTTGTTTACAGAAAAATAGAATCATCTAATTAACAGAGCAGATGATTCCAGATAGAGAATCATTTTAATTAGTTCACTACCTTTTCAATAAAAATCCAGACACAAACCTGGTTCCTATATTATCATTTCCACAAAGCACTAGATAATGTTTCAACGACAACTTCTTTGTTGATACAATTCAAATAACGGTTTCAAAACATAGGCACCACAGTCTATTTACAGACCACGCACAAAGAAGTTCTAAAGTATTACATTTCCTCTTCTTTATCAGAAGACTCTTCCCACTCCTTTTTCTTTTGTTCCTCTTCCTTCTTTTTGATAGCTCGACTCACTAAAAAGGCCCCTAATACAACAAAGACCAATCCACCCAATGAGCCATTCCGCCCATTTGCTAAACTAATAAGAGATCCTAATGTAGATAAAGCACCAAAAAAAACAAGAGTGATTCCCGCCGTTCTCATACTTATTCCTCATTTAGTTTATTCTCATCTTTAATCTCTACAAACTCAACACCATTCTTTTTGGAACAAAGAATAATTATAAGTCCAATAATTGGACTCAGAAATAAGCATAGAACAAATCCCCAACCATAGCCAATTTTTCTGTTCCGGCCCAACAGTGCTACTATTGCAGAAGCAATAGCTAAAATTACTAATCCCATATCAATAATATTAAAAGTTAATGTCTAAATATTCCTCGGCCCTTTCCTTAAGTTCATAAAGCTTGTTCGCATTCGTTTTATTCTCAACAATTTCCTGAAACAAAGCTTCCGCTATAGCATTCTTTTCTATATCAGCTGCAAATTTATCCGGATGACATTTCGCCTTCAATTTATTATACAGTTGAACTGAATTAAAAGAACTATTAATAACATTATCAAAATCGATTCGCTGTTCCAGAATCTCCGCTTTTGTCTTAGCCTTTGCATATTGCTGCATTTTCTGCATCTTGTACAAAAGAACTAGAATTAAGAGAAACTCTATCATAGCTATTCCAATCCACATATACTCTGTTGTTGTATTATTCTCCAAACGTCCTAACACAGGGGTCGTAAATTCTAATGTATCCTTAAATTGTATCGCACTCATATACTATTCTATATTAATCTTCGGTAATGGTATATAGTCTCTCAGTTGCCAGCGACACCCATACGACCCAGCATCACTATGCACCTCTAATGTATCCCAACCCAACACTACTAGCTTTCGTACTAGCACACTGTCACTAAGAATTACTTTACCTATATACATTAATTCTTCTTTAGATAATGCACGTCCCGCAAATGCCTGAATTCTAAATCCCGAATAAAGCCAATTAGAGAACTGGTGCTTATAGCTACGCTCTCCTTTAGAAACACCAGCTTTCAGAATTGTTGGAGCCACTCCTAACACAAATGCATTACGTGCAGAGTCATTAAAACCACGAATGACTTTACTTCTTTCACTCCTGTCGCTAAACCAGTCAATAATTGCATTCCACATATTTCCAATCATACCCAACTATAAATAATTTATATAATACAAATTCTGTACACATAACAAAAAGGGTGTATCCCTCTGTAACACCTTAGATTGAATGCAACCAATCACAGATATGCACAAAGAAGACACACCCTAACAGGAGTGCGTTCGTTCTATTCGCTTTTCTCTGTTTGCTCAAAATTGGTCGTTTTTAGTCTTGAGAAATGCCAACGAAGCATTACTATATATTATAATTTTTCTATTTCTACTTTCCTATAAAAAAAAATAAACAAAAAAGGTGTGAACCTCTACTTTCCTTGTAAGACTGAGGTACGACCAAGTAACCCGCAAACAACAAGAAAAGCCAAAGGAACACACCCCCTATACGGAATGTATTCACAATGTTTTCTCTCTGTTTGCTTATAATTTGGTCGTTTTCAGCCAAGAGATCCAACAGTAAACACAAAATCATCACAGAAAAGCCAACTATATTCATCTAGTCAGCTATGAAGAACACAACGTTCTTACTTCAACTTTGCCAGCGCTTCTTTGATACGAGCAATCGCCTTCACAATATTCTCATCGCTGGTAGCATAACTCATACGGAAACATTCAGGAGCACCGAAAGCAGCACCACCTACGCAAGCCACATGACCTTCTTCCAACAGATACATAGCTAAGTCGCCTGCATCCTTGATCTGACGATCGCCGAACGACTTACCGAAGTAGTAGCTACATTTGGGGAACAAGTAGAAAGCGCCCTGCGGAACATTCACTTCCAATCCCGGAATTTCTTTAGCCAACTTCACGATCAAATCACGACGACGCTGGAAAGCTTCGCGCATCTGAGCAACCGGTTCCTGCGTACCCGTATAAGCCACCTCGGCAGCTTTCTGAGACACGGAGCACGGACCTGAAGTATACTGACCTTGCAACTTGTTACAAGCACCTACGATCCATTGCGGACCGGCGATGAAACCAATTCTCCAACCTGTCATGGCATACGCTTTTGATACACCGTTCACGATCACTGTACGCTCTTGCATACCGGGGAACTGAGCAATGCTCTCGTGCTTGCCGATGTAGTTGATGTGTTCGTAGATCTCGTCGGCAATCACAATCACCCGCGGATGCTTGGCAAGAACTTCGGCCAAACCGGCTAATTCTTCCTTAGTATATACCGAACCGGTAGGATTCGAAGGAGAGCAAAGTATCAACGCCTTCGTTTTCGGGGTAATAGCAGCTTCGAGCTGTGCGGGAGTGATCTTGAAATCCTGCTCGATACCGGCAGAAACAATCACCGATGTACCTTCGGCCAATTTCACCATTTCGGGATAGCTCACCCAATACGGAGCGGGAATAATCACCTCGTCGCCCGGGTTCACCAATGCCAGTACTACGTTGCATACAGACTGTTTGGCACCGTTGGCACAAGATATCTGTGCAGCAGTGTACTCCAAGCCATTTTCGTTTTTCAGTTTGGCAACGATGGCATTGCGCAAAGCGGGATATCCCATCACAGGCGAGTAACGAGAGAAGTTGTCGTCTACCGCTTTTTTCGCAGCTTCCTTGATGTGGTCGGGTGTGTTGAAGTCGGGCTCGCCCACACTCAGATTAATTACATCAATTCCTTGGGCGGCAAGTTCGCTGCTCTTTTGCGACATGGCAAGCGTCTCCGACGGAGACAGACTGTTCAAACGGTCTGATAATTGATTCATTTTGTATGATGTTTTAATTAATTATGTACAATTTGGCTACAAAATAAGTGATAATATTTAATATAAGAAAGCAAATCACATGATTTACTTGTTAAAATGTAGCGAATGCCCCATTCTTTCTTTCTTTGTGTGTAGATAACGCTCGTTATACGGATTGGGAGTGATCTCGATGGGCACGTTTTCGGTGATTTCCAGACCATATGCCTCCAGCCCGATGCGCTTCACCGGGTTGTTGGACATCAGCCGCATCTTAGTTACACCTACCTCCCGCAGAATCTGGGCACCTACGCCGTAATCGCGTTCATCGGCCTGGAAACCAAGATGAAGATTGGCATCTACCGTGTCGTAGCCTTCTTCCTGCAATTTATAGGCAGCCATTTTGTTCATCAGTCCGATGCCACGGCCTTCCTGAATCATATATACCACCACACCTTTGCCGGCTTTCTCAATCATTTCCAGCGATTTATGTAATTGTTCGCCACACTCGCACCGGCAAGAGCCGAAGATATCACCGGTAACACACGAGGAGTGCACACGTACCAAAACCGGCTCGTCTTTCTCCCACGTACCTTTGATCATAGCCACGTGTTCCAGTCCGTTCGATTTCTGACGGAAAGGTATCAGGTGGAAGTGCCCGTACTGAGTCGGCATATCGACCTCCACACCTTTCTCTACAATCGACTCCATTTGCAGGCGATACGCGATCAGGTCTTTGATGGAAACGATCTTCATGTCGAACTCCTTGGCGATTTCCACCAATTGGGGTAGGCGAGCCATGGTTCCGTCCTCGTTGATAATCTCGATCAGCGCTCCGGCAGGATACAAACCGGCCAGGCGGGCAAAATCGATGGTAGCTTCTGTATGTCCGGCACGGCGAAGCACCCCACGAGAGCGGGCGCGCAGCGGATTCATGTGTCCCGGACGTCCCAGATCTGTTGGTTTCGTATCCGGATCGGCCAATGCGCGGATGGTAGCAGCCCGATCGTGCATGGAAACACCGGTGGTGCATCCGGGCAACAGGTCGACGGTAACCGTGAAAGGGGTTTCGTATATGGATGTATTGGCAGAAACTTGCATTTCGAGTTCCAATTCTTCACAACGTTCTTCGGTAATGGGTGCGCAAAGCACTCCACGCCCGTGTGTTAACATAAAGTTCACCTTTTCGGGAGTTACTTTCTCGGCAGCAATGATGAAGTCGCCTTCATTCTCACGATCTTCGTCATCAACCACAATCAGGAACTTCCCTTCGCGGAAATCCTCAATGGCTTCATCTATCGTGTTCAACTTAAATTCTTTCATATATCTTATTTCATTTTAGTAGCAATTATATTCTGTACCTCTTCGTTGTTCCGGATGATCCGTCCCAGATCTTTCGACAGCCGGATGCGGAATATCCAGATACGGATGTAGAAGAAGATTCCGACAGGCACCACCACGCCGGCAAGGATGTTAAGCCAGTACCAACGGAAGGGGCGTACGTGCGCCGTCACAGGAATAACAGGATATTGATTCAATACATTGAGCAACGTTACCGAACGGGTATTCGACATTTCATCGACCAACGCTTCCAGCCGTTCGTTCAGGGTCGCAATTTCGTGATCCTCTTTTTCGTTCAACCAAAGCTGAAGGTAGTTCGGCGCTTTCGTCAGCTGGTGCTCGGCCAGGTACGCCCGGCAGTCGGCCGACAACTCGTTCAAGTCGCCCGGCAGACGGTTATAGTCGGGATCTGTAATGATCACATCTTTCCGGAAAATATGCCGCACACTGCGGATACCGGCGATGCGTTTAAACCAGGCAACGTAGGCGTCTGAGTTGAGCACTACCGAGTCGTTGTTCGACTTATATGTAAAGAATACCCCCATAGCAGACAGTACGACGGAACTCAGCCACATACCCATCCACACAACCCACTTAGCATCTCGCGCCATCTTGTACCCGCTGGTGTCAATGATGTAGTACACAATAAAGATAAACACCGACATAATAACCGGCATACCCAGTCCCCCCTTGCGGATGATGCCCCCCAAAGGCGCACCGATAAAGAAGAAGAGAAGACAGGAAAGCGAAATGGTAAATTTCTTATGCCACTCGATCTGATGCCTACGCATGGTATAGTCTTTACCCGACAAGGTATACCCTTTGAAGCTCAGGTCGCTCGACAGGTTTTCGGCCCGGGTTACAGCCGAACTTATGATTTTTTGTTTCTGCGAGATGGATGCGGCCTGGTACAGGCTGTCTATATTGTATTGCCTGATGTCGGCCTGCGCAATCTTGGTGCTATCCTCCTTGTCTCTGACCGGCTGTATCTGAAGCGGGCCATTGATAATTTCGCGGTAATAGGTTCTTCCGATGCTATCGCTCTCCACCTTCATAGAGTCGATGGATGCCTGCAGCTGAGCAAGACCCTTGGCCGCCGAATTATTACTCATAAGACTGGCATCGGCCATATTGAAATCAGAGTCGAACTCAATGATGGTATGCTTCTCCCGGAACGACTCCCGGCGGTAGGGAACATTGGCCGAACGCATGTTTTGCGCCCTCAGGTTCTCGAACAACTCACCACTGTATAAATGAAGGTAAAGATGTTGCTTATCGGCCGTCATCTCCATTCGTCCGGAATCGGCATAGATAATCTGCGCATTCTCGAATCCATCTGTCAGGCGGTAAATGAGTACATCGTACAAAACGCCCGTTTTCCGGTCTTTCTTCTGCACTTTCAGGTTAAAGCCCGGAATCTCGGAATAGAACACCCCTTCGGGGATATCCACCTCGGGCGATTTTTGTTTCATGGAAAAGAGAAGCGTACCCAACTTGGCCGATGCCATGGGGCCGATTACATTCTGGAAGTAAAAAGAGGTACAGACGAGTACACAAACAATGAGAACAAGCGGACGCATGATTTTCAGCAAGGAAATACCTGCCGCTTTCATAGCAAGCAATTCGTAGCGTTCGCCGAAATTACCGAAAGTGATAAGTGAAGCTAACAAAACCGCCAAAGGCATAGCCAACGGAACCAATGTGAGGGCAGAATAGAAGAAGAATTGAGCCATGACGCTCATAGCCAACCCTTTTCCGACGAGTTCGTCGACATATCTCCACAGGAACTGCATCATAAAGATAAAGAGGCAGATGAAGAATGTGCCGACAAAAAGAAGTAAAAAACTTCTAACGATAAATATATCTAACTTTTTTATGCGTAGCATCTTAATTCGTCATGCGATTAGGACGCAAAATTAGCACAAAAAAAGAAGCGTAGGAAATTTTTAGTTGAAAGTTAACTAAAAACCACAAGTTCTTCTCAACTTACCCACTTGCGACTCCCACAGTTCCCTCATATCGAGCGCCTCTTCGGGCTCGGCAAAATCGGTCACTTCGAGGATATAGTCACCCGTCAGTTCGTTGTAGTTCATTTTCAGTTCAAAATAATCCCGTTCGTTGTCATCGTCGAGCCAACGAAAGCGAATGAATGAATACGAGCGGATAGCAATGATATCGGCCTCGCGTTTCTCTACCTTGCCCCAATGAAATTCCACGGTCTTATCATTAGAGATTACCTTGTCGGCAAACCAGTCTTCCAGCCCACTTGGTGTGCTAATGGCCGACCAAAGAATATTTTTCGAGGTGGCATTCAGAAGATATTCCAAATGAATTTTCTCTCTTTTCATAGTCTTAAACTTTGTTTGTGTGCCAAGATAAAGACTTTTTTCTAATTAGCAGGTACATTCGAACATTTTCTTTGCTTTTTTATTACAATACGGCCATCTTCCCGATATCCGGGAGGTTCCCGCAAACAAAGATGACAAATAATTGGAAATATTTCATGGATTCTTTTGGAGTTTATAGAAATAAACCTATCTTTGCACCCGCAATCAGAAATGATGGCGGGATAGCTCAGCCGGTTAGAGCGCATGATTCATAATCATGAGGTCCCCAGTTCAATCCTGGGTCCCGCTACATAGAAAAATAAGCGTTTGGGGGGCTTCCACTCTCGGGCGCTTTTTTCTTTTTATAGCCTCCGACGATCATTTCAGAGTCCGGAATCCAATTGCAGATCTCGGTCCGCCGGAGGACAATCTTCTTTCTTACTTCCCCACTCCTTATTCGGCCGGTCGCCCATGACAAACTCCAGCACACCGCCTTTGACAATATCCTGGTGAGAAAAATAGTTCTTAGTATACTCCGTTCCGTTCAATGTGACCGATTGTATATACACATTCCTGGCCGAAGCTCCGCGAGCTACCACCGTGAAGTTCTTCCCATTCTCCAGACGAATCACCGCTTTCTCAAAAGACGGACTGGCAATAATATAATAAGGAGTACCCGGGCATACCGGATAGAACCCCAATGAGGCAAAGATATACCAGGCCGACATCTGGCCGGCATCATCATTTCCCGACAGCCCGCCCGGAGCTTCCATGTATTGCGATTCCATAATGTGGCGAACCTGCTGCTGGGTTTTCCAAGGTTCCCCGGCATAGTTGAACAGGAATGGTATCTGATGGCAAGGCTCATTACCATGCCAGTACAAACGTTCCGAGAACATAGAATCCAGCTTTTGGGTGTACGCCTTCCGGCCTCCCATCACCTTCATCAGCCCGTACACATCCTGAGGCACATACCAGGTATAATGACAAGGGGTACCTTCCGTGATGTAAAACTGGAATTTAAGCGGGGCGAAGGGCTCGATGAATCGCCCGTCGGCATAACGTCCCCGTGCCCATCCTGTCGACGGGTCGATTACGTTCTTATAGTTTCCGGCACGTTTGATCAGTTGTTTATAATCGTCCGTTTTACCCAAAGAATCGGCCCATTGCGCCAAGGTATAATCATCAAATGCGTATTCCAACGTACGCGAAACCTGCTCCCGGCGATGGAAAGCATCCGGCACTTCATCTTCCAGAGGAATGTAGCCATGCTTCAGGTAGGAAGCAAGCGCGCGACGCCCCATACCGTTTTTGTAGTCGGCCACATCATCGGGCGAAGTAAACGCATTCTTACGGGCACCCTCGTAGGCGGCACGATAGTCGAAATTGCGCACTCCCTTCACATAAGCATCGGCCAGAGTTGCCACACAATGGTCGCCAATCATGGCTGCCGTATAACTGTTCCAACAAGGGAAAATGGGCATCCATCCTCCTTGTTCGTACTTGAGGGCTAACGACTGCATCATCTCCCCGTTCAGTTGAGGAGCTATAATGTTCAATAGCGGATGCAATGCCCTGTATGTATCCCACATGCTGAAATCTTCGTAATAATTTCCGGACTTCATCTTCATCACAGGCTCACCGGCCGAGAACGCAGGATAACTCCCGTCGGCATCATTGATGGCATGAGGAAGGAAAGAAGCCCGATACAAGGAACCATAGAATTTCCTTTTAGCGGTCTCGTCTGTCGTGCGGACGGTTATGGTCGACAACTTCTTCTCCCAGACCTTCTCCAGGACAGAGCGTACCTTCTGAAAATTCCAATCGGCAATTTCCTCTTCCAGATTAGCCCTGGCGGCATCCATTCCCGTAAACGACGATCCCACTTTCACCATCACTTTTTTGTCGCGAGGTAATTTCAGTTTCACATATCCGCCAATGTATCGTTTACCGGAAGTCTGCTTATTGCCTTCGGCAACCGATTCTTTTTCATACGTTCCATAGGACAGGAACACATCTTTGAAGCGAACCACAAAATATCCTTTGAACCCGGCATATTTCCCACCCCCCTGATAAATACGATGAACAGGATTATACCCTCTGATCTCTTTCTTTTCGGGATCGATTTCTATAAATCCCTCCCCTTCGTCACTATTAGGGTTTACAACCAAAAAGGCCTCATCCTGCTCGTACGTAAACCGGAAGATAGCCGCACGTGAGGTGCCTGTCATTTCCGCCTTCACCCGGTAATCTTCAAGGTAAGCCGAATAATAGGCAGGAGTGGCCGTTTCTTTGGCATGCGAGAAGCGGGAAGCCCTCGCCGCCGGTTGACATTTCAGCGTACCGGACACCGGCATCAACGTCATGGAGCCATAGTCCTGCGTACATCCGCCCACAATCCAGTGCGAATTGCGGAATCCTTGCAACAGGCTGTCCTTATAATAATAGGGCGCCACACATTTCCGTTCCGTATCCTGGGTTTGAGGAGTCCAGAAATTCATCCCGTTCGGAACGAGGACAGCCGGAATGGTTTGGGCAAGTTCTTCGGTACCCGCACCAAAGGCGCCGGCATCGTGTACAATCGAGGCAGCAGACCCCACCCGGGTATCTACATAAGACATCAACTTCTGGCCATTAACGGCGCCAGTAAAAATCAAGAATAAGAGGAAGAGGGAAAAGGTTAGAATACGTTGAGATTTCATGGTCGTTTGAATTAGAAAAACAAAAGAACCACTACCTGAATCAAGATTCAAACAATGGTTCTATTTATAATTAGCATAAAATACAGCTGCGGTTAGTTGTGTACCACGGTGCCTATCGCTTCACCGTCGATTACCTTTTTCAGATTGCCCACGGTGTCCATATCAAATACCAGGATAGGCAGATTGTTCTCTTTACACATACAGGTGGCGGTGAGGTCCATCACTTTCAACCCACGGTTCAATACCTCATCGTAAGTGATCTCATCGAACTTCGTTGCTGTCGGATCCTTTTCCGGGTCGGCCGTATAGATACCATCCACACGGGTACCTTTCAACATTACATCCGCCTCGATCTCGATACCGCGCAAAGACGAACCGGTATCGGTGGTAAAGAACGGATTTCCCGTACCGGCCGACATAATCACCACTTCACCATTCTCCATACACTCGATGGCTTTCCATTTGCTATAGAACTCACCAATGGGTTCCATGCGGATGGCAGTCAGCACACGTGCTTTCACCCCACCGGCTACCAGTGCCGAACTCAGCGCCAGACTGTTAATGACCGTTGCCAGCATACCCATCTGATCGCCCTTCACCCGGTCGAAACCTTTGTTGGCACCGCTCAACCCACGGAAAATATTACCGCCGCCGATAACGATACCGATCTGCACACCTTGTGCATGAATTTCCTTGATTTGTGCAGCGTACTCGGCCAGACGTTTCTCGTCAATACCATATTGCTTTTCGCCCATCAGGCTCTCACCGCTGAGCTTTAATAAGATTCGTTTGTATTTTGCCATACGAAAGTTGTTAGAATTTCTGCAAAGATAAACGAATGTTCGGCCATTCCCATACCCTGCCGGATAAAAAACAACTTAAAGAACCGTTTTCTGCATTATTACAGCTTCACACGGAAACCAGGCGCTGAATGTACTGCCTTTTCCCGGCGTAGAAACAATCTCCAACTTTCCATTACAAGCATCCATAATGGCCTTGCAAATAGGAAGTCCCAGACCAGTACCTTGTGAGAAGGTATCCAATTTCTCGAAACGACGGAATACTTTAGGAATATTTTCCGCTGAGATTCCGATTCCCGTATCGGTTACATGAATCCACACTCCTCCGTCTTTGCACTCACTACGCAATTCAATATGACCCTCGGCAGTAAATTTGATGGCGTTTCCTACAAAATTACTCACAACCTGCATCAGCTTCCCAAGGTCAAGAGTTACCACGCAACTTTCGTATGGCAGTATCAGATCAAACCGGACATTTTTCTTTATACGAATACGTGATGAAACCGCTATTTCGGTCAGCGTTTCTGCCAAGTCAAACGTAGTCGGCACAAGGGCCATTGTGCCCGATTCTATCTTAGCCAAATCAAGAATATCGCTAATCAGTTGCAGCAGGAGTTCATTGTTCAGAGCAATAATGTGGTTATACTCTTTTTTCATTTCTTCATCCTTAACCTCAGCCAACATGCTGGAAAACCCCACAATGGCATTGAGTGGAGTACGGATCTCGTGGCTCATATTGGCCAGGAAAGCAGTCTTTAACTGATCGGCCTCCTCGGCTTTCTCTTTAGCTTGCCGGAGTTCCTGCATATTCTTCTTGCGTTCGGTACAGTTATCAGCACGCACAACCACGCCTTCCACTTCATTTTCCTTATTGAAAATAGGAGTTGCAAATACCTCGACAAAGACACCTTCGGATAATTCAAATTCTTTCTGTTCCGTCTTTCCCGACTGTATAGCCTGCAACATGACACAGTTTTCGCAAGGTTCGCTCCGTCCATGAGCGCTTTGATAACACAGTTCGTTTTTCTTGTAAGACTCGTACTGCAATCCAGCCGGCAGTAACGAGAAGTTTTCCCACTGCACCACATAATCGGTTGTAATAAATGCCAACCCGGAGTGAGCATTGTTAATCACCATCTCCGACTGTCGATAAGCCTTTTCAAGCTGGTGTTGCAGCTGTAACACTTCGCCGATATCACTACGTACCGTGACGACCATGTCTCTTTTTCTATTTCGCGCCCACCCTTTATGCACAATGGTTTCAAAATGTCGCCCGTCAGGAGTCACCAGTGATTCTCGTTCATGATAAGGAAGTTTGGTTTCACACACTCGTTTGTCCATGGCAAGCATCTTTCTGATCGTATCTTCATCGGCCACCTCTTCGATCGTTCGATGAAGTCCATCTATTCCAAACATATCCGTACTGGCTTTATTCCAATAGACAAAGCGAAAATCATCATTAACATCTTTGATATTGATCGGAACTGGTATCTGATCGAGAATATACCTGAAAGATTCTTGCCCTTCCTCCCACACGTCATCAGGATGTTCCAGATTGAATACTTCCCGATGAGAGCCCAACAGATAGGCTGCACTTCCATCGGCATTACTCACACGCCGAAGGGAACATTGGTACATTTTACCGGCTGTTTCAGAGGAGAGTTCCTTTGTTTTCAGAACAATGTCGCAAATCTCAGGGGTTTCTCCCCGCGACATTCTATCCAGAAGATCGGCAAATGCCGTAGCATCATCTGATTGTAAATCGGCAAGGATCTGTTTCAACGGAATCCCTTTCCGGGAAGTTTCGTTACGGAGAAAAGATACAAACCGTTTTTTCTTCATATCATATTTCCATGCAGACAGAGCGCCCGCATTCATGATCAGTGCAATATCTCTTTCTATTTTCTTTAAATCAAATTTATATTTCCAAATCACATAAAGAACCAATACTGCACACAAAATAATAATCCCTGTACAAAATTCTGTCGTCATCGTGTCTCATTTTTCACAAATATACATATTTACAAAGGAAGCGAAGCGTATTTTTTGTTAAAAGAAGTATATAAAAAAGGCGAATAGCCCGAGGGTGTAAGGATTTTAAAACACAAAACCGATCCACTCAGGCTATTCGCAAAACTATTCTTCGGATATTTTATATCACTTCTTATCAAAGCCCTTTATCACCTGACTTAGTGTGACAAAGAACGTATTTCCTTCAAACCGATTCTTGGCACTGAACTCGTCCAGCCAACGGAAAGAGAGATTTGTCATGGTCTTGGTCCAAAGCACATTGGCTTCCAAGCCGGCAGCATAGATATGATCCTTGGGTTGGTCGAACATCTGACCGTTATAGAAGATATCGTCATTGGTCACCTTGAACTGCATGTAGTAGATAGCTCCTACATTGAACAGCAAAGCCGACGAAGAAAGTTTCTTGACAAAGCTCTTATTTACGCCCCCTTCTAATGTCAGGATGTTTCCTGCTTTATTATCTGTTCCGCGTTTCTTGCTGTGAAGTTCGTAGAAGGCGATAGTAGATAGGTTGAGTGTACGGGCCTTATCAAAGTAATAAGTCGCTCCTCCGGAGAATTCATATCCCCACATACCCAATCCGGTATTATCCGAGGCCCCGAGTTCGTACTTTCCAACTGGCAAGTACATACCATATCCGGCAGTAAAATCAGCCTGTTTGGTATGCCAACCCAACTGAATAGGCTGCACGTAGATATCGGTAAAGGCAATGGAGCCATTTTCGTTGATATTGGTTCCATCAATACGGTTCTTGGCCAAAGGAATCAGGACACTAGCCCCATAATTGGCATTCAGAATTTTCAGCGGCGTAACAATACTTCCACCGATACCGGTCAGAAAAGTAGTTACATCCGGGCTGCTGCTTACTTTATCGCCATCACCATTGTACAGACTTTTACTATCGTACCAATACATAGGCAAAGCGACCACAACGGATGGTGCGGGCTGGGTACCCGCATTCAGACCGTAATCACCCAAAAGGTGTACGCCTTTTAACTGTGCATAGCTCTTACCACCGGCAAAAGCCAGTAAAACAGCTACAACAACTGTAGTGTAAAAATTAGACTTTTTCATTTGTTTTCTGTTTAATATTGATTTATTGTCGAATCACTTGGGATAAGAACAAAACGAAGATAAAAAATGTTTGCTTCAACCCGTTGAAAACCTTTGAAGTCTTCTCCAAACAACAGAGGAGCGTATAAGAATTTATAACTCTATTTAATAGGCATTTAGTCATAGTTTTTGCTACCTTTGCGAGACTTATAAATAATAATCCTTAAGACATGAAACGTTGGGCATTGACTTTATCACTTATGCTACTGCTCCCGTGTGCATTGATGGCACAAACGGTCGATGCGGCATTGCAAAAAGTGTCGTCAGCATTGTCCGAAGGGCAACCGAACCAGGCTGTAAATTTCTTCAGACAAGCGATCCGTGCGGACATCAACCGCTCGGAAATGTATTATTGGACCGATGTAGACAAGAGCAGCGTGATGTGCCCGCTCCTGGCCCAAGAACTGGCAACTTACTATCAGAACGACCGGAACTACGACAAGGCATTCTTGTTCTATAAAGAGTTGCTACAGAAAGATCCGGACAATGTCAAATATTTACTGGCTTATGCCGATACTGAAGTATGCCGGGGAAAAGAGAAGGAAGCCATGCGTACGTATGAACAGGTTATAAAATTAGATCCCAACAATCTGTCGGCAAATATATTCATCGGTAACTTCTACTACTGGCAGGCCGAGCAAGAAAAAGAAAAGCTGGATCAGGATTATAAGAAGATCAGTTCTCCCAATAAAATGCAACATGCCCGCTACCGCGATGGATTGAATGCAATTTTCATTACGGGGTATGAGAAAGCAAAGGAATACTTACAAAATGTAGTGAAACAGTTTCCTTCTACAGAAGCGGTAAAGACGCTGGACAAGATACGATTGATAGAGAAAGAAGTTAATAAATAAAATACATTATATAAAGAAAGAGGTGAACAAGTACTTGTTCACCTCTTTCTTTATATAATTATGGCATGAAGACATTGACAGGAGGTGTATTATCCGTAAGGCTGCGCGATCTTGTACGTTCATTCTTCGGGCCTGGCATCATCGGGCTGTTCATCAACACATAACGAATCCGTTTGCGCTGATCGTCAGTAAACTGATCGAAATAGCAATAGGAATAATCCATCAGGTTGTGTGCGACAAAAGTGCTACCAGAACAACTGGTTCTGTTATACCATACCTCTCTGGAAGCACCTTGTCTGACTGCCTCGACTAACTGCCTTTCATACACTGCCATATTATAAGTAGGAGTATCTTCACAATAATCAGTATCTACACACTCATTTCCATCCGAGAACACATGTCGCAATCCCATATAATGGCCCAGTTCATGTGTGAGCGTCACCGAGAAATCTTCCGGTTCTCCATCATACCTCGAAGCTATATAACTATTATTCAGCGAAACACAATAGGGGAAGTTAGAGGGCAAAGCCGTATAAAGATTGTCGGAAACCGGTAACCCTTCCAATGCATTCGTACTTGGCGAGTAAGGCAGATTGGAGATCCCTAATATTCTACTATCCGTAAACTCATAGACAAATATATTAATATAATTATTCGGATTCCACCGCAGATAGACATAGGTCGGATTATCCATAAAAGATTCGCAATCAATCTTCGAATTAGTCAATTGAACCCGATTAATCCCAGCCTCTGGAAGTTTTGCCCCTGACGGATCAAGTGTAGCCAGTACGAATTCCATATTCATATCCACACTATAAGGACTCGCCTGACCTTTGAAATAATTATTACAAGCAGCCAGTAAAGTACTAATCCTGCTGGCAGTTGGATTTTGACTTGCTTTAGCCGCACTATCGTAAAGCAGATGGAACACCACCGGAATTTCATAATGATAAGTCGCCAAATCGACGGCAGCAGCCTGTACAATTTTCACCGTAGCGGTAAGAGTTCCGGAGGTGAATACTACACTAGCTTCCCGATTCGATTGAGTACCAGTATTAGCCTGAACCGAAAGGCTCATATTAACAGTGCCGTTTGCTTTCGAAAGGCTCGGTAGACACCAGTCGGCATTACTCTCCGCTTTCCACTCCACATTGGAAGTTACAGTCAGGTCAATTGTTTTTGCTTTGGATGTAATATTGAATAGTGAACCAGACAAATCAAGATGGCGAAGACCTTTCTGATTGACAACTACTTTTTTGCTTATCTCACCCATATTAAGAACAATTGTGGCGGTCCTCGATTCCTTCATCGTATTAGCCTTGATAGAAAGATTGGCCTGAGAATTCCCCGTCCCTCTACTGTTAGTCAACGTACACCAATCAGAGCTGGAGCTCGCTGTCCAGTCCGAACTACTGTTTACCTGTACAGTCAATGTGGTAGCCTGATCATCAACATCAAACGTAGTCTCCGAAAGTTCCAGAACCGGTGAATTATCTCCGCAGGCAGTCATAAGTCCTACCAGCAACAAGCATAACACTAATTTGTATTTCATTCGAATTTATTTTTAGTAAAAACGCTCAAATGTACTGTTTTTGTTTATAAACAAAGAATTAAATCAACGAATACTCCACTTCTTTAAACATAAAGCCTCTCTCAGTCCCTGATTTATCCCTCAAGATCAGCCTCCCCTCAGGTTCTACGCGTACAAATTCAGCCTCAAATTCTCCATCCTTGTCACGATAGGAATAAAGCCCTTCCCTCCTGAACAACGCCTCCTGGTATATTTCCTGAATCAGCGCCGTCTCCCCCGATCGAAGATAGGGGTAATATTCCTGCACCCGTCGCATAATTAAGCGAAGTATAACCAATGGACGGTGTTCACTGCCTGTAATCTGACTCAACGACACCGGATTGGGCGCCGGACTGTGGAAAGCCTGCTGATTAATATTGATACCAATCCCCACAATGCTCTGCTTGAGTACATTCCCCTGCAGATCGTTTTCAATCAGTATGCCGGCTATCTTCTTGTCTCGCCAGTAAATATCATTCGGCCACTTAACAGTGATTTCGGAAGTAAACATTTCCAGCGTATCCTTGACCGCCAGCGAAACGATTTGCGAAAGGGCGAACTGTAATCTCGCCTCCAGGAAATCAGGATAGAGTACAAAGCTAAACAACAGATTCTGACCTGGTTCCGACTCCCAAAAGTTGCCACGTTGCCCCCTGCCGGCTGTCTGAAAACGAGCCACAACAGTAGTAAACTCTTTCATCGGTTGGCGACAGAGTTCCTTTAAATAAACGTTCGTAGACGTTGTTTCTTCTAATTGTATCAATGGCATAAGAAATAATTAAGACAAGGCATCATATTCGGCACGTTGTTTCCTGGTAAATTTCTTCAAAACCTCTTCATACGAATGGTCTATCAAATGCTCGATCAGTTTGTCATCTACATCCCGTTCGAAAAGAACCTGATTCCAGTACTTCTTATTAAAATGATAAGCACTCTCTACGCCTGTATAGCGTTCGCGCAATTCAACGGCATATTCCGGATCGCATTTCAACGCAATCTTATTAGCCGATTCCAGATCAATCAGGGCAAACATCTTGTCCATCACTTTCAGAACAAGCGAAAACTCATCAAACGGCAGACACTCGCAAGTGCCTTTCTTGCTCAAACAATATTCTCTGGCAGATTCTACATTCATGTTTTTAAAATAAAGGTGGATAAAAAGCTTCTTTGATATGTTCAATACTAAAATTATCTTCCTGCCCCACGACAGTGATGATGTCAAACCTCACCGGGTAGTCGATCTGAAAGAAACGAATATAGGTATCGGCAGCACGTACGGTACGTCTTATTTTAGGCATATCGACAGCCGATTCCGGTTCCCCGAACAACGTGTCACGACGGGTTTTCACCTCCACCACCACCAGTTCGTCTTCTTGAATGGCCACTATATCGAGTTCGAAATGTCCCTTGCGCCAATTGCGGTGACGAATAACGCAACCGTCCTTTTCCAGATAGGCAACAGCAGCCTCTTCGCCCGCTTTTCCCAGTTTATTGTGTTCAGCCATCTAATTTCCTGTATTATATACGCAAAAATACGCTTTTATTCTTTGAAATTAAAGAATGAAAAGTAATTTTGCAGCAAATATGCGGAAGCAGAATAAAAAATACAGCAAAGCAGCTACAGCGGAACCCAAACGCCAGCTGCGAATGACTTGCCTGATGAGCACAGACGAGCAACAGATCGTGGACCGTTATCTGGAGAAATACAAGATAACCAACAAGTCGCGCTGGCTCCGCGAAACCGTCCTCATGTTTATACATAAGAATATGGAAGAGGACTACCCTACCCTTTTCGGCGAACATGACATGAGACGCTAACCGGTATGTTCGACGACACCTATTACATGAAGCAGGCGCTCATCGAAGCGCAGAAAGCAGCCGAACGGGGTGAGGTTCCGGTAGGAGCCATCGTGGTGTGCAAAGACCGCATCATCGCCCG
The DNA here is from genome assembly GCA_031554635.1 of Bacteroides sp. Taxonomy (GTDB): domain Bacteria; phylum Bacteroidota; class Bacteroidia; order Bacteroidales; family Bacteroidaceae; genus Bacteroides. The sequence continues at coordinate 33,810 of JAVBVD010000038.1, forward strand.
GGCGCACAACCTGACAGAGGTACTGAACGACGTGACAGCCCATGCCGAAATGCAAGCCATCACCGCCGCAGCCAATGTACTGGGAGGGAAGTACCTGAACGAATGTACGTTGTATGTTACCGTTGAACCGTGTGTTATGTGTGCCGGAGCCACCGCCTGGGCACAAACCGGCAAACTGGTCTTCGGAGCCGAAGACGAAAAGAGAGGGTATCAAAAATATGCCCCGCAAGCGTTGCACCCCAAAACAATCGTTATAAAAGGAATCATGGCCGATGAATGTACGGCATTGATGAAAAACTTCTTTAAAGGAAAGCGATGACACGAGCGATCACCAATTAACTTTTAATCTCCTCAAAGTCAACGTATTCCCCATCTTCTTTCGTAAATATCTTTTTATGAGAGCGACCACCTTCCGATGAGGACGCCACCCTCTCCTCTTCTCTTTCTCTGGTAGCATTGCGGGGACCATTGCTTTGCGCACGACCAGCAGATGCAGCACTTGGACGCCGTCCCAATCCGAATATAGCCCGGATAACACTACCGACCAGCGATAAGCCAATCAGCAAAACAGCGATTATTATAATAAAGATAAAAGCCAGAAAGTGAAACATAAGCGCAGGGTTTTAAACATTGTTACAACTTGTAATACAACAAGTGTGCCAAAGATTTGTTTACTACTTTTTTCTTGTAAAAAGTGAAAGAAGAATATACCAAACGATCACAGCCGAGAACCCGGCTACTTTTAGCCACGCAAGCAGTATAACACTGACGATCAGAAAGATAAAGCTAACCTTATTGTCTTTCCAGGAGAGATTTTTGAACTTAAGCGAAAACATCGGAACCTCTGACACCATCAGCCAGGAAAACAGAAGAGCCAGCAGTAGAATGTACAACACATTTCCATGTAAAAGCAGAAAATCATAACCGCCCACAATCAAAGCTCCCCAAAACAAGGCATTGGCCGGAGTGGGAAGACCGATAAAGGAACTGGTTTGTCGTACGTCGATATTGAACTTAGCCAGACGCAAGGCGGAGAATGCAGCAAGCAGAAAGGCCAGATAAGGAACGAACTCCCTCACCCCTTCCAGAAACTCAGGATATGCCAACGCCGGTTCTCTCAGGAAAGAAAACACCATCATGGCCGGAGCAGCGCCAAAACTGATATCATCGGCCAATGAATCGAGTTCTTTTCCTATGGGTGAGTGAGCGCTTAGCAAGCGAGCCAGCATTCCATCGAAGAAATCGAATACCGCACCAATGACAATAAACAGGAGCGCCAGTTCATAACGGGCTTCGAAAGCCATCACGCATGCGATGCAACCGGAAAAGAGATTCAGGCAAGTAACAGTGTTGGGAATGTGACGGGTAATAGCATTTGCCATTGTGTCAGTTCTTTTTTAAGTTAGTTTGGCAATAATGGTTTGGTTACCGGTAGTAAGTTGTCCCATCTTGACGCATACTTCGGTCCCAATGGGTAAATAGACATCGACACGCGAACCGAATTTAATGAATCCCAGATGCTCGTCGATATAGCATTCTTCACCGGGCTCGGCATACGTAACAATGCGTCGCGCCATTGCACCGGCAATCTGGCGAGCCATCACCTCCACCCCTTCCGGTGTTTCGATGACTACCATCGAACGTTCGTTCTCCGTACTGGCTTTGGGAAGCCATGCCTTCATGAAGTTTCCGTTGTGGTGATCCACCTTCTTGACCACTCCGTCCACCGGATACCAATTGGCATGCACATTGAGAATACTCATAAAAATAGACACCATCAAACGACGGTCATGAAAATATTCATGTTCGTCCACTTCCTCGATGGCAACTATCCGTCCATCGGCAGGTGCCACCACAATTTTCTCCGTATCCTGTCCGAAGAGTCGTTTCGGGCATCGGAAGAAATTAACCATGAGAAGATATACCACAATGCTGGCAGTTGCCACCAGGTATAGTGGAAGTCTGCACTCTATTTTCCAGTAAATAACGGCATTAATGGCGAGCAATAGGAGCAAGCTACCACACAGTATGTTGGTTCCTTCCCGATGGATTCGAATCTTTTTTAATTTCTTTAGTGGGCGCATGTCTGCATTATAAGTGTAATTCGGTGCAAAAGTATACTTATTTTAAAAATCAAACAAGTAAAACGTCATCGAATTCATCATGTTGATAACTTTTTAGGTATTATTTTTGTTAGTCGACAGAGAGATTGTACTTTTATCGCTGAATTAATTATTGTATTATGCAGGATTTCGTTCATTTACACGTTCACACACAGTATTCTCTTTTGGATGGACAAGCCAGTGTCAGCGCATTGGTTGACAAAGCCATCAAAGACGGAATGAAGGGAATTGCCGTGACCGACCATGGAAGCATGTTCGGTATCAAGGAGTTCTTCAACTATGTAAATAAAAAAAACGGTGGCCCCAAAGGGGATATCAAAAACCTAAAAAAACGCATCTCGGCGTTGGAGTCGGGTGCAGAGGCATGCGAAGACAAAGAAGCCGAGATTGCTGCTTGCCTGGAAAAAATCAAAGAAGCGGAAGCACGGATCTTCAAACCGGTTATCGGTTGCGAGATGTATGTGGCACGCCGTACCAAAGATAAAAGAGAGGGAAAACCCGATCAAAGCGGCTATCACCTGGTGGTATTGGCCAAGAACAAGAAAGGGTACCACAACCTGATAAAGCTGGTATCAAGGGCTTGGACCGAGGGGTATTACATGCGCCCGCGTACCGATCGGAACGATCTGGAGAAATACCATGAAGGATTGATCATCAGTTCGGCCTGTCTGGGTGGAGAGGTACCCAAAAAAATCACCCAAGGTTTACTGAATGAAGCGGAAGAGGCTATTCAGTGGTATAAAAACCTGTTCGGAGAAGATTACTACCTGGAATTGCAGCGCCACAAAGCAACGGTACCGAATGCCAACCACGAGGCTTACCCGTTGCAGGAGAATGTAAACAAGCACCTGATAGAGCTTTCCCGCAAGCATGGTGTCAAACTGATCTGTTCCAACGACGTACACTTTGTGAACGAAGAACATGCCGAAGCACACGACCGCCTGATCTGCCTGAGTACCGGTAAGGATCTGGACGATCCCAACCGCATGTACTACACCAAACAGGAATGGATGAAGTCGCGACAGGAGATGAACGAGCTCTTCGCCGATGTGCCCGAAGCATTGAGCAATACTACAGAAATTCTGGATAAGGTGGAGTTCTATTCCATCGACAATGCTCCTATCATGCCTACCTTTGCCATCCCCGAAGAATTCGGCACGGAAGAGGGTTATCGGCAGAAATACTCCGAGGAGGATCTTTTCAATGAGTTTACCCAAGACGAGAACGGTAACGTGGTGCTGAGCGAGAAAGAGGCTCACAACAAAATAGAGGTACTGGGAGGATATGACAAGCTGTACCGCATCAAACTGGAAGCCGACTACCTGGCGAAACTCGCGTTCGACGGGGCGAAAATATTCTATGGCGACCCGCTGGCTCCCGATGTCAAAGAACGGTTGGTGTTCGAACTCTACATCATGAAAACCATGGGTTTTCCGGGTTACTTCCTCATCGTGCAGGACTTTATCGCTGCCGGCCGGGCCATGGGGGTATCGATCGGACCCGGACGTGGATCGGCAGCCGGATCGGCGGTGGCCTACTGTCTGCAAATTACCAAGATAGACCCCATTAAATATGATTTGCTGTTCGAGCGTTTCCTGAATCCCGACCGTATCTCCTTGCCTGATATCGATATCGACTTCGACGACGACGGACGTGGCGAAGTACTTCGTTGGGTGACCGATAAATACGGCTACCAGAAAGTGGCACACATCATCACGTACGGTACGATGGCCAGCAAAATGGCTATCAAGGACGTGGCACGTGTACAGAAACTACCTCTTGCCGAATCGGATCGCCTGGCTAAACTGGTGCCCGACAAGATTCCCGACAAGAAGCTCAACCTGAAAAACGCCATCGAGTTCGTACCCGAATTGCAGGCGGCCGAAGTATCGCCCGATCCGTTGGTACGCGACACACTGAAATATGCCAAGATCCTGGAAGGCAACGTTCGCGGTACAGGCGTGCATGCTTGCGGTACCATCATCTGCCGTGACGACATCACCGATTGGGTACCCGTGAGCACAGCCGACGACAAGGAAACGGGCGAGAAAATGCTCGTTACCCAATATGAAGGATCGGTCATCGAGGAAACCGGATTGATCAAGATGGACTTCCTCGGACTGAAGACCTTGTCTATTATCAAGGAAGCAGTAGAGAATATCCGCTTGAGCCACCATATTGAGTTGGACATCGATACCATCTCCATCGAAGACCCTGCCACCTATAAGTTATACAGCGACGGACGCACCGTAGGAACTTTCCAGTTCGAGTCTGCCGGTATGCAGAAATACCTGCGCGAACTGCAGCCCACCACCTTCGAGGACTTGATTGCCATGAATGCGCTCTACCGCCCGGGACCGATGGACTACATCCCCGACTTTGTCGACCGTAAGCACGGACGCAAACCGATCGTATACGATATCGATGTGATGGAGAAATACCTGAAAGACACCTACGGTATTACAGTGTATCAGGAACAGGTGATGCTTTTGTCCCGTCTGCTGGCCGACTTTACGCGTGGCGAGTCCGATGCCCTCCGAAAAGCCATGGGTAAGAAGTTGCGCGACAAGCTGGATCAGATGAAGCCCAAATTCATCAAAGGAGGGCAGAAGAACGGACACGATCCGAAAATCCTCGAGAAGATCTGGGGCGACTGGGAAAAGTTCGCTTCGTATGCGTTCAACAAATCGCACGCCACCTGTTATTCCTGGGTAGCCTACCAGACAGCGTACCTGAAAGCCAACTATCCGCCCCAATACATGGCCGCCGTCATGAGCCGAAGTTTGTCGAACATCACCGATATCACCAAACTCATGGACGAGTGCAAGGTGATGGGCATACAGACACTGGGACCGGATGTCAATGAAAGTAACCTGAAATTCACAGTAAACAGGAACGGCGACGTACGTTTCGGTCTGGGGGCTGTGAAAGGAGTAGGCGAAGCAGCCGTTCAGAGTATTGTCGACGAACGCAACGCCAACGGACCATTCAATGGCATATTCGACTTCGTACAACGCGTCAACCTGAATGCGTGCAACAAGAAAAACATGGAATGTCTCGCCCTTGCCGGCGGCTTCGATAGTTTCCCGGAGCTGAAACGGGAACAGTATTTTGCCGTGAACGCCAAGGGAGAAATATTCCTCGAAACACTGATGCGTTACGGCAACCGCTATCAGGCCGACAAAGCCATGGCGGTCAACTCGCTGTTTGGCGGTGACAATGTGGTCGAAGTAGCTACTCCCGAGATCTTGCCGGCCGAACGATGGAGCGATCTCTATCGCCTCAACAAGGAAAAAGAGCTGGTAGGCATCTACCTTTCGGCTCATCCGCTGGACGAATACTCCATCATTCTGGACAATGTGTGTAACACCCGGATGATCGAAACAGATGATAAGCCGGCCCTTGTTGGACGGGAAATCACCATGGGAGGCATTGTGACCGCCGTACGCCGGGGAGTCGGGAAGAATGGCAACCCTTACGGTATCGTCAAGATGGAAGATTATTCGGGATCGGCCGAATTCCCGTTCTTTGGTAACGATTGGGTCACCTACCAGGGCTACCTGAACGAAGGCATGTTTTTGTATATAAAAGCTCGTTGCCAACCCAAACAATGGCGGCAAGACGAGCTGGAAGTAAAGATCACCTCCATCGAGCTGCTTCCCGAGGTTAAAGAGAAGTTGGTCGAAAAGATAACGATCGACATCCCGTTGCCGATCATGGACTCGGCCCTGATTGCCGAACTCTCTTCGCTGATCAACGGACACTCCGGCAATGTAGAGCTCTGCTTCATGGTGAAAGACATCGAGGAGAATATGTTTGTAGAGATGAAGTCCTCCACGAAACTATCGATCAGCAAAGAACTGGTCAGTTTCCTGAAAGAGAATCCGGAGCTCGAATTTCATATAAACTAACGAATAAAATGTGCGCTGCATTGCAGGCGTAAATAAAATAAGTATATTTGTAGCATATTAATCAAACAAAACTGAGTAAGAATATGGCATTAGAAATTACAGACGGCAACTTTGAACAACTTCTTGCCGAAGGGAAACCGGTAGTGGTAGATTTCTGGGCGCCTTGGTGCGGCCCTTGTAAGATGGTAGGTCCTATCATCGAAGAACTGGCAAAGGAATACGAAGGCCAAGTCATCATTGGTAAGTGCGACATCGACGAAAACCCGGATCTGCCCGGACAGTTTGGCATCCGCAACATCCCGACTGTGCTCTTTTTCAAGGGTGGCGAGGTAGTCGACAAACAAGTAGGCGCTGTCGGCAAACCGGCTTTCGCTGATAAAGTAAAGAAATTATTATAACCCAAAAGAACATAATTTATGGGATTGGAAGACGATTTTCTGTTAGCTGATGCCGATGACGAAAAGACCATCGAGTTCATCAAGAACTATCTGCCGCAGGAACTGAAAGAAAAATTCTCGGACGACGAGCTTTATTATTTCCTCGACCTGATAGACGAGTACTACACCGAAAGTGGCATTCTGGACGCTCAGCCTGATGATGAAGGATACATTGAAATCGATTTGGATTCGGTTGTCAACTACATCGTAGAGGAAGCCAAGAAAGATGAAATGGGCGAATTCGACCCCGAAGATATCTTCTTTGTGGTTCAAGGCGAAATGGAATACGGAGAATCGTTGGAGGAAGAAGAATAATTCCGACTGTTTTTCCTTTCTTTGGATTTGAAAGTCCGCAACTTTACCCTTGCAATGAGGTGGAAGTTGCGGACTTTCTCTTCTTTCTGAACCTAGTCAAATAGCTATCGCACCTATTCGTTCGGAATGCTTATAAAGTGATCGTAGCCAACAACATGTTTTTTAAGAGCAACTGCTATTATAAATTTCTTCCTATACGATTTCTGCAAATTATCCAGCACTTCAGCACAATTTTTGAATTAACCTACTTATAATCAGGAGAATAATCCGTGCTGAATCCCTGTTTTATCCAGCACGCATCCAGCACGTTGCGTGCCATCCAGCACAGACTTAAAGAAGAAACAGGGAAATGAGTTCAACAGAGACTGCAAACAAGCAAACAAGATGTATCAACCTTTGAAATGAGGTGTTCACACCGCGAAACACTCTGTGCCACACCGCGAAACACCCTGTGCCACGCCGAGAAACACTCTGTGCCACGCCGAGAAACACCCTGTGCCACGCCGAGAAACGCTCTGTGCCACGCCGAGAAACACCCTGTACCACACCGAGAAACACTCTGTGCCTCACCGTGGAACACTCTGTGCCACGCCATGAAACTTTTTGTTTCAAAGGATAAACCTGTGCTGGATAACCCGTAGCGTGCTAGATGCGTGCTGGATAAAATAGGGATCCAGCACGGATTATATTCCTGACTGCAAGCTAGTTAATTCAAAAACCGTGCTGGAGTGCTGGATAATTTACAGAAATCGTATGGGAGGAGAAAACAGGAGAAGAAAACCTAAAGAAACGCTATTTTCAAATCTCTTCCAGCGCGTAATACTGATAATCGCGCAATAAAGTTTCGAGAAACCGCTCCGAAAAAGTATCGACGGTAGTAATAGAAAGCGAAGACCGAATCTTGGCAGCCAACTGTTCCATGCGCTGCCACCGGTCTTTATCGGTAGTTAATATTCTGGATATGAGGTTAACCTGCTCCAGCGACAGGTCGGCAGCCTGGGGATATACCGGACGATAATCTTTCGTCAGGAAATCGAATTCGTCGAGGCTCACTTGTATGCGTTTGTAGTTTTTTTCTTTGATCACCAGAGTACCCGCCGCCAAATCGCCCAATCGCTGGTTATTACGGGTAACGAGTATCGAAATAACCCCCGCACCAGTTATAATAAAAAAGTCGATCGGGAAAATCATCCACCGCAACAGATAGGCGCTAACACTGGGAGTAGTACCGTCGGCCTTCACCACCCGGATATTGAGCAACAGCTTACCCACCGTCTGTCCACGATAAAACACCTCGCCGAGGAGCGGATAAAAGACAGGGACACTGTACACCAGAAAACAAAAAGCAGTGTAGAGGTCGGAATTGACCGAAGAAGTGGACTGTTCCATGATGGCAAATGCCGAAAACCAATAAAGTATCATGACCACCACATCGATGAGGTAAGCCAGCAAACGCTCCCCGATACTCGCGGGAGTCTGGCTGATACGTACGAATTGTCCGGTAACGATGGTTGATACTGCCATTCTATTCTAAACATTTTCAATCTTCGGTTGCAAATATATCACAAATTCCTTACTTTTGCTTTCCATATCGGGCAAACTTTACCCGAGGGTTCAGCAAACGATGAAAGAAGTTACGTTTATACGCCGAAATATAGAAAAGTGGAAAGAAACCGAGAAAGTGGTGGAGAAGGCCGAAGGGCTTGCTCCCGACCGGTTGGCTGACGCCTATACGGAACTGACCGCCGACCTTGCGTTTGCCCAGACGCACTACCCCAACTCCCGCATTACCATCTACCTGAACAACCTGGCATCGGCCCTGCACAACGTCATTTATCGAAATAAAAAGGAGAAACGGACACGTATCATCACTTTCTGGTCGCAAGAGGTGCCCCGCATCATGTACGACGCCCGGAAAGAGCTTGCCACCTCATTCTTCATCTTTGCCGTCAGTGTACTGATAGGCGTCGTGTCGACTATGTACGACGAGGAGTTTACCCGGCTTATCCTGGGCGACTCGTACGTAGACATGACGCTGAAAAACATAGCCGATGGAAAACCGATGGGAGTATATGCCAGTGGTGGAGAAAGTACCATGTTCCTGGGTATTACCTTCAATAATATCCGGGTAGCATTTATCTGTTTTGCCATAGGAATACTCACCAGCTTCGGAACCGGCTATCTACTATTGACCAACGGCATTATGGTAGGGGCGTTCCTTACCTTCTTCCACCAACAGGGACTACTCCAGGAAGCCATGCTGGCCATCTGGCTACACGGAACGCTGGAGATATGGGCCATCATCGTAGCCGGCGCTGCCGGACTGGCTATGGGCAACGGCTGGCTCTTCCCCGGCACCTACTCCCGGGGAGAATCGTTCCGCCGGGGAGCCAAGCGCGGACTGAAAATCGTGGTAGGTACCGTGCCCATCTTTGTGGTGGCCGGGTTTATCGAAGGATTCCTCACCCGCCACACCCATTTCCCGGTAGCGATACGGCTCGGTCTTATCCTGCTTTCCCTTGCTTTCATCATCTTTTATTATATTTATTTACCAAACAAACGATCTCATGGAACAGCCCAGAAAAATTGAATTATACGAAAAACGCGCTTTCGGAGAGAAGCTGAATGCAACGTTCGATTTCCTGAAAGAGAATTGGAAACCCCTATTGAAGTTCACCACTTACCTGTTGCTTCCGCTGAGCCTGATACAGGCGGCAGGAGCCTCCAAGATGACATCGTTCGGGATGAACCTCTCCATGCTACAGCAATCGGGCGACGATATTTTATCTATTCTGGATTCCACTTTCCTGACAAACTACCTGCTCACATTGCTTTGTGCAGTGATCGGTACGGGATTGCTCGCAAGCATCGTCTACGCATGTATGAAACAGTACGCCACAAGCGAGAACCGGTTGAACGGAATTACCCTCACCGATTTGAAACCACTGCTGTTGAAATACTTCGGACGGTCGCTGATGGCCATTATCTTCACATACGCCTTCATCATACTGATAGTTGTACTCATTGCTCTTCTGGCGGTGGCTACCCTTTGGAGCTTGCTGCTCACCATCCCCGCCTTCGTTGCCTGCTGCATACCCATGGCACTCTTCACTCCCATTTACCTGTTTGAGGACATATCTATCTTCGATGCCTTCGGAAAGGCATTCCGGCTGGGTTTCCCCACCTGGGGCGGTGTTTTCCTGATAGGTCTTGTTATGGGATTGCTCAGCATGTTCATCAACTCGGTAGCCAGCATACCTTACACCGTGGCTACCATGGTGAAGTATTTGTTTTCCATGAGCGAGCTGAGTACCGAAACCACAGTATCTTTCGGGTACAATTGCCTCGTTTATGTATTGGCCGTGATCTCTACTTTTTCTGCATATATCGGAGCAATATTCCTCTATCTGGGCATGGGGTATCAATACGGACATGCATCCGAGAAGATCGACGGTATAACGATCACCAACGACATCGAGAACTTCGATAACCTCTAAACACGTCGAATGGCTTTACCTATCGATACACTCGTCTGCGACTCCGCAAGCATCGCCTCCTGGCAGGCTGATTCGAATTACCACTACAATGCTGAAACGGTTTCTTCCGATTTCGACCTCTGGGAGTGGATTATCCATTGGATCAACCGCCTGCTGTCCAATATGTTCGGCAGTCAGATTGCCGATTCGTATGCAGAGCCGGTCCTTATCGGGATAGGTATTGTCATTATTCTGCTCCTCGTCTGGCTGGTGTACCGCAAACGCCCCGAACTCTTTATGCGGGTGCGTAAAAACGCCTTTCCTTATGCCCTGCACGAAGATACCATCTATGGGGTAGACTTTACCGCAGCAATCGAAGCGGCGCTTGCAGGCGGCGACTACCGGGAAGCCATCCGATTGCTCTACCTGCAAACTCTGAAAGTACTGACCGATGAAGGACGCATCGACTGGCAACTCTACAAAACGCCGACCGAATATACCTACGAGGTAAAACCGGAAAACATCCGCACGCCTTTCCGGCAGTTGACCAACCTCTTCCTACGGGTACGCTACGGCAACTTTGAAGCAACCGAAACCGTGTTCCGGGAGATGCAGGCGCTTCAGGAAACCATCCGGAAAGGAGGTGATGCATGAAAGGTAAACACTGGTTCATCCTGGGCGTCCTGACTTTCGTCGGGTTGATATTCCTGCTGGAATACAGTCAGCCTGTACGGTTCGTATGGACACCGACTTTCGAACGGCACGACAAACAGCCGTTCGGCTGTTACGTGTTCGACCAGGAAGTAGACAATGCCTGGCCGGAAGATTACTACATCTCCCGCGAAACTTTCTACCAACTCTCTCTCGACTCTACTCAATACGCCGTACTGGCCATCGCCCGGCACATGAATCTAAGTAAAACCGATGTGGACGCACTGGTAGAGATGGCTGAACAAGGAAGCAAAATCATGCTGGTAGGTTCTTCGTTCAGCCAAGCACTGGCCGAAAAGCTGCACTTCCGTTGTGGATACTCCTATTTCAACACGTCTCAGTTCCTGCGTTACACCACGCAGTCAGGAGACAAGGAAACTCTTTATTGGGTAGGCGATTCGGCACGCTATGCTCCCCGGGCTTTTCAGTTTTACGCCCCGCTGTGCTACAGTTTCTTCCTGGAACGCGATTCTTTGTCGGAATCATTGGCCGACATGCGGATCTCGGAAGAAAGAGCGCTTTGGCCGGCAGGCGCTCCAAGTATTGAGGAAGCAGCCGATAGCAGTAAGGAATCAACAGACAGCATTGAAGTGTCAAGCGACATCATCGAGATGGTAACCGACAGCATAATACCGTCAGTAGACAGCACGTTTGTCTCGGTAGCCTTCCGCAAACAAGTAGGCAAAGGAGAGATCATCCTATCCTGCACCCCCTTGATATTCACCAACTACGGCATGCTCGACGGAAGCAACGGCACGTACCTGTTCCGGCTCCTATCCGGCATGAGCGACCTTCCGCTGGTACGTACCGAAGTGTACGGAAGTCCGGAAGCCAAGCCGCAATCGCCTTTACGTTATCTTCTTTCCCAACGTCCACTCCGCTGGGCGCTATACCTCACGATGGCCGCCATCCTGCTGTTCATGGTGTTCACCGCCCGCAGGAGGCAACGAGTCATCCCCGTCGTCAACGAGCCGGCCAATAAGAACCTGGAGTTTGTCGAACTGATCGGCACGCTCTACTACCAGAAAGAAGACCACACCGAACTTGTCTGCAAGAAGTTTACTTATTTTGCCGAGCAACTGAGGCGGCACATCCAGGTAGATGTCGAAGACGAATCGGACGACGATGCCTTGTGCCGGCGCATCGCCCTGAAAACCGGACTGGAAGAAGAAGACATCCGACGACTGTTCCGCGGACTCCGCCCCCTGACACAGGGCAAATGGAAAGCCACGGAAGACTATATGAAAGATTACATCAACCAAATGAACGAAATTATAAATCATCTCTAACATATACGATATGGAAGAAAAGACAGAACGTACCGACTTGACGCTCTTCACCGAGAAGATAGCGCAACTGAAAGCACAGATTGCCACAGTCATTGTGGGACAAGAACAGGTAGTCGACCTGGTGCTGGCCGCCATCCTTGCCAACGGGCATGTGCTTATCGAAGGTGTACCCGGCGTAGCCAAAACGTTGCTTGCCAAACTGGTAGCCCGCCTGATCGATGCCGATTTCAGCCGTGTGCAGTTCACCCCCGACCTGATGCCGAGCGATGTGCTGGGCACCACGGTATTCAATATGAAGACAAACGAGTTCGACTTCCACCGGGGACCGGTTTTTGCCAACATGGTACTGGTCGACGAAATCAACCGGGCTCCCGCCAAGACGCAATCAGCCCTGTTCGAAGTCATGGAAGAACGGCAGATCAGCATCGACGGCACTACCCACAAAATGGGCGAACTATACATTATCCTTGCCACACAGAACCCGGTAGAACAGGAAGGTACCTACAAACTCCCCGAAGCACAGCTCGACCGTTTCCTGATGAAGATCACTATGGGTTATCCTTCCCTGGAAGAAGAGGTCAGCATTCTGGAACGCCACCATACCAACGCCGCACTGGTGAAACTGGAAACGATTGAGCCCACCATCACCCGTGACGAACTACTGTCGCTGCGGAAGTTGATGAACGAGGTGTTTGTCGACCCTACCCTGTTGAAATACATCGCTACCATCGTGCAGCAAACCCGTATCAGCAAGGCTGTGTATCTCGGCGCTTCCCCCCGTGCTTCCGTGGCTATGCTACAATCGGCCAAAGCGTTCGCCTTGCTGCAAGGACGCGACTTCGTGACTCCGGAAGACATCAAGTTCGTAGCTCCCTACGTGTTGCAACACCGCCTGATACTCACCGCCGAAGCGGAAATGGAAGGACATTCCACCGTGAAAGTCACTCACCGGTTGATAGACAAAGTGGAAGTTCCCAAGTAGCCCCATTTAGTCAAGCCATGCAGTGGAAGTTTCCCAGTAAGTAACCCCGAAAGAAAATACGATGTTTTTAACCCGGCGCTTTTACATATCCATCACCCTGATTATTCTGCTGATGTGTAGCGGATACCTCTTCGCTCCCCTGTTCACAGTGGGGCAGGTATTGCTTGCGGCACTTGTTGCCGGCCTGTTAGCCGACGCCGCCCTGCTGTATCATGTGCGAGGCATCCGTGCCTCCCGGCATTGCGCCTTCCGCTTCTCCAACGGCGACGAGAATAAAGTGAACCTGCGGGTGGAAAGCGGTTATCCTTTCCCGGTCCGGCTGACGGTCATCGACGAGATTCCGTTCATCTTCCAGGTGAGAGACATCCACTTTGCCCTGTCGCTAAAGCGCGGCGAGGGCCAGAACATCGAATACGTGCTCCGTCCCACCCGGCGCGGTACGTATAATTTCGGTCAGATCCGCGTCTTCACCGAAACCCGCATCGGACTCCTCTCCCGCCGCTTCACCTGCGGCGAACCACGCAAAGTCAAGGTGTACCCCTCCTACCTCATGCTGCACCGCTACGAATTGCTGGCCATGAGCGACAACCTGACCGAACTGGGCATTAAACGCATCCGCCGGGCCGGACACCAGACGGAGTTCGAACAGATCAAGGAATATGTAAAGGGGGACGATTACCGCACCATCAACTGGAAAGCCAGCGCCCGCCGGCATCAATTGATGGTCAATGTGTATCAGGACGAACGCAGCCAGCAGATATACAACGTTATCGACAAGGGGCGGGTGATGCAGCAGGCATTCCGTGGAATGACGCTGTTGGATTATGCCATCAATGCTTCGCTGGTATTGTCGTACGTAGCCATGCGCAAAGACGACAAAGCAGGACTGGCTACCTTCAACGATGAGTTCGACACGTTCATACCTGCCTCCAAACAGACGGGGCAGATGCAGAATATACTCGAAAGCCTGTATGCGCAGGAAACTACTTTCGGCGAAACCGATTTCTCCGGGCTCTGCGTACATCTGGGGAAACTGATCAACAAGCGGAGCCTGCTTGTGCTGTACACCAACTTCGGCAGTATCACCGCCATGAACCGCCAGTTGCCCTACCTGAAACAATTGACACGCCAACACCGCTTGTTAGTGGTGTTCTTCGAAGATGCCGAATTGAAAGAATACATCGCCCGTCCGGCTGAGAATACCGAAGCCTACTACCAACGGGTGATTGCCGAGAAGTTCGCCTTCGAGAAGCGATTGATCGTGAACACGCTGAAACAGCACGGTATTTATTCCGTACTCACCACGCCCGAGAATCTATCCATTGATGTAATCAACAAATACCTCGAAATGAAGTCGCGGCAACTGATCTAGCTGTTAGATACCCGTAAATTCAACGGCGAAAAGGCAGCCGGCCTATGTGAAGGAAGAAAAAGACCGCCATCCCGATAAGCACTACTCCCAGGAGGCCGTAAAAGAGACGGGCACGCTTCCGCCCCACATTGCGGACAATGAGCTGGGTGTTGCGTGCCGTAAAAAACCAATTCCAGTCGAGCAAGGCAGCCAGCAAGGATACCAACCCGGCAAGGGCAAAGATGAATTGAATAAAATAATGAGGATTCATTTGATTGACGATTGGGCGATTGACTTTTCTTGAACTACATCGTTATACGCCGGCTACCGTCGGCCAGCTCCTCAATGGTCACTTTCACCGCATCACCCGGCAACAGTTCTTCCACCAGTTCAGGCCATTCGATGAAACAAAGCGCACCGCTGTAGAAATAATCTTCGTAGCCCATATCGTACACCTCCGACAATTTCTTGATGCGGTAAAAGTCGAAGTGATAGATCAGTTCACCCGTTTCGTCGGAGCGATACTCGTTCACAATGGCGAATGTCGGCGAGGTGATCACGTCCGACACTCCCAATTCTTCACACAAGGCTTTGACGAAGGTTGTCTTCCCCGCACCCATCTTCCCGTAAAGGGCAAAAACGGTATTATCGCCCATCTCACCGATAAACTGACGGGCAGCATCGTGAAGCTGTTCCTGCGAAAGAATGTTTATTTCCATACCTATTTATATATAAGGATTATTACTTCTTAGTGTTTTCTCCGTATCAATTTACATACGGCGTAGATGAGAATGGAGAAGAATATAATGGAAGCTCCCGAAGGTACTCTCCAGTAGTAAGAAAAAATCAAGCCACCCATACATCCCAGCAAACCGATGCCGATGGACAACCAGATGATCCGCTTGAAATTGTACGTAAACAGGTTGGCCGTCATTTGCGGAAGGGTGAGCATCGAGAGCGCCAACACGATACCGACCATGCGCAGGCACGCCACAATGGTCAATGCGATGAACATCATCAGCAGGTACTCGAACACCGCCACGGGAATGCCTTGCGAGCGGGCAAACTCCCGGTCGAACGCAATGTAAATGATGGGATGGATAAAGAGACAGAAGAACACAATCAGCGCCAATGCCAGTCCACCCAATAAGAGCAGGTCGCCCTGTGTGATGGTCAGGATATTACCAAACAGATAACCCGACAGGTCGGGGGTAAAGCCCGGAGCCAGGTAGCTGAACAACACACCCACCGCCATACCGAATGTCCAGAACACCGCAATGGCCGAATCTTCGCGCATATCACTGCGTTTGCTGAGCCACTCCACCCCGAATGCCGAGAGTACGGAGAATACTGCTGCCGACAGGATGGGTGATATGCCGGCAAACAATCCCAGGCCGATACCTCCGAACGACGCATGTGTGATGCCTCCACTGATAAACACCAGGCGGCGTGTCACGATATAGGTACCGATAATGCCACAGGCAATACTGGCAAGCAGGCTACCCAACAACGCGTGTTGGAAGAAAGTATATTGTAGTAAATCCATTACAAGAATAAAATTAGCAATTAGAGGAGAGACCGTCGCTCACCGATCACCAGGAACACCTCGTCTTTCAGCTCGTCGGGCAGACTGATACCCCTCAGTTGCAGGCTGCGTACCCATCCGGCTACATCGGTTTCCTGCATGGTATAGAACACATGACGGAACTGTTCTGTTTGCCCGGAGGTATATTTATCGGGAGCTACGCCGATAAAATCGTCCAATTCTTCGTCATCGTAGTACTCTATCTCCCGGCTGACGGCTGCCAGCAGGCTCTCTTTCTCGCACACTTCGTGCTGTCCGCAACATTCCACATCCGCCTCCTTCACCTCGGGAAAACCGCTCAGTTCTCCGCGGTCGATCTTCTTCTTTATGAGGAAAGTACGCATGCATCCGGCGGCGAGCGCCACTACGGCAAGGAGCAATAAGCTGTATATAAGTATCCACATCGTCCTTGAATCTTTCTGCAAAGTTACATATAATTCGTGGTACTCCGGTAAGAACGAACAGCTATTTGCTATAGATAGGCCTTGAATTCCCCACTGCAATGCAGCAACGCCATCATCATCAGCATCGAGTCATAGTAGCGGTAAGTGCCCGTAGGGGGCTTACACTCCCAAAGCGCTTTGACAAATCCGGCAGCCTCGGGGATATTGGCTGCTAAGGCGGCAGTAGCGTTGCAAGCCACAAGCCCTACCGGCCGACCGCCTGCCAGTTTCGTTCCATCCAACGCATATTGGTTTCCATACGTATCGATTCCTTCGCTCAGGAAGAAGTTCAGGATCCGATTGCTTCGCTCAACAGCTTTGGGGTCTTTTTTCCACCAGTTCCAGTCCATGCTCCAGTTCATCACCGTACGCCAGGCGTCGTAGCTGAACGTAGCCGAAACCGGACGCCAGGGCGAAGCCCACGCAGTGCCGTCGAAGTTACCATAGTCCGATGTAAGTCCGGTACGGGGATGAGCCGCCTTCTCAAAATAGTCGCGACTAACGGTGGCAGCCTTCGCCCAGAACTCCCGGTCAGCTTCAGGACCTTTTTGCGCCCAGACCTCATAAAAAGCGGGCAAGTGGTAGCTGGCATCGGTATGAGCGGCATGAACACTGTCAGGAGTAAAACGTACCATCGCATGTTCGGCATCAAACAAATTCAAGCCGGTGATTCTCCTGCCCGAAACCATTCCGACAATGGGTTTCCGGTTTCTTAGCTGGCTGGTCAGTTCATCGGCTTCTTTTGTATACTGATAGATTCCCTCACCATTACTACCCCATCTTGCAGATGCAAAATAGAGTGCGGTAGCGTAATATTCTTCCCCATCGGGAGCAGGCATTTCGTCGTTCATCTCGCCCGTAGGTTTCAACGACCAGGCAAAATATCCGTAAGCCGGATGTTGGGGATTGCCGTGGTACATGTATGTTTTCGACCAGTTCCACAGGGCGTCGAATATTTCTTTTTTATCGAGTTGAACGGCTATCATCATCCCGTATGACATGCCTTCGCTTCGCACATCCCGGTTGTTGACATCGTAGATATAGGCAAGTTTCCCGTTTTCATTCTCGCCCGCCTCATAATACACCGCTTCGGTTTCCTTATCGCCATAAAAGAGATGATTAAAAACAGACTCGATTTTCTGCTGAATAGCTTCCTGGCTATACCCGGCCTCTGTAAACAGATTCCGGTACTGCGCAGGTTTAGCATCACTGTCTGATTTGCCTGCACGACAGGCTACTACGATAAAAAGGATTGATAGTAAAACGATTCTTTTTGTGCTCATGGCGATTGTTTTAAGATGACAAATGCAAATATAGGATTTAACTTCGAGAAACTTCTTGTTGTAAGCGTACAAAATATTTTCTACCTTTGCGCCCTGAATAATCAAGTTAATATTGTACTCTCATCAAGATCAACTTCTTATTTTTATTACTAACAAGTCACGAAGTTTTATCATTATTCATTTTCAAGTAGTATGAAATCATTTTTTATGGGCAATATGGAAGTAAAGCTTCCAGTTATTCAAGGTGGAATGGGTGTGGGAGTTTCCTTGTCGGGTTTAGCATCGGCTATAGCCAATGAAGGAGGTATCGGTGTTATATCCTGTGCCGGATTGGGTCTGATCTATCATAAGTCACCGGGAGATTATGTGAACAAGTGCATCCTGGGATTAAAAGAAGAAATCAAAAAGGCGAAAGAAAAAAGTAAAGGCATCATTGGAGTCAATGTCATGGTGGCGTTAACGAATTATGCCGACATGGTGAAAACATCGATAGCAGAGAAAGCCGATGTGATCTTCTCCGGAGCCGGACTGCCTTTCGATTTGCCATCCTATCTAACCAATGAAAGCAAAACCAAACTGGTTCCTATCGTATCGTCCTCACGAGCCGCTAAGATTATATGCGACAAGTGGAAAGCAAATTACAGTTATTTACCGGACGCGATCGTTGTGGAAGGACCGAAAGCCGGAGGTCATCTGGGATTTAAAGTCAATCAGCTCGATGATGAACAGTACTCTTTGGAAAAGCTTATACCGGAGGTCGTAGCTATTGCCAACTCATACAAAGATGAAAAGAACATACCGGTGATTGCCGCCGGAGGAATCTCTACAGGAGAAGACATACTTCGTTTTATCGAAATGGGCGCTTCGGGTGTACAGCTGGGGACAATGTTTGTTACTACGACCGAATGCGACGCGTCCGACGTCTTTAAGAATGTGTTTGTAGCTGCCAGGCAAGAAGATATAAAAATCATACAAAGTCCGGTCGGAATGCCGGGTAGAGCTATCGACGGGGAATTTATCCAAAGTGTGGAAAGAGGAGAAGAGATGCCTAAGAGATGTACTTTCCATTGTATAAAAACCTGTGATTACACCAAGAGTCCTTACTGCATCGTCCAGGCTCTTTATCAGGCTGCCAGGGGCAATATGAAGAAAGGATATGCTTTCACGGGTATAAATGTCCACTTGTCTCAAAAGATTTCCAGTGTAAAAGAGGTTATATCCAATTTGAAGGCCGAGTTCCTGAAAGCAACGCTCGAACGCTAATCCCAGATCAACATACATGCAGAAAATAATAGCATATCCACTTTCCGCGATTTATTACCTTTTGTTTGGAGGTACGCTGATTTTCTTTCACCTCGTTCAATGGGTGTGTTTCAACCTGTTTGGCTATGAGGCTCATAAAAAAAGCGTCGACGTATTGTCCTTCTTCTTAGTAGCCAATACATATGTACTGGGAACGAGGTATAAAGTCAGAGGCATAGATAAACTGCCGGTGGGGGTGCCCTTGATCATTGCAGCCAACCATCAGAGCCTGTATGATATTACCTCCCTCAGTTGGTTCATGAGAAAGGTGCATCCCAAATTTGTCAGCAAGATTGAATTGGGCAAAGGAATCCCCAGCATTTCGTACAATCTGGTTCATGGAGGATCGGTGCTTATTGACAGGAAAGACGCGAAACAGTCTTTAACTGCCATACGGGAAATGGGCCAATACATAGAGACTAACAAACGGTCCGCGATCATATTCCCCGAAGGAACCAGAAGCCGGACGGGTAAGCCGAGACCATTCGCGGAAAACGGATTGAAGATTCTTTGTAAATACGCACCGTCTGCCAGCTTGGTTCCCGTCACCATCAATCATTCATGGAAAATGGTGAAATGGGGTTCGTTCCCTTTAGGCATAGGAAACCAGCTTGAATTTACAATTCATGACCCTATCGCTGTAAAAGACATGCCTTTCCCGGAGCTATTTGAAAAAACGGAACGGGTTATTTGCCAGGCTATCAAATAATACGTTCGCTCCGCGGCAGATGTGGTGGATTCTCTTTCATAATATTGAATCCCGCCTGCTGCAAATCTTCCCAATAGCGAGGATAAGACTTACTCACCACCTGCGGATCGGCAATACGCATTTCGGGGAAAGCGACAGCAGCCGGAGCAAAAGCCATCGCCATACGGTGGTCCTCGTAAGTATGAATTACAGGAACAGCTTCGGGCTGGCAACGTTCGCCGTTCCAGGAAAGAATGCTGTCGTTCTCATCGTGAAGCACGTAACCGAGCTTCTTCAATTCCGCTTTCAAGGCGGAGATGCGGTCGGTTTCTTTGATCTTAAGGCTTTGCAGACCGGTAAAACGGAAAGGAACACCAAGCAGGCAACAAGTAACAACAAACGTTTGCGCCAGATCGGGTATATCGACAAGGTCTTCGTCGAGGCGTTCTGCTTTGACAGGAATCTTGGTCAGCCGCACCCCATTGTCAACAAACTCCGTACTCACTCCCAGTTGGGCAAAGAGCTTCGCTCCCCGGCTATCGCCCTGATAACTTTTCCGAAATAAGTCGGGAAGAACGATTTCCGCTTTTTCTGTTAAAGCAGCTATCTGGTACCAGTACGAAGCACCGCTCCAATCGCTTTCCACCGTGTAGGGAACATCGTTGTACGGACGGGGAGCTACGACAATGTCGCTTTCCGAAATCCAGATGGCCGAAGCGCCGAAGTCCTTCATCAGTCGTAACGTCAGGTTGATATACGGGCGGGAGATGACTTCCCCCTCCAGATGCAGTTTTAAACCTTTTTCCAGCATCGGAGCAATGAGAAGCAGGGCGGAAATATATTGCGAGCTCACATTGCCTTGCAGGGTGATTTCATTCCCCTGCAAGAGAGAGCCGGTGATGCGGAGTGGAGGAAACCCTTCGCTGGCAACGTATTCGATGTGTGCACCGAGTTCACGCAAAGCATTGACCAGAATCTGTATGGGGCGTTGTTGCATCCGTTGGGTACCGGTGATGGTACGGGTGCCCGGTTTCACACTCAGGTAAGCGGTAAGGAAACGCATGGCGGTACCTGCCGCCAGGATGTCGATCACCTCGTTGCCCTCCGTCAACGCCCGGATCATTACCTGCGTATCGTCACAATCGGACAAGTTATGAAGCGGACAGGCACCATCGGCCAGCGCATGGATAATGAGTGCCCGGTTGCTGATGCTTTTGGAAGCCGGAAGTTGAATGACGGCCTTCACTTCGGAAGGAGCAGACAAGTTATATTGCATAATAGTGACCAAAAATAGGGTTATTACTTGCAAAAGTAAACCTTTTTCCGCAAATGCCTTACATCTTCACGGCTAATTTATCCGATTTACTTTTCCAAAGGTAGCCGGGCATCACCCGTCACCTGAATTTGCGGACGAATGCTGTCGGCCGCCAGCGAATCAATCAGTCCTTTGCTTACCAACCGTTTGGTGATGACGTGGAAATAATCCCCCATACCCTCTTTCAACTGCATATCCTCCGTAAACGAGCTGCGATAACGTTTCGGACTGGGAATAATGGAAGCCAGGAAGATGCACTCTTCAGCCGTGAGCTGCGACGGACGTTTCTTGAAGTAGAAGGCAGCAGCCTCGTGAACGCCGTACACCAACGGCCCCCACTCGATGACATTGAGATACACTTCGTACATCCGGGCTTTGGAGGTCAACCCCCGGTTCTCGATGAGCCATACGATCAGGGCTTCTTCCAGCTTGCGGGCAAAGTTCTTGTTGCGATTCAGGAACACGTTCTTCACCAACTGCATGGTGATGGTACTGCCGCCCCGGGCAAACCGCTTCACCTTCAGGTCGTAAATCAATGCCTCGCGCATGGCATCGGGCAGGAATCCCTGGTGGTAATAGAAACCACCGTCCTCGCTTTGCAACACAGACATTTGCAGCAATTGTGAAATACTGTCCAGCGGCGTGAAGTGCTCCCACGACGGACCCACCGGAAAGGTACGGACCGGATGACCATATTCGTAAGCAGTGTACATGAACTCACCCGACATTTTGCCCAGGTTCGTAGCACCGTATTGCACAATGCGGAAATCCTTCTCTTTCAATTCGGATTCGAATTTCAGGCTGTCCAACTGTGCAAAGTCAACATCAAGCAAAAAGTGATATGCCAGTTGACCGCTGGTACGAATGCCGTCCAGGTTACTGA
This sequence comes from Bacteroides sp., assembly GCA_031554635.1. GTDB lineage: Bacteria > Bacteroidota > Bacteroidia > Bacteroidales > Bacteroidaceae > Bacteroides. Next base: position 55,904 of record JAVBVD010000038.1, read on the forward strand.
ACAATCCTTTGGGAAGCGAGCTGAACAGGTCGTCGGCAGGAAACCACGGTTTGTCAACAGACACCCGGAAGTGCCAGGCTGTATCGGACTTCTCGGCCCGGGCGTATGGATGGAATTGCAATTTATTGAACCGCACGGTAGTGCAGCTGTCTACTTCGATGGAACGCTCGGAGAAATTGAAGCGGTAAGCCAATTGTCCTTTGTCCAGATACACCACCTCGGAAGAAAGAGCTTTGTGGTAGATGCTCAGTCCACTGATGCTGGCTTTACCGGCCAGGCAGAGCGGAATACCGCGTGCGTTTTGTTCGGAGAGGCTGTAAGCCAGTGAGTCGAAGCTGACCTCCGCCCCAAACCTGCGGTTGATAAAAGGAAGGGAGACTTTCGATTCCCCTTGGGCGTAGAGTGAAGTTCGTAATGTATGCGCGTTACGGTTCAACTCGCCCTCGGTAGTCCAGTGCTGGGTAAGGGTATCTTCCTTGACATATATATCGGCACGGAAATGATTATCCTGAATAGTGAACGCAGGAATCTCGATGGAAACAAAGTTTAGGTCCTTTCGTTCGGTGATATGGAGACGATTCAACTCGCCATTCTCCGGTAGAAATCCGTAGAGCAGGTGCAACATACGGTCTACCTTCTTCGCGTAATCAGCCTGAGCGGGAGTGATGGCTACCGTCGTATCGCCTCGTTGCCGGAACAGGAAGTCGTAGTTGGCCACAGAGTCCTGCTTGATAAAATCTACCGTGAGCCCATCCAGGCGAACATTCCGTATCTCCACATTTCCCATCAGCAGTTGGGTAAGACTGATGCGGACATCGACAGATTGGAGGGTGAGCAACGTATCGCGGCCGGCAGGGACAACGGAGAGATCCGTCAGGAGAATATCTTTCAGCCCCTTCATGCGCAAATCACCGTACCGGATCGTCAGTCCGCGGGTTTGTTCCACCTGGGCGATCCGTTTACCTGCCACGCTCCGCAGAATATGGTTTCGGCAGAAGAAGAGTATCACTGCTACCAGTAACAGCGTCCCCAGTGTCCACAGGGCGATAACTCGTCCATTCTTACTGAAAAAAGTTTTGATTTGCTCGATTTGTTCCATGTAGTAACGGTCAATTTCGCTGCAAAGGTAGGGATTTTAACAACAAAGGGTGCCGTTGAAGCACCCTTTGTTTAATTGCCTGCTACTCGATCGGGATTCCTTTGTAGAAATCGAGAATCTTCGTGCGGAATAAATATTCGTACTTCGCCTGAATACGGTCTGAAAGTGCTTTCATCAGATTTTGTTTGGATTCGTTGTATTCCACCGAAGTAGCTTTTCCATTATCGAACTTCTCGTTCATCAGGCGGAACGATTCTTCATTGGCTTCCACAGCTACCACACTGCTGTTGAACTTGCTTTCGGCAGCTACGGCACTGTACCAAGCCTGCTGAATATCCTTGTACATCGCTTTCTTGGCATTGTCCAAATCCAAAGCCAAGTTTAATTGCTGTAACTTAGCCGTACGTACGCGGTTCCTAGTAGCGAAACGGTTGAATATAGGAATATTCAAACTTAAACCAATACTTTGTCCAAAATTGTTCTTTACTTGTGTTTTAAAACGATCCTCGAAAGGATTCGTATAGTTGGTTCCCATATTCCCCCAAAACTCCAAAGTCGGATACAAACCACTTTGAGCTATCTTGATACTTTTCTCACTTCCTTCTAAACGAAATTGAGCAGCTCGTATTCCCGGTCTATTCATAAGCGACTCTGTATATATGTCATCCGGAGGCGTGAGTACGCCAAAAACAATAGCTGTATCTTGTTGCGACAAATAAAAATCCTTAGGCGAAGGTAGTTCCAATAATTGAGTCAAATCAAGCAGGGCCAATTGGTAATTATTATCCGCTTGGGTAGCACTCATCTCGTCCTGGGCCACACGAGCTTTCGCTTCGGCTACTTGAGCGGCAGAGGCTTTTCCTAACTCTGCAAGACGGACAATACGGGTCCACTGCTCCTTGCTAAGCACAACTTGTCCAATAGCAACCTTCTTTAGTTCCTGATTGAACAAGACCTGCAAATAAGACGATGCTACATTGAGGGCAATATCTTCTTTGCCCTTTTCCAGATCCGCAATGGCAGCCTTCAGATTCAGTTTCGACAATTCCTGCTGATTAGGTATCTGAAATCCGGTAAAGACAGGAATGCTGGTAGAGAGACTTAGACTGCTATTAGCACTATATTTATTCTCATAAACCTCCACATAAGATGAATTTCCATTCTCATCTGTTGTAGGTTTTCTCACCGGTCCAAGTCCCCAATTCCAGCTTTGCCTGCCCGACCCAGTCAGGTTCGGTAACCGCGCCCATTTGGCTGTATTCACATCCACCTCGCTCTGATCTACCGCATTGGCAGCCTTCCGGATGTTGATATTATGCTCGATAGCATAGTCGATACACTGCCGCAGGCTCCATCCCTCCTGCGCCTGCACAGCTATCCCGCATGCGATCAATGCTATACTTAATATATTTCTTTTCATACGCTTCCTTATTTCTTATTCTTATCCTTGTCTTTACCCTCTTTCTTTTCTGCTCCACGAATCTTGTCGGTCGTAGCTATACCCTCCTTGATGGCAATCTTGATTCCGTTGCTCATACCGACTTTCACCTGCTTGCGTTCAAACTTCTGTTCGGGAACCGAGTCCGTCATAACATATACAAAGGTGCTATCGCCACTAAACTCGATAGTGCTTTCGGGTACGGCAAGTACTTTCCTGGCATGTTCCAGTACAATTTCCGCATTGCCCGAGTAACCCGAGCGGATCTTCACCGTATCAGGTACCTGAATGGCAGCCTTGATTTCGAACTGATTGGCGCCGTTCTCTTCCACTCCTTTGGGCGAGATGTATTCCAGTATGGCATTAAACGTAAGGTTCTGCAACGCACCAATGGTAAGCTTCACCGGCATCCCCTCGTGTACACGTCCCACTTCCGTTTCGTCGATCTTTCCGCGGAAAATCAGGTCGTTCATATTAGCCACTGTGGCAATCGTAGTACCGTCATTGAACGTATTACTCATGATCACCGAGTTACCCGCCTTCACCGGTACATCGAGAATCAACCCGTCGATGGTGGAGCGGATCATGGTGCTCGAGAAAGAGGCGCTGTTCTTGGTGATACCTTCTTTAATAATCTCCAGAGCATCCTTGGCTGTCTGCAACTCCTCGCGCGACTGCTTCACCGACACTTCACCCTTTTCGAACTCTTCGCGGCTGATCAGTTGATCTTTGTACAATTTCTCTACACGCGAGAAATCGGTTTCTGCCTGGTTGGCATTGAGCTGGGCGATGCGTACACGGCTCTCGGCGGAATTCAACTGGCCCAGTTCCGGAATAACCTTCACCTTGGCTATCACTTCACCCTTGCGGATGGTTTCGCCCGCTTCCTTGTACACCTCATCGATGATACCCGAAATCTGAGGTTTGATAAGAATCTCGTCACGTGGTTCTATTTTCCCTGTAGCTACTGTCGACTTTTCCAGGTCGGTTATCTCAGGCTTAATCGTTTCATATACGACCTTTTTCGGTTTCGACTTCTGATACAGAAACACGAATGTCCATAAGAAGAGGAGGCCAATGACCACCAGCAATGCGATTTTAAAAAACTTCTTCATTGTATTATGCTTATTATATTATTATTTGCTATTCATTTATCACTAAACACTTATCACTCTTCTTACTCATCCCGGATAGCTTCAATCGGTTTGACAGCCATGGCCCGATAGGCAGGCGCCAATCCGGCTACCACACCGAGCACAATCAGCAGGGCGGCGGTACCTATAGCCAGACCGAAAGAGATCTGAAAATGTATCTCGCTACCGGCAGCACTCGTAAGCATCTCCGCAACCTGCAAGATGCCTACCGCAAAACTGATACCTGCCATTCCGGCTACAGAGGTGAGTACAATACTTTCCGACAGAATCTGTTGCAGGATATCGATCTGCCGGGCGCCAATGGCTCTACGAATACCGATCTCCACAGTACGTTCGCGCACAGTCACCATCATGATATTCGATACGCCGATGATACCGGCCAGCAAAGTGCCGAGTCCCACCAGAACCGCCAGGAAGTTGATACCTATAAAGAGATTATCGACCATGGAGAATATAGCCTCCGCATCCAGGAAATCGACAGCCTGTTTATCATCGGGGGATATGTAGTGCGCCGTCTTGATAACCTTTTCCACATCTTCCTGCAGGCTGCTTACTTTCACACCGGGCTTCGCCGTAAAGCAAATCACATGGACTTTATTCCCGAAATTGTAGGCTTGCTGCATGGTACTGATGGGCAACACCACCGCTTCCGACATAGATCCCTGAATATTGATATTGCCTTCGGACACACACATTCCGACGATGCGATAATAAATGCCATCCACGCGAACATACTTTCCACAGGGATCCTCGCCCGGAAGAAACAGGTTCTCGTACACCCGCTTGCCAATCACACAGACCTTACGGGACTCATGTACATCTACATCATTGATAAACCGTCCGTAGGCAATATCCTGTTGTTCGATCTTATCATACTCGGGATAAAGGCCTCTGACGCTGCAATCGGCTTTCTTATCACCGTACACAGCCGTATTTCCCCACCGGGCGATGGAAGGAGTTATAACGTCGAGTCCTTCCACATTGCTGCGCAACAGGGCCAGGTCGTCGTTCACCAGGTCCCACCTGCGTCCCTTCCGGAACCCCTTGTAAGCTTCTGAGGTCTTCCCCGAACTGATGAAAGCCGAGTTGGTAGCAAATCCCTCGAAGTTTTTCTGCATCCAGCCCTTCAGTCCCTGGCCGCCCCCAATGAGTGCCACCAGCATGAAGATGCCCCAGAATACGCCGAAAGCAGTGAGTAAGCTTCGAGTTTTATTGCGGGTAATCGTGAGGATAATTTCCTCGCAGCTATCTAAATCTATTCTCATAACCGTTAATCTGCTCTAAGTGCTTCAATGGGTCTAATACTTACGGCCTTACGAGCCGGGAAGAATCCCGCCAGCGTACCGGCTATCACCAGCGCCAGAGTGGCTTGGATGGCAATGGAAATATCTACCGTAGGGTCGGTGAAAACAGTTTGCGTCCACATTCCGTCGCCCATGGTCTGACTACCGATATACGAACTGGCCAGCTCGGTAACTCCGATTCCTGCTACCATGCCGACATAGCCGAACAAAGTGGTAATGACCACGCTCTCCACAATGATGAGCCACAAGATGGAAGAGGGTTTGGCTCCCAAGGCTTTGCGAATGCCGAACTCGCGGGTTCGTTCCTTCACTGTGATGAGCATGATGTTGGAAACCCCAACAATTCCACTCAACAAAGTGAAAACACCGATAATCCAGATAGCCAGACGCAACACAGTGCTGGCCGACTCTTGTTGCAGGTGTTGGGTAAAACGATTCCATATCCACATAGCACCCTCATCTTCCGGGTCGAACCGTTGGTTGACGGAGATGGCACGGCGGTATCGTTTTTCAAAATCCTTACTATCTTCTTCCGTTTTCAGGTTTTTCGTCATGAACAAGATGCTGTTCACTTTATCGCCTTTATTATAGATAGTCTGTAAGGTGGTGAAAGGAATGTACGCATCGCGGCTACCCGAGTCGCCCCGATCTTTGTATATGCCCACTACCTGAAAGGCTACACCGTTGGCTGTCACAAACTCGCCGATGGGATCCTTCTTGCTTTTCCCGAAAAGAATATCGGCCGTTTTCTGGTGTAGCAGAATAATTTTGCGCCGCCGGTCGATGTCCAATTGATTGATAAACCTGCCCTTGACCACGTTGGTGCGTCCGGGTTCTACGGTAGAGAAGCTCGGATGGATGCCCAACAAGGTAAGATTTACATATTCTTGCCCGAAACTCAGGTTCGTATTTCCTTGTTGCACGATGGCTCCCGCGTTCATTACATTGTCGGTAAACTGCTTTTGGGTAGAAGCCAGGTCCTTATTATTGAACTGTACACGCCGACCCTCTTTCAATCCGTTGAATGGTTTGGAAGTCCACCCCGGCCATACGCGGATGGAGTTGGACGCCTGTTGTGTAGAGTTCTCATCGAACGCATGTATCAGTCCGTTGCCGGCACCCAGCAGGACGATCAGCATGAAGATACCCCACGAAACGGCAAATCCCGTCAGGATGGTACGCATCTTATTGCGCTTGATGGTACTGTATATTTCTTGCCAGAGATCAATCATTATATTTACGATTTGACGATTTACAATTAAGCAGTTCTTTTATACCTAATCCTTAATTTACTTCATAAACCCATTTTGCCCGAAGGGTGACGCATCATGCGATAAATTCGTTTCAATACGCTCGATGATACCATCTTTGATATGAATTATCTTATCCGTATTGTTGGCCACTCCGCTTTCGTGTGTCACCACCACAATCGTCATCCCTTCACGATGCAACTCTTTCAGAATCTGCATTACCTCTTCCGACGTTTTGCTGTCGAGAGCTCCCGTCGGCTCATCGGCGAGTATTATCTGCGGATGCGTGATCAGGGCACGAGCGATGGCTACACGTTGCTTTTGCCCGCCGCTCATCTCATTGGGCATATGGTGCGCCCAGTCCTTCAAGCCTAGTTTGTCAAGATATTCCAGGGCCAGGGCATTCCGCTTACGGCGACTTACTCCCTGGTAGAAAAGCGGCAAAGCCACATTCTCCACTGCATTCTTAAACGATATCAGGTTGAACGACTGGAAGATGAATCCGATCATACGGTTGCGATATTCCGCTGCTTTCGTCTCACTGAGCCCCTTGATCAATACATCATTCAGCCGGTATTCGCCTGTATCATAATTGTCGAGTATTCCCAGAATATTCAGCAATGTCGATTTACCCGAGCCCGATGATCCCATGATGGAAACAAATTCTCCTTTATGGATGTCAAGATTGATGCCTTTGAGTACATGAAGCGGCGCTCCATTGTAATAGGTTTTGTTGATATTCTCTAAGTGTATCACGTTAATTGAATTTGCTGTTTTACAATTTACCTTATAAGACGCATCCGATATACGAAAAGTTGCAAACTGTCCTAACTTTTTTTTCAAAACATTTTGTAAACTCAATCTTCTTTGCGTTATTTGTGTGCAATTAATCAATTTATAACTAACCCTATTAGTATTTATATCATGAATTCAAACATGGAAAAACCCTACGTAGTAGGTATTGACATTGGTGGAACGAACACCGTCTTTGGTATTGTTGACGCACGTGGTAACATTGTTACGAGCGGATCAGTAAAGACACAAGTATATCCTACAGCCGACGAGTATGTGGACGACGTTTGCAAAAACCTTCTCCCGCTCATCATCGCCCAGGGAGGTGTTGACAAAATAAAGGGTATCGGTATTGGCGCTCCCAACGGCAATTACTACAGCGGTACCATCGAATTTGCTCCGAACTTACCCTGGAAAGGGGTGATTCACCTGGCAAATATGTTCGAAGATCGTCTGGGTATCCCTACCGCACTTACCAATGACGCCAATGCGGCAGGAGTAGGTGAAATGACGTACGGTGCTGCCCGTGGTATGAAAGACTTTATCATGATCACACTGGGTACCGGTGTAGGTAGTGGTATCGTAATCAACGGTCAGATGGTATACGGACACGACGGCTTTGCCGGTGAGCTGGGACACGTTATCGTTCGCCGCGAGAACGGACGTATGTGTGGTTGCGGTCGTAAAGGTTGTCTGGAAGCGTATTGCTCGGCTACCGGTGTAGCTCGTACAGCCCGCGAATTGCTGGCAGCACGTACTGAAAGCAGCATTCTGCGTGACATCCCTGCCGAAAACATCACTTCGAAAGATGTATACGATGCAGCCGTCAAAGGCGATAAACTGGCACAGGAGATCTTCAACTCTACCGGTACGTTGCTAGGTGAAGCATTGGCCGACTTTATTGCTTTCTCAAGCCCCGAAGCCATCGTGCTGTTCGGCGGTCTGGCGAAGTCGGGCGATTACATCATGAAACCGATCCAGAAAGCGATTGATGACAATGTACTTAATATCTTCAAAGGTAAAACGAAATTGCTCGTTTCTGAGTTGAAAGACGCGGATGCTGCCGTATTGGGAGCTAGCGCTTTGGCTTGGGAGTTGAAGTAATTCTTGTCAATATTTACAGAATGGAAAAGAGGATGTGCCTGAGGCATATCCTCTTTTCTTTTACTATAATGATTCCGGTACTTACTTTCATTACATTCTAATTTCAGAATTCATCGTCTTCAAAAGTTGTACTCCTCCTGTTTATCGGTATCTCAGGGTGAACCCTCCGTTCTTCACCGCCTTCACCCGCTTCACCTTTGTCTCGTCCTGAAATTGGTCATTAATAAAAAGAAGATAAATACCAAGAAATAAAACGATTATTTTGAAACCTTTGATGAAAGGTTTCAAAATAATTGTTCATCTCCTGCAATGCACCTGAGAGACTCGACATTATATTTGTCTAGTTACGTTTCAGAGTCATGCCATAGGCATCTATATTAAAAGAACACGTCATTCCTAGTCACTTCCTAGTCGCAAAGTTGCGTTCCACAGCCGTGGAATAGCTGTTCCACAAATATGGAATGGTTGTTCCACAGCAATGGAATGGCCGTTCCACTACTGTGGAACAACAAAATGAAAGCAGCAAACACAAAGATTCAGCCTACTAATCATTATACCGATGTACTGAAACACGATATATAACTGGCAGAGCCATCGGCTATCAGGACGGGACAAGGTGAACCGGGTGAACCCCGGTGAATAATGCCCTATTCATACTGAAACCCGCACAAACAGGACATTTAAGACAGTTGAAAGAAACGAAACCCAAAAACAAAAACCGATGAAGAAGAAAGAAATACAGCATTATAACTAAAAAAGAGAAACTCCCTTGCGGAAATTTCTCTTTTTTATCTCGAATCCCAAAAATAAACCGATTAGCGGTTAACTCTTTTTTCTTTGATTCTAGCTTTTTTACCGGTAAGTTTACGCAGGTAGTACAGCTTAGCGCGACGAACCTTACCCACTTTGTTCACCTCGATGCTATCGATAGCCGGTGATTCGATCGGGAAAATACGTTCTACGCCTACGGTTCCTGACATCTTGCGTACAGTGAAACGCTTTTTGTCGCCATGACCGGCAATTTTGATAACAACACCACGGTACAACTGTACACGTTCTTTGTTACCTTCGACGATACGATACGCTACGGTTACAGTATCACCTGCTTTGAAGTTCGGATGCTGTTTGCCGGTAGCAAATGCTTCTTCTGCAATTTTAATTAAATCCATTGGTACTATTATTAATATTGTTATATCGTTACAACGCAACATATCAAACAACTCTTTTTTGACAGCGATTGCGCGAAAGCGGTGCAAAGAAACAAATTATTTATCACATAGCCAACACTTTCCGGGAAATCTGATGCCAAAAAGAGCATTCTTTCCGAACGAACGATAAAAAAACGGGAATAACTTATATCTTTGTGGCTCTTATTAATGAAAATAACAGAACAAATCATGATAGTTAAGCTACTTAAGGGAGTATTGCTTGCCGGAATCTTATTGTTATCCTCGTGCCGTCAGTCGTCTTTCCACCTGGAACGGGTTGAGGGGCAACTGATCACCATCGATTCGGTTTTCGACCAGGCACCCGACCAAAGATATGTAAATGTATTAAAACCTTATAAGACAACAGTCGACAGTGTCATGAACCGGGTGATAGGTATCTGCGAAGTGACGTTAAAAGCCGACCGACCAGAGAGTACGCTCTCCAATCTGGTGGCCGATGTAATGCGGGATGCCGCTACAAGAGTGCAGGAGAAGCCTGCCGATATGGGACTTGTAAACGTAGGTGGTATACGCAATATCCTGACAGCCGGCGAAATAACCTGTGGCAACGTTTATGAAGTGTTGCCTTTTGAGAATATTCTTTGCGTAGTTTCGTTGAAAGGATCGGACCTGAAACAGCTTTTCGAGGAAATAGCCAAGAGCAACGGAGAAGGGGTGAGCGGAGTGCAACTACAAATCACCGCCGACGGTAAATTGGAAAGCGCTACCATCAACAATCGCCCGGTAGACGACGAAAAAATATATACAATAGCCACCATCGACTATCTGGCCGACGGGAACGACAACATGATGGCTCTGCAAAAAGCCCAGGAACGGAAATGCATCGAGAACGGTACGATCCGCGATATTTTCATGGATTATGTAGAGCAGCAGACCAAAGCCGGGAAAAAGATTACCGCCCGAATGGAGGGAAGAATTACAGTAAAACCAAAATAAGCATTGACCGAGATGAAAACGACCCAGTACAAATTATATTTAATTTTCACCCTGCTGCTATATGCCACTTCTTTTGTACAGGCGCAGGAGCAACGTACGCTCACCATTCTGCAAACAAGTGACACCCATAGCCGCATCGACCCCATCGATAAAAAAGCGAACGACAGAAATGCCGGACTAGGAGGTATCGTACGCCGTGCTACGATGGTAGACCAACTACGGAAAGAGATTCCCACCTTGCTCTTATTCGATTGCGGCGATTTCTCGCAGGGTACTCCTTACTACAACTTCTACCAAGGTGAAGTGGAAGTGAAACTCATGAACTTCATGCGCTACGATGCGGTTATGATCGGCAACCATGAGTTTGATTTCGGAATGGAGAATCTGGCCAAGCTATTTGAAATGGCTTGGTTCCCGATTGTTTGTTCCAATTACGACGTCACCAACACTCCGCTGGAAGGATTGGTTAAACCGTACATCACCATACGACGGAATAACCTGAAAATCGGAGTATTCGGACTCGGCGTAAAGCTCGAAGGACTGGTACAGAAAGACAAGTGTGAAGGAATAGTCTTTCAGGAGCCGGTAACCGTAGCCAATGAGATGGCCGAGAAGTTAAGGAAAAAAGAAAAGTGCGACGTAGTGATCTGCCTCTCGCACCTCGGAGTTTATGACGACCGGGAATTGATAAAGAATACACGAAATATTGATTTGGTGCTCGGAGGGCATACACACACATTCATGAGTCAGCCGGAGGAAATACCGAATATGGACAACAAGAATGTATCGCTTTTCCACTCCGGAAAGAGTGGAATTTATGTGAGCCGTACCGACCTGAAACTGAAGAAAACCAAGTAAAGAACCAAGAGAAAGGACTTTTTAGATCATGTTGAATAATTGGAATCATCGGAACAGGCAAGGGAAAAGAATCTTGGCTGTCGCCTTTATATGCTTAACGGGGATGAGCATGCTGTATGCACAGAAAAAAACAAAACAATCCCGCACTTCCGTCGTCAAAGAATCATCCCTGCCGGTACAAAGCTCGGACGTAATCGTACTGGGCAACACATTTCACACCTTGCCGTTGGAGCCGGGCGACCAGACAGCCATCCTGAGTGTAGGCATTAAAGATGCCGACAAAGTATTCGTACAACAATTCGAGACATACGGAAAAGCCACCCATTATCATTTATCATGGAGAACTCCCGAGAAAGAATCGCAAGAGATTGCCGATAAGTTGCGCAACCATAAACGGGTCATTGTCAGCATCACCCTGCCCGATTGGGAGATGTGGAATTTCCGTTCGTACTTTTCCCAACTGGAATTGGATGTGCCGGTGGTCTATGTCATGTTCACCCCGCAGCAAGGTGTAGCGGCGCTGGAACCTGCTTTACGCCGATCGGCAGCCGTAGTGCTGGCACACAATAGCCGGGAGAATGTACAGAAATATGTAGCCGATGCCTTGTTTGCCCAAGCAGAGATTCAGGGAAAACTGTCGGAAGATATCGGCTTGTTATATCAGGCAGGCAATGGAGGAACCATTGAACCGGGCATGCAAGCAGGCGTTCAACCCGAAGACCACGGAGTCAAGGGGTATCTGCTGCACCGTATCGATTCGTTGGTACAAAAGGGATTGGCAGCCAAGGCTTTCCCGGGTTGCCAGGTGATGATACTCAAGGAAGGAAAGACGATCTACAACCACTGCTTCGGCACCTATTCCGATAAGGACACGCGACCGGTAGCCACTGCCTCTATCTATGACTTGGGAGGGGTTTCCAAATCGGCCGGAACGGCATTGGCCGTGATGAAATTGTACGACGAAAAGCGACTGCAACTCACCGACAAGGTATCTCTCTACCTGCCGTGGCTGAACACCCCGGACAAGAAAAACATAACTATCGAAGAGTTGCTGCACAATGAATCGGGGATGCTTCCTTTCATCCGTTTCTACCGGGAGGCCATAGACGACCAAACGGTCACGGGACCATTCACCCAGAAGTTTGTCGACCAATGGCACTATACACGCATGGGGGAATACACCTACGCCTGCTCGGACTTCAAGTTCAAGAAAGGGCTGGTAGCCTCCACGCAGACTTCCACCCATACCCTCCAACTGGGCGACGGGCTGTGGTTGAACCAAAGTTTCAAGGATAACATCCGAAAAACAATTGCCAATTCCGAAACTCATTCCAAACGTTTTTTGAATAGTGATCTGGATTTCATACTTTTGCAACAGGTAGTCGAATCCATCGTGCAAAAACCGATGAATGAATACCTGGCCAGCGAGTTCTATGACCAGATGGGATTGAAGCGCACCTTGTACCACCCGTTGCAACGCTATACCAAACCGGATATTGCGCCAACGGCCTGTAACGATTACCTGCGCCGGCAAGACCTGTGCGGCTATGTACTCGACGAAGCGGCTGCTTTTATGGGTGGCGTTTCGGGCAATGCCGGACTCTTCTCCAACGCTGAGGAAGTGGGGCAGATTTTCCAGATGTTGCTCAATGGAGGGATATGGAACGGAAAACGGTATTTGAGCGAAGAAACGTGCCGCCTGTTTACCACAGCGAAATCGGGCAACGGACATTACGGACTGGGATTCGATAAACCGAACAGAGTCGAACCGTTGGCCAGCAATTGTTCGGCTTCTACTCCCACGGAGGCATTCGGGCAGATGGGCTCTACCGGTACCTGCGTGTGGGCAGACCCCAACAACAGCCTCGTTTATGTGTTCCTGAGTAACCGGACCTGCCCCGACAGTTGGAATGCTGTCCTGAATGACATGAAAATGCGCCGGTCCATACAAGAATTAATCTATCAATCGATGAAATAATATGCGTAAATGCTTCCTTCTTCTGCTGCTCCTTAGTTTGGGAACCGTCGGAGTGACACACAGCCCGGAACGTCCGGTGCTGGTTCACACACCGAAAGCTCCCGAGGCTCCTCTGCCGCCGAAAGATCCGCTGCTTTTGTCGGCAGTCTGGAAGGACGAAGCATGCCTGCGCTGGGTAGATTCCCTCATGAACAAACTCACACTGAAAGAGAAAGTCGGACAGTTGTTCATCCATACCATCTCTCCCGTCATCACCAAGCGGAACCAGATCTTATTGCAAGAGGTGGTCAACACTTATAAAGTGGGCGGATTGCTCTTTTCCGGCGGAAAGTTAGAAAACCAGGCACAGCTCACCAACGAAGCGCAGAAGTTGGCACGGGTACCACTTATGATTACATTCGACGGCGAATGGGGACTCGCCATGCGCCTGAAAGGAACACCCGTCTTCCCTCGTAACATGGTGCTGGGATGCATACAAAACGATACACTGATCTATGAATACGGACGGGAGATGGCACGCCAATGCCGCGAGATGGGAGTGCAGGTCAACTTCGCCCCGGTGGCGGATGTCAACATCAACCCGGAGAATCCGGTTATCAATACCCGTTCTTTTGGCGAAGACCCGTCGCTGGTCAGCCGCAAGGTAATTGCTTATGCCAACGGGCTCCAGGACGGAAAGGTACTGGCCGTCTGCAAACACTTCCCCGGACATGGCGACACGGATGTGGATTCGCACAAGGCGCTACCTATTCTTCCCTTCTCCCGCGAGCGGATGGACAGCGTGGAACTCTTCCCGTTCAAGGAGGCCGTCCATGCCGGCCTGGACGGCATGATGGTGGGACACCTGCAGGTACCGGTTCTCGAACCGGACGGAGTTGTTCCCTCTTCCCTCTCCCGCAATGTCGTGCACGACCTGCTCACACAGGAAATGGGCTTCAAAGGACTCGTATTCACTGACGCTCTGGTCATGAAAGGCGTATCGGATAATGCCCACATCTGCCTGCAAGCTCTGATGGCAGGCAATGATATGGTACTGGCTCCCCGGAACCTGAAACCCGAGATCGAGGCAGTGCTCGAGGCAGTAAAGAACGGTACGCTGAGCGAGAAAGAGATCGACCGGAAATGCCGCAAGGTATTGACCTACAAATACGCATTGGGACTGAAAAAGAAACCGGTCATTAAGCTATCCGGACTGAGCAGCCGCATCAACAGCGCTCATGCCAACGACCTGATCGAGCAACTGAACCGGGCCGCCATCACGGTACTCGGAAATAAGAACGATGTACTGCCGCTCAACGACGACGGCGAGGAAATCGCATTACTCGAAGTAGGCGACCCGCAAGACACAAAAGAACTGGCCCAGGAATTGAAGAAATACGCCAATCCGGTACGCTTCCAGTTGCGTAGCAAAATGACCGAGAGCGAAGAACAGACATTCTGTGACTCGCTGACAAGATACAAACGTCTGGTAGTGGCTGTCAGCGAGCAACGCCTGGCTCCTTACCAACCCTTCTTCTCCCGCTTCAAACCTGCCCACCCCACTGTGTACATCTTCTTCACTCCCATGAAGATGATGCTGCAAATACAACGGGCGGTAGATGATGCCGAAGCAGTAGTAGCCGCTCACACTCCGGCCAAAGAAGTACAAAAACAGGTAGCACAGGTCTTGTTTGCCAAAGCCCAAGCCAATGGACGACTTTCGGCCTCCATCGGCGGACTATTCAGCATGGGCGACGGAGTGACTCTCACGCCTTCTTCTCCGGTGCATTTCATCCCCGAAGAATACGGCATGTCATCGAAGATACTGGCACGTATTGACACCATTGCCCGCGAAGGAGTGGACAAAGGAGCCTATCCCGGTTGCCAGGTCGTGGTACTGAAAGAAGGCGAAGTGATGCTGGATAAGTGCTACGGCACACAGAGCGGCCTCACCGGGGCCGCAGTAAAAGCCACCGACATGTACGACGTGGCTTCGCTAACCAAAACCACCGCTACGCTGCTGGCCGTGATGAAGCTATACGACAAAGGATTGTTCAACCTCACGGACCGTCTTTCCGATCACCTTGCTTTCCTGAAGCAGACCGACAAGAAAGAGATCACCATCCGCGATGTATTGTTCCATCAATCGGGACTACCTGCCAGCGTCACCTTCTATCCCGAAGCCATCGACAAGGATAGTTACAAAGGGAAATTATTCAGCAACCGTCCTGATGCCACCCATCCGTTGCAAATAGATGCACAGGTATGGGCCAATCCCAACTTCAAGTTCAAAACAGCTTACGTTTCCCGTACCCGAACGGGTAATTACACACTACCGGTAACCGACAGTATCTGGCTGAACGAATCGTTCGAAGAGGTGATTCGCAAAGAGATCGCCGACGTACCTATGAAGGACAAAACCTATCGGTACAGCGACGTCGGATTCATTCTGTTGCGCATGCTTGTCGAGAAGTTGGCAGACGTACCGATGGATAGCTTCCTGCAACAGGAGTTCTACCGCCCGATGGGGTTAAAGCGCACCGGTTTCTTACCGTTGCGGAACCACCCCAAAGCAGGTATTGTCCCCTCTGCTATCGATAAGTTCTTGCGGAAGAGTACAATCCGAGGCTATGTACACGATGAGTCGGCTGCTTTCCAGGGAGGTGTTTCGGGCAATGCAGGACTGTTTTCCACAGCCGGTGAGGTAGCTCGTATCTATCAGATGCTGCTCAATGGAGGCGAACTGGACGGACATCGCTACCTGAGTGAAGCCACCTGTCAGTTGTTTACCACCGAAACATCTAAAATCAGCCGTCGCGGACTGGGCTTCGATAAACCCGACAGCAGCAATCCTGCCAAAAGTCCTTGCGTCAAAGCCGCCCCCGCAACGGTATACGGGCATACCGGCTTTACCGGAACCTGTGCCTGGGTGGATCCGCAGAACGGCATGGTGTATGTATTCCTTAGCAACCGCACCTACCCCGATGCAACGAACAAGAAGTTAACCCAGCTCGATATTCGCGGGCGGATACAGGCTGCGCTTTATGATGCTTTGGTGAAATGATCGTTGGTTTACCAGCCGTTAAACACGCCATCGAGATACGTATAGCGTTTCTCAATATAGTTCTTCAATAACGCCAACGCCTCCTCGTAGCTTGCCGAACCAGGTTTGGCATGTCCAAGGCTTTGTGAAGAGATATTCCACACGCTGAAGTTTACTTCCCGTGAGCGGCCGATCGCTTTCGAGTCATTTTCTACCACCCCCAAGGCATTGGCGCGCATATGGGTTTTCATCTGGTTCCATCTGGCTTTCACTGCCGACTTCAAAGCCGGATCGGTAAAGAAACGGTTCATCCACATTTTGGGGTCGTGTCCCGCATCGAGCATGAGGCGGTTCGTTGCATTGCTTATGCGATTATCATTATCGAAGGCAATGTCGAAATCCCATACGGGGCCAAAGAAGAGTTTCCGGCTATCGCTATCGCGCAATTTATAGATATACGTACTCCACCAGGCGTCCGGATTGCCGCAAAACTCACTTATCAAGTAATAATCGACAAGTGTAGATTGATCGAAATACTTGCGCCATCCGCTTACCGCATCCTGATAACCTTTACTGAAGAGCGCATCCTCGGTAACTTGGACGTAATTCAATATATAGTTGTAGCGCGCATCTGCTTTCATGTCATTCTGATTGGTGTAATCATCTTCCATATCCGGATATTTCAAGGTTACTTTCATGCCCTTGGCTGTAGTGAACCAGGAGAATTCGCCATCGGCAAACCCGTCTATCTCCATCAGGTAGCCACCTGTGATTTCCGGAGTATCCACTTTTTTACCCGGCTTATCTAATGTCACACGCCCGGGAGCGCTCTGCACCTGATCCGTCAGATGATAGACTCCTTGGTAGGTATCGCCCACATAGACATCCACATGCTGTGTGGCAACAGTAAAAAGCACCGCTTTAGAGTCATGATAATCTGCCGGATTGTCCCTCTGCAACAACGTGCGCGAAACAGCCAGTCCAACCGCGTTGCGCAACAAAGTCTTGTCGGCATCGTTCGCCAATAACACCCAGCTTTTTTCTTTCGCATGGTTCATTCCCAACAAGCTGATCTTTTCTGGGAATTTAACCCTGAACGGTTTCTTGGGAAGCCCCATCGTGGAGTTTCCCCGGAGTCGTATTTCCACCTCCTGATCGCTATAGGTCCATAGTCCCTGGCTAATGCCGTTGCCTGCAATTTCCAATTTCGACTGACGGTATTCGGTTTTACTGGTGATAGTACCCAGGTTGACAGAAAAACGCATAACGGGAAGTGTGGCATTCACTTGTGGACACATCAATTTTACTTTATATTCTTCGGCTGTACCACCTCCGGTATACGCCACGGAATAAATCAGTTCATCTTTGAACGAAAGGGAGCTAACTCCACTCTCCTGCCCCTGCCCATTCACCGATACCTTCATATCTTTAGCGACTGTAAATGTCGGGACAAATTGATCGGCATCAGGCATATCAATCCACTTGAGAATTGTAGCCGTAATCGTTTTTGCCTCCTGGTCTATCTTGAAATCAACGTTGCCCGTCAACCCCGGAATATTGGCTCTCGCAAAATAAAAACCGGTAATCCTCTTATCAGGTCGGAAAACAGATACGGTATACTTCTTCAGGGTTCCGTCCTGTGCTACTACAGTATAGATTACTGATTTAGAAAAATTATTAGCCGTTTTTCCACTCGCCTGTACAGAATTACCCACACGCACAGACTCGCCGTTGGTTCTAAAGTTGGCTACCATAGATGAGATATCAGCATCTGAAAGCACTTCTAATGCAATCTCATTGCCGGTTATCTTACCCACAACATCCTCTGGCAGTTTGCCATTCTCAGCACTCAGGAATTTAAATTCCAACATATCGCAGTCCGAACTCAGAATCTGCTCCTCGTCGGAAGAGCATCCGTAGAAAGCAAAGAGCCATGTAAATAAAAACAAGGCAACGCACCACTTTATTAATTGCATAATAGTTGTATTCATGAATGTATTGATCATTCATTTATATAGGTTCTCTTTCCAATACCCACACCCTGTATGGTTACCTTCTTCCAATGTTTTGGCAACACGGCCGGCAACTGGACAATTCCCTCATCTGTGACCTGCAATCCGCAAAAGCCATGGACCACGGCTTGCAGCAATCCCCCTGCTCCGGTCATGAAGTAAGGATTGTTGCTGGTTGCCGTTTCGGCCAGCACGCCGAAAGGAGGACGGAGGTTGGGCTGATAACTTCGGCAAAACATTTCGTAAGCCCGTTTGGCATCACCCAGGCGGGCATATTGTACACAGAAAACAGAGTAGGACATGGCAGGACCGTTTTTCGGATCAATCCTTTCCGCATAATATTCCAGGTCTCTCTTTTGCGCTTTAGCATCTGATATTATTCCTAAAGGATATCCCAACAAATTGACGTCAGCCTGCTTGATCGTTTCTCCCTTATAAGTGGAATGTTCCCGCGTTACTCCATTGTCAAAGCGGAGGATGCGTAGTCCGTTTTCTACGTTTCTCCATTCTTCAGAAACCACATCTCCGCACACCTGGGCTGCCTTACAAGCGTATTGCAAAGCCAGTTTAGCCGCCGCATTGGTAAAGGCGTTGTCGATGGCTCCGTGCTTGTATTCATTGGCTCCTATGACATTATGGATCGACCACGAACCATCGTCATTACGGGTGGAACGGCTTACCCAGAAATCGGCAACTTCCTTCATCAAAGGATAGCCTTTGGACTGTAACCATTGCTTGTCGCGGGTCACACAATAGTAGTCCCAGCAGGCAATGCCGATATCGGCGGTAATATGGTGTTCAAAAGCCCCTGTCAAAGAAGTTGTTGGTGTAGACTCTTCACCGGCATCGTCGCTTTCCCACGGAAACATGGCGCCACGGTAACCATAAGCCATTGCCTTCCGGCGGGCTGCCTGGAGGCGGTCGGTACGATAATTTATCATAGATTTGGCAATGCCCTGATTTAACAGGAGCATAGGAGGAAACATCCAAAGTTCCGTGTCCCAAAAGATGTGTCCGTTGTATCCCTGCGAAGAAAGCCCCATGGGCGAGATACTTAGGTCGCTGCCCTCACGGCAGGAAGAATAAAGATTGAAGAGTGCAAAGCGTACGGCCCGTTGTGCTTCATCGTCACCTTCAATACGAATATCTCCTTGCCACAGATCGTTCCATAAACCGGCATGGGCTTTCATGAGCGCTTTCATCCCTTCATGACCGGCATAAATAACCTGGCGCTCAGCTTCATTGTGCGGGTTGATAAAGTCACGTGAGGAACAAACGCTACCGATTAGCGCGAATGAAAAGCTCTCTCCTTTCTTCAGCTTTATGGTGAAATACATCTGCCGCGTAGATTCATTGTATGCAGGTATTATTTCCTTACCCTTATCAAAAAGAAACGAAGAAGAAGCAGTTACCTGCTGTTTGCGCCACATGGAGGTAGCATACGAGCGAAGCATATAAACTTTGATTCCACCGGATCTCATGTCGCGAAACTGATATACGGGATCAATGTATTCCGAAGGAACTTCCATTTCCGCGGCTACAGACAGTTCGAGTTCCTGTGTCGCTTTTACCTGCATACGGATCAACCCTCCATAAGGCATATTCCGTAGCGCGCATAGGTCATAATCTATTTCTGCTTTCCCGTCGGCCAAAAAACGGGAGTTGTGAGTAGCCTGCTTCATATCGACGGTTTGCTGCCAGCCCGAAATATTCCCTTCATCTATCTTCTTTCCATCAATGGTTACAGATAGCAGAAAAGGGTTAATGCCTTTCAGCACACGGCTTATGCCATATTCACGGTCTGCATCGAATACATGATTCAGGATGACGTGCCTGACAGAGAATGGTTCCCGCCAGGGAAGAATACCGATTCCTCCGTTGGCCATGGGAGCACCCACGTAGGTACCTTGTGTGTCGGTAGTATGGAGTTTCCACAGGCTATCTTCCTGACTATGCAATGGACAGGCACATAAGAAAGAGTAGCAAAAAAGAGAAATGTAAAAGATAAGAGGCTTCATAATATTGTCAGTCTTTTGATAAAGTGACAAAAATAAGAATATTACCCCGATACCCCAAAAAACAATCAAAAAAAAGCGCCACCCTTGATACCTGGGAGTGGCGCTTTGGCTTTATCGTCAACGAATCGTCTTAGAAAGAGACACCGAGGCGGAAGCCGAAGTTGTTCAATCCGTTTACGTTGTATTCGATCAAGCTGCTCTTGTTTGAGTTATAGTTGTAGTACACAGCAGCATGGAGACCCGGACCGTAAGCCCATGGGAAGTAGTTCAAACCTACTTCAGGAGATACGTGTACTCCCCAACTGTCGTCGTACGATTCGAACACATTGTAATCCGAACGGATCTTGGCATAGTTGGCGCCCAATTTAAAACCTACATAAGGTTGGAATGAGCTGCCACGGTTGAACTGATAGCGAGCCATACCACCGAAAGGCAACTGGAACAAAGTATGTTGCTGGTCGGTTGTCACAGCGCCGTCATCGCTTACAGGAAGAGTCTGACGGGAAATATATTCATGATTACTGTGATAGCTAAGGAATCCACCCAAAGCCACGTTCGGTGTGATGAAATAACCACCTTCGAAGTTCATACCCCAACCACTGGCATCATTGGCGAACCCATTACTCAAGGGTACGTTGAATTGCCAATCCACGCTAGCGAAACCATTGTTCGATAACTGAGCCTTAGCCGGTAGGGTGCACACAAGAGCTACAGCCAAGACGGCCATCACTCTGAAAGAAATATTTTTTATTGTTTTCATAACGGTTCTGGTTCTTATTTATTTGTTAGTAAGATAAGGAGACTGGCTGAATGCCTGGTTCACAGCACTGACAGCCAATGCCTGGTCTGTTGCGCTTGAATAGTCCAATCCGCTCATGAAGCCTGTCCATAATACCGGAAGATTCTGGTCGGTTCCCTTAGGAGCTGTAAGATCGAGTACTTCGGCAATGTACGAGTTAGTACTGTAGCTGTAGTCGATGACATACGGATAGTACCAGCCGCCCCAGTCGCCCCAATACGGAATATCCCAGTAGTACGGATACCACCACCACCAATCCGGATAGTCGTAATCAATAAAATAATACGTATTTTCTACGTAACTTACTTGCAAGCCGAGATCTGCATCTGCAACTTTGTCAACCCGGGTATAACCTTTGGCTGTCATGTTCTGGGCATAGGTGCTGAGAATTTGCTGTGCATTGGCATCTTTCCAGTACGTTGCCTCATCCGAATTGTTGATAATCAGAATGCTGTCCGGCAAATAATAGGTGCTATACTGTTTGAAGTTAGCCTGAGTGTCATAATTGGTATACACCAAATAGTCGCTATCTAACTGGCTCAAGTCGGGTTCTTTCTCGCAAGCGGTGAACGCAAGAGCCGTCAATAAAAGGGGTATAAATTTCTTCATATCTTTAATATGTTTAGGTTTAATAAAACTCTGCCTCCGGTACCTTGAGGCTTTTGATAGAAACAACAACGTTTGTTATAAAAGGTTCGGAATGGTAAATGTTAATTATACTAATCAGTGTGCGTCGACCAGTGGCCGGAACAATTGGGGGATGGGTACTTTCTCCAGGCTGAGCGCGTGTAACCGTTCTTTGCCGGCATCGGTCAGGCAGAAGTTCATCTGCCGTTTATCCACCTGTCCTATACTTCTTTGTATCAATCCTTTATCTTCCACCGACCGAATTACTTTCGACACATTGGAAGGGGTCATTCCTGTCCGTTCGCCAATGGCAGAAGCGGTCATTTCCCGCCCGGATTCTTGCAGGGCGCACAGCACCATCGCTTCATTGAGCGACAGGCTGTACTCCTTTTCAAATGCTGTTTCAAAGTCGGCAAGGGCTTTGTAAACATCGCGCATTGTGCAAATTGTTTTCATTATTTATCTTATATGAATAAATTAACGTTGGCTTGGTCGGCCCGCTCCATGTAGGTAGCCACGCCACCGATGGTAACTCCGTCCAGCAATTCTTCCTGCTTCACGCCCATCACATCCATGGACATCTGGCAGGCAATAAATTCCACTCCCGCTTCCAAAGCTTGCGCACGCAGGGATTCGAGCGAATCGATGTGTTTGCTTTGCATGATGTAACGCATCATCTTTCCGCCAATACCTCCCATACTCATTTTCGAGAGTTTCAGTTTCAGTGAACTGGAAGGAAGCATCAGGCCGAACATCTTTCCGAAAATATCTTTCTCGACCTTCGGTTTGTGCAGACGCTTGATAACATTCAACCCCCAGAAGGTAAAAAAGATGGTTACTTTTTGCCCGGTAGCTGCCGCTCCATTGGCGAGCACGAAGGTAGCCAAAGCTTTGTCCAGATCATCACTAAACATGATAAAAGTTTTACCTTTACCTTCACAGGAGGTGACAATCTCGCAAGACTTTGGCGTTCCTTTTTCGACAACGACAGTCGTTTTCCCTCCCGCAGAATCTTTGTTTATCAGCTTATTGCCGGTAGAGTTGCACCAAGCCTCAGCATCCCGTCCAAATCCCGGATCGGTAGCAATAATCTCCACAGACTCACCCGGTAACAGAGTGTCCATTGTCTTCTTCATTTTAAGGATAGGCCCCGGACATTGCAGGCCGCAAGCATCTACCCGGATGGTGCGAGAAGCAGGCGCATCAGTAACGATGGGAACACCAGAAGGTTTATCAGCTACAGAAGACTTACCGGAATCTTCCGTCTGGCGGAGAATAATAGGCGCAGTAGCAGCACGGAACGTTTTAAGTCCTCCCGAAAGATTATACACCTCAGTATATCCGCGCTGGCTGAGTATACGGTAAGCGAGGTACCCCCGCTGGCCGACCGCACAGAACGCATATACCGGATGGTCCCGAGGAACTTCATCGATACGATCGCGCAGTTCGTCCAGCGGAATGTTTACTGCTCCCGGAAGCGAACCGGTCTCAAATTCTTCGACCGTACGCACATCGAGCAGGAATTCGTGTTCCAGACGAATGTCGCGCAGTTGCCGCCAGTAAACAGTCTTCACTTTTTTGTTGATGATGTTTTCCGCCACGTATCCCGCAATGGCTACCGGATCTTTGGCCGACGAGTAAGGGGGCGCATACGCCTGCTCCAACTGCATCAGGTCATAGATGGTACCACGTCGCTTGATGACCAGAGCCAGTTCGTCGATGCGTTTGTCCACGCCATCGTAACCCACTACCTGCGCACCATACAACTGTCCGGTAGCAGCATCGAACGTAATCTTGATACTCATCTGAACCGCTCCGGGATAGTAACCCGCATGTGAATTGGAATGGGTAGTCGAGGAAACGAAAGGAATATCGAGTTGTTTCAGCCGCTTGCCGGGCAATCCTGTGGAGGCTACGGTCATATCGAACACTTTAGCGATAGATGTACCAATGGAACCTTCGTACGGAATACGGGCTCCGAGTACATTGTCGGCAACAATACGGCCCTGACGGTTGGCAGGTCCTGCAA
This sequence comes from Bacteroides sp., assembly GCA_031554635.1. GTDB lineage: Bacteria > Bacteroidota > Bacteroidia > Bacteroidales > Bacteroidaceae > Bacteroides. The sequence goes on from JAVBVD010000038.1 coordinate 79,553, forward strand.
GGTAGTTCAACCACGGTTTTCCCGTCAATGGGTGCGGGAATTCAATGGCGTCGCCGATGGCATAAATCGACTCGTCCGAGGTTTGCAGGTAATCATTAACCGCAATGCCTCCCGCCTCCCCGATTGTCAGTCCGGCAGCTTTGCCCAGCGTGGTTTCCGGACGTACACCGATAGAAAGAATCACAACATCCGCCCGAATCGATTGTCCGTTCTTGAAAACAACCTTAACTTCGTGCCCGATCTTTTCGAACGAAGCAACCGCCTGTTCCAGATACAGGTTCACCCCTTTGTCCATCAGGTGTTGGTGTACCAGCGAAGCCATCGAGAAATCGATTGGAGTCATCACCTGGTTGGCCATCTCCACAATAGACACTTCCGCTCCCAACGTATGCAGGTTTTCCGCCATCTCCAGGCCGATGAACCCGGCGCCGATCACTACCGCCCGACGAATGGGATGTGCAGTGACATACGCCTTGATCCGGTCGGTATCTGTTACATTGCGTAAGGTAAAGATTCCCTCGGATTCGATTCCCGGTAACGGCGGACGTACCGGGACAGCACCCGTAGAGATAATCAGTTTGTCGTAACTCTCCGGGTAGGTATCCTCGGTCTTCTGCCTCACCGTCACGGTCTTTTTCTTCCGGTCGATGAATATCACCTCGTTTTCCGTGCGTACATCCACCCGGAAACGGATGGAAAACTCCTCGGGCGTTTGTACGAACAAGTTCTCCCGGTCCTCAATGGTTCCACCGATATAATACGGTAATCCACAATTGGCGTATGAGATGTACTTCCCCTTTTCGAGCAATACAATCTCTGCCGTTTCATCCATTCTCCTGATCCGGGCAGCCGTTGTAGCACCTCCCGCAACACCTCCGATAACGATAATCTTCATATTATATTTTCTATGTAAATAGTTTCCAATGGAAATAACAAACAAATGTAGGAAAAGGTTTATAAATACAAGAGTTTCTTAAGATATATCTTTTATATTTGTCATCCGAATCAACAAACCTACAAATGAGCAAGATCCTGATTGTCGATGACGAAACCCAGATCCGCCAGTTATTGGCGCGCATGATGGAGCTGGAAGGCTATGAAGTATGCCAGGCCGGCGACTGTAAAACCGGTTTGCGACAGTTGGAGCTACAATCGCCCGACGTAGTATTGTGCGATGTGTTTCTACCCGATGGTAACGGGGTGGATCTTGTATCGGCCATTAAAGCAAGCGCTCCGGCGGTAGAGGTCATTCTACTAACGGCACACGGCAATATACCCGATGGTGTACAAGCCATCAAGAACGGTGCTTTCGACTACATCACGAAAGGCGACGACAACCACCGCATCATTCCACTCATCAGTCAAGCGATGGAGAAGGCACAGGCCAACATCCGTCCGTCCAAACCCGAGAAAGCATCAGGGTTGTTCTCATTCGATTCCATCCGGGGCGAATCCCAACCCATCCGCGAAGCCGTTGCCCTGGCCCGGAAAGTATCGGTCACCGATGTACCGGTATTGCTCACCGGCGAGACAGGCACAGGGAAAGAAGTCTTTGCACAAGCCATCCATAGTGGCAGCAAGCGGGCGCGCCAGCATTTTGTAGCGGTCAACTGCTCGTCGTTCAGCAAAGACCTACTGGAGAGTGAGATGTTCGGCTACCGGGCAGGGGCATTCACCGGAGCTTTGAAAGATAAGAAAGGCCTGTTCGAAGAGGCGCACAACGGTACCATCTTCCTGGATGAGATCGGTGAAATGGCTGCCGAACTGCAAGCGAAGCTGCTCCGTATTCTGGAAACAGGCGAATACATCAAGATAGGCGATACGAAACCTACCCGGGTAGATGTGCGCATCATTGCCGCCACCAACCGCAACCTACAGGAAGAGATTGCTGCCGGTCGTTTCCGCGAAGATTTGTTCTACCGCTTGTCGGTATTCCGGATGCATTTGCCAGCACTCCGTGAACGCAAAGAAGATATCCGTCCGATGGTCGAAGCATTTGTGCGCGACCTCGGCTTACGCCTGGGGCGTAAAGTGGAAACAATCAGCCCGGAGTTTTTACAGATGATCGAACGGCATCCGTGGAAAGGAAATATACGCGAGCTGCGAAACGTCATGGAACGTAGCCTGATTATCAGCGAAGGCACATGCCTGGAAGTGGCCGATCTCCCGTTGGAGATGCAAAACACCGTTCATGGCGCTGCGGAAGGTAACAAGGCAGATGCCCTGGACCTGGCTTCCATGGAACGCCGGCACATCATTCGCGTACTGGAACATACCAAAGGTAACAAAACAGAGGCGGCCCGTTTACTGAAGATCGGGCTGACCACCCTGTACCGGAAAATAGAAGAATACAAAATCACAGAAATTAAAAATTAAGAATTAAAAGTTATGGAGATTGGAAAAGAGACCGTGAAAGGGCACATTGCCTGGGTGGATGTACTGCGTATTGTCGCCTGTTTCCTGGTGATCGTATCGCATAGTTGTGACTTCTTCGTTGGACAGTTCGATGACAACCGGATGGAATTCCTGTCGGGTGTATCGTGGGGAAGTCTGGTTCGTCCGTGTGTGCCGCTTTTTGTAATGATCTCGGGAGTATTGCTGCTGCCCATACGTATGGACATGCGTACCTTCTACGCCCGGCGAATGAAACGCATCATTATCCCGTTGGTCTTTTGGTCTATCCTGCTTCCGGTTTTATACTACATATATGTATCGATGGTCAATCCCGACAATCTGGTACCCGAAGAACATACCCTCGCAGCCACGCTTACAAAGTTCTATACCTTTCTGTTTAATTTCAGTTATGACACTATTCCGTTCTGGTACCTGTACATGCTGATCGGCTTGTATCTTTTTATGCCGATCCTGAGTGCGTGGTTGGCTCAAGCCTCTCAAAAGGATGTGAAGTGCTTCCTCGGTATCTGGTTCTTTACCCTGTTCATACCCTATATCCAACTGATCGCTCCGGCGCTGGGATATACCGGTAATTACGGCAACATGGGGTTGTTCGGGGTATGCGACTGGAATCCATACGGCACCTTCTATTATTTCTCCGGTTTTCTGGGTTACATCGTTCTGGCTCACTACCTGGTAAAATACCCACTGAACTGGAGTTGGGGAAAAACGCTCGGAGTGGCTGTTCCGCTTTTTCTGGCAGGTTATCTCATTACGCTATTCGGGTTTATAACCATGCAGCAAGCCTATCCCGGCAACTATGCTTACCTTGAAATCGTTTGGTACTTCTCGGGAATCAATGTGTTTTTGATGACATTCGCCGTGTTTATCACCATACAGAAACTTGCTGTCCGCCCGTCTGCCTTCCTGAGCAAGGTAGCCTCGCTTACCTTCGGTGTGTATCTGTGCCACTTCATTCTGGTACAGGGAAGTTACGACCTCGTATATACATACCTGCCTGTTCCGGCTTATCTGCAGATTCCCGTGATAGCAGTTCTTACCTTCTGCATTTCATTAGCTGTTATCTGGCTGATGAGCCAAAGCAAACTCCTCCGCAAAGTCATCGGATAGTTCCATTTTCTTTCCATTTTGATAGTCCTACCTTTTCATTTTGAAAGGGTAGGATCAGACAAACGCACCCCTACACTAGCGTTATCTCACTCAATTAAAAGCACTTACACTCCCCTGATCAAACCTGGCATGCCGTTTGGTGAACATACAGTATAAATTAATTGGTCAAATAAAAAAGGAGGAAAAATATGTATTCCATCTTAGTTGTATTGGGAGTGTTAATGTTCGGGTACCTGACTTATGTACTGGTGAAACCCGAAAAGTTCTGAATAAATTAGCATAGAAGACAGTAATGGACACTGAAATAGTAGGAATTATTGCACAGATCGTGCTGATGATCGTGCTGAGTTATCCGCTGGGATACTACATTGCCAAAGTCTACCGGGGAGAGAAAACCTTTCTGGATTTTCTAATGGCACCTGTGGAACGGTTTATTTACAAAGTGAGCGGCATTGATCCGCGGGAGGAGATGGACTGGAAAGTTTTCCTGAAGACCTTGTTGATACTGAATACATTCTGGCTGGTATGGGCCGTGGTACTGCTCACCTTGCAGGGATGGCTTCCGCTGAATCCCGACGGGAACCCTTCGCAAAGCTTCGATCAGGCGTTCAACACCGCAGTCAGCTTTCTGGTGAATGCCAACTTGCAGCATTATAGCGGCGAGACGGGGATGACATACTTCACCCAATTATTTGTAGTGATGTTGTTCCAGTTTGTCACAGCGGCTACCGGTATGGCTGCCCTGGCGGGAGTCATGAAGGCAATGGGCGCCAAGACCACCCAAACCATCGGCAACTTCTGGCAATTGTTGGTAGTGAGCTGTACCCGTATCTTACTGCCGCTTTCGTTGGTGGTGGGGTTCATTCTGATTTTGCAAGGCGTACCGATGACGTTCGACGGACGGGCTACGGTCGGCACCCTCGAAGGAGGTACACAGACCGTCTCGCAAGGCCCGGTAGCCGCAGTGGTAGCTATCAAGCAACTGGGCACCAATGGCGGCGGTTTCTTCGGAGCCAATTCGGCCCATCCGCTCGAAAACCCTTCGTACCTGACCAATATGGTGGAGTGCGTCTCCCTTCTGTTGATCCCCATGGCGATGATCTTCGCTCTGGGCTTTTACCTGAAACGAAAAAAGCTCTCGTACATGATCTTCGGGGTGATGCTCATTGCTTTCCTGGCAGGGACCGCTGCGATTACCTACATGGAAACAAAAGGTAATCCGGGGATCGAAGCCATGCGGATCGACCCCTCCGGCAGTGCCATGGAGGGCAAAGAGGTACGCTTCGGCGCAGCCTCTTCCGCCTTGTGGAGTGCGGCCACCACAGCCTCATCCAACGGATCGGTGAATAGCATGCACGACTCCCAGATGCCGCTTTCCGGAACTGTGGAAATGCTCAACATGCAAATCAACGCCTGGTTTGGCGGTGTGGGAGTAGGCTTCCTTAATTTCTACATCTTTCTTATTATCACCGTATTCATCAGCGGGCTGATGGTGGGGCGTACCCCGGAATTCCTTGGTAAGAAGGTGGAACCACAGGAAATGAAAGTGGCGATCGGGGTAGCGTTACTCCATCCGTTTGCTATTCTGGTAGGCACTGCCCTGGCAGCATACCTCTTCATGCATGCACCCGGTTTCGTAGCGTCCGAAGGTGGATGGCTGCACAACTCCGGTTTCCACGGGCTGAGCACGCTGCTGTACGAGTTTACCTCCGCCGCGTCCAACAACGGTTCCGGTTTTGAAGGATTGGGCGATAACACTCCCTTCTGGAACTACGCCACAGCCATCGTACTGCTCGCTTGCCGCTATCTTCCGCTGATCGGGGCAGTAGCCATTGCCGGTATCCTGGCGAAGAAATCGTATGTACCCGACAGTGCCGGAACACTGAAAACCGACACCGTAACCTTCGGGCTGATGACGTTTGCCGTGATCTTTATCATTGCCGCACTGGCCTTCTTCCCGGTACATGCCTTGAGTTCGATAGCCGAACAACTGAGCCTGTAATCACACATCCAAACCAAACGAGTTATGAAACCAAATCATTCAGCCACACTGTTCCCCAGGGAGCAACTGGCAACAAGTATAAAACAATCGTTCCTCAAGCTGGACCCGCGGCAGATGGTGAAGAATCCCATTATGTTTACCGTCGAGGTGGCAACGGCGGTTATGTTGTTCACCACCTTTTACTCCATCGGCGACACCTCGCAAGGAGTGTTCGGGTACAACCTGACGGTATTCCTGCTGCTCTTCATCACCCTCTTGTTTGCCAACTTTGCCGAAGCCATTGCCGAAGCACGGGGAAAGGCGCAGGCCGATAGTCTGCGCAAGACCCGCGAAGAAACGCCTGCCAAAATAGTAGTAGGCAACGACATCCGGACCGTCAGCAGCTCGCAACTCCGCAAAGGCGATGTATTCGTGTGCGAAGCCGGTGACATCATCCCGGCCGACGGGGAGATTATCGAAGGATTGGCTTCCATAGACGAAAGCGCCATCACCGGCGAGTCGGCGCCGGTAATCCGTGAAGCAGGGGGCGACAAGAGCTCGGTAACGGGCGGCACACGCGTGCTATCCGATACGATTCAGGTAATGGTCACCACCCAGCCGGGCGAAAGTTTTCTGGATAAGATGATCACCCTGGTGGAAGGAGCATCACGCAAAAAGACTCCGAACGAAATCGCACTGACCATCCTGCTGGCGGGTTTCACGCTGGTATTCATCATTGTTTGTATGACGCTGAAGTCGTTTGCCGACTATACACAGACGCCCCTGACCGTGGCTGCTCTTATCTCCTTGTTCGTCTGCCTGATCCCCACCACCATCGGCGGATTGCTGTCGGCCATCGGCATTGCCGGGATGGACCGCGCCTTGCGGGCCAACGTACTGACCAAGTCGGGTAAGGCAGTGGAAACGGCCGGTGATGTAGACACGTTACTGCTCGATAAAACGGGTACCATCACCATCGGCAACCGCAAAGCCACCCGGTTCTACCCCGCCGCCGGAATCACCGAAAACGAGTTCGTGGAGGCATGCCTTTTGGCTTCACTCTCCGACGAAACCCCTGAAGGACGCTCCATCGTAGAGTTGGGACGGGAATCGGGCATCCGCATGCGAAGCCTGAACACCACTGGAGCCCGGTTGATTCAGTTTACCGCAGAAACCCGTAGCTCGGGTGTGGACCTGAAAGACGGTCGGCAGATACGCAAGGGGGCATTCGATGCCATCCGGCACATCACAGAACAGGCGGGAAATCCCTTTCCGGAAGAAACAGAGAAGCTGATCCAAGCCATCTCGGGCAACGGAGGAACCCCGCTGGTGGTATCGCTCAACCAAAAGGTAGCCGGGGTGATCGAACTGCAAGACATCATCAAACCGGGTATCAGCGAACGCTTCGAACGCCTGCGCAAGATGGGCGTGAAGACCGTGATGGTAACAGGCGATAACCCGCTGACGGCAAAGTACATCGCCGAAAAAGCCGGGGTGGACGACTTCATCGCTGAAGCCAAGCCGGAGGATAAAATGAATTACATCAAGAAAGAGCAGGAAGCCGGTAAACTGGTAGCCATGATGGGCGACGGTACCAACGATGCCCCCGCCCTGGCACAAGCCAATGTGGGTGTGGCCATGAACAGTGGTACACAGGCGGCCAAGGAGGCAGGCAACATGGTAGATCTCGACAACGACCCCACCAAACTGATCGAGATCGTAGAAATAGGCAAGCAGTTGCTCATGACCCGCGGTACACTTACCACCTTCTCCATTGCCAACGACATAGCGAAATATTTTGCCATTGTTCCGGCTTTGTTTATGGTATCGATCCCGCAGTTGGCAACCCTCAACATCATGAGCCTGCACTCGCCCGAGAGCGCCATCCTGTCGGCAGTCATATTCAACGCCCTGATCATCCCTTTGCTTATTCCACTGGCACTGAGAGGCGTACGGTACAAACCCATCGGAGCTTCGGCTTTGTTGCGCCGCAACCTGCTGATCTACGGTGTTGGCGGTATGATAGTTCCTTTCATAGGAATTAAACTAATTGACCTCTTCGTTGGTTTATTCTTTTAAAAACGTATGACAATGAAAAATATGTGGAAATCAATGAGGCTTACTATCGCATTTTGTGTGATATTTGCCATATTATATGTCGGCGTGCTGTGGGTATTCGCCCAGATAGCCGGTCACGGGAGAGTAGAGACACTGACGCTCGACGGAAAAACCGTAGGTGCCGACCTGGTGGGACAATTGTTCGTGTCCGAGGTTTATTTCTGGGGGCGTCCGTCAGCAGCCGGAGCAAAGGGGTACGATGCCACCCGTTCATCGGGCAGTAACCAGGCACCGTCCAACCGGAAGTACTTGAAGGAGGTGGAAAACCGTGTAGATTCATTCCTCGTCCATCACCCCTATCTGAGCCGGAAAGACATTCCTGCCGAAATGGTAACCGCCGGCGGCTCGGGGCTCGATCCCGATATCACCCCCACCAGCGCGTACATTCAGGTGGGTAGGGTGGCGAAAGCCCGTGGAAAGAAAGAGTCGGATGTACGGGCATTGGTCGATAAGTATGTAGACCGCCCGCTGCTCACTCTGCTCGGCCCGGAGAAAGTCAATGTCCTCCGGTTGAATATGGCTATGGACCAGGCATTCGGTAAGATAGAATAGAGAATCATATGGATAGCGAATCAGACAGAGAACAGAACGTACAGCACTTCCTCAACCTGATCAAGAAGTCGCGTCGGGGAATCTTCAAAATCTACGTAGGCATGATAGCCGGCGTGGGGAAGACGTACCGCATGCTACAGGAAGCGCACGAACTGCTCGAAAGCGGCGTCAATGTACAGATAGGCTATGTGGAAACGCACGATCGTGCCGGCACGGAAGCCCTGCTGGACGGACTGCCCGTCATTCCCCGCCGTAAAATATTCTACAAAGGAAAGGAACTCGAAGAGATGGACCTCGATACCATCATCCGCATCCGCCCCGAGATTGTGATCGTGGACGAGCTGGCACACACCAACGTGGAAGGCAGTCGCAACGAAAAACGCTGGCAGGATGTGATAATGTTGCTCGAAGAGGGCATTAACGTGGTATCGGCCGTAAATATTCAGCACATCGAGAGCCTGAGCGAGGAGATCAAAAGCATATCGGGCATCGAAGTGCGCGAACGCATCCCCGATAGCGTGCTGTGCGAAGCCGACGAGGTGGTGAACATCGACCTCACTGCCGAGGAGCTGATCACCCGCCTGAAAGCCGGAAAGATATACCGCCCGGAAAAGATACAAACGGCGCTGAATAACTTCTTCAAGACGGAGAACATCCTGCAACTGCGGGAGCTGGCATTGAAAGAGGTAGCCATGCGGGTGGAAAACAAAGTAGAGACCGAGGTCACCCCCGCTGTCGGTCAGGCATTGCGGCACGAACGGTTCATGGCTTGCATCAGTTCCAATGAAAAGACACCCCGGCGCATCATCCACAAAACCGCCCGTCTGGCAAGCCGGTACAACACGTCGTTCGTCGCCCTCTATGTGCAGACGCCCCGTGAAAACACCGAACGCATCAGTCTGGCCAGCCAGCGGCACCTGCTCAATCATTTCAAGTTAGTGGCAGAATTGGGTGGAGAAGTTGTCGAGGTACATTCGAAGGACATACTGGGCAGCATCGCCGCCGTATGCAAGGAACGGCAGATTACCACGCTTTGCATGGGCAGCCCTGCCTTCCGCCTGCCCCACTCCATCCTGATGTTGCTGAAATACCGCCGGTTCGTAAACGAACTATCCCAGGCCAATGTCGACCTGATGATACTGGCCTGACAACAAGATACAGTCATTGAAAAACAATAACGTAGCAAAGAATCATATGAATATCAAGACAAAACTTATCCTGGGCATCGGTCTGCTGGCGGGTATTATCATCCTGCTGGTCGCCCTGTCGGTGGTTAACCTCCAAATCCTCACGGCCACCCACCCCGAGAGTCCGCTGGCCATTCCTACATTGGAACGTGCCCTGGCATGGATCTCCATCACAGGTGGTATCTGCATCCTCATCGGACTGGGCTTACTGCTATGGCTACCCCGTTCCATCGACAAACCGATCAAGGAACTGACGAGCGGTATTCTGGAGATTGCCAACCACAACTACGAGAAGCGGCTGATACTGAAAGGCAATGAGGAGTTCAAGGAAGTGGCTGCCAGCTTCAACCGGATGGCCGAGAGTCTGGCGGAATACCGGGCCAGCGCCCTTTCCGACATCCTATCGGCGAAGAAGTTCATCGAAGCCATCGTGAATAGCATCAACGAACCCATCATCGGCCTGAATACCGACCGGAACATCCTGTTCATCAACAACGAGGCGCTGAATGTGCTGAATCTGAAACGGGAGCAGGTGATCAACCACTCAGCCGAAGAACTTTCGTTGAAGAACGACCTGCTCCGCCGGCTGATCCGGGAACTGATCACCCCCGGGGAGAAAAAAGAACCGCTGAAAATTTATGCGGACAATAAGGAGAGTTATTTCAAGGCGTCGTATATTCCGATAAATAACATAGGCACAGGTAAGGATGAGCCCCAACGCCTGGGCGACCTTATCCTGCTGAAGAACATCACCGAGTTCCAGGAACTGGATTCGGCCAAGACTACGTTTATTTCCACTGTATCACACGAGCTGAAAACACCCATCTCGGCCATCCTCATGAGCCTTCAACTGCTGGAAGACAAACGGGTGGGTGAACTGAACAAGGAACAGGAACAACTCTCCGAGAGCATTCGGGAAAACAGTCAGCGCCTGCTCGACATCACCGGCGAACTGCTGAATATGACACAGGTTGAAGCCGGGAAGCTCCAACTGATGCCGAAGATCACGAAACCAATCGAGCTGATAGAGTATGCCATCAAAGCCAATCAGGTACAGGCAGACAAGTTCAATATTCAGCTCGAAGTGGAATATCCGGAGGAAAAGACCCGGAAGTTGTTTGTAGACAGCGAGAAAATTGCCTGGGTGCTGACTAACTTACTGAGCAACGCCATCCGTTACTCGCAGGAAAACGGGCGGGTGGTCATCGGCGCCCGTCAAGAGGACGAGTATATCGAGTTGTATGTACAGGATTTTGGCAAGGGGATCGACCCGAGGTATCACGAGAGTATATTCGACCGGTATTTCCGGGTACCAGGCACGAAAGTACAGGGAAGCGGATTGGGGTTGTCCATCTCCCGCGATTTTGTGGAAGCGCACAATGGTACGCTATCCGTAGAGAGTGAACTGGGAAAAGGAAGCCGGTTTAAAATTGTGTTTAAGGGTTAATTTTCGCTTTTCCCGATACAGAGTCTATATCCAGACGGATGATTTCCGTCCGTCCAAAGGATTTCTCCGCATACTTCATTCCTACTTCCTTGTCATTGGGAGAGTATTTATCCAGAATCAGCTCCAGGGCTTTCATCCGTTCATCGGCAGGCAGACCGATACGGGCGGTTCCTGTCACCACAATACTTTCGTACTCGGTAGTGAATTTGTCGGATAAAACATTCGTCCGGCCTACAACACAGAATGACACTTTGGGCGAGTGGGCGATGGCCCGTAATTTCCGTCCTTCGGGAGCACAGTGGCAATAAATGCAGTCGGCGCCATCCCATACGTAACTGATGGGGATGCCGTATGCTCCTTCCGGAGTAATGAGTGACAACACTCCGTATTCTCCTTCTTTCAACAGGCGGATAGCCTTTTCTTCCGGCAACAGACGTGCTTGCCGACGCACGGTATCGTTGTTGTAATTCATATGCTATACAGAATAAATTTCTATTGCGAAGATAGTCATTCATTTTTAAAATCCGGTAAAATTACGGGGTAACCTAGGCAGGTATTTGTACGTATTTCAGCGTTTTTAGCTTCTAGTTTCCAAATTACTTTTCATTTAGACTCTTTCTTCTTTTTTTGTATTACAATCTCTACATCCCCTATAGTATTTGACGAAGTAATTATTATCTGCTGCAAATGCTCTTTAATTGGCAGATTCATATAGTTTGCCGAATTTTCACTATGAATAGGAATTATTCCAAGAGTCGGATTTACAAGATTACACACTTCTGCAAGGCATTCTGTGGAAGCATGCCCGCTTGTATGTAACTTATCCATATTTGGGAATATGGAAACGAAATCGACATATCGTTGTACAGCGTGTTTTCCATTGGTATTTATATACTCTTTCCACATGGAATATATCAGAACTGTTTCATTCGGATCCAATCGGGATACAAGTGTTTGATAGTAATCCTTAAATTTGTTGGTTGCCCGAACAAGCATACAAAAGCCTTTATCTGTCATCCAGTCCAATAATTTAACATTAGTAGGGCTGAAATCATAGGCTTTATCAAAACGGAATAGCGGAGTATGCTCGCCTGCCGATTCTGTAAATATCTCAAGAATATTCTTTTGGTAGTGATCGCACACCAACGGTCTGTATTCCATTTGCTTATTCGCGTCATAAAATGTAGCTATCCGCTCCATATCCGTAGAAGAACACATTACAAACACATTTTTGTAGCGTGTCATTATTTCCCTGGCCTTCCTTTGCAACTCGTTTTCACTCATCACTCTTTCACCAAACCTTGAAAGCATTGTTCCCTCTGTAATAAGGAAATCAACTTTGCCCTGTGATAAGATAAGTTTCTCAATGGTCGGTAGTAAACCTTTACTCAAATGCCCGTGCCCCCTGAAATCGCCTGTATGTAGTATCTTTCGACCCTCCGCTTTGATTAGAAACATATAAGCATCATAAGCCGAATGACTTACAAAAAACGGAGTTATCTTGATATCTCCCACCGTTATTACTTGTCCGGGAGATAATTCGCCCATTCCCTCAAGTTTGGCAATTTCTTTTGCAGATTGTTGTTCACGGCCTTTAATGTATGAGAGTTGCCTGTGTTTGCATAATGCGACACGCTTGGCAATCTTCCCAATGTATTGCCGGACACCATCGGGTACATAATGGAATAATCCCAGATGGTCGCCGTGATAGTGGGTGTAGAATATGGCATCAACGCCTTGTGTTATTTTCTCTATTGCCTCACAACTCGACAAATCATCACTCACAACACCCTCGCCATTCGGCAAGTTCTGCCCCAAATCAATTAACACACGTGCTTTATCGGTCGATATTTCCGTTATACAACCTCCGATCTGGTCTATACCCCTATGAACGATGATTTTCATAGGTTATGAACAATATTGTTTTTATTGAGAATTGTTTTGATAGCTTCAATTCTTCGTATACGTGCCTGATTTTGTTTATTATAAGGCTCTATGTATAGTTCCACATCCTCACAAAGTTCATAATCATCTATGTTATCTATATCTGCTATGCTTGGAGGCAATATCCCAAGATCACGTTTTATTACAAAAAGAGTTTTGTAATAGTCAATTATTTCTTGTTTGTGGTTTTTAGTGAATTGATTATATACTTTCATTTGAGAGAGTATCTCCGGGCTTCCATCCTCATACTCATTAGTCAGAAGTCTGCTATCCTCAATTCGTTTTAACTCTACAAAGATTATTTTTCCATTTTCGATTTTAGTAAGGTCGATACGGGTGGTCTGATAATCGAGAACTTCTTTCCCTTTACTGTTTATTCTTTTGCCGATTATTTCAGGAAAAGCAAATTCGGAATCTATATAATTTGCTCCAGAAGAACATATAAGTCTTGCTTTGATGCCACTTTCCGATGTGTCGTTATATCTCAAGGCTATTCTCTTCTTTATACTATCAGCATCTGCTGGCAAGTGAGCCAATTCATAATCAATGTATTTTGAACCTGTTTTGCCCAAATAAGACTCATGTATTTTGCCCTTGAACTTACCTCGTAACAATGTGATTTTAAGCAATGAGCCTCCATTATAATAGACATTTAGGGAGTTATCCTTGCGAATATCTACATAAAAGCCACCTGGCTTAAGATTCTCTTTTATAAATTGCCACCAAGCAGGGGCAGTTCCTTTAAATTCCTCAAACAATTTATGTTGAGGGTTTAATGACGTAAAATGGCTATCTCCCATAATAGAATATTTTTAATGAAAGATGTTCCGTGTAATGGAATCTATCGGAAGGCAAATTAATCAGGTCTTCCCAAAAATCAATTAATTGTCTTGTTGTCCAAGCATAGCCACGTTGATAATCTGGTATTTTAAATATCCTGTCCTTGAAAATTTCTTTTAGTGATTCTAACTCATTCATGGGGTGATTGTTTTTTTTATTGTCGACAAATTTAGTAAATATTTAACTGACAGCCCAAATTATCTCTCAAAACCTTTATTTTACCAACTTCCGGTTTTACGGCAGACCTGATATGCGGTTTTAGCCCATAACCAGAACAAACAGAGCATAACGAACACTCTGTTAGTTAATTCGCTGCAATCTGCTGAATCTGCTTTTTAGCTAGAACTTTATCTTTATGTAAAATAAGTTCTTTCATTTTCTTTCCGCCCGGATAAGCGATGAATTTATGCTTCAAGTGACCTTGTTCATCACAGATTGCACAAGACAGAATTCCTGTAAAATCAAATTGATCCATCAAGGGTTCCCATTCCCCTTTAGTCAGATAATAATGTTCGCCGTCTATGCTCTGGATTTTCTCCTCCCATTCCCGTTTAACGGATGATGTATTCGTCAGGTAAACAAAAACGACATCTTTGTCTTTCAACTCACTTTTAATTAATTTGGTCTGTTCCATCGCCGATAAACAAGGGCCGCACCAGGAAGCGGAGAATGGCATTGAGACTCCTTCTTACCACTCTACATATACAAACAATTGATTTTATTCGTCACGTCGTCACGAATCCAGACATATCAAACTGATTACAAATTATTTAACCCGTGACGAATACCCTTTTTATCCAGCACGGATCCAGCACAACTTTCAACAAGTACTCTTCACCCATACTGATTACCAACGATTTACTAAAAACTTTTTCAGAAATGCACTTATTGTGACAAAATTCTAAGAAAAACTTTTTAGATTCGCCGCGTAATAACCAAATAAAGACTACTAACACATGACCCCATCACTTGATTATCGGGAAGTCCCCAACGGATTCGCCCACTGCTTCCGGAGTGAATGCTCCCGGTCCGAACAATGCCTAAGGCATATAGCGGCCATTTACAGCGCAGCCGGTACGACTGTTTCATCAGATGAAACACACTGTGCCACAAGGTGAAACAACCTGTTTCACGGCATGAAACACTCTGTGCCTCGGCATGAAACACGCTGTGCCCCGGTATGAAACAACCTGTTCCCCGGCGTGGAACACCCCGTACCACGGCGTGGGCCACCCTGCTCCCCCACGTGGGGCACCCTGTTTCCCGGTATGGTGCACGCTGTTTCCTACCAGAAACACATTATTTGCAAACCCAAATCCCTAAATAACATGATTAGAATAACTAAACACCGATCCGTCGGAAATACCAACACGCTAAGTGTGGTCAAACTCCCCGAGCTGGTCGAATCCATGAAGACAGAGACGAAATCCCGTC